>NZ_AVPG01000056.1 GCF_000775615.1 Pontibacillus litoralis JSM 072002
CGATTCTCCAACAGCGAGAGAGCCAATGGGGATACCAGCATTAGGATTAGCATCAGGAACTAATAAACCATTAACCTTTACACTACCTTCAATAAAGTTCGTCCCGGAAGGTTCTGGGTCATATAAAATAATTTGACCAGAACTATCTGGACCTTCATTTGTAATCGTAATCGTGTACGTTAGAATATCTCCACATTCAATGAGCTGCGGTTCCGCTTCTTTCACAACCGATACATTCGTCATGGCTTGATTCGTAACAACCTCATTCGAAAACGTTTCTTCCACATTATCTCCACTTACACTAGCTATGTTCGTGATAGGAAAAGTACCAAAATCATCTACTTCCACTTTGTACGTTATCGTTACCGTTCCGCCTGGTGGTATATCCCCAAGCGAAATCCCCACACTCGGATCATCTCCTGTCAGCATCCCATTAACGGTGACACTACCTGGTATAAATGTCGTTCCGGCTGGAATATCGTCTACAACGATGACATTTTCTGCATCCAAGATTGCACCCACATTCTCAATCTCAATGGTATACATCAATCTATCACCAGGACACGCAAGCGTAGGATCAACACTTTTTTCAATAGTAAGTAGGTTTAATAGCGCAAGTGGACAACGAGTACCATCATTTCGAAGTGCTGAAACTGATGTTGAAAATAGTACGCCATTCGCGTTATTTCCAACTATTTCAATTCGGAAAATTTGACCTGTGGCATTATTAAATCCATAAAAGAACCCTTGCCCATCAAAAAATACTGCGCCATAAAGTGGGCCACCTGGTACACCAACAGTTGTTAATGTAGTTACTGCTCCTGTTAATGGATCGATTCTAACAACATTGCCTGAAGGAGTTAAAATACCGTATAATTGATTATCTACAGGATTAAATGCCCAGTCAGCAATTAAAATCGGAGTAATTGCTGTTCCAAAAGGAGCTGTATCCAGCACAAAACCAGCTGTAGGATCAACGAGCATTAAATACGTTGGAGAGTTAGGGTCAACGTCTATTACATAAAATCGGGGGTCATTTTGAGTATAAATATATAAATGGCCGTTTAAGTCAACATCACCAACATTATACGGACGACTAGGCAGGTTGGGGATTGCGGGAAAAATAGTAGCGGATAAATCTGCATTTAATCTAAATATTCTGTCAACACTATTAGCCTTACCATATATTGAATTGTCTAAAACACTAAACCCCACCGCATTATATTCTCCATTTGGTGTAATAAAACCTAAATTGGTAGAACTACCGGTTACAAGATTTATCTCAAACACTCTACTTGGAACGAGCGCCACTTGCAGTCCATTAGGAGAACATTCAAATGACTCCACATCTTCATGACCGAAATTTTCCGTAAATACTTGGTTTGTATCGATGTCGGTCTGTGTTACATCGATCATTCTAACCCTCGATGTTGTAGAAGTCGTATAGCCAGGTGGTTGGGTAAATAAAGTCGGCGGACATGCTATACCAGGGTCGGCAACCG
>NZ_AVPG01000027.1 GCF_000775615.1 Pontibacillus litoralis JSM 072002
TTGCATATGTGTGTAGTATTTGACGCTTACAAAGTATTCATTCCATGGCACATTGGATTTTTTTACAGGATACGTCTTGTATTCATCATTGGATGCTCTGTCTTCAATTAGGTTATCATTATCGCTAGGTAGAGAATGCGTTTCTCTTTTTTCTTTAAAGAAATTACTACGCCAATCACCTGAGACTAAAGCTGCTGAACTTCTGCAGAATGGATGCATAGGAGCTGCATTAACCCCTGGTTTCATATCCTTAACTTTAAAATGTTCTCCGTCCAATCCTCTGCATACCTTTGATGTTCTACTGTCGAGCTTTGCTACAAATTCATATTCGGCATCCGTATCATCATTCATTAATTCATGAAAAGCTAACTTCATACTCTCAGTTTGAACTCTGGCACTTTCGGTAATTAATAACCTCTTGGCTTCGAAGGTAGTTACATCATAATGTTCTTTTATTTTAGGTAGAAATGTAGTTGGGTTTGTTCCACGAATGACTGCACTATTTATAATGTTGTTAAGTTCTTTTCTTAATTTATGCATATCATTCCATATACGAGTTGACCACGTAGCACCATGAAAGCTAGCTCCTACTATTGCCTTTAAAGTTGTTATAGGAATAGACAAATCAGCTCCAAGTATACCTGCTTGTCTTAATACCTCATCAAGGCTAACCTGCTCTAAGTAATCTTGAAAGGTTTTAACCTGTTCATCTGCCATAGCTACCAGGCGAGCATTTAAATACATCATAAGAAGCTCTTGTCTATTAACACGCATTTTTAAGTTGTAAGCAGCTAATTCTTTATTTGCTCTATCGCTAAAATCTTTATCTATCACATACTTAGCTGCTTTTTCTTCAAAGGCTTGCACATCCATGTCAGATACTATTTGCTTCACTTCAGCTTTGGTCAGTTTATTGCGCTTTGCATAATTCTTATAAAATAATCTTATATCCTCTAGAGATCCCTGAAGGGCTGTTTGAATTATTTTCCTTAGCTCTTGTACTACTGCTTCGTCCTTCATCTGCTCACGTGTAATATTATTTCTCTCTCGCTCTGTCCAGTAGTTATGCTCCATTAGCTTTCTACATCCATGTAACTAGAAGTTTGTCTGCGGTTTTCCTGCTCTTCCGATAAACACTTTTTCTCAGCTTCTATATCAATTTCATAGGGTAACAAGGACAAAGCTGTTTCATTAGATACTTCACCACCAAGACTATTAAATATATCAATCTGTTCTTTTGTATTCTTTGGAAAGTTAGGTGTAAACTCTATTGATATATTATTCAAGGTATCTTTTGGCAGCTCTGAACCCGTGGCCATAATATTATTTATTAACCTATAACGATTTTTCATGGAGCGTTTAAAATAACGCTCTTTTGATGCTCTTACTTGTTCAAGTCCAAACAGCTTGTATTTCATAGATTCACCTGATTGTGTACCTGCAAATTTTTCATCATTCATATTTGGCACATTAGTAAATTTATGAATATCGTTGGTGAGTCGAGTCTTATATGCTTCCATTCCAGCCACATCATATTGCTTATAAATATATCTGGCATCAACATTATCTTCTTTGCCATCGGTGCCCATTTCCGGCTCCATGTAAAGGATGTTAGCTTGCTTCATTTCCTTAGCTCGTTGAACCGGATCCACATTATCTCCCATCAGGTCAAGACGTCCTTTTATAACAAGCATGGCATCTTGTAAATCCTGAGAATAGTTTGCTAAATCACTTTGAGAAGCATCGTATAAATCAATTAAATTTAGTACGTTTTCAAAATCACCTTGACGAAATCTATTATTTTGATACTCATTTATAGGTACGCCATCAAAGTAATGTGCTTTTTCATCTACCAGTTTGTAATCACTACCGTCTTCATTAGCATGATAAGTATATATCTTAGAATTCGTATATACTTCCACAATTAAAGTGTTTTCGCCATCTATCAGTAGAGTTCGATGTCTTATTCCAGCAATAGCTTTTTGCTCCACTGTATCGTCATAAATCACAAATGTTTCTAACGGAGAAAGCAAAGTAAACCGAGTTTCATCGTCCTGACTTCTAAATATTAATTCATATGCTCTTCCGTATACAGAACAATCAAGTGTCAATTCACTATTTATAGCATCTGCATTATTAATGTCATTTATATACGATATTGTGTCCTGCACCTTTTGCTCATTGTGCATAACTTCTATAGGGCTTCCAGTAAGATAACCTACAATAAATTGGCTTACATACCTAGCGTGGTTATGGGTAGCTCTATGATCAGCCATATGTTCTTCTTTTCGTCTATCTCCATTTAAGATGGTGCGGTTATTCCCTAAATAATAATCGTCTAATTCAGATAATCGAGAAACTTGATTGGAAAGGTGATGATTAACAATTTCAGTTAAATCACCTAAATTAGCTAGTAAGCTATCAGCATCTTTGTACGTATAAGTTTTGTTGGCTTCTTTACTGAACCGTTGCTTATTTTCTGCCACTTTCACCCCTCCCTCAATAAATTAACCTTTTCTTAGAATTCCTTCGTTTATCTCTGTTTTTCTATTAGACAATTAAAGTCCATAGCGAATTCCGGCCTTTTCCACCCCTATAGGTGCTGGAATTTGGTAAAATGGGTAAGCTAAATAAACCTTAATGGTGTATTTCCATTAAATGGATGCTTGTTTTATGATCGCACCTTGGATCTCCACTTTTACATGGCGGTGGACCCTCCCATGTCTCACGGCGTCTATGCGCGCAAATTCCTTCGTTCGACCTGACCATGGTGGATGCCGGAAATGCTCCTTAAGTGGGTCAAAGCCCTAATGGATTAAATAACGACCGGCTAATCCGTGCTTCAATTGTTAAAGAGTAGTTTCTAAACGATGGTCATTCGGTTGATTAAGCGACTTCCTGTATTGTTGAAATCATTGGGATATCATGAAGCATGCGTTTCTCACTGAACGTACACTTTCGTGTACCTAATACATAAAAGATCTTGACAAGTTTTCTGCTTAGCGCAATAAATGATTGTTTTCCTGTCAACGGATTATCAGAGCGATGACGATAATAATGATGAAGCTGCTTAAAACCTTCATTGTGTAGCGATAAAGGACGTGCAACTTGATATAGAAGACTTCGCAGTCTTTTTCTTCCGCGTTTTGTGATCGTTGTTTGGCCTTTGAATAGTCCGGACTGATTCATCTTTAAATTGAGTCCCGCTAATTTAATGATTTGGCGTGGATCTTCATAATTCGATAAATCACCTGTTTCAGCGAAGAAACCAGCTACGGTTATGGAACTAACACCTTTGATCGCTATCATCTGATCAGAACCAGGAATGTGATGAACGAGTTCTTCCAATTGTGCTTCAAGAGCGATAAGACGTTCTTAAAGATTCTTATACTGATCAATCAAATACCTAATTTCTTGTCGTCCCATTCTTAACCCTGCCGTCAGTCCCACGCTGTTATCAGCTGCCTGCTTTAATGCTTGGATACGCTTCAATCCTACACCACGCTTGGCAGCCTGCTTAACTTCCAAAAGTAAAGTTTCTTCCGTCGTTTGACGGATATCTTCCGGCATGTAGCCTTTTTCCAATAAATGAAGAGCCGCCTTACCTGTCCAGTCTTTAAAGACATCGAGAAATTCTGGAAAGTATCGATCAAGCGCATTATGCATTTGAGCCTTAATCGAGGACAGATCTTCTTGGATGATATCATAGAGCTTCATGCCTTCACGCAATTCAGCGTAAACATCCTCAGGCAAAGTGGGATTATGGTAACGGCCATCACGCACAACTTGAGCGATGACTTTGGCATCTTTTGTATCATTTTTAGTTGGAGAGTCATCATCCATTTCTTTGAATCGTTTGACTTTCATTGGATTGACAACGACAACTTTAATGCCGCGTGCTTTCAGGTGATAAGCTAAATTGAGCCAGTAATGTCCCGTTGGCTCCATGCCAACAATCAAATTGGGACGCGTGTGCGCGTCAGAAAGAGCCACTGCCCATTCAATCAAATTTGAAAACCCGTCAAGCGTATTGGCGAATACAAGCCGTTTAACAAGGTCTCGACCGCGATTATCAATCGCCCGAGCCACATGTTTGCGTTTCGCTATATCCACCCCAATAATTAATGTGTGTTCATTTATTTGCGCTAAACGATTATTTTGTGTAAAATCCATAATATAAGCTCTCCTTCGGTACTTAATTCGAGGTCATGCATGACACTCTCTATCGTACCAAGGGGGCTTTTTTTATGCACTTGTCATTTTCACCCATTTCCCTCCGAAATTTCTTCATTACAGGAATGCTCCTTGTAGGATTTTTGTTCACCTCTGTCGAATATTGTTGTAAGAGGGAGGTGAAAAATTGAAACTAAGTTTTGATGCAATGCGTGACCTGTTATTTGTAATTGAAGATCAACCTAGAGATATTGATATCAATAAAGTAGTTTACGACCGACGACTTGAAAGTTTCGATAAAAGTGATTTAGGCTATGCTCTTGAAAAGCTAATTGAGGCAAGGCTTTTAAATGGTAAAGTTTATACAACTAAAAGTGGTATACTTTTTTCAATTGATTCCATAAGCACTGATGGACATGAATTTTTAGACAACATCCGCAATGATACAAATTGGAATAAAATTAAGGGTATGGCTTCAGAAAAAGGCGTTGGTACCATAAAAGGACTAGCACCGATAGCCACCGGCGTTGCTACTGCCTGGTTGAAAAATCATCTAAACCTTTGATTTTTCCAATAAATCTTATTTCTATCTGGGATACATTAGATACATCAGATTTAATTTCAACTGCTTGTATCCCTTTGATTTCTACACCGTCAATTCTCAGTCTTTTGCTCAAAGAGACTTCATTTAACTTTTCAAATGAATATGGTTTAGTTTGTTCCATGTACTCACCTCCTAAATAGCTTGTTTATTTTGTTTCATTTCGTTACATTGATTATCAAAAAAAATAGTCCAATCAAACCCTAATGTTGAAGCTATAGATTTAGCGACCGAAACGCTTGGATTTCTTTTACCTTGTTCTATCATGGTGTAATATGATCTTTCTATCCCAGCATCTTTAGAAACTTTATGTTGGGTATAACCTCGCTGATTCCTTAACTCTTTAAGCCACGTCCTCATTGTACTCACCACCTCCTTGTAACGTTTCGTTACATAGTCGACACTTTTATTTATTAAAAGTTTCGTTTTGTTACACTTAGTTTTAAGTAACGCATTGTTACTGTAAAATGTTAGTTAAGGAAGGGGTAGTAACATGCTTAAAGATAGGTTGATTAAATTAAGGAAAGAACACAAAAAGACTCAAGAAGATATAGCAAAAATTATTGGAGTTTCAAGGCCTGCTTACACTGCATATGAAAAAGGTAATAGAAGCCCCGATTACGAAATACTAACTACTCTTGCCGATTACTACAGAGTAACTACAGATTACCTCTTAGGTCACAGTGATCAACCGCATCTAACAGAAGAAGAAGCTTTTGAAGCGTTCAAAAACTCTCCTGATCTAGAGCGTTGGTATAAAGAATTACCTAAATCCAAAGAAGAAGATTTAAGGAGATTGAAAAAGATTTGGGAAGCATTTAAAGATGATGAATAAACGGTAATTACTATGCTTTGCATAGATTACATAGAGAAAACATTTTAAGGGGAGATTAGTTTGAAGAAATTATTATTTTTATTTTTAGCAATGGTATTTGCTGTTGTCCTAACCGCTTGTGGCAATGATGATAGCTCTTCAGAGAATAAAGACGATGCCAAAGCCGCTGATGAAAGTTCAAACGAAGATGCTACAAAGGAAAAGGATTCAGAAAAAATGACTACAGAAGAAAATGAGTCTAAAGAAGCTTCAGTTGGTGACGTGGTAACTAATGAAGGCGGAGAAATGACTTTAGTTAGTCGTACTGATGATGTTGGAACATTTGAAAGTGGACCAATTAAATTAACCATAAATAAGGCCAATGGAGTTTCAGGTAAACTTAAAGGTGATCTAGCCGCTATGATGGAAACGGAAGAAATAGAATATATTCAAGTAGATATGAAAGTCGAAAATAATTCCGAAGAAAACATAGAATTTTACGCATCACAAGCAGTAATGACTACAAATACTGGCGAACAACTTGAACCCGATATGTTGATGAGTGATCATATTGATGGAGAATATATTGGTGCTGTTAATAAAGAAGGATCCTCTTATTATATTCTGAAGAATTCTAAAGCTGAAGATGTGGAATCTATTCGATTAATATTTAGCGCTCCACAAGATACTGATTGGGAAAATGTTGGAGAAGAAATTGATATTGAGATAGATTTGAAAAAATAAATATAGTTATTAGGTGTGCAATAGTTTTGTACGCCCTCTTTTTTACAGTTTTACAGAACATACATTCGCATAGAGGTGATTTTTATGTTTACTTACAACAGAGCAGAGAGGTATGTTTTTAAACTTTTAAAGTCTATAGCAATCCAGAAGCCGAATGATTTATCTATTAATAACGTTTCGAAAGCAATAGGTATACAAGTCATCTATTGGGAGTTTTCTAGTGAATCAGCTCAAAAGGGAGGAAAGTGTAAAATGTTCTTAAAAACTAGAGATAGTCCCCAAGAACAGTGGCAAGAATTCACACATGAACTCTGCCAACGGACCCCTAAAACTCCTTGGAGTGAAACTTTTTAAACCAATCAAAACTTCAGTTCCAACAAGAATTGTTGCAATCAGACCTCTCAATAAAAATTGAAGAAGGGTAATTCTAAGAATAATTCCTTGTTTTATTTTTTTGAAGTAAGAAATGTCACGTTTATCTTTTGTCATGCTAATACCATTCACCTCCTCCTATTTAAATGTAACACTTTTAATATCCATAAAATGTTTATTTATTGTAAAACTCTCTAAAACCTCCCTAAGTCCTCTGCCATCTCCCCCCTTCCACCTAAGGTCTTCCGTGGGTTGGACTATTCCGTCTAGAGTAATCTCAAGGGTTTAAGGAGGTGATCAAAGCCCTTACTCCCCCTGTTTTCGATATTAAATTCACTTGTTGTATTTTTTATCTCTGCATCGGAAAACTTGTAATAAAAAAAGACGCACCTCATCAGGTGCGCCAGAACTATAGATAAAATTGTTAGATTTCTGGTTTTGAATTAAGAAAAATTTTCCTGTTTAAACTCACGTATTCCTATTTACTATTTCGTTCTATTTAGATTATGGAGGGGCGGTGGCAAAAGTAAAAGACTAAAACCCCAGACACAAACAGGACTTACTCACTTCTCGAAACTAATTACATATTACGGAAAATTGTTTCTTATACTTCTCTCTTTACGAAAGTCCCTATTGAGATCAATAGGAAAACCAATAAATATGTACTTAACACTATTAAAGAGAAGGTCAAAGTCATTCCACTGATAAATGTTGAGCCATTAAAATACATGTTGAGGTTTGTGTTAGCGAATAAAGAGTACTTGATTCCTTCGAAATGAGGTGCAATTAACCTTGTAACGTTTCCACTTGTTAAATATAGAAAAAGAGAAATAGCCATTGATAGTGCGGTACTTCTAAATACCGTCGAAAGAGTAAGACCAATCATTGCAACGACAAACAAACTGACAGCAGATAAAAAGAAGTGCCTCATCACAACTAGTGAAAAGCTTTCTTCAATAACTTTCCCTTCTTGGACTGAAAGATAGATTTTTTCACCTCCGCCTCCAAAGGCAATCCCCCCTATAATCAAAGAAAATAATAGTTGAAGGGACACTACAAAAAATGTAAAGGTGAATAGGGTAAGAATCTTAGAGCTAATGAATTTCCATTTTTGCAAGGGGGTCGCCATGAGCGTGTTGATGGTTTTCCAGTGATGTTCAGAGGAGACCAGGTGCGCTGCAATGGAAATGATAATTAAACCAGCAAATGAAAGCACGATCTTGCTAAAATAAGCAAATGACCATAAATTTATAGAGTCTTTAGGCTTTAAGTTCTCTGCTATACGGTACTCATTTATCAAAATGGTCTTTTCATGTGAAGAACTCATTAAGCTTCCTTCGGGAAGCTTCTTTATCTCTTTTTGAAGTACCTCATTTTGAGAGGCTAGACTCATTTTCCAATTATCAGAAGTGGGTTCTGTTGTCTGTGTAGATTTATAGATTGCCCCACCTACATTAAGGATCAAAAATACCGCAACTACCAGGAGGATAATGTTTTGACTACGTAGTTTTTTCCATTCACCTAACAGTATTTTAAACACTCTTTTCCCCCCCTTCCATTGCTTCATGGTAGTGTTCTTTAATTCCTCTTTTTACTTCTGTCATTGAAGTGATATTTATTTCATTTGAAAGAAGCAAAAACATTACTTGTGAATAATCTTTTCTCAGTAATGTGAATTCAATTTGAGACGAATTAAGAATTTCCGTATTTTCACCAAATTGAACATCCAACAACTGCTGAGCCTTATTGGGATTATCCAGTTCAATACGTAAGGTTACTGTACCGTCTGATACCAACTTTGTTTCATCTATAGATTTAACTTCACCATTCGACAAAATCGCATATCTATCACAAATCTCTTCTACTTCAAGTAAATTATGGCTCGAAATCAGTACTGTTAAGTTTTGTTCTTTGCGCAAACGCAATATTAATTGTTTAAACTCTTCGCTTACTATTGGATCTAATGTGTTCGTTGGTTCATCAAGAATCAAAATTTCAGGGTCATGGAGGATTGCACTTGCTATGCCAAGACGTTGTTTCATACCAAGAGAGTACTTTTTGAATTTTTTATTTTTTGAGTTAATCATTCCCACTAAATCAAGGATATGTTCAATTTTATCTTGAGTGATATTAGAATAGCTCTGTGAAAAATATTTTAAATTTTGTTCTCCAGTAAAAAAAGGGTAAAACGAAGGGGACTCAATCATAGATCCTATTTTTTTCAATGCATAAGCTCGTTCAGTTTTCACGGGTCTTCCTAATACTGAAATGTTTCCTTTATTAATTTTAGTTAGGCCTAATAGGGTTTTCATTAAGGTAGTTTTTCCAGCACCATTCGGACCTACTAATCCAAAAATTTCCCCTCGCTCTAAGGTTATTGAAACATCCTTTAAAACCTCTGTCCGGCTAAGTATTTTACTAACTCCTCGACATTCTAATACAACCTCATCCATTTGCATCCCCTCCATTGATTAATACTTTCTGTTTAGAGTAAACAAAGTAATTCCCAAAAAGAAATTAACAAGTAAGACGATTGTAATAACACCAGCTCTGAAATCTGCAAATGTCAGGTCGACCAACCTGTTAACAATAAACAAAATAAGTATGGCCGCTAGGCAGAAAAAATAAGAATATTGGTAAGCAAGACTTGTGATTTTTTGACCACGTTCATCATTTTCGCTGCTTGAGAAAAAAATCGCGTACATTGAAGGGATAATAGATAAAAACACTAAAATCGTAAGATAATTCTCTTTAAGTTGCTCTATTATATTTGCTATCTCATTCATTATTTCTCCTCCAATTCTGAATAACTAAATATGTCCTGAATATCCACTTCAAATAATTTTGCCAATTTAAACGATAAGATTAAAGAAGGGTTGTATTTGTTAGCTTCAATCGAAATAATTGTTTGACGGCTCACTCCAACTTTGGTAGCTACATCTTCTTGAGACCATTTTTTTTGTGCACGCAATACATTAAGTTGATTATTTAATTGACCTTGATGTTTCGCCATGGCTATTCACCTCTTACTACAACAGTAAAATATTTCATACAAAAAGTAAAGTATTTTTAACTTAATGTCAAAAATACTTCACTTTTTTGTTGGATATCCCTATTGTGTGTTGGGCTTCTCTAGTATTAACACTGATGGTACTTGATTAGGACTTGCCAATCTTAAGAGACCATAACCAATGCTGGCTATCCCGTTTAATAAACCGACTGAGTTAATATCCGCCTGAATTTGTGAATTAGAAAATACCTCTTGAATAATCTGTTCTCTAAGTGCGCTAACTTTTTGTTTTTTGTATCCATCCATCTTTACTTCAGCGACCATCAGGATATCAATTAACCCCATATCGCCATGACATAGCGAATAATTTTTCCCAGTCTTTGAGAGCATCCCTGAATTATACGCAGCTTCTATATCTCTGCTTAGTTCATCATTTTCAATTCCACTTTCATGTAGAATACACCTAGATAGCAGTATTCCTGGGCCGCCGTGGCACCATGCTAAAAGATACTTATCCAAATGCGTACTAAACCAGTTACCTTTTTCAGCATTAAAGAATGTATTTTCATAATTAATACCATTTTGAATAATCTCTTCTAATTGGTCAGATGGACGATATCTAAAGTACCTAGATAAGGCAGCAATAATTCCGGCATTACCATGAGAAAAACCAATATACGGATCCTTATCGGCGTCATTATGAGGGACCCAAGCTACCCCAACATTTTGTGGTTGAGAATTTTCAATTAGGTGGTTAACTAATTTTCTACTTATCTGTAACATCCAGTCTTCCTTATACTCTTCATATAAATTCATTAAGATCATTAAAGCCCCAGCAGAACCACCGATAAGATCATATACTTTATCCTGTGCAATAAATTTATCAAATAAAACGGCATTTTGTTTTGCCGCCTCTTTAAGTCCGTCATCCTGAAGAACTTCTCCTAGATGATGGAGGCTATAGACAATTCCGCCAATTCCTAAATATCCTCCTAAGTTTACATTCTCAGGTTCAACTAAATCAGGTAGCATTTTTATAATTGGATTCAATGTAGCGTAAGCTGCTTGTTTATATCTTGGATTTCCTGTTAATTTCCAGAGATATGAAAAATAAAGAGCGATTCCGGGGTTTCCATCATATAGGCCGGGCCCCGTAATGGAATAAACCCAAGTATTCTCATTTCCCCCTTTAGTAACCATACTTGTCCAACATAACTCTAGACCATCTTCATCCTCATTTTTTATAGCGCTATCCAACAGAATTTCAGCAATTTCTTCTGCCCTCTTTATGAGGCCTTCTGAATTTCCTGGATGGTGATTTACTTCTTTAAAGTGAAGAAGTTTAATGTCAGTTTCACTATAAACTGCGGATATAGTAGCCGCTATAATATTAAGTTGACTTTCATGATCTTCTTGACTAAGTCGAGCTATTTTTTCTAAACTCAAGGTAAGACCATCTTTATAATAGAAATTGTCTATGCTTGAATGGTTTGATGACATGATTCCTTTTCCTTCAGGCGTAGAGGAAAAGTAAGGAATGTCCCCTTCCAACATATCTTCTATTTCATAATCAACTACCCGATTTATCGCTTCTTCTTGTTTGGCTCTCAAACGATTTAACAGTACTTCTCGATCGACTTGATTTCGCATGAAATCTGGATGATAACTAAGATTAAGTAGCTTTCCATATTTCATAGTATCTCTGAATATTTTCCTAGTTTCTTTTCCTTTAAAAGATTTTATTCTGCTTACTAGTTCTGTTTTATTTGTTAAGAAGAAATTATAAATCGAGGAGAATCCATCTATTATATCCTCTAAATAGTCACCTATTTGAAGGCTCACCCCTTTGATCTGAGGAGTATTTAAGCCTGGTGAAAGTGTTCCATGCCTTTTTTCTATCATTACTTCATCGGTGTACTGATTGGAGACAACCTCTGTTTTAAATGGCAACTCTTTATTGCCTAAGGAATTTCCAATTCCACTTAAGTCAATGTTAGAATCGTCCTGATCCTTTAAAGCACTATTTGGGATAAGACCCGTGGACAAAACTGAGTCATTAATTAACTGTAACGACTTATTTACAACTTTGCTTTTGGTCGCTTCATGATTTGAAGATACCGTGTGATGGAAAAGTGACTCTAAATCGATTAAAACAGGATGTTCCCCGTTAGAAATAATGTTTTCATAATGGAAATCTGTAGCATTCATCACATGAAGAATACCCAGTAATTGCCCCGTTCGATTATAGAAGTTGGATACTTCCATAGTGGTATTACAATTTTGGTATGGTATGAATTCAGACCATCCGTAATCTCCTAGATCGAGGATTTCTGTTGTTTTTAATTTGTTATCTGTTGACCCACTTTCATTAATCCAAGAAATAAATCGTTGGAATTCAGCATCAATGGAAAGACTCCTTGGCTTATAAACTACCTTTTTTCCGTTTTCAAATTCAAGGATTGTGACGGTTTTACCTCGTTTATGCGAGTCACCACTTCCTATATGAATATTTTTCATCATGGAAGCAGGATCTATTCCTAGTTTTTTTTCTAAAAGTAGCTCATCTTCTTTATATTTAGTGAATAATTCTAATAAGAAACGTTTAAAATTCACAATTTTTGTTGATATTAATCTGAACAAGACAGGGTATTCATGGTACAGCGATTGTTTGTAATCATCGTCTTGCAAAAACTTATTAAAAGCTTGATATCTTTCTCTTGAAGAATCACCTTTAAGCTTACCCATTAAGCGTAAAGAATTAATTTCTAAGATAAGTGTTTTATGACTTACCGTATAAATTAAATCAACAAAATGTTTTATGATGTCATTTTTACAAGAATATGTAATTTCAACGTTTAAATGTTTCATTTTATTATGAAAAAGATCATAATAAAACTCTTTCAGAAATGGTTCGAAAAAAGGATAAAACGGTACAAATGATAAATCCATATTGGTAAACTCGCTATCCTCAATCGAACTGGAACTGGTACCTTGGAAAAATTCGTTCTGTTGTAATAGTTGACTTAACCAATCACTTTTCTTCAAAAATTCGGGTTCGACATCTGACTCAAAGTGATTTTCCAAGAATCCAGAAGTAATGTTATAATGTTGCTTAAATATTTGATCTATCTTTGTAGGGTCTTCCCCTTCTAGGATTTCATTCCAAAAGCCTTTAGCTGCATTTAAATCCACCTTTTGTTTGGGATGATGATTTTCGCTTATACGTTCATTTATGGTTAATGAGCGATAAAGATGGGAAATAGTCATAATATCACCTCTATAAAATTAAAATAAGAGGGATTAGTTTGGCGTAACTCTCTCCCTCTTGGTATTATTAATTGTTACATTGATTTTGACATTCAACAGTTATTGTACACATATGTCCTGGATTTCCAAGAAAATAACTTGCAGCCGCACAAGTTAATGTAGTGAGGACCGTTTCAGCCCAACGTTCCTCGTTACCACCTTGAATTTGAAGAAGTTCCTCTTCTTTAAGCTCTACCATTGGATCTTCGATAGGAAGCTTAGTTTGATTACCTTGCATATTTCTATAATATGGGTTCTTCCACGCTTTTAATTCGTTGCTCATGACTCTCACCTCCTTTCAAGTCTAAATTTTCATTGGTTTCAAATAGTGACCGATAGTAGCCATCTAAAGTTATCAACTCTTCATGACTTCCTATTGCAGAAATTACTCCATTATTTAGAACAATGATTTTATCAGCATTACGAATAGTAGATAAACGATGCGCTATCACTATTCTTGTACAGTCCATGTTCGAAAGAATGTCATCAATCTTTTTCTCGTTTAGGCTATCTAAGGAATTTGTCGCTTCATCTAAAACCAAAATTTTAGGAGACGGTGCTAACGCTCTTGCTATGGCAATACGCTGTTTTTGTCCGCCAGAAAAATTTTGTCCTTGTTCAGAGATAACTGTGTCGTAATTCATGGGAATCGCCATAATCTCATCATGAATTTGCGCAATCTTTGCGGCACGTACAATGTCTTCATCTTTCAGATGCTCGTTTTGAGTTTTAATGTTGTCATAGATTGATTGATTAAAGAGAAAAGGCTCTTGGTTTACAATTCCCATCTGATTTCTTGTGTGCGATTTATCCAAATCCTCTAAGTTTACACCATCATAAAAGATATCCCCTCCAGTAGGTATATGAAGACCGACAAGCAAGTTGGCAAGTGTACTTTTCCCAGATCCTGAGGCTCCAACTATCGCTATTTTTTCTCCGGATTTTATTTCTAGATTTATATCTCTTATTACATTTTCAGCATACTTCGTATAGGCAAAATCAACATTTTTAAACGTAATATTTCCTTGTAGTTCTTTTTTTTCATACGATTTATTCTCATCATATTCTGTAGGAGTATCTACAACGTCTCTTACTCTTCTTAAGTACACTTTTAATTGATAGAATGTTTCCACTTGAAATATGAGTGAATTAGAAGTGCTGATAAAAAATGTAGCGATGGATTGAAATGCTATAAGCTCTCCTAAAGATAAGCTTCCACCAAGAACCTTTGGTGCCCCAATCCAAATCACAGCGAGAGGCATGAAATATGTAAGTCCACCACTGAAAGACGTTATAAACCCAAATATTCTTTCTTTTTTTACAAATGAACTTGCAAAATCAGAGTAGAGTGAATTCCATCTTTTGGATACTATATTTTCTGCCCCAGCTATCTTAATATTTAAGACACCCATGATCGACTCTGTTTGGTATGAATAGAGTTTGGTATCCTTTGTGAGCTCATCTCTGTTCATTTCATGCATAATCGGTCTGAAAGCGAATATGAACAAGTACAGTAGAACAGTAAATCCAATTAAATAGCTGGCTAAGTAGATTGATTGGTAAACCATGTAACCTAATATGATAATTAATAAGACTGCGTCCAGTAAACTCTTCATAATTTGATTAGAAAGTATTTGCCGGATCGATCTTAAATTTGCGAATCGATAAATTAGGTCTCCTGATTGGCGAACCTGAAAGAAGCTATACGGAATTTTCAACAAGTGACTAAAATACTCCCAAGACATCTCATAGTCCAAATATTTAAACATTCGTATGGCGACTTCATTTCTTAATAAATTGAAGACAAAATATGCCACAAATGTGATTAAGATCCCTTGGAGGAATAATGAGAGCAGCTGAGCATTATTATCTAAAAGCATGTTATCTATGATCTTTTGAGTAAATATAGGGGTGATCAAGACAAAAGCTTGTAAAATCACATTAACTGCTAACATCATGAACAGTATTTTAGGACGACTAGCTAATATCTTTAAATATGGCTTCCACAAACTCTTTTCCTTTTGAGGAACAAAGTCTTCATTAGGGGTTAGCGATAAAACATAACCAGAATAATGTTCTCTGAACTCCTCTACTTTCAATTTTTTCCGTCCATGCGCAGGGTCCAAGATGATGTAGTTTTTTTTTGTCACTTTCTCTAAAACAACAAAGTGCTTAGCATCCCAATAGAGAATAACAGGATAATCTACTTGATTCAGGTTTTCACAGGGTAACTTGTAACATTTAGATTCAAACCCTAGTTCTTGTCCAACTTTATATAAGTCGTAAAGGGTATTTCCATCTCTGCCGTTCCCTACTCGATCTCTTAATTCGAATAAAGGAATGTGTTTTTGATAATATCCCGAAACCATGGCCACACATGCAAGACCACATTCGGTTTGGCTCATTTGTTCAATAAATGGTATTTTTTTTTTCACTACTGCTTCACCCTTACATGAGGCAATTCTAATTTAAGTACTGAGGGAACTTTAGAAGGGTCGTTTATTCTTAATAGAGAATAACCTACACCTGCAACCCCGAGCATTAACCCCATCAAGCCTCTATCTTTCATTCCTTGTATTTTATAAAGGTTTTCTTCCTTCTTCATCATCCCTTCAGCTAGTTGTTTGATTTTATGTTTTTTTATATCCTCTGGGTACTTGGCTGAAATGCTCAATAATATATCAAGATTTCCTAGTACTCCGTGGCATAATCCAATAGGGTCCATCGTTATGTAATTGCTGATGGATTGATTAATTACTTCTGTTTCTAATATTTCTTTTCGAACTGTCGTTTGTTCGAGTTGAGCTCTTGATAACAAAATACCTGGAGCACCATGGCACCAATAAAAGGATTTCGTTTTCTCGGTTACGTTTTCTCGTAAATCAAGCCAGTTTAGTTTTTCGACATCGAAATGTTTGTCTTCATAGTTTACCAACTCTTTAACCATGGTTTGCATTTCCGGATCATTTATCAGACGTCCTAATTTATCTAATGCTAATACGATTCCAGAAGTGCCATGAGCTAGGCCTAATAGAAATGAATTGTCTTCTCGTTCCTTCAATATTTCCATTAGGTCTTGTCCATATTTTTTTGCAATATCAAGTGCGTCTTCTTCTCCATTCATTTCAAAGAGATTAATTGCAAAAGTAATAATTCCTGCATGACCGTCCAAAAAGTCGATTTGATTACCAGGTTGAACTACTCCTAATCTATCTTTTTTATGGACTTCGTCAGTTTTTAAGTCTTTCATCTGCATTAAGTACTCATGGCCCATTTCACTTAGCTTACTATCATTTAAGACAGATGACAGGTAATACAAACTGTACGAGAATGATCCAATTCCATTAAACATTGAGTTTGTCATAACCCCGTCTATTTTTTGCATCATATCACGGAGATAGTTAATATTCTTATAGATAACCTCTTTATAACTTTCCTTTGGAATGTATTGATAGAGTTGTCCTAAGAAAATAGTCATTCCTAAGGTGCCGTTATAAAGAGAGAAATCCAACATTTTAAAAGCAAATTTATTGTCAATGTTTTCCACGCCTGCCCAAGAAACATGGTTCCCCTCTGTATCATAAATGGCTTGCTCCACTAGGAAGTCACCAATTTCTTCCGATGTCTCTAATAAAGTTTTATGAGTGTTGTTTTTCTCTAATGAATGATGAGACTTCATACATTCTGTCTCATTAACTTCTTTCCCGCCGATTGCATTAGTCTCAATAGATAACCTGATGAGCTTTAGCTGCTCGTAAAGGTCTTTTTTACTAAGATTCGTGATTTGCTCTTTAACCATTTCCAAACTCGTTTGATCAAAGACTTCTTTGATTTCTTGACCTCTACTGTCCATTAAATGTTTTGAATTTACTCCATATGTAAAGTAAGGGATATCATTATTGAGTAAATCTTGAATTTCGCTCTCCACAATTACTTCGAAACGACCTTCAGACTTTTTGATATTCCATAACATCTCCATTAACTCTTCTCTATCTAATCCGTTTTGCAAATAAGTTGGATGGTGCGATGCAATTAGAAACCTTGAGTACATGAACGTAGGTCTGAGTACAACCCTACATTCGGCACATCCGAAAAATTCAATTACTTTTTCGTAAAGTGTTTCTTTACTTCGTAAAAAAACGTGATAGACTTCCATAAATCCTTTTTCTATATCTTTTATATAGGTTTCAGGTTTAACAATCTCATTATTAAATTTAACTAAATGGCTCTCATTTGAGGTTACAAAGCGTGTGTTTTCATATTTATACTCGCCGTTTACGTCCTCGACCATAACCCAACCTGTCATACTTTCAGATGTTTGATTTGGCTTTCCGGCAATAGCGCTTGCATCGAAATCAATTGTGGAATTAAACACCTGTCCAGTTGGCAAAATTCCTGAACTAAGAACGGTCTTTAGCAACTCTTTTCTTGGAAATTCCAGTACTTTATTACTATAAATAGAGTTTGAGAAAAGGGTTTCTAAATCGATAACATATGGTACGGAGCCACTTGCAATAATATTCTCATAATGCATATCATTCGATCTTAAGAGGTGAAAGATTGCTATGTTTGCACCCATACGGTAATAATACTCATGGATTTCCTCTCTGTTTTTACATTCAACTGGCTGAATAAACTGTTGCCATCCGTAATTGGATCTAGAAAGACTCTTTCCGTTTTTCAGTTCTAAAGAAAGACCAGATTGATTGATCCAATTTAAAAATTGGTTGAAATTGACATCGATTGAAAGAGATCGGGGTTTATAAACTAGTTGTTCATCATTTTCAAACTTTAACATCGCTACCGTCTGACCATTGTTATGGGAATCACCTAACCCAAAGCTTGCTGAGTGTAGTACGATGTCTTTATTGAAAAATGTATCTACTATATCTTGATAATCATTTAAATATCGATTGATTAGATTTTTCACATTTAAGATGGTACGTTCAGTTATTTCAGTAAGAATCCTAGCTATAACTGGGTAATTGAATAAAATATCTTTTATGTATTGAATATTTGATAGATAAACCTCTTTAAAATATTTAAGGTCACATTTTTCTTTGCGTAAGTTCTCTTTCAACTTATGGAACTCTAAAACAACGGTTTTATCACTAATTTGTTTTAACTCATGGAATAAGTATTTTTCACAGCTATTAATAAAACTATTAAAATTGATATGTTTAGATTCCTTTAATGAAAATTCATCATGTAAATTTTTCATGAAATAATTTGTAAAAGGAAGAACAAACACCCCAATATCTGAAGTTTCTATATTGCTTTTCAAAGTCTTAGAGTCAATTTCATTTATTATATTAAATAATGTTTCTTGCCATTCAAGATTTATGATCGAAGGGGAATTCTTATTTTCCAACAGAAATAAAAATTGATCATAAGAAAAACCTTTGTTTTTCAGTCTTTCTTCGAAAGCCCCTAATGGTAATCCGGATTTTTTCAACCACTCCTCACCTAATTGATATGATCTTCCCAAATCTCTATCATTCGGTGAGGAAAGTCTTTCGTTTAGGTATGTAGCTCTCATCAAATTCTCGCTTTTTATATCTGTTGTAATCATAATACTTCCCCCTTCATCAGTTATTTAGCATCTAGTAGAACAAGCCGTCGTAGGACAGGATTCATAAGATCGATCCATCGTGTAAGTTGTAATTGCGATTGTCCCACCAAAAGTAGCACAAGGCCACGTCGTACGTGGCTCCACTTCTGTTGCTCCAGAAAGCTCCATCAATTCTTCTTCATCCACCATTCCTATTTTTTCAAAGGATTTAGTCATTTTTTCACCTCCTTTCAAAGTTTACTAGCACTACACTATTTTACATTTTATACCTTATATTCAATTTTATTTTATTGTAATTTTAGTTTGACAATTCTCTCTTTGTTAGTGTTATTATACATTTGTAATCCGGATAATTAAATAGAAAAGAGGAGTGTTGAGGTTGGGAAATATAAGGCGTATATTAGCGATTTCTGTTGTATTTTTTTGTTTAGTTGGTCAATATGATTTAGTAAGTGCAGAGGAATCAAGCAATTACTATACTATTATGCTTAAGAATGAGAAGGATTTTACTAGTTTCAGAGAAGAAACTCAGCAATTTGGTATTGATGTAGTGTATGAGATTGAGGAAATAGGGCTTATTCAGGTAAAGGCTACACCCAAAGAATTAGCACTACTGGAAAGGAATCCTGAAGTAGAAAAGGCTAACTTATCTATTAGAGCTGTGAAAGAAGAAACTCTTCCCGAAGCAACCAGTCTTCCTCTTCCTTCTCTTTGGCATTTACAATGGGACATGCAAGATGTTACAGAAAATGGTAAAAGTTATAATGTATACAGTGGAAGTAAGGATGTTACGGTTGGCATCATTGATTCAGGTATCACTCCTTCCCATAATGATTTAAAGGAAAATTTAGTTCCAGGATCTAAAAACTTAGTTCCAGTAAACGGTTTTAGGGGTGAAGAACCAAATGAAACTGGAGATATCACAGCTATACAGGATTTAACCGGTCACGGAACACATGTTGCTGGTCAAATAGCTGCTAATGGTTACATGAAAGGGGTTGCCCCTGAAATCGGTATTAAATCTTATAGAGTTTTCGGAAGTCAATCTGCAGATTCCATTTGGATTATAAAGGCTATTATAGAAGCAGCGAATGACGATGTAGATGTAATTAATTTAAGTCTAGGAAGCTATTTAATTAAAGGAAAAACATTTTCAAACGGTGAGAGCTCAAAAGAGGAATTAGCCGAAATCAAAGCTTACCAAAAAGCTGTTAAATATGCGCAAAAGAAAGGATCAGTAGTGGTTGCTGCAGCAGGAAATGATTCTTTAGATGTAAAAGACAAAGAAGAAATGAGTGAATTTATTCAAGAGAAACTAGATGAGGACGGAGTGACATTCAAAGGGAAAGGCTTTGATATTCCAGCAGCATTACCTGGAGTTGTAACAGTCTCTTCAACTGGACCTTCCGATGAACTTTCTGTCTTTTCTAACTACGGGAAAGGCTTTGTTGATATTGCGGCACCGGGCGGAGACTATAGGTATCTCCAAGAGTTCGGAGGAGAAAAGTGGGTTTCAGAAGGCTGGATGCAAAAGGAGCAGATCTTAAGTACAGCACCAAATGGAGCATACTTTTATTCATCAGGTACTTCTATTGCTACACCTAAGGTTGCTGGGGCTTTGGCTTTAATTATTGATAAGTATGATTATGAAGATAAGCCCAATAAATCTATCCATCATTTGTACAAGTATGGAATTGAAGAAGGCTCAAGGCATAATAAAGAAGAGTTAGGCAATGGAGAATTAGATCTATTGGAGGCTTTATCTCACTAAAAGTAACGACCTTTTGGGTTTTCATACTCGGTACTCTTAGAAAGTACGCAAGTTCTAAATGAAAAACTCCGACAAAACCAGAAGGAAAATTATACAGTACACCTAAAGAAATTACAGTGAAGTTTACATAAACAAAGGCTTAGAGATCTCTCTAAGCCTTTGTTTCATTCACTTATTCCAATATATGAGGATTAAGACAAAGTTCACCACAGAAGAAGTTACCAGTTACCCTCCCATGGAATAGCCGCACGTAAGTTACTGTGTAAACCACCATATAAAAAATAGTATAACTGCAATAACAAACCAAATTAGGGCAATTACATATTTTTTTTCAGTCTTCTTTCGAGAATTGGCAGCGACTACGCTACTTACTAAAACAATAGCAATTGCTATCCATGTCCAAACACTCATAAAACCTTCCTCCAAATTCTTATGTATTTTAGTAAATTCAGCCTTCACTATAATCCACGTTCTTATATAGCCTCTTTGGTATCACCTGCTAAAATTCAATTCAAAATTATAATATAATCACATTCTGTCTAATGATCATCTTAGCCTTGCGAAATGAGATGGGAAACAACAAAGTGTGAATTTCGTTATGAAATCAAGTGCGTTATATATTGACGCTTGCTTCCCTATGAATAAATTCGTTGAATATTCTATAGGGGACAATTATTTATCCTTTGATATTCACTTTAATATTAGGAGGTACGATACCCCATGGGTCTGGAGTTTCATCTTGGACCAATAACAAATTGTTTTGAGAGTCATTATAGGTAACATCCTCAATATTTCCCTTGTTTAATTGAAAATCAAACGACAACAAAACACACGCTGTTAAAATACAAACAAATAGAATCTTTGTCATGATATTCCTCCGCTAATTTGATTGAAATTGATTATTTTGATGAGCCTTTTGATAATAAATACAAGCATTTTTATACTTGCGGTCCATGTAATAATAGTCTGCTAACATTTGATAGTAATAGGATATTTCCTTGGTTAGCTTTTTCTCCTTCAACATTGGAATAGCTTCCTCAACCATGAAGGTCTCAAAACGTTCATCCGGATCATAAACGAGAAATTTATAAAGTCTTAGATTCAGTGATACCACTGCATCTAGTGTCTTAATCTGTCTTAACAAATCCTCTCCCCTTTGGATCCAATCTTTCGCATCCTTCATCCTACCTTCTTGATAATAAAGCTTCACCAAACCTACGATTGTAAATAGCTTTTTATGAGGAGCTGATTCTTCCTTCACTTCAAAGCTTTTTATGTATTGTTCAATAGCTTTATCAATATCCCCCCTTTCAAAGAATAAACTACCTAGATTTTGATGGCAGTTTGCTAAAAGTGTTTTATTAGTAATGACTTCAGCAATTTGAAATGCCTTATCATAGCTTTCAATTGCCTTGTCTAGCTCTCCCATCCTCTTATAAGCAATTCCAATGGTAATGTGGCATTGTGCACATCGAAATAGATTATACATATCCTGATAATAAGAAAGAGCCTTCTCTGCATAAAAAATACAAAGATGATATTTCCATAATTGAATGGCCGTTAAGGATAATAAATAATAGAGGTCATTTTTTTCTTGATGATATAACAATATTTTAGAATCTAAATGCTTCTCGGCTTCCCGATAATGTTCTAGGGACGTTTCATATACACATGTACTGTAATAAAAATCTCCCGAGAATTTATGGAAGTAATATTTTTCTAATAAAGTGAAACTTGTATAGAAGGATGTTAAATTTAGCATTTGTTTCTTCGCTTTTTCAGCCTCTTGCGTAATTACAAAAAACCTAATTTTATGAATCTCATAAAGTTTCGTTAATCTGGAATTACTCACATTACTAACCTGTTTTTCAATCTGGTTATATGCTTTCACTGCTTCCAAACGTTTACCTTTTAGTAAAAGTTCAAACCAATCATTAATAACTTCAAATAAACTCTCGTGTTCATCCTCTTCATAAGACATTTCTAATCTCTCGCAAAGAATATGGATGATTTCTTGAGCTGGTATGGATTGATCATTTTCAATTTTAGATAGATACGATTTCGAAATAATTCCACTCGCTAACTCTTCTTGAGTCATTCCTTTATTTAAACGATGAAATTTGATTCTGCTTCCTATATCCACTATCCTCACCCCCATTCATTATACAGCCAAATGTAATGAATTACCTATTATAATATGCGTATCCAACCAAAAATTCAATAAGTTTACAATAAATGCATTATTGAATACAAAATCACCATAATCAATGAAATGTTTCCTGAAAAAGAGTGTCTAGTTTCTTTTTTTATTTGAATTAATCAGTTGAAGTTCATTGAATTGGAAACCAATAAATTGCCAAACTTAAAAGCTATTCTCTGGAGTAACTGAACCTTAATACACACTAATTTAGTCTTATAAAAGTGATTCTCTCTATATAACAACCTCGGTAGTTCCTTTTATTCACTCAAATCTGACTTAATTTCAAAAATCATTGGCAGAGCATCCATATTTGCACACAAAAAGGTAGAAGGGTCCTAATTAGACCCCTCCTACCGTTTAGTATAGTCAGCACATTTTCAGTGGCCTCTACTACAGGCCGTCTTTTTTGCTATTTATCTTTCTTTCCATTCTTTCGCTCTTGATTTTCTTCTAAGTAACCTTCTAAATCTAATTAAACGGAAGAGTACTCTCTATCCTTGTCCGGTTTATCATAGGAATTGAACCGTACTCCTTAACTTTCTAACTTCTCTTTGATTGTTGGTTTCTTGTTCACCTTCGGCCTCCTCTGTGCCTCTATTATCTTCTATGGAGCAGAGTATGTTGCACCAAAATCACTTCTAATAGATCACTCTAGATAAGCTAAAATCTATTCCGTAACAAATTCCATAGTTACGGGTAAATACTGCGGCTCTCCCTTTATACTTTCAACACCTTCGATAATAAGGGTGTAAGTTGTGTTAGCATTCCACCATCCACTTTTTGGGGTTATGATAATTTTATCCCTCGCTACCTCTCTATCTAGAGGATAAAAATCCCCACTCTCACTTACGACAAAGACAGTGAGGTTGTTGACACTAGATGCGTCAAGTTCGGTATTGTAGGTTATTGTCCATGATTTATCTCGAGGGACATCCTCCTTTAATGGCCACTTCTCACTATTTTTGAAATGGTCAGGATTAGGCACGCCTTCTAGAAATATTTACTGTAGAAATCCTGTCTTAATTTACCACTTAATTGTGCATATATTTTAGTTGTTTCACTTTTCTCATGCCCTAACAAGCTTTGGATTACTTCAATTGGCGCTCCATTATTAAGCATGTGGGTAGCATAACTGTGTCTTAATTGATGAGGATGTATTTCTTTATTAATAGCAGCGCGAATAGAGATCCGTTTAATAATATATCGGATAATTTCAATGCTCATTCTCTTTTTTGGTCTTCTCTCGGTAATAAATAAACATTCATCATGATCCTTGCGCTCCTCTATATATCTTTGTAGCCATAGAGAACAACGAATACTAAAGTAGACTTCTCTTTCTTTATCTCCTTTTCCTTTTACAATAACCGATCTTGCAGAGAAATTGACATCCTCTCTATTCAGATTCACTACCTCTCCGATACGACACCCAGTTGAATAAAAAATTCGAAAAGTGCCTTTTCCATGGAAGTTAAGCATGAGTCTCTAAGTTGTTCAATTTCCATCTCCGTTAGAAATTTTGGGATTCTCTTGCCAACTTTAGGTTCTTTTAATTTCTTAGCTGGATTTTCGTTGATAACACCCTCTTCATGTAGCCACTTAAAAAAGGATCGAAGGAACCGAACCTTGTTTCCAAGACTGGAAGGCTTCAAATGTCCGCCCACCTCAACCAGGTAGCTCTTTAAATGATCAATAACTACCTCTTCTGTATTAACGTCTCCAAAGTATTTCACCAACATATTGAACTGTAAGCAATAGGTTTTCAAAGTTAGTAACGAATAACCTTCAATCTTTTTATCGACATAATACTTTTCCCAAGCTTCTGATAAGAACATCTTCTATCACTCTCCAAAACTATGAATCTTAATTTCATTATGGTTCTGAAGATGAATTACTATACTTTAGACTTTTACAGAAAAAGAATTCCAAATGTCCTTTACAGTAAGTCTACATTTATATCCAATTAATGTAATTAAATATTGATTAATAGAACACATGTTCGTATAATGCTTGTAAGGATGGTGATTAGTTTGAGGTTTCCTTACTACACAACCACAATTCTAGAAGACCTAATAACTCAATGGTATAAAAGACACAAATTTACAGATCCGGACGATTTAAATGTTTACACCATTGGATCCGAGTCCCAAATATTTGTGACTTGTAGACCTACTCAAGCTAGTTACATGAGGGTAGGGAAGTTTCAAGAAATCGTATTAGATAGTCGCCTCCCTTATATACACCAACGAGAGCAATTCTTCCACGAGCTTTGTCATGCTTTGAGGCATGCAGGTCGACAATCTTTCATGCCTTATTCTTTTTATGAACTTCAGGAAAGGGATGCCAGGCATTTCACTCTATACGCCTCGCTCCCCACTCATATGATTAATGATTATAACCTCTCAAATCCAGCTATTATCGATCAGTTGTCACATGACTTTATGATTCCAAGAAAAGTTTGTATTGAGCGTTTAGAAAAAATTAAGAGTCGAATTGTACCGTCGGATAAGTCTAATTTGATTAATCTAAGGAAGGAGGGATAAATATGGCTAATTACTGGAAAATAGGTAACAAATGGTATTTTCAAATATATACAGGAGTAGATCCGTCTACTGGGAAAAAGAAATTTACATCTAAAGGAGGGTTCAAGACAAAAAAAGAAGCTCAGATGGCCGCAGCTGAAGTAGAAAAGGAAGTATTTGAAAACACATATGTTCAAGAACAAAATATTGCCTTTCAGGAATTTACTTTAGAGTGGCTTAAGACTTATCGTGATACCGCTAAAATAAGTTCTGTGAGAAATCGACAGCATAACTTGGATCACTTAAATAGGTTCTTCGGAAATAAGAAAATAAAAGATATCACGCGTAAACAGTATCAAGCCATGCTTGCTTCGCTTCATAATGCAGGCTATGCGTTTAATACTCTAGATGGTATTCATGCAACAGGTAGAATGGTTTTCAGGAAAGCTGTGGAGTTTAACATCATTAAGGACAGTCCTTGCGACTTTGCAAAAATTCCACGCAAAGTGGAAACTTTTGAGGAGGTAGAAAGCAGTAAAGGTGAAATTAAATTTATGGAAAAAGAAGAACTTATTCGTTTTCTTAATGCTGCTAAGGAAAGTGGCATTGATAAAGACTATCCAATGTTTTTGACACTTGCTTATAGTGGGTTAAGGGTAGGAGGGTAGGTGAGTTGATCGCCTTAAAATGGTCGGATATAGATATGTATAAAAAAACCTTAAGAGTAACAAAAACGTATTACAATCCCAATAATAGAACAAAAGAGTATCAACTACTGACACCCAAAACTAAAGGATCGATCAGAACGCTAAAAATGGACGCTGGAGTTATTGAGGTCCTTAAAAGACACAAAGAACACCAAGATGATCTCATAGATAAAATGAAGAACGAATATACTCAACTGGATTTTGTCTTTGCTAAGGAAGTTCAGAACCTGGGATACCCTGAGTTTTTAAAGACCGTAAACACCCATATGAGACGTTTATTAAAAATTAGTGGTATCCATAAGGAACTTACCCCTCACTCCTTGCGACACACCCACACCTCTTTGTTAATTGAAGCAGGAGTAGGAGTTAAAGAAATTCAACAACGATTAGGTCATGGAGATATAAACACAACCATGAATATATACGCGCACATTACTGAAAACATGGGAGAAAAATCCTCCCAAAAGTTCAGTGAACTTATGAGAGGCTCATTAGATTTATAGTGTTTTCCCCGGCAAGTATGTCAAAAGTATGTCAATTTGACTTTAGGGGTCAAGCTAAACCCTTGATATCAAGGGTCATGGGGGCGATGATTTACATCATGCCGCCCATTCCGCCCATGCCACCCATGTCTGGCATGCCACCAGCGTTGTCTTCTTCTGGGATATCAGCTACAACGGCTTCTGTAGTTAGGAACATTGCTGCTACAGATGCTGCGTTTTGTAGTGCAGAACGTGTTACTTTTGTTGGGTCTACAATACCAGTATCCATCATGTTCACCCATTCGCTTGTTGCCGCGTTGAAACCTACGCCTACATCTTCGCCTTTAAGACGCTCGATGATTACGGAACCTTCAAGGCCTGCATTGTGAGCGATTTGACGTACAGGCTCTTCAAGAGAACGTAGTAAGATTTTCGCACCTGTTTTTTCATCGCCAGTTAAGTCTAGGTCAGCTACTTTGTTGTAGATGTTTACTAATGCTGTACCACCACCAGCTACGATTCCTTCTTCTACTGCTGCGCGAGTAGAGTTTAGGGCGTCTTCGATACGTAGTTTGCGTTCTTTTAGCTCTGTTTCTGTAGCTGCACCTACTTTGATTACGGCTACTCCACCAGCTAATTTAGCAAGACGCTCTTGTAATTTTTCTTTATCGAATTCAGAAGTGGTTTCTTCTAGTTGAGCGCGTAGTTGGTTCACTCGGCTAGAGATTGCTTCTGGGTTACCATCGCCTTCTACAATTGTAGTGTTTTCTTTTGTAACGACTACTTTGTTGGCGCGACCAAGTTGCTCAATTGTCGTGCTCTTCAGTTCAAGGCCTAGGTCTTCTGTAATCACTTGACCACCAGTTAATGTAGCGATATCTTCTAGCATTGCTTTACGACGGTCACCGAATCCTGGAGCTTTAACAGATACAGCGTTAAATGTACCGCGAAGCTTGTTTACTACTAGTGTAGCTAGTGCTTCACCTTCTACGTCTTCAGTGATCATTAGAAGTGGACGGCCTTGCTGTACAACTTGTTCAAGCACAGGAAGTACTTCTTGAATGTTCGTAATCTTCTTATCTGTAATTAAGATGTAAGGATTCTCAAGAACCGCTTCCATCTTATCTTGGTCAGTTACCATGTAAGGAGATGCATATCCGCGGTCGAATTGCATACCTTCTACAACTTCCATTTCTGTATTGAAGCCTTTGGACTCTTCGATAGTGATAACACCGTCGTTACCTACGCGTTCCATTGCTTCTGCGATAAGTTTACCTACTTCTTCATCAGCAGAAGAAATAGAAGCAACTTGTGCAATGGATTCTTTACCTTCGATTGGCTTAGAGATTTGTTTCAATTCTTCTACAGCAACCTCTGTCGCTTTTTCGATACCACGACGTACGCCAACTGGGTTTGCACCGGAAGCAACGTTTTTCAGACCTTCACGGATCATCGCTTGTGCAAGTACAGTTGCAGTTGTTGTACCATCACCAGCAATTTCATTTGTTTTCTGAGCCACTTCAGAAACAAGCTGTGCACCCATGTTCTCGAATTGATCTTCTAGTTCGATTTCTTTCGCGATTGTTACACCATCATTTGTAATTAATGGGGAACCAAATTTCTTATCTAGAACTACGTTACGTCCTTTTGGTCCAAGAGTTACTTTAACAGCATCCGCTAAACGGTCCACACCACGAAGCATGGAGCGACGTGCATCTTCACTAAATTTAATTTCTTTAGCCATGAAAAATGCCTCCTTCAAATTTATAAAGTTTATATAGTTGAGCGTTCTTTATGTTTGGAATAATGTAGTGCAATCGTCTTAGCCAATAACAGCTAAAATGTCACTTTCACGTAAAATTAAGTATTCTTTGCCTTCGTACTTCACTTCTGTACCAGCATACTTAGAAAAGATGATGTGGTCATTCTCAGCTACTTCAAGAGCAACTTTCTCACCGTTATCTGTTACACGGCCTTTACCTACAGCAACAACTTTTCCTTCTTGAGGTTTTTCTTTCGCAGAGTCTGGCAACACAATACCGCTTGCCGTTTTTTCCTCTTGTTCTACTACCTCAATTACTACACGATCTCCTAATGGCTTTAACAAATCAGACACCCTCCTCATTATTATTGAATCAATTGTTATCTGATTTATTAGCACTCTCCAATCGTGAGTGCTAACACATTTATTATAATAATAAATTCACTAAAAAGATGCAAGTAGAAAGGTTATTTTTTTTATGAAAATTCCGCTTATGTAACTCAGTTGTTTCCGTTTCTGTATCATTTCGGTTTTATGATACAATACAAAGAATGAGACAAATGCGAAAAAAAGGAGTTAGGATATGCCGTTAAGATATTGGTTTGTTATTATAACTTACGTAGTTACACAGCTATCTTACATTGTTGGGGTCCCTCTTACGTCCGTACTTTATGGGTATGGATTTGACATTACAGCATTAAGTGCGGAACAATTGACGCAAGCTGCTGTTACTTGGTCCGTTTTCAGTTTTGCAATGGGCTTAATAATCACCTTATTACTACTTCGACCTGATATGAAGAATACCTCCCTCACGACAAAAGATGTACCAGCTAGTTCATTAATTTTGTGGAGTATATTAGGTATATTCATAGCGTTTGCAGGTCAGTATGCAGCAGCAATTATCGAAATAATGCTTGGTATTCCACAAGTATCTGAGAATACACAAGGCCTGATGAACATCGCAAAAGCGGCACCTATTTTTATCATCATTATTACGGTTTTCGCACCGATATTAGAAGAAATCTTATTTAGAAAAATATTGTTCGGTTCTATCTATAAGAAAACAAACTTTTTCATTGCTGCTATTATTTCTTCCCTTATATTCTCTATTATACATATGGACTTTACCCATACGATTAAATACACAGCGATGGGGTTTGTGTTTGCATTTCTTTATGTGAAGACGAAGCGTATTATTGTCCCCATTATCGCCCATATGTCGATGAATTTAATTGTTGTCATTGCGCAATATAGTGTTGATCCAGAGCAAATAAAAGAAATGGAACAACAGCTAGAGAATTTACAAACTATTATTTTAGGAGGCTAACGTCTATATGCGTACTTCACCGCTTGCTATGGCCATCCTGTATTTTATTATTGGGGTCATTTTTACATTCAGTGCGGTTGGAAGTGTAGAAGATACTGTTTGGAATTTCATCACAATATTATTAGTATCTGTTGCGACCATAGATTTCGTCGTATCGATTCGCTTCTTCACTTTACACTTCCGTATAAAAAATAAACAAAAGAAATAAAACCGAAGCAGATTTGTATAAACAGATCTGCTTCTTTTTATAAGGAGAGGATGATTTCCATGTTGCTTCAAGGGGATAACATTTACTTAAATGCATTTAAGGAAGAAGATATCGAAACGGTACTCGAGTGGTATCAAGATCCGACCTTCTTACGATTATACGATGCACTTGTTGCTAAGCCTTATACGTTTAAAAAAGTGCAGGAATGGATAGAGGAGACGTCCCATGCAGATAACGAATTCCTCTTTGCCATTCGGACAAAAGAAGATAATACGCTCATTGGCTTTATTGAAATGGATGGGATCTTATGGAATCAACAAACTGGCTGGATTTCGATTGGCATCGGAAACTCCGCTTACCACAACAATGGATACGGTAAAGAAGCGTTACAGCTAATGCTTTCATTTGCCTTTCAAGAATGTAATTTACACCGCATACAGCTGACTGTCTTTGAATATAACGAAAAAGCGATGCGACTTTATGAAAAGTTAGGCTTTGTGCGTGAGGGAGCATACCGTGAATTTGTCCACCGAGATGGGAAACGATACGATATGCTTCTGTACGGCTTGTTGCGACGAGAATGGGAACAACGCCAAATATAGAAATGGCCCACAAATGGAGGGATTCCGCGCATATTTCACGATTTTCGCGCACAAAAAAAAGCGCAATGCCCACTACTTGGGTTATTGCGCTTTTTTTTCATCTTGTACTCCTTTCATGAAGAAGGAGAATGGTAATGCGATAAGTACAAGTACGGTGGAAACGAGGAACGCTTCATTCAACGTTTGTAACGTGGCTTCGGTCATATCTATCCCACCTGATGCGATTTGCATTCGTCTCGTTTCATAATAGACGGAGAAGAATACGATACCTAAAGATGCGGTAATTTGTCTCAGAACGTTATTCATCGCCGATCCTTGTGCTACAAGGTGTTCAGGTATAGAGTTCATTCCTGCTGTTGTTGCAGGCATGTTACTCATTCCTAAGCCGATGCCCCGCACAACGTTTAGTAATAAAATCACCCAATAGGTTGTGGATAGCCCTACTAAACCGAGTCCTGTTGTAGATAAGGCTAAGATGAATAGCCCGATTGGGATTGTCCAGCGAGGGCCTTTTTTATCTAGAATGCGACCGCCAATGGACATGAAGACACCGCTAGATGCAGCAGCTGGTAAAAACAGTAGACCTGTTAACACCTCTCCGAGTCCGTACACTTCCTGAATAAGTAACGGTAATAAGAATATTCCCGAGAAAAGACCAATAGATGCCGAGCCGGTTACAATAGCTGATATTGTAAACGTTGGTACTTTAAATACTGATAAATCAAGTAGCGGCTGCTCTTGCTTATTTTCATAAAAGACGAAAATCACTAATGCAATGATTCCCCCAACAAATAAAGCAATATTGTCTAAAGCAAACAATGTATCTAACGTTTTGCCGCGTCCTAAAGCGTACAAAATACCACCAACGCCTAATGTGACGAAAATAAATCCACCGATATCAAATTTTAGTTGTTCGTTCTTCTCTGTTTCTATCAAATAGTTTGTGGATAATAGTATACTTGCAATGCCAAACGGAATATTAAACAGGAATAAATATGGCCACGGAAAGTATTGGATGATGATACCACCAACTGTTGGTCCGATTGCGGGAGCAACCATGGCGGCAATCCCGTATATTCCTATGGCCAGTCCTCGCTCATTTTTCGGAAATGCGTTGAAAACGAGCGCCATGGCAATTGGCATCATTAATCCGCCGGCCATCCCTTGAATCGCTCTCGATAGAACAACCATTGACAGTGTTTGGGAAAGAGCACCACCAATGGAGCCAATCATAAAAATAAACAATCCGATAATGTATATTTTCTTCTTTCCAAACCGGTCGCCTAAATATCCGGTTAGTGGCATCGTCATTCCCATTGCTACCATGAAAATCGTAAGCATCCAACCTACACTAACCGCATCTGCATCAAATATTTCCATAAATCGAGGTAACGTAGGGTTTAACATGCTATTATTTAAAATAACTGTAAATGTACCAGATAATACAGCAATGACTACTAACCATTTACTAGAAATTTTACTCATTTATATCGCCTTCTCTTAAATAATTCGTAACTCGAAACTCTTTCCCACTATAACACACCGGCTACAAGTGCAGGTAATAAAATGTTTCAGTTCATACAATCAAAAAATTCTAGCATAAGTCCGCTAGAATCTTCTGAGTTTATTCTAATTCTTCCTGTTCTTCTTCATCAAGAGGATAATGCTTTAAGAAATACACTAATGATTGTAATTCAACTGCTAAATCAATATGGTGCACACGTACATGGTTCGGTACAGATATACGAGCTGGGGTAAAATTTAATATGCCAATGATACCCGCTTCCATTAATTGATCGGCGATTCCTTGAGCAGCAAAGGATGGTACCGTCATAATAGCTACTGATACGTTCTGTTCCTTTGCTTTTTCCACCACATCATGAATGTGATACACAGGAATGCCGGCAATATTGGTTCCTACTTTACTTTCATCAGAATCAAACGCCATTACAATCTTTGTATTATTATTTTTCTTGAAATTGTAATGAAGAAAAGCAGTTCCTAAGTTACCTACACCAATTAACGCCACGTTCGTTGTTTCGTCTTGATCGAGCGTCTCGCGAAAGAAATTTAACAAATAGTTCACATTGTACCCATAGCCTTTTTTCCCTAATGCACCAAAGTAAGAGAAATCTCTTCTTATCGTTGCTGAATCTACTTTCACTGCTTCACTTAATTCTTTAGATGATACGCGTTGCTTCCCTTTGCTATGCAAATTGTTAATAAAACGATAGTATAGGGGTAATCGTTTAGCTGTAGCTTGCGGGATTTTAGTTGGTTCTATATCCATGAGCGCTCCCCCTTTACTTTTTGGCTTCTTGTATAGTCGCCATTTTTACCGCCTGTTTTTTCTACTAAATAGGTTTCGCCGATTATCATCCCTTTATCCATTGCTTTACACATATCATATACCGTAAGAGCAGTTGCAGTAGCAGCAGTCAGTGCTTCCATCTCGACACCTGTACTTCCTTTCGTCTTTACTTGCGCTTCAATATGTAATCGATACCCTCCCCGCTCTTGAGACCAGTCAAAAGCAATATCGATTCCTGTTAAAGAGAGCGGGTGACACATCGGAATCCAATTTGACGTGTTCTTTGCCGCCATAATACCTGCAATCTGTGCTACCCCAAGTACGTCCCCTTTTTCTAACGCTCCATCTTCCACTGCTCTATATACGTTTTCTTGAACAAGAACGTTACTACGTGCGACAGCCTTGCGAACGGTATTTTGCTTATCCGATATATCGACCATTTGCGCCCGTCCTTGCTCATTGAAGTGGGTGAATTCTGTCATCATTTCCCCTCCTATATGAATGAATATACCATCTTTTACTAGGAAAGCAATCTGCAAAAAACGTCTAACAATTTAGAACCAACGTGAAACATGGTACTATTAAACATGTAAACTAAATGAAATTTCCGATTTTTGAGCTGATGGATTCTTTACGGGCGTTTTGTCCTATCAACTTCCGCATTTTTCTTTTTCCAGCAGGATGTGAAGTAAAGAGGGTATATGTTTTTCTAAAGTGTACCAAAAAATGACGGAAAGGTGTATGTATAATTTTTTCTATATCTGAACATGGATGAAATTGATTATAACTATAGAGGTGAACAGCATGATTTTAATGCAAGTCAATAATATAACGAAACGCTTCGGCGCTGACCTTATTTTATCGAATATTAAATTAGAAGTACATACCAATGATCGAATTGCGATTGTTGGAAGAAACGGCGCTGGCAAATCTACTTTATTAAAAGTGATGGCTGGGGAATATACGTATGAAGAAGGAGAAATCCATAAGCCAAAGGACGTTTCCATAGGCTTCTTGGAACAACATACTGGTTTAGAATCTGAATTATCCATTTGGGATGAGATGTTATCCGTTTTCTCTCATTTACGGAACATGGAACAACAATTACGACAAATGGAACAACAAATGGCCGATCCAGACTTCATCGCTGATACGAACCGCTACAACAAGTTACTGAAAGAATACGATGAACTTCAGGTAACCTTTAAAAATGAAGGTGGCTATCGATACGAAGCAGATATTAAAGCGGTCATCAACGGCCTTCAATTTAAAGACTTTTCACTCAATACGAAGATATCCACATTAAGTGGTGGTCAAAAGACGCGGTTAGCATTAGGAAAACTATTGTTAGCCAAACCAGACATTTTAATATTAGACGAGCCTACCAACCATTTAGATATGGAAACGTTAAATTGGTTGGAGCAATATTTACAAGGATATAGTGGTGCCGTCGTCATCGTCTCCCATGACCGTTATTTCTTAGATAAAGTGGCCAATGTTGTCTATGAAATTTCTCGCCATAAGTCACAGAAGTTTGTCGGCAACTATTCTCATTTCTTAGCGCAGAAAGCAGCAAACTATGAGCGAGATGTAAAAGAATTTGAGAAACAACAGTCAGAGATTAAACGCATGGAGGACTTTATTCAAAAAAATATTGTCAGAGCATCGACGACGAAAAGGGCCCAAAGTAAACGCAAGCAATTAGAAAAGATGGAACGCATGGAACGCCCTAAAGGTGATGAAAAATCCGCTTCCTTTTCTTTTGACATTGAGCGAAGAAGTGGAAATGACGTTCTGAAGTTGCGTGATGTTAGCTTTCAATACGAAAATGGTGAAACACCCGTATTCTCGCATGTTTCCTTTGACTTAAATCGATTAGATCGTATGGTACTAGTTGGTCCAAATGGCGCTGGAAAAACAACACTACTAAAAACCATCACAGAAGACTTACACGTAACAGCTGGCACAATTCAATACGGCGCAAACCTGCAAATTGGGTACTATGATCAGGAACAAGCCCGATTAACTTCTAATAAAGAGGTGCTCCATGAACTATGGGACGAATATCCACACATGGACGAGAAAGAAGTTCGAACAGTTCTAGGTAACTTCTTATTTACAGGTGATGACGTGTTGAAGCCCGTCACAGCGTTAAGTGGTGGAGAAAAAGCACGCCTCGCTCTAGCTAAGCTAATGCTTGAGAAGTCGAATTTACTCATTTTAGACGAGCCTACCAACCATTTAGATTTAGACAGTAAAGAAGTGTTAGAAGCAGCGTTAATGGATTATCCAGGAACGATTTTATTCGTTTCCCACGACCGTTATTTTATTAACAAGATTGCAACGCAAGTGCTTGAAATGAAAGGACATACCGTGCAGCTTTATTTAGGTAACTACGACTACTACACGGAGAAGAAAATAGAAGAACGAGAAATAGCTGTTTTCGATGCTCAACATCATCCACAGCCAGCTAATGACACGAAGAAAACAAAAACGACTTATCAACAGGATAAAGCTCAAAAACGAGAAGAAAGAAAACGTAAGCGACGAATCGAAGAAATTGAAACGCTCATAATGGAATACGAAGAAGAAATTGATCACAACGAGAAGCTTTTATGCGAACCCGATGTATATCAAGATCATGAGAAATCCCTTGAATTAACGGAGCATACGACCGAGTGCAAAGCAAAGATTGACGCACTAATGGAAGAATGGGAAACACTCCATGCAAATGAATAAACCGCCCGATAAGGCGGTTTATTTTATTTATTCAGATATTAACATAAGTGTACACATTCCAACCCTTATCATACCGGTTTTTCACAATGTTATACACATTATCCACAGTTATCAACAGAGTTATCCACAATTTCTATACACATCCACAAACGTTTATATGACAAATCTCAACAAAATTTTGTCCACATTGTTGTGGATAAGTTGTGGATAACATTTTATCAAAAAAATATTGCTCCCATCGTTAGAAGCAACATTTTCCCCTATTTACTTCGTTTCGCATAGCGTTCTAATGTTAATGACGGATTGCCGTTTAAATCCCATCCGGCACGATGACCTTGCTGATAAGCGATACTAGCTGCCGCTCCAATCATGGCCGCGTTGTCTGTACAAAGCGCTAATGGCGGAATTAACAAGGTGATAGCTTCATTTGCAAACTGCTTTGTTAGTTTAGTTCGCAATCCTTTATTCGCCGCGACACCACCAGCCACAATAACTTGCTTCACGTTGTACTGCTTCGCTGCTTTATACGTTTTCGTTGCTAACACATCAACAACACTTGCTTGAAAACTGGCGGCAACATCTTCTGGTTTATGTGTAATCCCTTTTTGTTTCGCATTGTGAAGTGTGTTAATAACAGATGATTTCAAACCGCTAAAGCTAAAATCAAAGGACCCTTCTTCTAACCATGCACGTGGGAAATCGATAGACACTTCACCTTGGTGGGCAAGTTGATCAATTTGCGGGCCACCTGGATAAGGTAAATGTAACGTTCGTGCCACTTTGTCATAGGCTTCACCAGCTGCATCGTCTCTTGTTTCGCCAATTACTTCAAATGAGCCATGCTCTTTCATCAGAATAAGCTCCGTATGGCCACCGGAAACAACGAGAGATAACAGTGGAAACTGAAATTCCTCTTCTAATCGGTTCGCGTAAATATGCCCGGCAATATGATGGACACCAATGAGTGGTTTCTGATGTGCAAATGCAAGAGCCTTCGCGGCATTTACACCAATTAATAATGCACCAACTAGACCTGGTCCTTCTGTTACCGCTACAGCATCGACATCATCCATCGTCATTTCTGCTTGCTTAAGCGCTTCTTCTATCACGATTGTTATTTGTTCGACGTGATGTCTGGAAGCAATTTCTGGCACAACACCACCGAAACGTTTATGGCTGTCAATTTGCGATGCGACAACATTTGCGACAAGCTCCGTACCATTTTGGACGATAGCTACAGCCGTTTCATCACAACTTGTTTCGATTGCTAATATATATTCATCTCTTTTATTCATTATAATTTCACCCACATTACTAATGCATCTTCTTGATTATCTGTATAATATCTTTTACGTATGCCTCCTGGGATAAGCCCAAAGGAACGATACAGCTTCTGCGCAATAATGTTCGATACTCTTACTTCTAATGATAACTGCAACGCCCCACGCTCTCTAGCTCGCAACAATACTGCTTCAAATAGTAACTTGCCAAGCTTCTTTCCCCTGAAATCAGGCACAATGGCAATATTTGTTATATGCGCTTCATCTATAATAACCCATAAGCCACAGTAACCAACAACTTGTCCAGCTACCTCTAGAATGGTGTAATAAGCATATGGATTATCATGGAGTTCATGTTCAAACGCTTCTCGCTTCCACGGAGTAGGAAAACACCTTTGCTCGATTTCAAGTATAGCTTCCACATCACTATCTTCCATTCTACGCAGTGTTAAATCATTCATGTCCTTGCTGCTCCTGCTGTGCTAACCATTTCGCTTCTGCTTCTGCTAAGCGCAAATAATGAGGTGTTAACTCATGAACTGGGGTTGGCTCTTTTTTAGTCGCCAACTGTGCAAGCATTGCTGCACGCGGCAAATGCACTGGTACCTCTGGCATAACACTCTTGCCACCTAACTTAGCTTGAATAAGGGTTTGGTGGACTGCAAGATCATTACTAACAAATACAATTGGCTTGTCATACTTACTCAGATGATCTAACCAACCCTCCATCGCCATGTTCACATCATCTTCTACTCGTTGCATGTTACCATTTTGATAAGCGTATAGCCCTGTATAAACTAGCCCTCTTCTCGCATCAAAAAAAGGACAAACATACCCATCAAAAAGCACCCCGTTATAAGCTAGCACTTCAAGACTGGATACAGCCACAATCGGAATAGATAAACTCCACGCCAATGTCTTCGCCGTAGTTAATCCAATTCGTACACCTGTAAAAGAGCCAGGACCATGCGCAACGGCAATACGATCCAAATCTTGCGGCGTCATCTCCGCTTCTTCCATTAATCGTACAATAGCAGGCATCAGTTGCACTGAATGATTTCGCTTTATATTCGTTTGATACTCTGCAACAACTTCATCATCTCTTCCTATTGCAACACCTAACGCTTGATTAGATGTATCAATTGCCAGTACATTCATATCTTTAACTCCTCACAAATCCGTTCAAAATGTTCCCCTTTAGGATGAATCTCCATACAACGCTTCGTATTATCTTCATATCGTATGTCAATATTTAAACGCTCATCCGGGAGAAAAGCTTCGATAAACTGCGCCCATTCGACAATAGTAACCCCGTCACCGTGCAAATATTCATCAAACCCTATATCTTCCTCACTATCTTCTAGTCGATACACATCTAAATGATACAATGGAAGGCGACCTTCATACTCTTTCACAATAGTGAACGTCGGGCTATTCACTGTTCGCGTCACACCTAACCCTTTCGCTAACCCTTTAGAAAAAGTCGTCTTTCCCGCGCCTAAATCTCCTTCTAATGTAATCACATCCCCAGCCTGTAGCAAGGTAGCTAATCTTTTTGCAAATTGTTGCGTTTCTTCAGGAGAATGTGTCGTTACGATACGCTTTTGGCTCATTCTATTTCACCAACTTCTTATTGTTTTCCCTTTATATCATAGCAAAAACAGACGTACACGACCACATTAGCGCAAAATTAGTAGGTCATAGGGACGCCCTGGCTCTTAAGTCTTAAGTTTAGCTAGCCAGTCTCGCTTTTAACTCCCATTCCAATTCTAGCAAACTGCACATCGAGTAGAGGGAAAAGTTAAGTAACTTTT
>NZ_AVPG01000054.1 GCF_000775615.1 Pontibacillus litoralis JSM 072002
TGCTGGCATGTTCATACCTCCTTCCTATTTCGCATATTGAATTGAAAATGGTAATTTCCCACTCAATTAACGGAGTTGAAGCAACAAAAATATGGTTATAGCCACACTAGATGCTACCACAATTAGTGCAGAATATATTTATTAAAACAAAGCTAATCACAGTTACAACATACAATAGTTATAACTTGATTGCTTGTTGCTGATTGATCAATACAATACATAACATCTGCCGTATTCGGAATAAAACAATCATCCATTTCACTCACAACCTGAAATGAAATCGTTTTAGATTCTCCAACAGCAAGTGAGCCAATAGGGATACCAGCATTCGGATTGGCATCAGGCACTAATACGTTATCAATTACAACACTCCCCTTAATAAAATTTGTACCGGAAGGCTCTGGATCTTTTAAAATAATTTGACCAGAACTATCTGGACCTTCATTTGTAATCGTAATCGTGTACGTTATAATATCTCCACAATCAATGAGCTGCGGTTCCGCCTCTTTCACAACCGATACATTCGTCATCGCTTGATTCGTAATAACCTCATTCGAAAACGTTTCTTCCACATTATCTCCACTCACACTAGCTACGTTCGTGATAGGAAAAGTACCAAAATCATCTACTACCACTTCATACGTTATCGTGACCATTCCTCCTGGTGGTATATTCCCAAGCGAAATCCCTACACTCGGATCATCTCCTGTCGGCATCCCATTAACGGTGACACTACCTGGTATAAATGTCGTTCCTGCTGGAATATCGTCTATAACGATGACATTTTCTGCATCTAATATTGCACCCACATTCTCAATCTCAATGGTATACATCAATCTATCACCAGGACAGGCAAGCGTAGGATCAACACTTTTTGTGATTTCTAATAAATTTAATAAAGCGAAAGCACATCGAGCACCGTCATTATTTACTGCAGGTACAGTAGTCGAAAATAGTGTACCGACAGCATTCGGCCCAATTATTTCAATTCTATATATTTGTCCACTTGTATTATCCAATGCATACAAAAATCCTTGCCCATCAAAGAAAACCGCACCATATGGCCCTGGTGGTAATCCTATGGCTGGAAATACTGTTTGTGCACCTGATAACGGATCCGTCCTTATTACAGCAGTTCCATTTGCCAAAACGCTATACAATTGATTATCAATCGGATTAAATGCCCAATCCTGAATAGATTGAGCCGTAGTTGCCGTACCAAAAGGAGCTGTATCCAATACAAATCCGGCAGTCGGATCAACTAATTGTAAAAAAGTCGGTGAATCAGGATCAACATCGACCACATAGAATCTTGTATCATTTTGATTATAAAGATATAAATGACCATCAAAATCAACGTCTCCAACATTAAAACCTTGTACAGGCAAATTTGGAACTGGTCCGAAATTAGTTACTGTTAAATCTGGATTAATTCTAGCCACATTAAGCGAGTTTTGGTTATATCCATAAATAGCATTGTCCACAACACTGAAGCCTACAGCATTATAAACAACAGCAGGACTTAAAAAACCTTGTAATGTTGATGCACCCGTTACTAAATTTATCTCAAATAAACGAGATGGATTCAACGCCACTTGCAGTCCAGTAGGAGAACATTCAAATGACTCCACATCTTCATGACCGAAATTTTCCGTAAAGGCTTGGTTTGTATCGATGTCGGTCTGTGTTACATCAATCGTTCTAACCCTTGATGTTGTAGAAGTCGTATAACCAGGTGGTTGGGTAAATAAAGTTGGCGGACATGCTATACCAGGGTCGGCAACCGTTTCATATACGGTGTACGTTCCTACAATCGTTAAGCCTGGAAAAGTATAATCCCCTAACCCATCTGTCATCGTTGTTGTACAATTTCCGTTCGGGTCCTCTACCACAACGGTTACATTCGGAATGCCAGGGTCCCCTGGTGGGTCATATGTTCCATTTTGATTTACATCCTCAAATACTGTCCCTT
>NZ_AVPG01000028.1 GCF_000775615.1 Pontibacillus litoralis JSM 072002
ATTACAAAAAACACACGTATGTTAATGTAGAATATGCAATGTAGGTAAAAAAAGAAAGGGATATTCGTTTGTTTTCCAACTGTTTAGACGATAGATGATGACAGCGATGGATTTCATATAGAACAAAGGGACGCCCTACATATGTTTACTATTTCAACAGAAAGGATACACTATATTTAACTTTCAAAAGGAGTGGAACAAAGATGAAAAAAAATGTGATCCGATTACTTATTACTGTTTCTACAATTTTCGTTTTAGCAGCTTGCGGTGATGAGGACAACGTTACAGAACCACCAGAGAACGCACCAGCAGAGCATGAAAATAATAACAATGAAACAAGTGAAAATGACAACAACCAAACGACGACGTATTCTTTTACTAGTTTTGACTTAGATGTTGACTATAAAGGAAACGAATCGGTTGAGGTGGATTATGAGAATGAAGTAGAAGGCATGGAAGCAAAGTATGAGGATAATCGAAAGGATACCATGCTTCGGGGAAATGAAGCGATGAATAAGCTTACACCAATCTTTGAAGCATTCACCTTTGATCAATCGACGGCAGATGAAGAAGTCATTCAAGCTGTTAAAGATGCTTTCTCTATTGAAGAAGGATATCAAGAATTTGAACTAGAAGTTGAATACGCCGATGGTACCACGAAAGAATACCGTGAGTCATAAAAAGCAGAAGGATCATCCTTCTGCTTTTTCTCTGTTATACCATTTAAACACGAACCAACTAATAGCGATTGCGCCAATTAAGGCGATACAGACATACACACTCGGCCTAACATCTTCTTGAAACCAGGCCCCTATCATTGCCGCCGATAAAAAAAACACTCCGACCCATATTGTCACTCGTTGCCATCTTGTTACGTCATGCAGTCTCCTAAAGGAGAATAGTATAAATAACCAATTAAGAATGAGCAATAATCCTGCAGCTGTTGTCATATATTCATATATCTTTCCCGGTAACAACATGGCAATAATAATGGATAATAGTAGTCCTGCCGTCGATAAGCAAATGGCACTTAGCGGGAAATCCCGATTCGATTTTGGAGAAAATAACTTTGGTGCATCACCATCCGCTGATAAAGATACGAGCATCGTTGTCACAGCATACAAAGCAGCTACTAGTGTAGAAAAACCAGCAATAATGAACACAGCATTGAATACATCCGACAAATAAGGTAGTTGAAAAGCGTGAAGTGCTGTAACGAAAGGACTTTCATTTGCATCAATATTTGCCCAAGAAACAACAATTAAGACGGCTATCATTGACAGTGTATAAATGGTTGTTAGTAAAAGCAGCATCCATTTCCCTGATTTAGACGCTTCATTTGTATCCTGAAGTTGCGTGGCCATTAATCCCATTATTTCAATGCCACCATAAGCATAGTAAGCATATAACAACGCTCCCCAGAAACCAGTGAAACCTTGTGGCAACCACTGTGCTTTATCACTTTGTACAGGAGATGGTCTATAATCTGTTAACAAACCAATGATTCCTAATACCACTATAATAAGAAACATAATTATTGCAGCTAATTTAATAATAGCGAACAGATTCTCCAAACGTTCAAAGGCCTCTACCCCTATAAAGATGACCAATAAACCGAGCACAGCAAATACAAGCGTTAATACCCATAAAGGGATAGCCGGAAACCAATATTGAGTAAACAAACCGAGAGCCACTAATTGACTACCCATAATAAGCATTTCCGACAACCAATACACCCAACCATTACAAAATCCAGCCCACCTACCGAAAGCCAGCTTGCTGTACGTTCGAAAGGACCCTTGCTCCGGCTGAACTGTAGTCATAGCTGCTAATGCCATAAATACTATATACGTTGTTAATCCCGCGAGAATATAAGCAAGGATAACGGCGAAGCCTCCTAATTGGATGGCGATTGATGAGCCTAGAAAAAAACCAGTACCGATTATACACCCTACACCGATAAATGATAGTTGCCACCAGGACAACTTTTTATTTGCTTTCTTGTCCAAAACGTCTCCTCCTTATCTTCCTTAGCTTCAGTCAGTAAGAAGACGTTTATACGAAATGAATAAATTGCTAGTGTTTTTTAGTTCATACATTTAATTACACTTTATATTCTACAGGATTTTCTTCTCCCTCTAAGTTCATAATGCGAATGAGATTAGGATGGACTTCAAGTACAATATAATCGGGATCAGACGGACCGCTTAACCAATGTCCCATGTAATCCTGCCATAAATGCTCCTTCTTTTCCCTTGTATCATTCAATTTGATTATTCCTTCTATTTCCATATATGGGTCATTGAATCCTTTTCCATCATAGCCAATTAAAATGTGTACAGCTGGATTTCGCTCTATTTCCTCTACCTTATGAGTGTTTTTATCTGATGTGGTATAGAAGATGCCTCCTTCATAATGAAACGTCATATAACGAGAATGAGGTTTGCCATTTTGAACTGTTGCTAATGAACCTACTTTATGTTTAGCCATTAATTGTTCTACTTGTTTTTTCAATTGTTGTTCATTCATCCCTATCAACTCCTTCTCAATAGTTTCATTATTAATGTTCCTTATATCCTTTATTTATAAACAAAAAAAACGGAATAGTTCCGTTTTTTTCATACAACTTTCACAAACAAGCGTTATAATAAAAAATGGAACAGGAGGAATAAGTATGATAGTTGGACCACTTATTATCCAACGCTCTTTAGCGATTTTTATCGGAAGCATCGTGACGGCGCTGCTCATCTTCTTTATCATTAGCCCGTTTAGCAAACAGGAAACGAAGAAATACATAAACGAAACGATAACTTTACTGATGACGTACATTGTATTTACATGGATTGGGAAAGTCATCATGAACTTGAACCGCTTTGTAACCGATCCACTTTCTGTACTAGCATTCCCAAGTGATCATCAGGCTTTTTATCTTGCCACTTTATGTACTTTGATTTATAGTTTGATTCGATATCGAAATTCCATGAACGCTATGAAAGTGGCCATAAGTTTCTTGTATGTATGTGTCATAGGGTCTTTTCTCTATCACTTCACCAACATTTTATTGCAGCAACAACCGCACCCTGTTCATATTGGGGAAGTGGTCCTTTATGGTTTTCTTTTTACTGTAGTTCTTTCATTTCAGCCAAGACTTACTTATCGAAACACTTTGATTACTTTTCTATTAGCAGTCGGACTCGGTAACCTTTTCATCCATATGATAGGGAAGCAATCCTTCTTATTTCTTTATGTAATCGATGTATGGTTCTGGATTGCTTGGTTAGCCGGTTCGATCATTATATTATTTCAAACAAAGCAGGTGAAAAAATGTCAGCAGCAACAGATTTAACAGTTTGGTTAGCATTTGGTGCAGGGGTCCTTTCTTTTCTATCTCCATGTACATTGCCTTTATTTCCAGCATACCTTTCCTACATTACAGGCATGAGTGTCAAGGATATTCAAGATCAGTCTTCTGCAAACGTAAGGTCAAAATTATTGGTCCATTCTATGTTATTCTTATTCGGAGTTTCCCTCATCTTTATCGGTTTAGGAATAGGCGTTTCTTACTTAGGGCAATGGATTCAAGGGTTATTAACAGGAAGCTCTGGAAAATTACTGCAACAACTAGCCGGAATCTTTATTGTATTTATGGGGTTCTTTGTAGCAGGTTGGTTACAAATCCCAGCCTTCATGAAGGAGAAACGATTCCAGTTTGCGAATAAGCCAGCTGGATATTTAGGCACCATTTTTGTCGGCATGGGTTTTGCGGCAGGTTGGACACCGTGTATTGGACCTATTTTCGGTTCGATTCTCGTCGTGGCAGCAAGTAACCCTACCCAAGGGATGTTATACACCTTCATGTATGTTATCGGATTCGCTATACCATTTCTTGTAATGTCCTTCTTTATCGGTTCTACGAAATGGATTGTCCGTTATAGCGGTAAAATTATGAAAATTGGCGGGATCGTCATGGTCATTATGGGAATTTTGCTATTCACAGGTCAAATGTCACGAATTTCTAATCTGTTACTACAACTCGTTCAAGACACTTGGCTTTCCAATTTAGGTTAAGAATGGAGGGATGTAAAAATGTCTTTAAAGAAAGCGGTTGTTCTAATTATTGTCGGTGCTATGTTTGGCTTCCTCGTATATGATTTAGTAGGGAAACAAGAGGAAATGGCCGCTCCTTCGGAAAAGGAAAACTTTGAAGTTCAAGACGAAGCAATATCGAACGCGGAAATAGGACTTCAAGTCGGTGATCAAGCACCCGATTTTCAACTAACAACATTAAATGGCGAGCAGGTTTCCTTATCAGATTACAAAGGACAAAAGGTGATGCTCAATTTCTGGGCAAGCTGGTGTCCCCCATGTCGAGCTGAAATGCCAGACATGGAGAAATTTTATCAAAACACTGATATTCAAATTCTCGCTGTTGATTTAACACAAACCGAAACGAGCATCGATTCTGTACAGCAATTTGTAAGCGAACATGAACTCACCTTCCCCATTCTATTGGACGAAGATAGTTCCGTTGCAGCCAACTATCAAATAAGGCCGATTCCAACAACATATATGATTGACTCAAGCGGAACCATTCAACACAAATCACTTGGAGCAATGAATTATGAACGAATGATGCAACAATACGAAAGCATGAACTAATTGCTAAACTAACAGAAAGGGTGGTGAATCTATTGTGCAACAAACCATTTTAGTAGTAGAAGATGATTCAATGATTCGTGAGCTTATTGCCATTTATTTACGCAAGGCCAATTATGCTGTATTTGAGGCAGAAGATGGTGAGCAGGCGAAACAAGCCATACTAGAGCACCACCCTTGCCTTGTTATATTAGACTTAATGCTACCTAAATTAAGCGGTGAAGAAGTGTGCCGCTGGGTCCGAGAGCAACAACGAAATGAAGTATCGATCATCATGTTGTCTGCCAAAGTGCAAACAGAAGACAAAATTGCTGGTTTACGCATGGGGGCTGATGACTATATGACCAAACCGTTTCATCCAGAAGAATTGATTGCTCATGTAGAGGCCGTATTGCGTAGAACAGGACAATATTGTCAAAAAATTGCCTACAACGGGTTATGTATGAAACCACGTAAAGGAGAAGTCCTTCTTTACAATCAGCCCATACATTTAACGAAATACGAATTTAACTTATTGTATCATTTTATGGAAAATCCGAATACCGTCTTATCGAGAGAGCAACTAATAAAGCAAATTTATCCACATGCTGAGCAAACCATTTTAGACCGGACGATCGACGCTCATATTAAGAAACTTCGAGAGAAAATAGAAGAAGACACCTCTTCTCCTAAACGAATCAAAACCGTCCGAGGAATGGGGTATAAATTTGAAGTATCACAATAAATTACTTCCGAAACGGTTCGTCATCCACTTAACGTTGCTTAATATCGTTATTATTGGCATTTTCGTGTTATTAAGCGGATGGTCTTTATATAACACAGCTTGTTTGCTCGTTGACCGAATGTATGCGAATTCCATCCAACAAACCTATTTCAAACAAACATTATTTCAATATTTACTGTTGTTTAGTATCATGGCAATTGTAATTGGAAGTGTCTTACATTATTATTTAACGAAAAAAGTAACAAAACCAGTAAGACAGTTAATCGCATCGACGAAAACAATAAAAAAGGGAATCTATCCTCAACCAATTCCAGTGACCAAAAATGAACTAGGTGAATTCATTCAACAGTACAACGAACTCATGCAACAATTACAGACCAATGAACAACAACGAAAGAAGCTCATAACCGATTTGTCTCATGAAATACGAACACCTTTATCTAATATTAATGGCTATCTTTATGCCCTTCAATCAGGAGTCGTAGAAGGGAATGAAGTGTTATATCAATCGTTGTATCGAGAATCTACTAGACTAACGTCGATGATGAACCAATTAGAACAACTAAAAAAATGGGATGTCACTTCTTCTCCACTAAGCATGCCAAAACAAGAGGTAGACATCTCAAGTTTGTTAACGCAATGTTTAGAAATGTTCCAATTAGCACTAAACCAACACAATTTAACTAGTGACTGCCATGTAGAATCGTGTAACATGTATATACATGAAGAAGGAATCTATCGAGTAGTCAGTAATTTAATCGAAAACGCTATTTCTTATTATGAAGGCAACGGTCCAATTAAGCTTCATGGTGCACGTAAGCACGATGATTACTACATAGCAATAACCGGCCCGGGCCAACCGATTCCAGAACAGGAAAAAGCACAATTATTTCAACGCTTTTATCGGATTGACCAGTCCCGTAGTAGAGACACTGGTGGATCTGGTCTAGGACTAGCTATAGCAAAAGATATCGTGGGCTACCACGAAGGTGAAATTGGTGTTGAGACGAACAACAACGTTCATACATTTTGGTTCACCTTACCGATTACTCCTAAAACCTAACTCTCCTGTTTGATTGGAGAAGTTAGGTTTCTTTATTGTCTTCGTAAATTATAATTGACAATGAGAATCGTTTTCATTTATTATAATGGTAGTTGCTATTGAAAACTATTTATCATTATTATCATAAGAAAGAGGGAACCATTTATGTACCCATCCTATTTGGTAACAACTGCTTTTAAACATGAAGTAGACTGTTTCTGTACAGAAATTAGACATACCAATACCATTATCTTTCGCAAAGGTGATCGCATTACATTAACAGAAGAATGCCAGTTTGTAGAAGAGATTGGCTGGTATACCAAAATACTTCTTAACGAAATGTACACGGCTTACGTTGTATTAGAAGAAATCGAATCATTGAATAAAATGGGCTACTTACGCTCTTTCATTGACATAGAACTTGAAATAAACTATTACGAATACAAAGTGAATGAAGCACTTGATAACAAAGATGCCCATACATTCCATTGCTATGTTGAGCGTTTAGAACGATTGAAAGAGCAATGTTATCCAAAAGCTTTTTCTAGCGAAAGGACGGATTGATTTGGCTACAATTGTTATTGCATATGCTAGTATGTCAGGAAATACAGAAGAAATGGCAGACTTAATAAAAGAGGATTTAGAACAAGCGGGTCATACCGTTACTTTAGAGGAGATTGACGTGTTAGAAGCACATACGTTAACTGATTATGATGGCATATTAATCGGGTCCTATACGTGGAATGATGGCGATTTGCCTTATGAAGCAGAAGAATTTTATGAAGATTTAGCTGAAGTTGATTTAACTAATAAACGAGCCGCTGTCTTTGGTTCTGGAGATACTGCCTATCCGCTTTATTGTGAAGCAGTCCATACGTTTGAGAAGCAGCTCACACAATGTGGTGCGACGATTGTCCAAGAAGGTTTAAAAATCGAAATGGCGCCAACAACGGATGAAGATTACGACAACATCGCCTCATTCAGTAAGCAATTCGCGACTTTTTTTAATCATATACAAGCAAGATCTTAAAAGGAAGTATGCACAAGCACACTTTCTTTTGCTTTTTTTTACAACGCTTGTTATGATACAATATGGAAAATAAATCAACCATTTGCTATAAAGGGTGTTTGTGATGCCATTCTTTCTCTACATGTTAACTGTGTCAATGGTCATTTGGACAAGTTTTTCATTCATCGCACAAATCGTGACGTTTACTCCCCCATCCACTAATGAAACCATTACCATAGCTATTTCCATATTGTTAACAGCATTTCTGTTATTATTGACGACGTACATCATACCATTTAAACACTCACCGGTAAGCTTCGCGCTTTTCTCGGCAATTGCTTTGATTGGGAATGGGTTTCTATTCTTTACCGTTATGCCGCTGAATACGACTATGATAGCACTTTACGTCATTTTCTTACTCCTATTACTACTCATCGTTGTGCTAAATGTCATGCAAGTGTTCCCAACGAAATAAACAAAGAAAAGAGCTACTACACTGTGTAATAGCTCTTCCTTTCATTAGGATGCCTTATTTTTCGTTACGTATGTGCCAGCAATAAAATCGTGAATCGCACGTCGATCATCTCGAAATACAATCATACAGGCACTTATAATTACACCTATTCCAGCGGTGAAACTGTAAATCAGCACACCAATAAAATAACGTAAGAACATCGTTAGCGCCGTAACATTTGAACCGTCATCCTTTACAATTCGAATACCTACAATTCTCTTTCCGACTGTATAACCTGCCCAAATAACAGGCACGAACATGTAATAAGAGAACTGTACTAGAGTTGTATATAAATTCGGCTCTGGCACATTATTATTCATTTGTCCTCCTGTTAGAAGAAAGACGGCGGATAACACAATCGACATAAAAAGAACATCTAACCAAAATGCTCCCAAACGCAGGCCGAAACCTACTCGATTCTCATTCATGTTGTTCTATTCCCCACTCTCTGGTCCATATCTCACATGTTGTTTAATCTTGTTCACAAACAAAAGCCATCAAAACTATTTAACCATTTTCTCTACATACATTTCAACTATTTAATGCTTCAGCGTAACCTAATCTCATTTGTTTAGCTATGTGAACTTCCAGCAATACTTACATAGAATTCTTACGCAATAAGCCCATGATAATAGTGTCGTAATACTTCCCGTTGACATATTCATTTTCTTTCAATATCCCTTCAATACTAAATCCACACTTTTCATACGCTCGAATTGCTCTTTCGTTACCACTCCACGTATCAAGTTGTATACGACGTAAGTTCATCCTTTTAAACAAATCACATACCAACGTTTGAATAACATCTGTTCCATAGCCTTTATTCCAATAGTCTTTATGCCCAATAGAAATACCAATCGTTGCTGTTCTAGTCACAAGATTTACATCCCGATAATCGCATACACCGATATGTGTTTGATCACTGGCCGTATATACAGAAAACACACAACCATCTTGCTTCTCTACTTTCTCAAGGTTCTTATTATACATTGCTTCCATAGTTTCTAATAGGATCTTTTTTAATATCAATAATCTCTATATATGTATTTCCCTTTATTACATATTTTTTTACAATGCAAGACTTAAATGGAGTATTCCAACTTACTATGTTTGTTTTACTAATTTTTATTTATATAGAAGTCCATAAAATTAATAGGAAATAAAGAAGTAAGAAATAATTAGAAACCTTCACTAATAGAATGACGGTTTCTAATCGTGCCAAATGAATAAACATACAAAACGAGTTGACATAATGTCTCTTTCGAGAAGTAACCCAAACCGCCAAACCCGTAATATAACTGGGTTTGGCGGTTGTTCGTTTTTATCGATTATGCAGGATTTTATACATCCTTGATACATCAAGGGTTTTCCTTTTCGGATCTACCTCCAAAAATGCATAAAATCCTGTATAAATCAGTTGGAAAAGAAGCGATTCCACCAACGCTTTTTGGGGGTGTTTTTGGTGGTTGCAGCTAGCTCCTTTTGTTTTTCCTCCTGCATCTTCCTTAAGGATTCCATTAATTTTTGATCTCGTTGGTTAAGTTGATGTTGGATATATTCTTCTTGTTTTTGTTGTTTCTTTTCGACATCCGTAATATGTTCCCGGAGTTCAGCAATTTCTTCTTTTTGATCAGCAATCACTTTCATGGTTGCATTCATTTGTTCCAGAGCGTTTTGAAGCTGTAACGCATAGGGATTGCTGTCATTTTCTGATTGTTGCTGCACTACTGCTGTGGTTATTGCGGTTGGTTGCTCCGTATCCATATTCCTAGGAAAAACCTGGCTTAGACCGTCTTCTATTTCTGTTGCGGTTAGCTTGCGTTTAAATCCTTCCGCAATGAACCGCAATACTTCCACCGTTTCCGGTCGGTAGCGTTTTTTTCTTCCTTCACCAACAAACGGAATGTAATCTATAAAATGGTCCCGATAATATCGAGCAGTAGATTCCGGTATATGTAATTCTTTTGCTACTCCTGCCATAGTCATTAATTTTTTCATTTCTCTCTCCGATCTACGAGAAATCTATTAAGTATAATTCTACAACAGTCAGCAATTACCTACCAATATGAAAAGAACTTTCCGGCTTACGGCTAATTATGGTAACTGCGATTACATCACTCATGTAATCGTTTTCTAAAATCTCTGCTCTTAGTCACATTTAGAAAAACGCCATTTGTGGGCTAGCACACAAGTATATAACGACATTACATGCTATATATTCCACAAATTAATTAAATATTTCTAAAAAAAAAGGAGGAATTTCAACTATTTATCCAGAATGTTGTAAGTAAATATAAAAGCAGCAAAAGCAAATTCTTTAAATTCTAGTTCTAAAACTACTTTGAATAACTCTAATACTATTACTTTTGATGATGGTTCTAAAATAGTTTACGGTACTGAATTAATCGATTCAGGAATACAGACTATGAAATCAAATGGTTCTTATACTGTGAAATCATATTGGAATACCGGAATATTGAATTATTCTTTCCAGACTGACTTCGTTCTTAGAAGTGGTTATGATTATATTAATAAATCATATAATCCCAATGTAACAATAATTGGTGGCACATATGATAATGAAAAGGTAAGCGTACAAAGAAAACATGAAACTAGTACTAAACGTGCTTATTCTAGAATGGATTTCAGTTATGAAGTTTTCACTGGAAAATCCAGTGTGGATTTCTATTTCCAAGTAGGAAATAATGATTATGAAACTACTCTTTCTTTAAAAGATTCCAAGTAATAACTTAAAAGATTTTAAGTTATAATTAGATAAGAGATTGATCTTAGAAATTTGAGATCAATCTCTTTGATTTAGGAGGTAAAATTGATTTTGAAAAAATTAATGAAATCATCAAGAGATAAAGCGTTATTTGGAGTTTGTGGGGGTATAGCTGAATTTTTTGGTTTATCCCCTTTTATCGTGAGAATTATATTTATTTTCACTACTCCTGTTAGTTTTTGGATATATTTATTCCTAGCAAGTTCTTTAAAAGAAAATCGATCATTATAATAAAAGATGGTAGCAACCTATGGAAAATTCCAACAAAATTTTTCTGGGCGGTAGGCACTTGAACTTTATCTTTTGATCTTGACTTTATATGCATTTTGGAGCTGTTCCTTTAACCAAAGATGGACGATTGAGCGCAAAGGAAGTCATCGGAAACAAAAAAGCATTAACGGAATTTCAAGATAGATACAATCAATTCATCAATGAACGTGGTTTTCAGCTAGAACGGGGTGAATCAAAGCTCGTAACGCAGAAAAAACATCAAGATATGGACCAGTATAAACAAGGGACCAAATATCATGAGACTGTTTTTTACCAGGCGAAGAAAAAGTAAAACGAGAAGAAGAAAAGTTGGAAGAGTTGGCTGCCACTTTAGAGCCAAGGGAATTGAAATACGAAGGTAAAGAAACGAAAACGGAAGTGAAAGAAAAATTACTCGGGAAAGCCGAAATTATTGAAAAAGAGACAGGAAATATTGTTTTAACACAGACCAATATCAAAAGGTCTCCGATCAAGTAAATGCTGCAGCTGCTATTCAAATGTTTTGCCTTATAAGTTTTTGACCGATTTCCATTAATTTTTCGTTTTCTTTCGCTAAATCGGTACTTTTCAAACGATCATAATCTTGTGTGTTATTGAACAAATACGAATCAGATCCAGCCGCCAAATCACAAAACTCTTCATCATTTCTCCACTCATAAAGTCGTTTTAAATCGTCTTTCATCACCGGTCGAAGTTCTACCTGTTTTCCTTTTAACAATATCATTCCTGCCCTTCTTAAATTGATTCCCGTTTCCAATGTGTGTAACATGATCTCTATTTTGCATATTCATCACACCTTTCTATAATAGTAAACCAATTATACCATTAAAATCTGAATTTTCTTTTCTTTTCAAATTATACAAATGCCTATTTACAACAGTTCGATTATGTATTAATCTAAATATCAATTATAATTCTAAGTAAATAGATAGGAATTGAGGTGTTTGGTGCAATGCAAACTATAACGCGTGCTACAACGGTGATTTCTCCGCTTCATCCTGTACAAAAACCACTTGTATGGATAGGCGTATTGGCGAGCATCCTTATTTTTGCTGTTACCGTATATGTTACCGATTGGGTACAAGGTTTTCTGTTTATCATTGGCATGGCACTTGGAATCACGTTACTTCATGCGCGCTTCGGCTTTACATCAGCTTTTCGTCGCTTAGCGTCTGTTGGAAATGCACAAGGCATACAGGCACATATGGTTATGCTTTTTGTCGCTACTACGTTGTTTGCAATCATTTTAGCAACTGGTTTTAGCTTGACAGGCGTGACTCCGACAGGGTACGTTTCTCCAGTTGGAACAAGTTTAATTTTTGGTTCTTTCATTTTCGGAATTGGGATGCAAATGGGAAATGGCTGTGCTTCTGGAACGCTATACAACGTTGGTGGTGGAAGCTCTTCTCTATTTATTACGTTGTTCGGTTTTATCATTGGCTCTGTTCTAGGTGCATATCATTTTACTTGGTGGATGAACGATACACCAAGCTTTGGTAGTTATTCTTTTGCTGAAGCGACACCATTCGGCTATGGTGGTGGCTGGCTCATTCAATTGTTCCTTTTTGCGGGCATATATGGAGTCACCGCCAAAATTGCGAAAAAGAAACAAGCTCCGCAAATGAAGCCTTTAGCAACGACAACAGGTTTCAAAAAAGTACTTCGTGGAGCGTGGCCACTTATGACTGCCGGCATCATTTTAGCATTATTGAACGCTTTAACATTAGCTGTTCGAGGTAATCCATGGGGTATTACGTCTGGATTTGCATTATGGGGATCGAAAGTATTGATGATGTTTGGTGTCGATGTAGCTAGCTGGGGATATTGGCAAGGAAATACCGAAGCATTGCACACAACTGTATTAGCTGATTCCACAAGTGTCATGAATTTCGGCATATTACTAGGTGCTTTTATTGCCGCGGCTGCTCAAGGTTCCTTCAAACCGAAAAAAATCAAACTAGGTGTCATAACCTCTTCACTCATTGGTGGTATTTTGATGGGCTACGGTGCTCGCCTTGCATTTGGTTGTAACATTGGCGCTTACTTTGGTGGAATTGCATCCATGAGCTTACACGGTTGGGTTTGGGGGATTATGGCCCTTATCGGTACGTATGTCGCTTTATTTATCCGGCCACTATTTGGTCTCCAAAATCCAAGCTCAAAAGATACGTTTTGTTAGAAAAAAGGGTAGTAAAATTTCATTTACTACCCTCTAAATATTACACCTCTTTTATTCTACAATTGCTTTTTCACCTCACCAATCCTTTAAAGGCGACGTGGTGTAGAAAAAAACGGTTATAAAAAAACAGCATTTTCAAAGTTAATAGTTGCTCTCGACAAGACAATTAATCCCATATATTAGGCCGGGCAACTCTCATTGTACTCATATAGTCTAACAGTTGGCCTGTATGAACAGATTCATGGTAAGCTACGCGTAATAGCATATCCCCAAGTTTTTTTATATAGCTAAATTCCCCCATCGCTTTTCCTCTTACCAATATTTCCACAAAATCAAACACCTCCTATTAAAGGTATTCAATATTTTCCTCCGTTCCCCTCTACCATGAAATTATCTTTTTTTAACCTAGTTAGCAAAAAAAGACGCCTTCCAATAGAAAAGCGTCCTTCCATTTTAATATTCTTTAAACAATTGCTGAACAATATAATAAGACTGTTTTAATCGTGCTTCATGTTGCGGTAAATCCCAGTTCTCCCAACGGTATCCTTTCATTTCAGTTAACTTCCCATCTGTTACTTCAGGGAACGTATCAATTAATTGATCTTGCTCGTCATACAGCAATGTACCAACATTTATTTCGTCAATCTTCACACTAGCATTTAGTCCATTCTTATATAAATTTCCTGTGAATTCCTTTTGACTCGGATCTTTTGCTTGCAACAATAACCAAGGTATTCTTAGTTCGATTGTTCCATTGTTCGTTTTATAGTAATCCGCTAATGAATGATAATTATCAGAATCCGGGTTCCCATTGCCTTCTTTTAATTTTCCTGTTTCATAAGATTGGAAGGGAATGGTCCGATTTTGTGAAGGAATAAAGAGCTCTTTATTAAGCGCGTAATGCATGCCGATAAACTTCCCACTATTAATCGTTGGAACTGGTGGTTGCTCTGGTAATAGTTCTAGTTCATGCCCATAGTGGTACGTGTGGGCATCGTAATACGCATCAACCTTTATTCTTGATTGTTCCTCTTCTAGGTTAATGATGAAGTCAACACCGTTCGAAAATGCTACTCCCTCTCTTCCTTCGATGAATGTATTCCCTTGATTTGGTATAACATCTAAAAGGATAATCGGATACTCTTGGTTTGTTTCATCGTATTCGATGCGCATGTATAAGTACCGCTCATCATGGTCCACGTAGAGCTCTTCTAATACTCCATCATCCTTCTTATACATTGCATTCGTTTCCCATTCATCTGTTGCACCATCTATACGAATCTTATGACGATCAAAGCTTAACAACCCAAACTGTTGCTCGTTCGTCTGTGCATTGGACCAATAGGGACGACGATCAGGGTTATCATAATCCATGGTGTTCCAAGTGCGTTTGAACCATTCATCTTGCCATGTAAATATGAGTCCACCTAGCAGATGCTCCGCCATCATATCTTCATAAAGGTGACTAATTATTTCCCCTTGTTGTTGTTCAGACAAAAAGCCTTGGTTCCAACCAAATGGATTTTCGTGGGTTAACCCTCGCGAACTAGGTAAGCCGAATTCTGCAATTAATAGCGGTAAACGATGTGCTTCATTCATCTCATGTAAATACGCAGCATAGCTATTTTTTTCGCCGCGATGATCTTCATAATGTAAATAATCTTCTTCATAATTAAACATATCAGGATAATAAGGATACACATGATAAGATGCAAATTGACCCGTTTTTTTCATATCATTTTTAGCATAGATGACGTTTGGATCAACACTTACCATATCTTCTTGTTCATTCGGTTCAGATGGATGATCTAATATATCTGTCGTTACCCAGTTAGTGAAACTCATCGGTCTTATAGCATTATATTTTTCTTTTTCATATTGAACCATTAAATCCATTTGCTGCGCCAACCAAACTTCAAACGGTTGTGCCTGTTTCGTTTCAAAATACGTTCCTTCATAATCATTCATCTCTTGGTGCTCTTTGTTCGTATTTTCCACCATAAATGGATACCACTCAATACCTAGAACCCAGCCAATTACATATTCAGATATGTCTGCATTATAAAACCCTGAAGCATGACCTGGCTCTGGCTCTACGATTTTATTTCCGTGTATGACATCTGCAATGGTTTTCATCTCTTCTTGAAAGTCTTGTAGATTCTCTTCTTCAAATGCATCTAGAGACTCTTCTAATTTCTCTTCGTTAATCCATACCCCGTGAAACACATATATTTTATCTTCATGTGATTCATTATAACGTGCTAAAGCATTATAAAATCCTGGAGGGTGGAGCGTGTATACACGTATAGTATTCGCATTCATTTCCCCAATTTGAACGAACCAATTGTAGTATTCATCTTCCGTAATAGCTGCCTCACCTGGAAAATAACCAGGCTTACCCATTCCGATATTTACTCCTTTAATCGGTAGCGGAACCCACTCATCGTCCATCAACACCTCAAATGTGTCCTGATTTACTCTAGAATAATATTCAAGTTCACTAGATCTTTGCTTTGACTCTTTCATTTTTGGTTTCTCCTCAAAGTCTTCTAATATTGCTTCCATCATCGGCACGTATGCTGACCAATAAAAAGCGTCTTCAGAAAACTTTTGAACAAATGAATATAGGTTAGATAACCCCTTCATTTGATAAAACGTAGGGACTTTCTTTATATCATTAAAGTCTCCTGCAAAGTAGTAATTAGAAGCTGCTCCTTTTTCATTTGTTAGCACAGCAGCAAATTGAGTTGGAATTTGATGTTGCTTTAATATTTCCTCCCCATCTTCTGTTAAGTTCCATTCATATTGAGCCAAAACATCAGTTCCTGCTTTCGGAGTTACAATATCAAACCAATAATTGTAATTGGAACTTTCCTTTAAACCAAATGTAGCCTCGCCTTGTTCTGTAAATTGCACATGAATTCCTTCCTCTTTTACATGTGCTTTATCTTCTAACACCACTACTTCATAGTCTAAGTCATTTACAAGTACAAAGCCCGCTCCTTCATACTTCCACTTATCACCATACTCATCCACAATCCATTGAGGAATTTCTTTATTTTTCTCTGGATTTAACTCATCGAAATACCTGCCTGTCCATCCTGACCAATCGACACCAAGATAGTCTGTTACGTCACTTCTTACTTCCTCATTCGTAGGAGATGCAAACGTATTAAATTCTGCAATAAATAAACTTTTTTCATCTTGACTTAATCGGTTCAAGATAGAGGACCATTCATTTGCTTGTAAACCACCGTAAATCTTGCTTGAACGCGCCCCTTCTCTAGTATTTTGATGCCATGGTACATCTTCTTCATAAACACCATACGTATCTGCTAAGTAAATGACATCATAGGATGATAAGTGTTCAGGCAACTCGTTTGTAGAGTAGGATTGTTCCTCTTCATTCGGGATAAAACCGAAATAATCCTCCGCTACATCAAACGTTTCGCCTTGTTCATTTTGATAACTTAAATAATTCAATACCCATGTGAGGCCTTGATGTTCTCGATAAGATGATGTAGGTACCGTTTTATCAAGAATGGCAACGTTAACTTGTTTAGAAGGTTGTACAAACCATAATACGATAGGTGTCACAATAAGACATAGTAGTATAAAGACAATCATATAAAAACGTTTCATGAAGATGATCCTTTCTCTGATAATCCCGTCCGCTTCATCGTCCCCCACTCTTTCCTTCTTAAGATAAAGGCGAGATAACCTTCTAATTTCCAAATCAATGTCAACGGTTTATACCAAACAACTTCTGTTAACGACATGACCATTAAGCGAGCGAGATCTTTGTTTCGTAAATACACATCATTGTTCCATGCATCTAATAATACAGAAGCAATCGAAATAACTGAACCGTATAAAACGAATAAGCATAATAGTAAAAAAGCAAATTCTAAATAAATATCTCCTAAGAAAAAGGCTACAACAATATACACATACCCACCAAACTCAACTAATGGACCAATCGCTTCTACAAACCAAAAATAAGGAAAAGATACCATACCGACTGCACCATATTTAGGATTTAAAGTCATACGCTTATGCTTCCACAAACTTTCTAATAACCCTTGTTGCCATCTTCTTCTTTGTCGTCTTAGAACAGATAACGTTTGCGGAGCTTCCGTCCAACAGACAGGGTCTGCCACGAATTCAATCCGTTTTTTTAATTTATGTTCCTTTACGTAGCGGTGAAGCTTCACTACTAATTCCATATCTTCCCCTATCATATTTTTCGAGTATCCGCCTGCATCGATGACCCATTTTTTTGAGAACACACTGAAAGCACCTGATATGATTAATACCATATTAAATTTACTTAATGAAATTCTTCCAATCATAAACGCTCTTAAATACTCGATCACTTGCATAACAACTAAATAATGTCTAGGTAGCTTCGGAGAGGAAATTGATCCTAACTGTACATTATTTTCATTCGCAATCCGAACATTCCCTCCAACTGCAATCACCTCTTCATTCGATGTAACAATCGGATTCATCACTTGCAACAGTGATTTTTCATTTAGGATAGAATCTCCATCAATGGAACAAAAAAAAGGATACTTAGCCACATTAATTCCTGCGTTTAAGGCATCCGCTTTCCCCCCATTCTCTTTTTCTACTAACCATACGTTTTGATTCAAGGAAGATTGATAAATAGCAATGATTGGTTCTGTATCAAGTACTTTTTTCACGACTTTTTTCACTTTTTTCATTTGAAAGGCTTGTATTAATTTATCCTGCGTTCCATCTTTCGACCCATCATTGACTACAATCACTTCCGTTTGAGGAAAGCGAAGGCTCATTAAAGAATATATCGTATCGAGAATGCCTACTTCTTCATTATAGGCCGGGACGATAATCGATATAGGCTTCATATACGTTGCATCTAAATTTTCTTCATCGATTCCTTCTTGATCTAATTGATACCTTTTACGAATATTGAAGAAGGAGATAATTAACATAACGGAGTAAATAAAGATGACAACGAGCATATATAAAATGATGAAGCTACCAAATAGAAGACTGAAAAACGTAAGAAGGCTCTCTATCATATTATTCGTATCCTTTCTGCAAAATTTCTTGGACCATTTCTAGTGCATATGAATCATTACTGGTTTGCAAAAATTCAAGCAACTTATCTTCCCCATTCTTCACACGAGCAATCGAGTGCGCCGTTTCTGAGCGTACCCACCATGACTCATCCTCCAAAAGTTTTTTCATATATGGATATGTTTGTTCTATAGGTAATCGACTAAATAATTTAGACACCATCAATCTTTCTTCCCAAATAGGTGATTGAACAAACGGTTTGTACGTTTCTAAATCAATCATCCAACCTATTTCGTACACCGCTTTTAATGATCGGATACGAATTTCGCTATCTTCCGATTGAATTTGTTCCTCCAAGAAAGGTACATGGTCACTATGTCGTTTTAATCCTACTATATCAATAATAGATAGCTGACAAGCTCTAGGTAATTCCTTAAAATGAGTAAAGAGAATGACGAAAGAATCTAATGGAACATTGTTAATTAGCTTTCTATATTCATGTTCTGAAAAGCTGTTTGGATAATTCGCTAGTTTAGAAAGGAAGCCACTCACATCAAAAATCGCATAAATTTTAAACAATTGAAACCATTCTTCTGTAGAAAGCTTCTTATTTTCTAATTTGACACATTCATCCTTTAAACGATCTATGTGAAAGTCAAATATGCGGAATAATGCGTTCATTCTTATGCTCCACTTAACGCTTTTCAATTGCTTGGCATAATGCGCATGTAAATACGCATTAGCAAAATGTTGAACCTTCTCCCGAATGCCTTCATTCGAAAATTTGTTTAAATACGTCAAGAAAATATATTCCACCACTTGAATTTCTTCTTTGTTAGTAGGAATTAGTACATCCGGAACCTCCCTATGCTCTCCAAAGAAGAAATCGTACCAACCTTGTTGCACACTTTCCATATAAGTTTCTTGACGGTTCGTTTTCCGAAGCTTTTTCTTATATTTCATACTAATGTAGACACCTAAACATACTTGGATCATCATAATAATTGCAATACTAGCAATCAACATTTTAATCGAAATTTCCATTAAGTCCATAACCTTTCTAGTGTCCTTTTGATTTGCGACTCAAACAAACGTATGTTAAATGGCTGCACAATATAACGGTCTACTCCATGATCATAAGCATATATCATATCTTCTTCCGTTTTACGCTTCGTCATCATGAAAATATAAAAACGTTGATTGTTTGGTAAACTTCTAATCATGTGTAACACTTCTAAACCGTTTTTTCTTGGTAAAATATCATTCATCACTATAATGTGAACGTGACTGCTAGAATGCCAATCTGATTGAATAAATGCATACCCGTCTTGAAAGGTTTGAATGTTTAAACGGAATCGATCGAGATTCATATTCGCTAAGCTTGTGTGCAAAATATTACAAAACAACTGATTTTCTTCTATAATGCTAACTTTAACCTCTTCCACTTCGATTCGTTTATAATCCTCAACGTATTCTATATTCCACTGGCCTTCTCCTGTGGATCCTTGCAAAACTTGCTGTCCTTTAGTGATAACATCTTGAAATTGAACGTCACTATTTCTCATTTCCATAACACAAGCGAACAGTTTACAATCTTCTTCATTTGAACAAAATGCGTTATTGTTCATCATTTTGTCACATACTCGATTCAAAAAGGCACCCGCTTCTTCTTCTTTACTATGAGCTAGGACAATACACCACTGAAAAGGATGATTCAAATTTACAAGCAAATCCGTTTGACGTATTTCCTTATGCAAAAAAGCCTCTATTTCCATTTCTTTTTTGGTATCCCTAATTTCTCTCATCGTACTAGAATTGCGAATAGATACAACAATAGCTGTAATTGAAATTTTTGAACGAACAACATTGGCTGTAAGAAAATCAAAAAACGAAGCCGCTTCTTTTTCCGTTAATACTAGTCCCTTATTTTGTTGAATACTAGAATCCATCATGATCACCTCGCATTATTTATATTCAAAAACCAATCCTATAAAAAGCAAGAACTTCTGACTACTTCCTAACCATTATAGTATGTGTTTAACTCATTTTAACAACTTAATAAGTATAAATGATTAAGCTTATAAATTTCTTAACAAATGATTCCTTGCCATTTATGCTAATTCCTAAACCTTCTGTATGATAACATAAGTAAACTCATATTGTTATTCTCAAATACTAGTAAAACTAAATGCCCTATAGTAAAAAAGGGTGAAATCTATCGCACACAAAAAATACGTGTCTTTATTCATAAGACACGCAAATCATTTCTTTATCATGTTTAATCGTTTTAAAAAGATTCTTTCCCATATACACCATGGGATAACTTTCTTCAGTTGTATCATAAATGTAACTCCGCTGCCGATGGGGTAGCGAAGCTTCTTTATCGTCGATTGATCAGCTAGCATCGCTATGAGTTGAGCTACGTCAAGTGGATTGCCGCGATTTTTCTTGCTACTCTCTAGATTGGATTGAATGCGTTGCAAGTATAAGCGGTACGGTGAATTCGCTTCATTCGAACGCTTGCTTAATTGCATTCCTGTTGTCCATATATTAGTGTTATATGACCCAGGCTCGATTAATGCAACATGAACGCCGAATGGTTTCATTTCTAATCGTAAACTTTCACTATACCCTTCTAACGCGTGCTTAGATGCGACGTATGGCGATATACCAGGAAAGGCTACACGCCCACTAATGCTACTAACATTAATAATATTTCCTCGCTGTTGAGCTCTCATTTTCGGGAGAACGGCTTGCGTTACAGCCATGACACCGAACACATTCGTTTCAAATTGATTGCGATAATCCTCAACCTTTATTTCTTCACAAAAGCCAGCACCGGCATATCCGGCATTATTGACAAGTACATCTACACGGTCGAGTGATTGAACGAACTGCTCAAACCTTTGTATGGATTGTTGTTTCGTTACATCTAATGGATAAAAGGATATGTTCTTTAGTAGTGCTTCGCTAGGAATTGCTTCTGCTACACAGTGAGTTTTTTGTAAATTACGCATGGTAGCATAGACATGAAACCCACGTTTAGCCAGTTCAATAGTAATCAGCAAACCAAATCCACTAGAAGCTCCTGTTACAATTGCTTTTTTCTGTGTCATGTTTCTCCTCTTCTCCCTGCCATGAATCTATTTATGTATAGTAGCCCATTACCCTATTTGTATTTCATGTAAACATACCGATAGTTTAACATAATTCCTCATCATCAGTAAGAAGAAGAGCATCTCCGCTCAAGGGATGCCCTTCTTCCATAGTCTTTCCTCATCCATTATACATAGGCTTTGCGATACGCCCAATGATTTGTAGGTCCATGCCCCGATCCGATATGGAGATCTTCCTTAATAGCTAATTCAATAAATTGCTTAGCAACTTTCACCGCTTCTGTAATGCTACTTCCTTTTGCTAGTTGAGCCGTTATTGCAGCGGAGAACGTGCAACCTGTACCGTGTGTATTGTTCGTTGAATACCGCTTACCTTCTAATTGTTCAAATTGCCCATTCGTATATATAAGATCAATAGCAGTTGCGGAATCGTCATGACCTCCTTTAATAATGACAACCTCTACACCATAACTTGCTATTTGTTCCGCTGCTCGTTTACGATCTTCTAGCGATGTAATGGACATATTTGCAAGTACTTCTGCCTCCGGAATATTCGGTGTCACGACCGTAGCTACTGGTAAGAGGTGGTCCATTATCGCCTGCACTGCATCAGCTTGTAATAATTTAGCTCCTCCTTTCGCAACCATGACAGGATCAACGACAACATGAGGCCATTGATAATGAGCTATTTTCTCCGCAATCGTTTCAATTACTTCTGCCGATCCTAACATTCCTGTTTTCAATGCTTGTGGTGGTAAATCCTTCCCAATAGCATCTAATTGGTCCTTGATTCCTTGTTTCTGAACTGGATAAACCCCATGGACACCTGTTGTATTTTGGGCTGTAATAGCTGTTATGACAGACATGCCATAAGCACCTAATTCTTGAAACGTTTTTAAATCCGCTTGAATCCCAGCACCACCACCACTATCTGATCCAGCTATTGTTAATGCTTTTGCAACACTCATTTGAAATCCTCCTATCCGATCCATTGATAATATAATTTTTTCGCTTCATGAATATCTTTTGTACCATGGATAAGTACTCGATTATCTTGAAACACAACCATCCGTTCTTTCATGTTATATGGTTGGAAAGATAACAAAAATGGGTTCTGTTCCACTTTTCCTAATGACGCCATTCGCTTACTTAATTCGTTTAAGTCAATCTTGTGGTTACCTGGTGCAGGTCTTAATTGAACTGTGTCACGACCACATAGAACTGCACTTTTCATTTGTTGGTCATAATGTAAATAAGGATATGTAGCATCTGGACCACACGATGTACAAGCTGACTGTTTTGCACTTTGAACATGAATGGATTGATAGTTGTGTTGCCAAAGGTCAAAAGATACAACCGTTTGACGCAAAGCACCTTCGTCCTCCACTAATAGCTTTAATGCTTCAGCCACTTGGTGAGCAACGACCATTTGAACAGTAGGGGAAATAATTCCAACTGTATCACACGTCGCTCCACCTAGTGGCACGGTTTCGAGTAAACAGTTTAAGCATGGAGTTTTTCCTGGAATAATGGTAAAGCTTATTCCGTAACTACCAACACACGCCCCATAAATCCAAGGTGTGTTATACTTTTGCGCTATATCATTAATAATCATTCTTGTATCAAAGTTGTCGGTCGCATCAAGTAGAACATCCGCTTCAAGCACTAGCTGACTCAACAATTCTACATCTGCATCAGCTACGTGTGATTCAATGGTTACTGCTGAATTAATCGATTGTAAGTGCGCTTTCGCTGCTTCTGCTTTCGGGATGCGCAATGTTGCATCTCTTTCTTCGTACAATTGTTGTCGTTGTAAATTACTGACCTCTACATAATCCCGATCGACTATGACTAGCTTACCAATTCCAGCTCGTACTAAAGATTCAGCACTAGCTGCACCAAGTGCTCCAGCTCCAATAATTAGTACGGTTTTACAATTGATTTTCTGCTGACCTTCGAGGCCTATTGGGGTAAATAATTGCTGACGTGAGTATCGTTCTTGCACATTCTCATCCTCCTCCAACGAAATGAACGAATTCAATACAATCCCCATTTTGCAAAGACGTAGACGCGTACTTATCTTTGTTTACAATAGCCTTGTTTAATTCCACTATCATTGACTTAGCTTGTAGTTCATAATAATGCATCAATTGCTCCATCGTTCGTACATCACTTGGTACATTCGTTTGGCACCCATTCACATGTATCATCATAATACTGTCTCCTTTCGATAAGATGCGGCAAGTGTTTCAGGATCTTTCTCATGCCAAAACGGGGATAACACAGCCATTCCTTGTGCACCTGTACGTTGTATTTGTTTCACATGTTGCGGTTTAACCCCGCCGATGGCTATAACTGGAATGGAAACGTGTTGACAAACTTCTTCTAACATGTTGATTCCCTTTGGAGCTACGTTTCGTTTAGAAGGCGTCTCAAAGATGTGACCAAAAAACACATAATCGGCACCTTCTCTTTCAGCTGTCATCGCACCTAGTACAGAATGCACAGACTTACCTATCCGCAAATTTGGAAACGCATACTTTACGGTGTGTGGACATAAACTTTTTTCCGTTAAATGGACGCCTGCTACTCCTAAAGCGTATGCTACATCCACCCGATCATTTACTACAATCTTGCTTAGCGGTATACCGTTTTCTACTAATTGTTCAATCCAATCTACCAATTCACGTGCTGGCCGATGTTTTTCCCTAATATGAATGTAGTCAATATGTTCAATGACTTCCCTCCCAACAGAGATGAATTTCCCCACCTGTTGTTGTCCATCTGATAGCATATGGAATTCCACACCTGATTCTCCTTTACCCTATGAAGTAATTTGCCAATCTTTCATAATAGGTTGATAGCCTTTTTGTCGCAATAACCGCTGTATGTCCTGTACAGAACGATCATCACTTATTTCAAATTGGCTTTGCGTTTCTTGTGGATGAGCATAACCTCCTACTTCCGTTGAAGATTCAGCTGACATTTTGGTAACGCCCAATGGGATGATTTGGTCACGGAAAGTAGGATGTTCTCTTGTGGACATCGTGATCCCAGCTCGTGGCATAAATAAACGGAAAGCAACCATGGCTTGAACAAGATGAAGGTCAGCTACCTCCACTTTAGGTTGAAAGCTACCCGCATTGGGCCGAATACGTGGAAAAGAAACAGAAATAGCCGTTTCCAAGTATCGATTTTGCAAATAGTGGGCATGCATTCCTGTTATGAAAGACTCCTTTCGCCAATCATCCAATCCTAATAGTGCACCAATGTTTACACTCCGCATCCCAGCTTGACATCCACGTTCAGGTGTATCGAGGCGATATTTAAAGTGACGCTTAGGACCTTTCACATGAATGTCTCGATAAACATCCTCATTATACACTTCTTGATAAACCGTCAAACTATCAATTCCACTTTGCACCAATTGTTCGTATTCATTCGTATCAAGTGGTTGAATTTCAATCCCAACCGAAGAAAAATAGTGACGCAACACTTCCATAGTTTCTTGCAAATAAGAAACAGAAGAATGTAGCTTTGATTCACCAGATAGCAAAATAATATCTTGTATCCCTTTTGCGGCAATCATTTGAGCTTCTTTTTCTATTTCTTCTAACGTCAACTTTCTACGTGGGAACACGTGATCAATACTAAAGCTGCAATATTTACACGTGTTCACGCAGTAATCTGACACGTATAATGGAAGAAAAAGCTGCATCGTTTTACCGTAGTGTTGAACCGTATATTGATGAGCCTTTTGCGCCATCTGTTCTAAGAAAGGTTCAGCTGCAGGAGAAAGTAAAGTGAAATAATCCTCTGCAGTAATGCGATCTTTGGCTAGAACTAGTTGGACATCTGCGGCTGTGACTTCACGAAACATTTCTTCTGTAATATGTGATTGCAAATGCTGACACTGCTCATAAAAACTCATACAATCCCCCTCTTACTTTGTTAGAAATCCTGTTAGTGGTGAAGATGCATTTGCTTGTAAACTTGCACTACTTATACCAGACTCATAAGCAATTCGACCAGCCTGTACAGCAAAATCAAACGCTCTAGCCATTTCTACTGGATTACGTGCAGTTGCAATAGCCGTATTTACTAGCACAGCATCTGCTCCCATCTCCATCGCTTCAGCAGCTTCTGATGGTTTTCCAATACCTGCATCAACAATAATAGGAGCCTCTATTTCATCAATCATAATGCGTATCATTTCCTTCATACGAATTCCTCTATTCGAGCCAATAGGTGAACCTAGAGGCATGATTGCCGCTGCTCCAGCTTGCTCCATTCTTTTCCCAGCCATTAAATCAGGCGTCATATATGGCAATACGACAAAGCCTTCCTTCACGAGAATTTCCGTCGCTTTTAGCGTCTCCTCGTTATCTGGCAACAAATACTTATGATCTGGGATGACTTCAATTTTGATCCAATCCCCTAATCCACTTGCCTTTGCAAGACGGGCAATACGAACTGCCTCTTCAGCCGTGCGAGCTCCTGACGTGTTCGGCATTAATTGTATATATTCTGGAATATCATTCAGAATGTACGTATCATCTCCACTTAAATCGACGCGTCTTAATGCTACGGTTACAACCTCCGTATTCGATTGTTCGATTGCTTGCCTCATCGTTTGATGATTATTGTACTTTCCTGTACCAGTAAACAACCGATTATGTATTATTTTATCTCCGATCTTCAGCATGTAAAATCTCCCTTTCTTATTCACAACAAAAAAAGCCCACCCCTAGAAGGATGAGCTTGGTTATACGAACAATTGCATAAACGTATGCCGAGCGCTTCCCTCCGTTGGTCTTAACCAATTCAGGTTCAAAGGGTCGGAATCTATCCTCTCAGCCGCTCTTAAAACGGCACCCCTAGCAAATAAATAGAGTTTATTGTTGTGTAAATACTTCCATTTAAACATAACAAGAATAACTACCATTGTAAATAGTAATTTTATATTCGATAAATATCCCGAAATCGTAAATGCCAATTCAAATGATAAGATAATAAACGGAACACCATAATTGTAAGAAATAGCGTATATAGTTGCCAAGAGCTCGTATAATCAATGACTCCTATTCCAAGTGCAACTCCTGCTAGTAAAGCCCAGACAGCGTAAATCTCCGCATGAAGTACCATCGGACGTTTTTGTGCCAGCAAATCCCTTACCATTCCACCTCCAACACCAGTAATTACTGCTGAGAACAAGATTGCCCCAAATGACAGCTCATGTACAATAGCGAATAAAGCTCCTTGAATAGCAAAAGCCGATAAACCGAATGCATCTAAATAAACGTTCCACTTATTCCAGAACAAAACCCAACTCTTCGGCATTATGTAAGCGATTACAATTATTGCAATGGCAACGTACAGAAATACTCCTTGTTCCCACACTTGAGTTACGTCTTCTTGCAAGATTACATTTCTCATGATTCCACCTGCAAATGCCGTTGCTATACCGAGTATAAACACACCAAAAATATCATATCGTTCACTAATTGCAACTACTGCACCGCTAAATGCAAACGAGGCAACAGCAATAAAGTTTAACACATCCCAAGCCATTCACATCTATCCTTTTCTACAACAAGTACTATTATTCTAGCATAGAAATGTCTTGAATTCGTTATATATTAACAATTTTCTGTTTTGTAAGCGCTTTATTATAAGTGAATCCATTCCATTATTGCATTTCGAAATGGATTTGAATAAAAAAACACACGCCTCTACAAATAAAAGGCATGTGTTCGTTATTTAGCTATCAACTGTGCGACATTACCAAGCTCAACTTCATTAAATTTCGCTTCCATTACCGCACGATCTATTGTAATTGCTGCTTCGTGTATAGAACAAGTTACATCAACCTGGCAATAAATTTCTGCTAGTTTACGAGATAAATGGAGATTGTCTACATCTCGCTCAATTTTTTCTCGTTGGCTTTTAGTTAGTGTCGATATATTTTGCAAAATACCTTCAACAGAACCGTGAGCATACAACAATTTAAGTGCTGTTTTTTCGCCTATGCCTTTAACACCTGGGTAATTGTCACTACTGTCTCCCATTAACGCTTTTAAATCAATGATTTGGCGAGGAGTAATACCTTTTTCTTCAAGGAATGTGTCATGCGTATATACTTTGTAATTCCCATATCCTTTTTGCAACAATACAACAGACACATTATCTCGCAATAATTGCAAAATATCTTGATCACCAGTCAGAATAAGTACTTCTGCTTCTTGTTCAAAATGTGTCGTTAAAGTACCTATACAATCATCTGCTTCATAACCTTGTAATCCTATGTTCGGGATATTTAATGAATTCGTTACCTCTTTTACTAGATCAAACTGTGGCACCAGTTCGACTGGCGGTGCATCTCGATTCGCCTTGTAATCTGGATACATTTCCGTTCGAAACGTCGTACTTCCCATATCCCAACAACAAATGACATGACTTGGCTTAAAATGATCCATCGCCGTAAACAAATGCTTCACAAAGCCATGAACTGCATTCGTCGGTACACCTTTACTATTTATTCGAAAGTAGCCGCTCATAGCTGTCGAATAATAGGCACGAAATAATAGCGCCATGCCATCTACAAGCATCACTTTATTCTTCTCCATACAACCGCTCCCTCTTTATCTGCATGCCTCTCATTATACCACAAAAACTTTAGCCAGGCAGAGAAAGCGGAACCTGCACTATCCTAAGAAAAAATCAATAATGTTACCTGATGTGGACGTATTGGCATTGTAAAATTCTGAATAACCACAATTTTTACAGAAGACGACAATAAAGCGATTGTTTTGTACATCAAACATTTTAGACAAACCAGTACCTGTCATCGCTACTTCTTTTTTCCCAGCGTCTGTACTTCCACATTTGAAACATCCTTTTTGTTCACTCATACTTCCCCACTCCTTTTTACCTCATTATTTATGTATACGAAATATAAGAGTCATCCGTTTCAAAAACTAGTGCTCCTGTTTAGAAACACTAGTTCAGATTGTTATTTCTGTATAAACATTTGCGTCCAATATATCCCCATCTTCCCACCACGTTCAACGCCAACACCAATGTGGGTAACGTTTTTATTCAGGATATTTTTTCGATGACCGGCACTATCCATCCAGTTTTGTACAACTTCATCCGGCGATTGTTGCCCTGCTGCGATATTTTCTGCTGCAGATTTATAATCAATACCGAAATTCTTCATCATTTCAAACGGTGTCCCGTATGTTGGGGAGTTATGGGCAAAATATTCGTTTTCTGCCATATCTTCAGATTTCTTCTTTGCTACGAATGCTAAATCATCAAACGATTGAAGCTTTGGCAACCCTTGCTTTTTTCGTTCTTTATTCGTTAAGTCAACTACTTGTTTAACAAAGGTATCGGCTTCTTCCGTATCTTCTTGCTTTTGATTCGATTCTTGTGAGCCTGGTACTTCTCGTTGGTCGTATTGCGGCTGTTTATCCATTCGTTGTTTCGTATCACGGTTAGGATAAAGATCAAACTGTTCCGGATTTATATCATATCGCTCCATTTCACCACCGGGAACTGTAAACTTTCGCACTTCACCTTGAACGTCAAATCGATTAACAGGAGGCGGCGTTTCTTGACGTAATTCATTTTGGTTGTACTCGGTCGATAACCTTTCTGTATCTATCTCATTTATATCGGTACGCGCTTCTTCCTCTGTTGCACACCCTACGAGTAAACTAATTGCCAGTATACTGCTACACATTATGCTCAACCATTTCGGCATATGGTTTCCTCCTTTTTCAAATCGGCCTTTCATAAGCCATTCGTAGTATTTGCAAGTAGAAGCGTTTTACAAACAGTAATTGATGGGAGATATGTAAGCCGACAATAAAAAAGAGAGCTCAGCCTAATAGCTAAGCTCCCATTCTCATTATAAAGAAATAGCATTATATCGATGAAACCACGGTCTTTTTCTTTCTAATTGTCCTGCTAGTTGAAATAAAGTCTGCTCATCGCTTAATCGTCCCATAAAATGAACACCTACTGGTAATCCTTCTTTCGTCCAATGGAGCGGAACACTCATGGCCGGTTGTCCTGTCGCATTCGCAATTTGGGTGAAGCTTACATAGTTTGTCATTGTGTCGAGCATATCTTCTCTTGCATGTTGTTGATTAGAGAAGGCACCAACTTTGGCGGGTAATCCATTCAATACAGGTGTCACCATTATGTCGTATTGATCATAAAAAGCAAGCACTTTCTTCGCAACCATTTGCATGCGAATTCTTGCTTCTTCATACTCCAGCGCACTGTATTGTTCCCCTTGCTTCCACACATCATAAGATAACGGCTCTACATTATTTGCATTCGGCTCATTCCCTGTTAACTGTCCTAAATGCTTCATAATGACCGAACCACTTGCAATCCAAATGGTAATGAAGTCTTCAGCAAATTGTTGAAAATCGAATACAGGCGTGTCATAGGTTACTTGATGCCCTAACTCTTGAAGTAAAGTCACTGTTTCTTCTATAGCTTGTTCATTTTCCGGAGAAATAGAAACTTGATTGTTCCAATTCGGAGCAACAGCAACCTTCAAACTTCTTGGCTCGCGATGCACTTCATTTAAATAGAGAACATCTTGAGCCAGCGGTGGATAGCTTTCATAGTTCCCTTTCCCTTTCATTGCATCGAGCAATGCAGCACTATCACGAACAGAGCGCGTTAACGAATGGTTTACAGCAATATCATTCATATACATTCCATATGGACCACGGCCACGAGAAGGCTTTAATCCAAATAAACCACAGCATGATGCAGGAATTCGAATGGAACCTCCTCCATCACTACCGTGCGCAAACGGAACCATTCCAGCCGCCACTGCAGCTGCTGCTCCGCCACTAGAACCACCAGCAGAACGAGTTAAATCCCAAGGGTTACGTGCTGGACCTATGTATGTAGGTTCTGTTGTTGCAAGGAAACCAAATTCAGGTGTGTTCGTTTTACCAAGAAAGACCAATCCCGCATTTCTATACCGTTTCGTTAACATTTCATCATCTTTCGCAACGTAACCTTCTAACAGGTTTGAACCGTGTGTTGTTGGTTGACCTTGTACATCATTTAAATCTTTTATTAAAAATGGTAATCCAGCTAATGTCCCTTGCGTCGGCAATATAGTCTCTGCATTCGCTAACGCTTCATCAAACATTGTATGTACAACGGCATTCAGTGCTGGGTTTTTCGCTTTGATTTGCTTTATATAGAAGTTTGTTACGTCAAGCGTCGTTAATTCTCCCTCATTTAATAACGCTTTTAATCCAAGTCCATCCACTTGCTGTATTCGCTCTTCCATATTCATTCGTCATCGATCCTTTCTCTTTTTGAAAAAGTAGTAATTACGTCTATCATAATCTTTTCCATCTGTTCGTACAACGATAAAATTTTTATCAAGACGAGTAAACCGCTCAAAGGAGGATATACTAACTATTAGAGGAGGTGTTTGCGAATGGCTTTAGATGTGCTTTGTGAAGTTCATAATTGTGTGCATAATCAACAAGGTCAAAAATGTGGCGCTGATCAAATTTTTGTCGTCAGTCATAAAGGACGACAAGCTTCCTCTCAAGAAGAAACTGATTGTAAAACGTTCCAACCTGAAAATGGATAATCCAAAAACAGGCAACCTATAACTAAGGTTGTCTTTTTCTTTGCCTAAATGTTCAAAAAATAGTCATATGTGAAATGATTCACAAAGGCTGTGTTACTATATAATGGTAGTAGAAACACCCTACTATTCTTTAAAAGGAGGTAGCTTCATGATTACCACGATGGTAACCCCATGGCGAACATTTCAACAAGGGAAATGGAATACAACCATTGATGTCAGAGATTTCATTATTCGGAACTATACGCTTTACGAAGAAGACGAACATTTTCTAGCATCACCTACACAAGCAACAAATGAACTTTGGGAACGCATTATGGATTTAACAAATGAAGAACGAGAAAAAGGTGGCGTATGGGACATGGATACGTCCATTCCATCCTCTATTACTTCTCACGGGCCCGGCTATATTGATAAGCGTAAAGAGAAAATCGTCGGCGTCCAAACAGATGAGCCGTTTAAACGTTCTTTAATGCCTTATGGTGGTATTCGTATGGCGAAAGCTGCTTGTATGTCTTATGGATATGAACTTGACGAAGAAACGGAACACATCTTCACTAACTATCGCAAAACCCATAATCATGGCGTATTTGATGTGTATACTAGTGACATGAAACAAGCTCGGAAAGCTGGCATCATTACCGGTTTACCAGATGCGTACGGTCGTGGCAGAATTATTGGTGACTATCGTCGCGTTCCGTTGTACGGTGTTGATTTTCTAATTGTGAAGAAACAAGAAGAAATGAAACAACTAGAAAATGGCGGGGTGCTAACAGAAGCTATAATACGTCAACGAGAAGAGCATGCCGAACAAATTCGTTCTTTGCATGAGTTGAAGGATATGGGACAATCTTATGGCTTTGACATCTCTAAACCAGCTTCTGATGCTCAAGAGGCTATTCAATGGCTATACTTCGCTTACTTAGCAGCGATAAAAGAACAAAACGGTGCAGCGATGAGCCTTGGCCGAGTTTCTACTTTTTTAGATATTTATATAGAGCGGGATATCCAAGAAGGAACGTTGACAGAACAACAAGCTCAAGAACTAATCGACCATTTCATCATGAAGCTACGACTCGTGAAATTTGCTCGGACCCCAGAGTATAACGAACTATTCAGTGGTGATCCGACTTGGGTAACAGAAGCTATCGGTGGTGTCAGCTTGCAGGGAGAACCTCTTGTGACGAAGAGTTCTTTCCGCTTCTTGCACACGTTGACGAACCTCGGACCAGCACCGGAACCTAACTTGACAATTCTGTGGTCGACGAAACTACCAGAGAACTTCAAAAAATATTGCGCTAGCATGTCCATTACATCGAGTTCCATTCAATACGAAAATGATGACTTAATGCGCCAATATTACGGAGATGACTACGGCATTGCTTGTTGTGTAAGTGCAATGAAAATTGGAAAACAAATGCAATTCTTCGGGGCTCGTGTCAACTTAGCGAAGGCACTATTATACGCAATTAATGGCGGGATTGATGAGCAAACAAATCAGCAAATCGCTCCCCCATTCCGTCCCATTACAAAAAATATATTACAATACGATGAAGTAATGAAGAGATATGACCTTATATTAGATTGGTTAGCGAAGTTGTATATGAATACGTTAAATGCAATCCATTATATGCATGACAAATACGCATACGAACGCATAGAAATGGCTTTACACGATGCAGAAGTAGAACGGACGATGGCAGGAGGAATCGCTGGATTAAGTGTTGTTGTGGATAGCTTAAGTGCGATAAAACATGCAAATGTGCACGTAATCCGTAATGAAGATGGACTTGCTATTGACTATCGTATCGAAGGCGATTTCCCTAAATACGGAAACAATAACGATGCTGTCGACCAAATCGCTGTAGACCTTGTAAATACGTTCATGAATAAGTTCCGCAAGCAGCCAACGTATCGTAATGCCATTCCGACTTTATCCATACTCACCATCACATCAAATGTAGTGTATGGAAAGAAAACTGGCAATACGCCTGATGGCCGAAAAGCAGGAGCACCATTCGCACCTGGGGCAAATCCACTACACGGAAGAGATCAGTCAGGAGCACTAGCTTCCTTAAATAGCGTTGCCAAATTGCCGTATGTTAACGCCATGGACGGTATATCCAATACATCTAGTTTCGTACCAAAAGCATTAGGAAAAACAATGGATGTACGAATAAACAATCTCGTAACGATCATCGATGGTTATATGAAGAAAGAGGGACATCATTTAAATATTAATGTATTTGATCAAGCTACACTACAAGAAGCAATGGAACACCCTGAACGATACCCACAATTAACCATACGAGTAAGTGGTTACGCTGTGAACTTTGTAAAATTGACGCGAGAACAACAATTAGATGTACTAAACCGCACGTTCCATCAAGGGTTATAAACACCTAAATATCAGGAGGTATGAAATATGTGTACAAACCATTCCTATTTAAAACCTGCACGAGAGATGAAAGCTGCTGTTGTCCATCAGTTTAAAGAACATTTATCTATCGAAACAGTCGCTGTACCTAAAGTTGGATTAGGAGAAGTGCTCGTTCATATGAAAGCCTGCGGTGTATGCCATACCGATCTTCATGCCGCACACGGTGATTGGCCAGTAAAACCGAAACTTCCACTCATTCCAGGGCATGAAGGAGTTGGGGAAATCGTTGAAGTTGGTGAGGGCGTCACTCATTTAAAAAAAGGTGACCGCGTTGGTGTCCCTTGGTTATATAGTGCTTGTGGTCATTGCGAATATTGTTTAACAGGACGCGAAACGTTGTGCCATCACCAACACAACGCTGGATACTCGGTTGATGGAGGCTATGCAGAATATTGTGTAGCAGCAGCTGACTACGCCGTAAAGTTGCCAGATAACTTAGATTACATTCAAGCAGCCCCTATCTTCTGCGCTGGTGTTACGACATACAAAGCGCTTAAAGTAGGTGAAGCGAAACCAGGTGATTGGGTAGCCATATATGGTATAGGTGGATTAGGTCATGTAGCCGTTCAATATGCTAAAGCTATGGGATTTAACGTCGTTGCGGTTGATACATTTGAAGAAAAGCTACAACTCGCGCAACAATTAGGTGCAGATAAAGTCGTCAATCCAATAGAAGAGAATGCTTCTACGTATATTCAAGAAGAAATTGGCGGCGTTCAAGTAGCAGTATGTACAGCCGTTTCAAAAAAGGCGTTTAATGATGCTTATTACTCAGTTAAACGCGGCGGTAAGTGTGTTGCTGTAGGCTTACCACCAGAAATGATGGAAGTACCTATTTTCGATACCGTATTAAACGGTGTCAGCGTTACCGGAAGTATCGTTGGGACACGCAAAGACTTAATCGAATCTCTAGAATTTGCCGCACAAGGAAAAGTAAAAACCATTGTACAAACAGCGAAATTAGAAGACATTAATACGATTTTCCAAGATATGATAGATGGAAAAATAAACGGAAGAATGGTATTGGATTTGCAATAAATTAATTTTTATGATTGTAAGGGAGGGCTAAATATGATAGGCAAAGTCCATTCCATTGAAACGTGTGGAACAGTAGATGGACCTGGTGTACGATATGTGATATTTATGCAAGGATGTTTGATGCGTTGTCAATTTTGCCACAATCCTGATACGTGGAATACAAAGAAAGGGACAGAAATGACAGTTGATAACATTATAAAGGACATACAAGATTACCTCCCTTACATTGAACACTCAGGGGGCGTAACCGTTAGCGGAGGAGAACCATTGCTACAAGTTGACTTCTTGCTAGAGCTCTTTAAACAATGTAAAAAGCTAGGACTGCATACTGCAATTGATACGTCAGCAGGATGCTTTCGTGAAAATGCTACCTTTTTACACACGTTAGAGGAGCTGCTCCGTTACACAGATCTCGTATTATTAGATATAAAACAGATGGATAACCATGTACACAAGCAGCTAACTGGCATGCACAACAAACACATACTCAAATTTGCCGCCTTACTTGCTGAGAAGAAAACACCTGTCTGGATACGACGCGTACTTATTCCAGGCATAACGGATGAGAAGCGGGAATTATACCAGCTGAAACAATGGATCGACGAACTCGGAAACGTCGAAAAGATCGAAATCCTTCCTTATCACCGAATGGGCGTATACAAATGGGAACAATTAAATCTCGATTATCCGTTAGAGAAAATTCCAACTCCAACCGATGAGGAAGTTACAAAAGCGAAAGAAATCCTATCTATTTAATCGAGTAGAGGGAAAAGTTAAGTAACT
>NZ_AVPG01000029.1 GCF_000775615.1 Pontibacillus litoralis JSM 072002
CAATTGTGATGGGAAATTGGGTGGAACCACGGGCATAGACACACGCTCGTCCCTTTTACAGGGATGAGCGTGTGTCTATATTTTTGTCTAAAAGGAGCGATAGGAATGGAGAAAGAAATAGTGATTACATTCCCCAATGGAGAGGCTAAGCCATACGCTTGTGGGGTTCGTTTACTGGATATTGCAGAATCGATTAGTCCAACTCTACGTAAAAAGTCAGTAGTCGGGAAGGTTAATGGTCATTTATACGATATGAGAAGGTGCGTCAAAGAAAATGCTAATTTAGAACTGTATGACCTTTCATCTTCCACAGGTTTAGAAGTGATGAAGGAGACAGCAGCTTATGTATTAGCTCAAGCACTACATCGCTTGAATGGAGAAGTGCAATTGGGCAAAGGTTGTATTACTGACAATGGGTTTTACTATGATGTCAAAGCGGCTTATCCTATTACATCTGCTGATTTATCAACGATTGAAAATGAAATGAATCATATCATACAGGAAAATCGTCCAATTACACATGAAATAGTATCGAAAGAGGAAGCTATTCGTTTATTTGCTTCCAATCCGTTAAAGCTAGATTGGTTAGAAAGTTTTGCTGCAAATTCGGAGGAGGTATTGATATATAGACAAGGGAATTTTACTGATATCGTCAATAGACCGCTTTTACCATCGCTAAAGGATGTAAGGGCATTTGCATTAATGAATATTGCTGGTGCTTATTGGCAAGGAGATAGTAACAATCAAATGCTTGAAAGAATATACGGAGTGGCATTTGCTTCTAAAGAAGAAAAAGTAGAATATTTTCATTTTATTGAAGAAGCAAAAGCAAGAAATCATCTAAAGTTAGGAAAAGAATTAGCATTGTTTATGTTCTCAGAAGAAGCGCCAGGGATGCCATTTTACTTACCAAACGGCCATCATATTCGAAATGAACTTGAAAGCTTTTTACGCCATCTACAACATACCTATCATTATCAAGAAGTCCATACTCCAACAATGATGAATCAACGACTATGGGAGAAGTCTGGGCATTGGCATCATTATCAAGAAAATATGTATTTCTCTCACAAAGATAATCAACAACTGGCACTAAAGCCGATGAATTGCCCTGGTCATATGCTCCTATTTAAACATACATTACGTTCCTATCGTGATTTACCGATTCGAATATCGGAATTTGGCCATGTTCACCGACATGAATATAGCGGAGCATTAAATGGACTCTTGAGAGTACGTTCGTTTTGTCAAGATGACGCTCATTTATTTGTTACCTATCAACAAATAGAAGAAGAAATAAAAGCCGTCCTCCATTTAATAGATCATGTCTATCAAACGTTCGGCTTTCCATATACAATAGAGCTTTCAACAAGACCTGAACAATCGATGGGAGATGATGCCTTATGGAATCAGGCCGAACAATCATTACAGAATGTGTTAGAGGACTTAGGCTATCCCTATACAGTCAATGAGGGAGACGGTGCTTTTTATGGTCCTAAAATTGATATTCATATTGAAGATGCGTTAAAGCGAAAACACCAATGTGGAACTGTTCAACTTGATTTTCAAATGCCTGAAAAATTCGACTTATCTTATGTGAATGAACATGGAGAATACAGTCGCCCAGTTGTAATTCATCGTGCAATTTATGGATCTATTGATCGTTTTTTAGCGATTTTAATCGAACATTTTGCAGGTGCGTTTCCTGTTTGGCTAGCACCAATTCAAGCAGCTGTTCTACCTGTATCTAATTTAGTACACAAACAAGCTGTCTTACAAATAATTCATCGCTTAAAACAAGAAGGCATTCGAGTAGAAGGCGATATAAGAGATGAAAAGCTCGGCTATAAAATAAGGCAAGCCCAAAAGAAAAAGATTCCATACATGATAGTGATAGGCGATCATGAGGTAGAAAATGAGACAATTAATGTAAGGAGGTATGGAGAGAAGGATTCATATAATATAGAACTGGAGCATTTTATGAACGATGTAAAACAATTGATAAAAGAAAGAACACTTTAATGCAATAAGAAAAAATATCCTGGTTCTCTTTTTTTTGACCAGGATATTTTTTCTTGTATTCCATCATATTGTTACTTAGTAGCAACTCCGAACATTAAAAAATAATAAACAAATACCATCTTATCAATACATCTTTTTAATGAAAGAAAATATCTTGAGTTTGATCACTATCTTCTAGTACATTTCGAAAATGAATCGCAATCTCCGTATTCTGCTGTCGGAATTCGTCTGTTACTTGTGATTTATTCGCAATTGTTAATGACTCTTTTGATGGTAGTTTCTCTATTTCAATATAAAATGGTTCGGCTCCTGGACGATTGATTGTTCCAGATAATATTCGTAGTTGTTCTCTTGTATGTTGCATTAATTGTACATCGGTCCAAGAAATTTCTCCATTATACATATCGTCATTATATACATGAGCAAAATGCATCGCTTCCATAACAGCTTCGGCTGCATCGATATAAACGTTTGAACTGCCAATGATTGTATTCATCACTCCATCTCTAACTAACGGACGGTACACATCGCTTTGTGGCATAAACATCATCCTCCGAGGTTGGTTTCCTTTTATTTTGGGTAATAGGATAGATGTTATACATATATTGACCTTTTTTTGTTCCAATTACAAAAACGCGTTCCTTATGTATAAAGAAGTATAACGAAAGACGAGTAAAAAAATTAACCTCTATATAGCATCCTTTAACTTCTTAATTCACACTATCCATCATCACTTTATCTTGCTAAAATGGAGGTTAAAGAATAAAGGATGAGGTGACGAAATTGACAAAGACAATTCTTTTTGATGTGGATGGAGTTTTATTAAGTGAAGAAAGGTATTTTGATTCTTCTGCTTTAACCGTTTGGGAACTTCTTCATAGTGATCAATACATAGGAATACGTCCAGACATTTTTAAGACGAATGTAACAATGGAAGAAATTAAGGAAATACGTTCTACTTATTTTGATGATGATCGTGTTCTTTCTTTTATTAAAGCGAGAGGCATTAATGCAAACTGGGATATGGTTTATTTAACGAGTGCATACCAAATAATCGTCTTATTAGAACAAATAATGGAGGAAGAAGGTGCGTTTGTACAAAGCTTTTTGCAAGCAGATATCAATCAGCGAGCATTGCTTCAACTCAATCAAAAGCTTCAGAACAAAGTGATAGAATTACAGCTCACCTCATTTGTTGACGATTTTCAGAAAGGGAATGCGACAAAAGGAGAAATGCTTCCATACTTAAATCGCATTGCATATGAAAAGCTAGGTGTAGAAACCGATGTGTTTGCTCGTAATAGTTCACTTTGGGAGTTGTGCCGAGAGACGTTTCAAGAATGGTATGTTGGTGATGATATGGTGGAGGCTTCAACAGGCAAGCCAACGAAGCAACCAGGTAAAGAGGGGTTTATGCAGTTTGAACAACCTCTAGCTGATGTAAATAAGATTCAACACCTATTCGAACAGTTAAACAATCAAGGATTTCGTGTTGGTATTGGGACAGGGAGACCAAAGTTAGAAACAATGGAGCCTCTACGTGCATTAGGGTTGCTTCCCTTTATTGATGAAAAGCGAATTGCAACTGCATCTGATGTGTTAGTAGCCGAACAACAATGTCCTGATCAAGCACCACTCGCAAAGCCACAGCCATATACGTATGTGCTTGCATGGTTAGGTAATGATCAGCCTGTAGAAAAGGTGTTAAATCAATCTCTACCGTTAGTTGGTGAAGAAATTGTTATTGTGGGGGATTCGGTAGCAGACGGTTTAGCAGCGCAAACAATGGGAGTTACATTTGTAGCTGTGTTAACAGGACTCTCTGGTAAGAAAGCACGCCCATCTTTTGAGGAAATGGGGGCAGACTACATTATAGATAATGTTATAGACATAGCTAATATACGATTCGAATGAACATAAAACCAAGGGCAGCCTTGGTTTTTGTTATGGCAGTATTGGTTGCGCTTACACGAATTGTGTGAACACCACAAAAATCGACATGATAATTGTGGTTTGTCCACGTTGCGTTCGAGTCGTTAAAATAGTTATACTATTCATAACGAAACAAATTGTTAGACACCTAGGTTATCCCTTTGTAGAAGAGATACCATATAGTCATTAATAAGGGAGTGATCACCTTGCAAGCACTAAGCAAAAACTTTTTTCTTTATTTGTCTAATAACAAAACACTAGATCGTCTCGCAAAGAGATGGGGGCCAAAGTTTGGTGCTAGTCAAATTGTTGGTGGAGAAACGTTTGAAGAGGCAATCCCACTCATTAAGCAATTAAATGAGCAAGGACTGCACTTAACTGTCGATCACTTAGGTGAGTTTGTGAATTCTGAAGAGGTAGCCAAAGAAAGAGCGCATGAGTGTGTGGAAACTATTCGACATATTCATCAGCATCAGTTAAATTCAGAAGTATCACTAAAGCTTACTTCATTAGGCTTAGACATTCGTCATGACCTTGTATGGGATAACATGATTATGATTATGGAAGAAGCCAAGAAATGCAATGTTGTCGTTACCATTGATATGGAAGACTCTACGAGAACGGAGAAAACGTTAGATATCTATAAATCTCTTAAGGAAAAGTATGACAATGTAGGAACTGTTATTCAATCTTACTTGTATCGTACAGATCAAGATATCGATGATCTAAACACCTATAACCCTTACCTTAGACTTGTAAAAGGTGCATATAAGGAACCAAGTGATGTTGCATTTACAGACAAGCCCGATGTGGATAATAATTTAAAGCACATCATTAAAAAGAATCTATTAAATGGTCATTATACTGCAATAGCAAGTCATGATGATGCCATGATAGATTTTACAAAGCAATTTGCTAAAGAAAACAATATCCAAACAGATCAATTTGAATTTCAGATGCTTTATGGAATGCGCAATCAAACGCAACTTGACTTAGTGAAAGAAGGGTATAAAGTCCGTGTCTATTTACCATATGGTGATGACTGGTATGGCTACTTTATGCGCCGTCTAGCGGAAAGGCCAGCCAATGTTGCGTTTGCATTAAAAGGCGTATTTAAAAAATAAATATTTTGTTTTTTAACTATAGAAGGGAGAATGTTCCATGTACACACCATACAAACACGAACCATTCACGGATTTCTCAATTGAGGAGAACAAGAAAGCATATGAAGCAGGTTTAGAAAAAGTTAAAAGCTACCTAAACCAAGAGTATGATTTAATTGTAAACGGTGAGCGTATTAAAACAGATGATAAGATTGTTTCTACTAACCCAGCGAAGACAGATGAAGTAGTAGGAACTGTTTCTAAAGCCACTCAGGAAATTGCTGAGCAAGCGATGCAAGCTGCTTCTGACGCTTTCGAAGATTGGAGAAAATGGTCTGCAGAAGCACGCGCTGGAATCCTTTTCCGTGCAGCAGCGAAAATCCGTCGTAGAAAACATGAATTCTCTGCGCTACTTTCTTATGAAGTAGGGAAGCCTTGGAAGGAAGCGGATGCTGATACTGCTGAAGCAATAGACTTCTTAGAGTATTATGCTCGTCAAGCAATTGAAGTAGATAAAGGCAAGCATGTGGAAAGTCGCGAAGGTGAAATGAACTGCTACGTATACACTCCTTGTGGTGTAGCCGTTGTTATTCCACCTTGGAACTTAGCACTTGCAATTATGGCAGGTACGACAGTTGCTCCATTAGTTACTGGTAACACTGTTGTGATGAAGCCAGCAAGTAACAGTCCGGTTACAGCAGCTAAATTTGTTGAAGTGCTGGAAGAATCAGGTCTTCCAAAAGGGGTGCTTAACTTCGTACCTGGAAGTGGGAAAGAAGTAGGAGATTACTTAGTTGATCATCCTAAAACGGCTTTAATTTCTTTCACTGGTTCTCGTGATGTAGGTGTACGTATTATGGAACGTGCAGCTAAATTACAACCAGGCCAAAACCACCTTAAGCGTGTTATTGCAGAAATGGGTGGAAAGGATACCGTTGTAGTTGATAAATCTGCAGACATTGAAACTGCAGTAAACGCAATCGTTGTTTCTGCATTCGGATTCTCTGGTCAAAAATGTTCTTCCGGATCACGTGCAGTAGTTCACGAAGATATTTATGATGAAGTGCTAGATCGTGTAGCAAAGCTTACGAAGGAACTAACAGTAGGTAATGCAACGGAATCCAACATTTACATGGGACCTGTAGTAGATCAAGCAGCATTTGATAAAATTATGAGCTACATGGAAATCGGAAAAGAAGAGGGCCGTCTTGTAGTAGGTGGTACTGGTGATGATTCAACTGGTTACTTCATTCAACCAACCATCTTTGCTGATCTTGCGCCTACTTCTCGTATGCAACAGGAAGAAATCTTCGGCCCAGTTGTTTGCTTCACTAAAGTAAAAGATTTCGATGAAGCTATTGAAGTAGCAAATAACACAGAATATGGCTTGACTGGTGCTGTAATTTCTGAAGACCGTCAGAACATCGAGAAAGCAGCGCGTGACTTCCATGTTGGTAACTTATACTTTAACCGCAACTGTACCGGTGCTATTGTTGGCTACCAACCATTTGGCGGATTTAAAATGTCTGGTACGGACTCTAAAGCAGGCGGACCAGATTACCTTGCACTACACATGCAAGCTAAAACAATTTCAGAAATGTTATAAAAATAGTAACGATAACGAGGGCCCTTCTTATAAGAGAGGGGTTCTTTTTATTTTGTTCCTTTTTCTTTTGCTTGGAAACCGATATAATAAATAGTACATTATATTAAAGAGCGCCATGCTTGGTATAAAAGAAAGGGAATGTGATGTGGAGGTTAAAAAGCAAATACTTCAAATAGAAGATATACATAAAATAACAGAGTTAATAAGTTCAACGTTGCATAAACCTATTATTATTGAAAATAAAAATTTTGAATTGATTTCGTATAGTTCGTCTGTTGATGAATTTGATCAAACGCAGCAGAAAACAATTTTATCCAAAAAGTGTCCTGTTTTTATTATCGACCGCTTAAAAAAAGAGGGTATAGTGCATAAACTCGAGAACAAAACAAAGCCGATTCGCATAGAAGCGATGGAAGAGCTTGGATTTCACCAACGTATCGTAGTAGCTGCTAGACACCTTAACCATACAATGGGCTACATTTGGGTACAAGAAGCAGATAAGCCATTAGAACAAGACGAAATCTCTTTGTTAGAAGAAGTGTCAGCCCATGTAGGTAAGTTAATTTATGATACGTACAATAAATGGAGTGCATCAGAAGGAAGAAAAGATGAACTACTTTGGGAATTAATTCACCAGGAATATAGTGCGGAGAAACAGTTTAAACAAGATGCAGCATTAGCAAAATTACCATTACCAGAGCGTTTTGCCATTTTGGTATTTTCCTTAGTCAATCTTCAGCAGAAAAGCTTACTTGATTACGTAGAAGAGACAATCAATCAATTACCTTCTCGATCTAAAATTCAAATGTTAAAAACAGAATTTCAAGTCGTTTTAATTGTTCACGGCTTGAAAGAAGAAAGAGACTCTGCCACTTATTTGGCGAGACAGACAATCGATAATGTGAAAGACGCTTTAAACAACGATGATTTTTACTCCTTTATGATCGGTTTAGGTAAAGAATACGATACATTATATCATGTCAGAAAAAGTTTTTTAGAGGCATTAGAAGTAATAGAGACGGCCAATTTTTTAACGCCTCGCCCTGATGCGATGCCGAGAGAATTTTCCCAATTAGGTGTGTATCGGTATTTAGCAACATTATATGAAAAAAATAGTTCTGAAGATTATTTTAGTGAAGATCTCTTAAAGTTAATTGTCAAAGATGCTGAAGGTCAAACAGATTTGCTTAAAACGTTAGAAGTATATCTTGCCAATAACGGAAAGGCAAAACAAACGGCTAATGAACTATATATTCATCCCAATACACTGAATTATCGCATTAAACAAATGGTAGAACTTACGAATATAGACTTTAACAATTTTAATATGAAGAGTTATTTATATACAGAATTACTATTATTAAATAATGTTCCCGCCTATTATAAACGTTACAAAGATGCAATAAGAAACAATCAAGCGCACTAAATTTTAAGTGAAGCAATTTCTTAAGTTTCGTTCATCTGAATATCCGAACAAATGGATTAAAAGTTTGTTAAAAAAAGAACTATTCCGTCGTTGAAGCGAAAAATTATAATTTTATTACAATGTAATCGTTTTATTAAGTTTCATTAATAGGAATACAAAATAACCAATCCTATGTTAAAATAGAAAATAGAGTAATAATCAAGGGAGATATTGGCATGAAACGTTGGCTGATCAAAAGCTTTGTAACGTTAGTAACTATTTTAACATTAGGACTATATATTCCGCCTTATTCCATCGATACTAGTGCGGCTGAAGACAAGGAGCCATCTTCATCGAATAAGGGAATTGATGATATACAGAGTGGCACTACACATACTACTGTTTTTGATAATATACCACCGTCTAGCGAAGAAGTGGTTCACGTACGATCGACCGACGCATATATTCAAGACTTAACGGAGAAGGCAAAAGAACAAACAGTTACAAAAATGGGGCCAAGAATTATGGACAAGCTCGAAGATGATATGACCGCTTTGATTCTTCCAAGTATTGAGGTCGTAGTAAAGCAACTTATCAAGACGGAAAATGAAGCTTCCATTCCTTATTATGAAATTACAGAACAACCTTCTGCTGGGTATGGGGAGAAGATGTTTCATTTATACAACAAACGAACAAATGAAGAAATGGCTCGTTTTCACGTAAGAAGGGATAAACGCCCTGGTGAAGGATATTGGTTTAACTTCCATTATCATATGCGAGAGGATAACTTTCTAGAGCATCATCCAATTGGAGATATTTACTGGGATAAAAATACTCCTCCTAAGTGGATGGCTATGTAAGTGAAAGCTATTTAAATACGTTAAAGGTGCTTGCTTAACTGTAGCGAGCACCTTCATTTATATAAAAGGGCGAGTGATTATGCGACGATGGAAAACGTTACAAAGCGACTATATAGTAAAAAGTCCATATGGGAATATTAGAAAAGATGCCTGTCAATTGCCAAACGGGAATGTCATAGACGCCTATTATGTAAAAGAATATCGCGATTGGGTGAATACTGTCGTAATAACACCTGATTTAGATATAATTTTAGTAAAGCAATACCGTCATGGGGTGCAAGATTTCTGTTACGAACTTCCTGGTGGCATTGTTGATGACGGGGAAAGCTTCGAACAAGCTGCAATGCGAGAAGCGTTAGAAGAAACAGGATACACAAGTAATGAATCTGCGATCAAACTAGGTACTTTTGCTGTGAATCCAGCGGAGCAAAACAATTATATACATAGCTACTTAATCCAAAACGCTCATTTAGTTACAGGTCAACATTTAGATGAAAACGAAGAGTTAGATGTTGTTCGCTTTTCTTTTCAGGAAATGGAGCATAAAATAAAACGAGGAGAAATAAAGCAATTATTTACCGTCAATGCGTTTCATATTGCGAAATTACATATATAGTTAACTATTAGGGGTTGAATGTGTTGGAAATTTTTATGGGTTTTTTTATTATAACGATATTAATTGTCTTTTTCACAACCGTTGTGATTCTGTGGAAAAAGAAATGAGCCCTCGTATGCAATGAAGGGCTCATTTTTGTTACAGTCGAATTTCCTTCACACTATGAATGTGATTTATTTGTTCTAGGTCACGAAATGCGTCTTGATTAAATAATGAATCAATGGATAGCATCATGATGGCTTCGCCGCCTTCTTGTTTTCGACCTACTTGCATTGTAGCAATGTTTACTTGATGCTTGCCTAATGTTGTACCAACCAGCCCAATCATACCTGGAATGTCGTTGTGCTGAATGTATAGCAAGTGATCTTCTGGAGCCATATCAATGGAGTAGTCATCAATTTTAATAATTCTTGGACCGTATCCTGCAAGCATTGTTCCAGAGATGCTACGCTTTCCTTGCTGCGTTTCAATTGTTACGGTTATTAAATTTTTAAAACCTAGTGAAGAGGTGGCGTGTTCAACAGAGTATGTTAAATTATATGTCTTTGCCATATGAAATGTATTGACAATATTAACTTTATCTCCTAAATGATAGCTTAATAGTCCCTTCATAATCCGCCGCGTTAAAGAAGCAGTATCAAAATCAGACAACTCACCGCCATACGTAACGGTCACTTTCATTGGTGCTTCTGTCACGAGTTGAATGGCCATTTCACCTAGTTTCTCTCCAAGTAAATAATAGGGTTGCAAGGCTCTTCTTACTTCAGAAGAAATGGTAGGCATATTCACTGCATTTTTAAAGCTTTCACCGTTTAAGATTGCTATTATTTCTTCACTAACGTCTTGCGCCACAAGTGTTTGGGCTTCTTCTGTCGATGCGCCAAGATGTGGCGTTGCGATTACCTCTGGTCGGTCGAGCAATGGGTGATCCATCGCCGGTTCTTTTTCAAAAACGTCTAATGCAGCGCCAGCAACAATGCCTGACTCGATTGCACGTAATAGAGCTCCTTCCTCAATGATGCCACCCCGAGCACAGTTTAAAATACGAACCCCTTGTTTCATTTTAGTAAATGCATTGTCATCGATCATATGCTTCGTTTCTTTCGTCAATGGCGTGTGCACCGTTATAAAATCTGAAGTGGCATAAATGTCTTCTAAAGAGCCTTTCGTTATTCCTAATTTATCCGCACGCTCCTCCGTTAAAAAAGGATCATATGCAATAATAGTCATGCGACACGCCTTGGCTCTACGGGCAACTTCACTACCGATACGCCCCATGCCAATGATACCAAGCGTTTTACGATGTAGTTCCACACCTTTAAAGGATTTACGATCCCATTTTCCATTCATGAGCGTTTGATAGGCTTGCGGAATGTGTCTCGCTAAGGCCATCATCATTGCAAACGTATGCTCCGCAGTGGAAATCGTATTACCATCAGGTGCATTCACGACAATGATTCCTTGCTCTGTAGCTGCTTCTAAATCAATATTATCGACTCCAACACCAGCCCGACCAATGACTTTAAGGTTGGTGCCCGCTTCTAATAGCTCCTTTGTAACAGTCGTTTGGCTACGAACAATGAGTGCATCGTAACGATTAATGACGTCTTGAACTGTCACATTAGTAAACTCGTTCATATAATCGACTTGAATATTGTCTTGATTCAAAAGTGGTTGCAATCCTTCTGCACTAACTGGATCACTTACAAGTATTTGATATGTCATTTCGATATACCTCCTGAGCTGCTTTAACACCAGCACCTAATTGAATTGTTAATCCACAATCTAATAATCCCATTTCTATAATCGAAACCGTCGTTAATATATCTACAGGTGAGCAATACCCCATATGACCAATACGAAAGATTTTTCCTTTTAATTGTTTCTGACCCCCAGCTAACGTTAAACCATATTGCTTATTTACGTGACTGCGAAATGTGTCCACATTTAACCCTTCTACAGCTTTTACTGCCGTAACAGTAGGGGAGGCTACTTCATCATTGGTTAAAAGAGGGAGGTGTAATGCTTTCATAGCAGCTCGCGTCATTTCTTTCATTAATTCATGTCGTTTAAATACTTGATCTAATGTTTCCTCCTCCATCATTTCGCAAACAGCTTGCAAACCTTTAATAAGAGAAACAGCAGGAGTGTACGGTGTCATCGCGTTTTCCCATTGTTTGTAATACGCTTTTAAATCAAAATAAAAAGAAGAAGCTTTTGTTTTTTCGATTATTGCCCAAGCTCGTTTACTTGCAGAGATTAGCGCTAACCCTGGCGGAAGCATCATCGCTTTTTGTGAACCAGTAACGAGAATATCAATGTCCCATTCATCCATTTTAGCTGCAACTCCACCAATGCAACTGACTCCGTCTACGAGCGTTAATGCATCCGTATGTTCTCGAACAACTGCCGTTAATTGCTGAATCGGTTGGATCACACCAGTCGATGTTTCGTTAAATGTCAATAGTACTGCCTTTACATGAGGATATGATTGCAAAGCTTGCTTTAATTCGTTTGGGCATACAGCCTCTCCCCAAGCAACATTTAATCGATGTGTTACTAAATCGTGTTTCTCACATATAGCTGCAAACCTGTCACCGAAAGCTCCTGCAACTACAACAAGTACTTCATCTCCCGCTCCTGTCACGTTATCAACAGCTACTTCAAGTCCACCTGTACCACTCGCTGTCACAATAAAAATAGGTTGTTGTGTACCGAAAATAGGTTTTAACCTTTCACTCGTATCCGCAAAAAGTTGAGCAAATGAACTACTACGATGACCTATCATAGGTTCGTTCATGGCATGGCTTACTTGTTGGGGAATGGGAGTAGGCCCAGGCGCTCTTAAAAACGTTTGATTTACTAACATATTTATCTCCTCCTATATAGTTATAAAACTCAAAAAGCGCCCCTTGCTATGAAAGCAAGGGGCGCTTAAATACGCGGTACCACCCTATATTTGTTATCTACTAAAAAATAAATAACCTTCAAACGATAACGGCGTGGCACCGGGTATTCCTACTAACCATTCAGATACCAGTTCAGAAGTGCTCAATTCAAGCTTGTTTGTCGATTCACAGCAACCATCGACTCTCTGAAAAACAATTCTTTGAATCTGTCTTCATCAATACTTTTTTATAATATGATTAAAAGCATTTTAGCATGTTAGTGTAATAGTGTAAAGGATAAATTATGAATTAGGGTATTTTTGCACGTCCCTTCGAAAAGGAAGTGGAATAAGATGTTCCAAATAATTCTTAAGTGATCATCTATGTAAGAAGGGCACTTTATTACATTAAAGTGAAAGCGGTTTTTGAGATGATGGGATGGTGCTCTCCTTAACTACTCAATCATAAAATTGAGACAATCCCTGTATGATAGCACCCATATTAACGGGCTCAGGATATTTATTAAATTTGTAACGATTGTAGAGAGTGATATGCTGCCATGAAACGAGGGAAATTCGTTTTAACGTAATACTAGCATTGTAGTAAATGATACAGTTCGAGATCAAACGGCTACATTCTCCCCGATTTTAGTGTCCTCTGCACATATCATTTATCCGGAGGGGAGCAACAGCGACTTGCCTTATCAAGACTAATAATTAAGGTTTGTGATTTTATCCTTGCAGATGAGTCAACTGGATCTTTGGATCAAACCTACAGAAATATAGTTTTGGGATATTTTATCTCAGTTAAATCACGATGGAAAAACAATCGTAATCGTGTCTCATGTTCCTTTTGTAATGGAATGTTGCCAAAGAGTTGTAAATTTAGCATTTCAGCTTGCTATTAAACAGATCTCACATCATGTACGCCCTATATGATGAAACGTCTTATCGTCACAAACTGCTTCGTTAATTCCATTAAACTCTTTTCTTTTTCTATTAATCATACTATGATAATAGAGTTGTTATTATTTTTGTAGAAAGGCTGGAGAGTTTGTGAAAAAGTTTGTGAAGAACTATCGATTTACATTATCATTATTATTAGCTATTATCATCGGTGGTACTGCTGGTGTTGTATTTGGTCCGGATGCAGCGGTCGTTAAACCGTTCGGGGATCTATTCTTAAATTTAATGTTTATGATAATCGTTCCGCTCGTCTTCTTTAGTATTGCATCAGCCATTGCATCAATGGACGGCATGAAGCGTTTAGGTAAAATTATGGGTAGCATTTTCGTTGTATTCCTTGTAACTGCCCTTTTATCAGCTGTCGTTGGCATGGTAGGAGTCACAATCTTTAATCCTATTGGGGAAGAAAATGTTGATATGATTAAAGATTCGATGGAAGCATATCAAGTAGAGGAACAGCCGGACGTAGAGGATGTAACGTTGTTAGGTCAATTAGTTAATACTTTTACGGTTCCTGATTTTTCTTTAATGCTTTCAAAAAGTAATATGTTGCAATTAATCGTATTTTCTATTTTGTTTGGTTTAGCAACAGCTTTGGCTAAAGAAAAAGGAAAACCGATGGCCAACTTCTTATCATCTGGCTCTGCAGTAATGATGAAGATGGTTTCTATTATTATGTATTATGCCCCTATAGGTTTAGGGTGTTATTTTGCCGCTATTATTGGTGATTTAGGCCCACAGTTATTAAGTGGGTATGCTAGAACGTTTGCCTTGTACATGTTAATAACGGTTATTTATTATTTTGGCTTCTTTACTTTGTACGCCTTTATTGCAGGTGGTAGAAATGGTGTGAAGGTATTTTGGCGAAATGCGGCCGAACCTTCTGTGACAGCATTAGCGACTTGTTCAAGTGCTGCAAGTATTCCGGCTAATTTAAATGCTGTTAATAAGATGGGGGTTCCAAAGGATATTGCTGAAACTATTATTCCGCTTGGAGCCAATACACACAAAGATGGATCTGTATTTGGCGGCGTAGTTAAAATCGTCTTCTTGTTTGCTTTATTTGGCAAAGATATGACGAGTTTGTCCAGTATTGCCGCTATTATTGCTGTATCCTTTCTTGTAGGTGCTGTTATGGGTGCTATACCAGGTGGTGGTATGATTGGCGAGATGCTTATCTTGAGCGTGTTTGGTTTCCCGCCAGAGGTGTTACCGATTATTGCAGTTATTAGTACAATTATTGATGCGCCAGCTACATTGTTAAATTCAACAGGAAACACAGTGTGCGCCATGCTCGTAACGCGTATTGTTGAAGGGAAAGATTGGCTTAAAAAACAAGTAGCTATAGCAAAATAATCGATGCTGACATTTATATAACCCTATTCCGATAAATGGAATAGGGTTATTTTTATGCATCCAGTTTGTATCGTGATAAACAATCGCTTATCAACATAGCCATTATCTAGAAATCCTTATTTATAAAATGCTGTTTTTTAATGATACCATGAAGTTATAATTGGCATAGAAATTGCATTATACATGTAGTGAAGGGAGTAATATCTACTTTTGTAAACGTTTTCTTCATAACGTAGAGGAGGCTTTAGATGGTCGCGAATAAAGTAGTCTTTATTACGGGTGCTGCAAGTGGAATAGGGTATGAAATTGGTGTGGAATTTGCCAAACAAGGAGCAAAAATTGCTTTCAGTGATGTGAATGAAAACGTACATGAAGTGGTTAAGGATTTAAATGAGAAGGGATATGATTGCATTAGTTTTACATGTGATGTAACAAAAGAAGACGATATTCAACAATCTATTCAAGCGACGTTTAATCATTATGGAAGAATGGATGTTCTAATAGGGGTAGCGTCAGGAAAATGCGGATTTACAACGTTAAGCATATTCCAAGGGCGCTAACCTCATTTCTAACAACGTTAAGAAAGCTTTAAGGGTCTTAAAGAATCAGCCGAGACAATCTTCTTCGAATTAAAATTCGAAATAAGAAAGCAAATTTAAAATCCATTAAGGACACTTGGCTGGATTTAGCTGAAGATAATCCGTATAGCCAATTCTTAATAACGGTAATGGCTGGTGTGAACCAGTTAGAAAGAGACTTAATCCGTATGCGACAACGTGAAGGAATTGATTTAGCTAAACAGGAAGGTAAATATATAGGAAGAGTAAAAAAGTATCATGGAAACCATGCAGGAATGAATTATGCTGTTCAACTTTATAAGGAGGGCAACATGACCGTAAAAAAAATTTGTGAAATTACAAATGTCTCAAGGGCAGCTTTATATCGAAAATTGAATAAGGAAAAAAAAGTCTGACAAGCAACTAATTTTTTCAAATTTCTTTGTTTACATCAAATTGCAAGTTTCCAAGGCATTTTTAATCACACTATATTCAAAGCTACATAATTAAAGAATAAAAATAGATAAAAGCTTGTACTTAGTGTACGTTAAGGATATCTATGATTATGAGATTATCGGTGGTCTTAATTCTTTAATACTATTGATTGCCTTTTGTTTAACCCCTTGTGAATATGGTGAAGAAATATAAATATGCTTTAGGAAACCTGTTCATATTTTTTAGCTCTTACCATCATAATTATACTGAATATTTCCCAATATGAGAAATCTATTTTTGTGATATACTTATAATAACAAAGATAGAAGTTTAATAATTTCAGTTTGGTTCCAAAAATATTATGTAGGAGGAATTAGATGAGCATTAAAGTTCGAAAGTTTTTCACACTATTTATAGTTACGCTTCTTTTGTCAATTGGATCTTTTTTGTAGGAAGTAATATTTCAAAGGCGTCATCAGCATTTACTTTCGGAGGTCACTGGAGTAATGAGGACTCTATCCCTTACATTAATAACGTTAGTTCAAATTACTCCACTTTGAAGACGCTTACAAACAATGCTGCATTAAATAACATTAATAATTATCAATACACTGTAACTTACCGAAAGTATAGTAGTTTGGGAAGCCGTCAAGTTATAGTGGATGATGTTTATTTACCAAGTGTATCCTGGACAGGCAGAGCATCAGGAGCTGCAAGTAACTGGGATGGTAATTATCACTATTACGATATAAATGTAAAGCTAAATGTCGGAAATGGAATTTTAAGCTATAGTAACAGTAAACTAACTGGATTAATAGCTCATGAATTGGGACATGCTGTTGGTTTGGAGCATAGAACTACTAGTAATGGGGGAGGAAGAGATTTCCTAATGTACCCTTATGATTCACGTTATCAGTACACACCAAATAGCACCGAAGATGCTACCCTTTACAATCTTTACTATCACCAACTATAAAAAGGAGTGAGAAAATATGAAACAATTTACACGTATTTTATTATACGTTTGTGTGTGTGTTGTAGTGGTGGGTGCCGGTTATTTAGGTTATGAAAAAGAAAAAGATACGACATCTACTGACAGCAATATTATACCAGTCCATGCCTCGTGGGGGGATGAAGCAAAAGATGTTAAAAGTTTGATAAAAGAATCAGATCTAGTGGTTGTAGGCAAGATGACAGAGCAAATGGCATCTTATCAACCATTCGAAAACTATGAAGATACCTTTACAGATGCCAAATTTACAGTTGGTGAAATCATTAAAGGTGATATTTCATCAAAAGAAGTAGTAATATCCCAATATGGTGGGGAACGGAAAGATGGAAAAGTGGAAGTCTTTGAGAGTTTACCATTAATGGAGAAAGATACATCATATTTGTTGTTTCTTACCAAAATAGAAGATGATACTAATAGAGATGGTAAATATCAAACAACAGGAGGGCCTCAAGGCTATTATACATTACTAAATAATAGTAACTTTAGTACATTTGCTTTGGATGATTTTGAAATTAATGGTACTGTAAATGGAGAAATTAATGAGAAAGTTGAGAACACAAGTATTGCTGAGTTACGTAGCATGGTAACAATTCAGAATGATTAGTCTAGTAATATTCTTTTGGTGAATGGTGGTATACTATGAAGTATAGTTTACTTTTTTTTGTTCTTATTCTAGCAGGATGTATGGGGAATAATCAGCAAGATAGTAACTCTGAGATTGATTACTCATCCTTTAGTCCGGATAGTGCCATTGAACGAGGTGCGGTTGTTATTACAAACACAGGAGAATTTAACACTGAAAAATTAAAAGAATTCGAAGCAATGGTAGATAAAAATAAGTCAACTAAAATAGAGATAGTTGAGGTTACAACTGAAGGAAGTCCAATATACAAAAAACTAAGTTATAAGAACAAGCAATTAAAATTAACTATTGATTCTACAAGCGATTCTTACGGTGAAAATGGCAAAGTCTCCTATAGTTGTAAACGGCTTGTAACTGCTAAAAATGATAATGTAATTGATTATAAACTATCAGAATGTAAAGGGCATACGAAAAACATACTAATAACAAGCATAAGTAATAACTGAAATGTGTACCATTATAAACTCCTACGCTGTACATTGCTTTATGCCTTTTGGTTTGTGTAACCATGCGTGGATCGTTAATCTTATGTAGGTTTCGACCATTGATTTTAAAAGAAAAAACACGGAATGAAAGATCTTAAATTCTTGCTTTAATGTTATTAAGTCAATGAAAGGAATCTAACTTTATCACTTTAAAGCAAATGGGTAAGATTGGTGAAGATCAAAAGCTTAATTCCTCTTTCTTTTTAGCGAGGAATTAGGCTTCTTTATCTTTTAAAGTCCTTAACGTTGTAAATCCGCATCTTCCTGACGGTACCCCTAATAAACAATGCCGGTGTTCAACATGTTGCATCGATTGAGGATTTGCCAACGAGTACATTTGAATTTATGACAAACGTAATGCTTGTTGCACCTTTTGTGGCTACGAAGCATGTTTTTCCTATCATGAAGAAACAACAATCAGGACGCATCATAAATGTTGCATCGATTAATGGGTTAATTGGCTTTGCTGGGAAGGCTGCTTACAATAGTTCCAAACACGGTGTCATTGGACTTACAAAGGTTGCCGCTTTGGAAGGGGCGGAACATGGTATTACTGTGAATGCTATTTGTCCTGGTTATGTTGACACTCCGCTAGTACGAGGCCAGTTAGAGGATTTAGCGAACAACCGCAATGTTTCTTTAGAAAAAGTGTTGGAACAAGTGATTTATCCGTTCGTGCCACAAAAACGACTTTTAACTGTAGAAGAGGTAGCAGATTATGTCGCTTTTATAGCTAGTGATAAAGCCAAAGGAATAACAGGTCAAGCTGTCGTTTTAGATGGAGGATATACAGCACAATAATACACGACTCACAGAATGATTGGGGAGTGAAATAGAAGGAATTTACTAGTTGTATGAGGATTGCCAAATTACACAGAGACGGTGCAAGTAAAAAGTCAGGACTTTCTTAAATGTATTCCATAACAAGGGGAGGGACCATTATGAAATCTAATCGTATCCTTTTATTTGCGAGTATTATGACAAGCTTCATAATTGTATATCTAGCTGCATTATTAGGATTTGTATGGTTTGAGCAGTATTCAATGCCAGAAGGAATAACAGACTTAAATTATGTCGTACTTTCAATCGCTTTATCTGTTCCGTGTATTGTATATCTCCTTATGAATAACAAAAGAGAAATATCATTGATAAGTACCTTGATAAAGACTGAGTTTATTTCTTATTTAGTTATTATTCCTGTTTTACTAGGGCTTACCTTCGAAATATCTCAAGGTAGGGTAATGGGACAAGAAGGAATTATAGCTATGATAAGTGTTCTAATTGCATTTAAAGCAATCACCATGTTCATCGCCAACTTCTTTCAATCCAATCATCGTTATTAACTCAAAGCTTGTCTCCACAATGAATCTATTATATGATGTAAATGGAAATATCGACAAACTACTAGGGGTGCCTAAAAAGGCTGAGAAGAAAATAATGCAACTTTCTAACTCTTAATAACCTGATCTGGTTCATACCAGCGTAGGGAAGTAGTAAATCAACACTCTATTTACTACAACTTTGTCAGGTCTTTTTTGGCCTGGCTTTTTATATTTTCTTCCCCTTAAAGATGGGAGAACTATTTATGAGAAAAACACAATTATTAACAACGATGGCCATTTTAATAGCGATTGGTACGTTAGGATCGCAATTATTATGGTTTCCAGCTGGTATTGCGAAAGCCTACCCTGTTCAACATGCGGTGAATGTGATCGCGGCAATAACACTTGGTCCTGTACCTGCTGTCGTTATTGCTTTTATTATTGGCCTATTACGAATGTCATTAGGGTTAGGGACATTGCTTGCATTCCCGGGAGGTATGATTGGTGCTTGTTTAGCTGGTATGTTCTATAAATGGTCTGAAAAAAAAGGATGGGCCGCTACTGGAGAAATTATTGGTACAGGTGTCATTGGAGCGTTATTTGCAGTTCCTTATGCTCACATTTTGATGGGAAGTTCAGCTGGTGCGTTTCTATTTGTTCCTCCATTTCTCGTTAGTAGTATCTCGGGAGCATTCATAGGGTTGTTTATTCTTTCACGCGTGAAGGTTAATCAACTGCAGCTAAAGAAAGTGTAAAAATGCTTTGCATGTATGTGTTTTGCCGTATATGATAAGAATGAAGGTAACTTATACATAGTAAACGTTAGGAAGAAGGCTGATGATGAATCAATTTAAAGTAGGTACAACAAGCACATACAAGGTAGATCGCATCATTGATCACGGCTATGTGTTAACAGATGGAGTAGAGGAAGTCATGCTTCATATAAATGATGCGGAAGAACAATTAGAGGTAGGACAACAAGTCCAAGCATTTCTATATCATGATAAACAAGGTAAGATCGTCGCAACTACATATATACCTGAGATTGATTTCGTTCGATATGGCTGGGTTGAAGTAGTCGATATCGTGGATGATTTAGGGGTTTTTGTAAATATAGGCATTCCTAAACACGTTCTCGTTTCGAAGGATGATTTGCCTTTATTCCGAGAGCTATGGCCTTATGTACATGACCAATTGTATGTATGTTTACAAAGGGATAAACGTGATCGCCTCTTAGCCAAACCGGCCACGGAAGATGTCATGCAGCAATATGCAGAGCCAGCCCCTGAATCATTATTGCATGCACCGATTAGTGGAACGGTATATCGAACGAATAAAGTAGGATCATTTCTTGTTACGGAAGAAGGATATCAAGGATTTATTCATCATACAGAGCGGAAAGAAGAACCACGTCTCGGTCAGTGGGTGAAAGGTCGCGTTATTGATGTGAAGACAGTGGGTTCTTTGAACATTTCGCTTCGACCACAAAAAGAAGAGGCTTTAAGTGAAGATGCAGAACATATTATGGAATACTTAACATCCCATGATGGAATAATGTTCTATACGGATAAAAGTGACCCCGAGGCCATACGCGAGCAATTTAATATTAGTAAAGCAGCTTTCAAGCGTGCATTAGGTACGTTAATGAAACAAAAGAAAGTAAAGCAAGAAGACGGAAAAACGTTGTTAATAAAAGCATAAATTACACAAGCCCGTATGATGCCATGCGGGTTTGCTGTTTAATAACACGATATGCGTACTAGTTAAGCACTATATTTCACATGTTCGTCACAGCTTACCCTTGATACCTCACAAGGCGACTGGCGCTCAAAAGTATAGCAGGGGGATTCTTCGCGACAAAAAGACTTCGTTTTTTCTTCCGTCATAAACGGAAACTGAAATGCTGCAAGGTACTTCTTGTTCACAACTATTTCTTTTTTACAAAATGTAGGAATTTTTGTTTTAAGGCCAAACTAGAACAATTTAATAATGAAAGGGAGAGTGAGGATATGAACAAAAAGATTTAAAAAGAAATTACAGCGAGCTGCTATTTGCCAAGCAAAATGAACAGAGGTTTCCAGATCAAAAAGACTATGTAAAAAATTGTATAAAGATAGAAATGCAGTATTATGATGCAGCACTATTCACCATACGATCTAATGTGTCTCGATAGATTTTCTTAAGTGTGTAGTCATCTATCAGTCGGAAATCAAACTTTTACAGTTTTTTAGCATTGTAGAATGAAATCAACAAGCTTCGTGAGAACAAAACATTAAGGGCTTACGCTCGTGTATGATAAAAGCGAAATAATCAAAGCCCCATCGACCGTCCTGGACCTTCCTATTCGGAAACAGATGAGACAGTAAAGGCAAACCTAGCATAGCAGATTCTTATCGCTATAGCTGTACCCTATAAAACATTCACACAAGGAGTTTGGATACGAGAGACTATCTTAATTCAAATGAGACAAATCAATTTTTAGTTATTCTAGCATTAACGCAGCTTTTGGATGGCACAAGGAGGATGGATAAGAAATGAGATATGGAAGCAATAATTAATTGCCGAAAAGCCTTTTCCATAGGCTTTTTTTCTTTACTTCTTGGGTGGCACTAGCTTCAATTCGTGCCTGTTGCATATCTTTCATGGTTTGCATTAGCTGTTGATCTCGTTTATTTAGGGATTCTTTAATATAGTTGCTTTGTTCTTCGAGTTTTTGCAGCAAAGCTTGATTAAATTGTTCTTGCTTTTTAAAGTTGTCTTTCAGGTCTTGCAGCTCCTGAAGTATTTTATCTTGATTCTTTGGTTGATCTTCGGGTTCTAATGGGTTTTCTCCAGTCGCTAAATAGTAATCAATTTGCTTGATGGAGTAGCCTTGATCTCTACTTAATTTCTGAATAAGGAGTAATCGCTCAATAGCTGCCTTATCAAAGTAATGATAGTTATTTTTCCCTTTAACAGTTTGAATATGGCTTTTTAATTCGCGCAGCCAGTTTCTAAGTACGTGTGGACTTTCATTAATTTGTTGTGCAGCTTCTTTTACGGTTAATAATAGTTCTCTTGGGTTCTCCTGCATGTTTTCCAAACCTTCGTTTTTACTTTCGCTCAACTTTCCACCTACCTTCCCAACATAGGTGAGTACCTATGTCTCCATTTATTTAACGCCATAAAACAGGATTTGCAACCTTGATATTAAGTTTTATGAAGCTTTTAACGCAGCTTTCCAAACTTATGTTATATATTCGGTATGGATTTACAAATTCCTTTTAATAATATTACTGATCACAATTTTCATTGGTAAAATATACTTATTTTACACCAATTTTTAGGTTGTGTATGCTTTTTTTGAAACATTTTCATAATAGAATACGTACTTCTAAGAAAGGAGGCGCTTTCATTGGAAAAATATTGTTAATTATCAGCTTTTTTGTTTTGTTGGTAGGTTGTAATAATGAGGAAAAAGATAATGGGCAAGAGAATGCAACGTTACAAAGTCAGATAGAAAGCTTAATGGAGGAAAATAAGTTTAAATACCAAGAGATAATTGATCTTGACATAGTAGGGGATTTTATTTACGGGGTTTCTTTGAATAACAATGGAGGGTTAGATTTATTTATAGTTAATTATGCTAGTGGCACTCTGAAATGGGTAGCGGGGCCTGGGGACGTTACAATATTAAGTGATAAAGAATCAAGGTATGCCTATATTATTCAACCTGATGATCCAAATGTAACACAAGTTAATGTATTTGGAAAACCTGCTAAGGCAGTAACCTATTTTGATGAAAAGTCGGAAGACTATACGAGGGAAATAAAATATTGGAAAGCTTATACAGAAAAGGAGCCATCCCCTTCAGTTGTAGAATATATCAAAAATTAGAAATAATAGATGGAATGTTTTTAAAAATTTAGGTCTTACAGGTTCTGTGTTGATGATAATTTTTAGACTAAAAGAAGAATTATCTTTACCATCATATCAAATTGGGATAATATACACATTAAGTGCTTTTGAAGGCATATTAAGTGGGTGGATACTCCCTCTAATACATAATAAATTCAAATCCAGTCTAACATTGTTAAGCTCGATGTCCTTGTTGGGTTTATTTTCTACAACGAATTGGGTTTTAATAGGTTTTTTTAATGCTTTATTAATGGGAAGTGTAGCTTTACATTCTCGTTTAGTTAGTATTTTGTATCAAACTCAAGTTCCAATAGACTTTCTAGGCCGTGTAATTAGTGCAAGTAGGCTAATATCGACAATTTTAGCTCCAATAAGTGTTCTAGTAGCTGGTTATCTATCAGAAGAATTTGGTTCTTCTACTGTGTTTTTGATTGGCTCAGTTATCATTTTCCTAACCAATATAATTGCCTTAAGCTCTTCGCCTAGAAAAGCAAATTGGGGATCGGAAAATAAAATTACTGAAGAAACAGTATGCTGATTTTTCTTAGAAAATACATTGAAAAATGAATATACAGTTGAATGAATTTCATGAGGATAGTTGATTTGATAGATTTGTAATTTCAAGAATTGAAAGGGGAATAGAAGATTCGTTCAACGGTGGAATACGCAATTTTAAGCTTTCCACTAAGAGGGAGGGATGTAGGAATGATTGGAAAATGTAGTTTAAAAAATAAAAAGATGAATTATAGTATGTTAATTTTAGTAATAATATTTTCTTTTATATTTGCACCGTCATTCAACACAATAGCTTCAGCCTCAACTATTAATAATGCGATTACAGAACTAGATGATTCAGGAATCCAAGTAACTAATGTGGAAGATTTAGGGAATAATCATGCTGCTATGACTATTATTTTAGAAGATGAAAATATAACACTTGATATGGATATAAAGCAACTTGATTCAGATTCTATAGTAGTAGAAACAATAGGTAGTAATGGAGAAGACCATTTTTTAACTTATAATGATGGCGATAGCTTTATGATTCTTGATGGTGAAAAAATAGAAATTGAAAAAGAAACTTATGTTGAAGAAAATATTAAGGACAGCACTGGAAAATATTTGAGGGGTGCATGGGACCCTGTTTATGTGTCAACTTCTAAATTAAAAATTGGGAAGACTGTTAAATCAATTGGTGCACTTGCTACTGTAATCGGGGGAGTTATAGGAGTGGCTTATTTGTCAGGAATTTCTATTGCAGCAGGAACTATCGCTACAAAAGTTAGTGCGTGGGCTGGAGCAGTTGGATTAGGTTCTTTATCAGCAGGATATTTTTTTGATGGAAATTTACAATATAAATTGTATAGGACAAAATCTAAAGTTTCTACCTATAATTGATTAAGAATCAAAATGTTTTTTCTGCATGAAGCCATTTGTATTTATGGTAAAATATTCATTAGGAAACAATTTTTTTAGCTTGAATATTTGGGGGTAAGTTAATGGAGACAACATATAAAAATTCAGTACATCGATATCATTTAGAAAAACTCAAAGAATATCAGGAACAAAGCGGGGAAAATTTCGAAGAAATTGATGAAGATGAAATAATTAACAAACTGATGGAGGGCGACTTTGACGATTTAGGTGGATTAACTGCAATTAGAGGTTTTGTGTATCAATATTACGTGGCAATATATTTTATTCTTAAGATGGTACAAGATCCGAAAACAAGTTGGTGGGACAAGGTTGTATTTGAATATTTTGATGATGTAGCATTGTTGAGAAACGATAAAATTCGTTTCATTCAAGTTAAGACTGTGAGAGAAAACAGTTCAAATAGGTTACGGCCAAACGACATCTACTCACGGAGCGCAAAAAAAAATGTGGAAAGTAACTATGATTATTTCAATTCATGGACAGATAAATTATTCAAAAATTACGAATCATTCATTAATAAAAAATCTATATCTTTAATTGATAATTACTTGGAAAAAGATTCTTTTGTTGATCCTGAGTTTGAACTTGTAAGTAACACACCCCATAATAGCCTTGAAGATTTAGAAGTATTTACACTTAATCCATCATTTAATGCGGATATTTCAAACGAAACTATCCTAAAGCCAAATATAGAAAAACCAATAGTTCTAAAGGATAATAAAAGAATACAATTCGATAAAGTGTTTTCTAAATCAGTGGAATTTTATTTAGAGAGGTTATATATTAACAAACTTGGCTCTTTTGACTCATTAAAGAAAATAATTGAAGGTTTAATAGAAGATATCATCCGAATTTCACACCCAATCAAAAAAACAATTGTTGATGAAATATTCAGGAATTTATTGTCTGAAATAGTACAACGGACTTACAGGGATGATTCAGAAATGGACAAGTCTCACTTAGTCTTTAAAAGAGAAGATGTACAAGCATTAATTTACACATGGTGTGAGTCTTTGAAAGACAATGCAGCGAGTTATTTAGAAGATAGTTCTCTATTAAGTATAATTAGATATCTACTGGAAGCTCTTCGAAATGAATTTCAAGAAGAGTTTGAATCTAATCAAAAGTTATTAAAGGAATTACTCGAGACTTTAGATTGGTTTAGAACAGAGTTTGAGGAGCAGTTTAGAAATGACTCAACATATTGTTTAGTGTTTTTGAATAAACTGTTTAATTTACAAAGCACAATCAAAGTAGAAAAATTTAATAATGATAAGAACAAACAACATATTAAGACTTCTCTATCGTATATAATACGTTGTTTAGTTTTCTATCCTTCTAAGAAGGTGGAATTCAAGAACGCTCAGTTATTGTTTCACGCAGGTGAAATAGAGAATGAAAAACTTTTATTTACTATTTATAATGCTAGAAATAGGTCAAATACTGTTGTTGTAAAAAACACGGTGGTTTCTGCATTGCAACAATGTGATTACGGTTCTCAAATTAATCAAGATCTATTTAGTTTAATACTTGATGAGAAAAAAGAGCAAACAACAGAAAAATCCGAGACTAGTAAAAGGCTTGCGGCAAGGTTTGCTGTTACTAAAGTTGAAAGAGAAGACATATCGATAATTGATCCACCTGAAAATTTGAAGTTCATTAATACAGCTGAAGTGGAGGATTTTTTTGGGTTTTTCAGTAACACGAATGAAGAAGAAGTTCCCACATTTCAGAATAGAAAGATGGAGAATGATTGGAAATTAAGTTTATTAGAGGAGTAGGTGTTTTATTTGCAAATTGAAGAGTTGATTATTAAATTTAAGCAGATGGGTTACGAATCAATGGAGTTTGAACTTTTTCATGATGAATTGACTGAAAGTGGAATGCAGATGTGGGTAAAGGAATCAAGAGTGATTTTTTTAAAAGAATACGAGGCAAAATCGTTATTTCTTGACTGGTATATTTCAGAACAACCAATTATTGCAAGTATATATAATTATCTTCCTTCAAATTACAAAAACAATATTTACTTTTTCATGATTCTTAACTTTGATTTGAGTAAGGATGAGGGTTTAGCACTTTCTATAAATAAGGTTGTTAAAGATGAATACGTGTGTAAAAAATATGTTTTTCAATCAGTAGATGAAATTACGGATGTTCCTTTTCTAAGCGATCAATTTATTAAAATGCCACAATTTGATTATGATCAAGAGTTCAAATCTGGAATCTTAAATTTTAATACAATAAATGAATTGACTGGGGAAGAAAAAGAAGATCTTGATAGTTTTTACTCATTGGCTAACAACTTGCTGGATTACTATTTCACTTCGTATTCCGTCTTAGAAGAAACTAGCAAATTTGAAAAAGATATCTTAAAAATAGGAAATAGGAGTGTAATTAATGAAGATTAGTCGACTTAAATTGGAGAATTTCAGAATATTTAGAGGTATCCATGAGTTTGACTTGAAAGATAAAAAAGTAATATTAATAGAGGGTTCAAATGGACATGGAAAAAGTACGATATTTGATGCTATATGTTGGGTGTTTACAGGAGAATTAAATCGATTTTCTGGTAGTAGCGAACAATCCAAATTTAACTATCTAGTTAATAACTATGAGTATCAGAAGCAAACCTATAGAGTTAGTGTAGAAGTGGATATAGTTAACAGCGACGGATCTGTAAGTACTATCAGAAGAGAAATTCGAAAACTATTATCAGGTAATATAGACAAAAAGCTTTTTGTTGAAGGTAAACAATACACTATTCGGGAAGGGTTAAGATTTATAATCAACCTTATTACAAAAGGGAATTTTTTAAACCAAGAACAAAAGTTGAACAGTTTTAGTTCAATATTTGCTTCTACCCAAATCTTATCCCAAGAAAATTTGGAAGAATTTGTGAAGGTGGATAAACCAACCGATAGGTATGCAAAACTTGAAAACATTCTTGGTCTCGATAAATATGGGAAAGAATTAAAAAATTATATTAATAAGAGCAAGACTGCTTTTGAGAATGAATTAGATCGTATAGACTCACAACTTAAAGATGTTGAAAACGAATTAAAGCGCCTTGACACACGGTATAGAGATAATGAATATATACTGGATTACACCGGCGAAGTCAGTGAGGCTCATTTAATTGATAAATTGAATACATATTTTTATTCTCTACCAGAACATCTTGTGAATTATAATACTATAAAGATCAAAACCCTGGAAGAAGAAGATATTCAAAGAATTAGAAATCAAAGAAAAGAGCTAGAGAACAAAAATACAAAGTTACAAAATATGAATTCTAGGATACATAGGTTTGATATAACTAATTCTGATCTTAATGAGGAACAAACAAAAATTGATATTTCATATAAGTATTTGTTAAATGTCAATAAAAAATTGAAAAAAAGAGAACACGGGAAATTACGAGCTGAAAGTAGAAGAAATCAATTGTTAGTACTTGAAGAAAACCTTCAAGAAATTGGGATTTTACAAGAAGAACTAGGTGATTTAAAAGATAAAGAGAATGAGATGAAAAATTTTCTATCTTATGTAAATAGCAATATGAAAATAAAAGAAATTATTAAAAAGTATAATAGCTATAGTAATTTCATACAGGTATTCGAAAATGAAAAAGCAAAAAAAGTAAAAAAAGTAAATGAATTGGATTTAAAGTATAAAAATCACGAACTAGAGAAAATAGACAAAAATTTGAGTAGTATTGAGAGTGAAATTAAAGCTAAAAAAGAAAAACTTGAACAAGTATACAGTAATAAAAAGAACAAAAATCACATTATTGACCAGTTAAGATTTAAAAAGAAGGACATTCGTGCAGATAATTTTCAACAAATTACTTTTTCACTACAAAGAAGCCTCTTAAATAGAGGATCTGAAAAAGAGTGCCCTGTATGTGGCAGTGATTTTGAAGATGTAAACACTCTCTTGAGCCATGTTGAGTTTAAGCTGAAGGAGGGCCAAGAAAAGTTCGATGAAGTTGACATAAAACTTAGCGAGGAACTTTCTGCGATTTCAAATATAGACAATGAGATAAAGTCTTTAGAAGAGCATATCAAATCATTAGAAGAAAAATTAACTGTGACGTTGGAAAATAAAAAGTCTATTGAAAATAAAAAAATATATCTTGAATCTATTATTGGTGATTTGTCAGATTTAGACAGGTTAAGCATAGAAAGTGAAATTGAAAAGATAGAAAACTTTATAAATGAGCATGAACATCATTATAACCTCTCCAAGGATGTTCTTGAAAAGTTAAATGAATTAAAATCTTTAGCAGAGAGAATTAGTTTGAAAGAGAAAAAGACTGAGAGTTTAAAGAAGCCTTTCAAAGGGAAGTTTTCGTATGCTTTCAATAAAGATGCAATCACCTCAAGAGTAAAAAAATTGGATGATTATTTAGATGGAAATAAAAAATCATCTAAGCAGTTGAAAATAAAAAAAGCTCAACATGAATCTACAATTGATGGACTAAGAACTAAGATTGATCAGATTCATTACATTGTAGAGACTTTAGAGTCAGATTATCCTAAAACATTCGAAAGTTACAGGATTAATGAATGTTTAATATACATTAATCAACAATCCAAATTGATATTAGATATAGATGCTGAAATTGCAGCTAGCTTAAAGAACGTTTCAGCTTTTAAAGAAAAAGATAAGTTGACTGAAATACAAGGTCAAAAAGAGAAAACACTTCAAATAAAACAGAATATGGATTTAGAGCGTACCGTAGCGAAAGAAAACTTAAGTAATATTGAAATCCTTAAAAAAATACACACTAATGTTCAGAGTGATTTAATTAACAAGTACCTAAGAGATAATAGCAAGATAATTGATCAGTTTTTTAGACAAATCTCACCGCACGCATATTACAAGCATGTCAAACTGGTAACTAGAGCAAATGACCTGTATTTACTACTTTCTGAGGAAGACGATTGGGTCGAGTTGGATGATCTAACTAAAGAACAACTAAAACAAGAAGTAAATGCAAATTTAAATTTCAGCGCGGCGCAATCAACAATTCTTGCACTAAGTATCTTCTTAGCTTTAAATATCACACAAAACTGGAGTAAGCTTAACATAATTGGAATAGACGATCCTTTTCAACATTTAGACGATGTTAACACATATTCGTTTATTGATGTGCTCACCTCACTTATTAATAACGAAGAAAAACAAATAATTGTAAGTACACACAATAAGAATTTTTCTGACTTGCTTATGTCAAAATTGTCTTTACCTGATGAAAATGTACAAAAGATAACAATTAATTCTTATAGTAAGAAGCACATTGATATTACAGCAGCAAATTACTTGAATATGGATTAAAGAGAACTAGCAAAGTAAAGCGAATGTAAATCATTGTTATGAAGACAAACAACAAAGGCAAGTAGTTAAATTGACAGAAATATTAGATGTTATTTCACCAAATAGCTACAATAAAATAAAATGATAAATTTAAAACAGGAAGTATAATATAATTTAAAGAATGTATTCAACTAGCACCTATATTTTTGGTGTAAATTGGTTCAAGTAATGTCATTTTTTATCCTGCATCATACATTTTTATCCATATATCAATTCCCAAAACATTGATATTAATGGATTAGGATGTATTCAATACACTTAGAATCTACCTGTATATTTCTCAAAACGTTATTAGGATTGTTGATGCATTTGAAGCCCTGCAGCCGAAATGGTTCACTACAACTTTTGATTAAGTATTTGGTGAATCGGCTAATTTTAGTATAAAAAGTTTTAAAATTCCTTTAATAGCTATATTTCCTTGACATAAATTTCTTGAAGCTATAACATTGAATATAACTTAAATATATGCACTAGGGGTGTTATTTAACTGAGATGAGTATTACTCAAACCCTTTGAACCTGAACTAGTTAAAACTAGCGTAGGAAAGTGTAAACTCTAATACATACTTAAAGAGCGATTGTGCCTTATTCTTTAAATGTGGTTATTTGTTTTTACGCAGCTTTCCTATGGGAAGGTTGCGTATTTTTTTATTTTATTATTTAAGTTACATCAATATTATAAATATAGGAGTTGTTAAAATGACTAGAACAGTATTAGTAACAGGTAGTAGTAGAGGGTTAGGAGCAACGATTGTAAAGACATTGGCAGAACAAGGATTTAAAGTGGTTATCAATTACTATAAAAGCAAAGATCCTGCTGAGAAACTCGTTTCTGAAATTGGTGAACAGAATGCTATTGCAATTAAGGCGGATGTAACGAATCGTAAAGAAGTAGATACATTGATAAAGAGAGCAACGGAATATTTTGGCCAAATAGATGTTGTAGTCAACAATGCATTAATAGATTTCAAATTTGATCCAAACAAACAGAAAACCTTCACAGAACTTACTTGGGACGATTATCAAAAACAACTAGATGGTACTTTAAAAGCAGCATTTAATGTAGTTCAAAGTGTTATCCCTCAGTTTATTGAACGACAAAATGGAAGTATTATAAGTATAGGTACTAATTTATACCAAAATCCTGTTGTACCCTATCACGAATATACAACAGCTAAAGCTGGATTAATAGGCTTCACACGTAATATCGCTTCTGAATTAGGAGTATATGGTATAAAAGCGAATGTAGTTTCAGGTGGGTTGTTAAAAACGACTGATGCTAGTGCTGTTACAACACCAGAGGTATTCGATTTAATTGCTCAATCAACGCCATTGAAGAAAGTTACCACACCTCAAGATGTAGCCAATATGGTCGCTTATTTATCTTCGGAAAATGCGAACGGCATTACAGGTCAAAATTTCACAGTAGATGGTGGTTTGACAATGAACTAATGGCTTAATAAATAACCATAGATAATACTTCAAAAATATACAAGACCATTCATAATGATGAATTTTGAGGTGTAATTAAATGATAAAGACTAAAGAAAAACAACTACACTTAGGTGTTTTGCTGTATGGTTGTGGACACCATCAAGCTGCTTGGTTAATGCCTGACTCAAGCATTGAACAAATTGGAGACATCTCCTATTACCAATCGCTAGCTCAACTGGCGGAAAAAGGATATTTTGACGCCGTATTCTTTGCTGATAATCAATCATTTCAAGGTAAAGATTGTAGTGATATGCCAGCATTTTGGTTTGATCCAGTAGTCAATTTAACGGCTATTTCTCAAGTGACAAATCATGTGGGATTAGTTTCAACCATTTCAAGTACTTTTTCTAATCCTTTTACAGCTTCACGACAACTATTAAGTTTAGACCATATTACAAAAGGACGTGTTGGTTGGAATCTCGTTACGTCAATGACTGATTTAGAGGCGTTAAATCATAGCATGGAAGAACTACCTCCTCATGACAAACGATATGAGAAGGCAGATGAATTCGCTGCTTTAATGAATAAGTTATTTCTTTCGTGGGACAGTAATGAGTTTCTACATCATAGAGAAGAAAGAAAATTGATAAATCCTTCAAACATTCAGCCTTTTAATCATGATGGTACCTATTTTAAAGTATATGGCCCATCCACTACGCCAAGAAGTCCGCAAGGCAAACCAGTATCAATGCAAGCAGGGGCTTCTAAACAAGGAATTGCATTAGCTGCTAAATATGCCGATGCAGTCTATTCAGTATCGTGGAACTTAAAGCAAGCCAAAAAATTCCGTGAAAAATTAGATGAACAAGTTAAACAAAGCAAAGTCAGAAATAGACACATTAAAGTATTTCCAGGCTTAGTAACCTATGTAGGTCATACTCGTGAAGAAGCTTTAGCCAAGAAAGCAGCATTAGATAAAAAATTACCTATTGAAACAGCTTTAAAACAGTTGAGTTTCTTTATTCAACAAGACTGTTCTAAATGGGAGATGGATAATAAAGTACCTCAATTACCGCCAGTAGAAGAATTCACTGGTCCAGTTGGTCGTTATGAAACGATACTCGAAATAATTAATGATACACAACCTACAGTAAGAGAATTATTAGGATATCTTAATGCAGGCGGGGGGCATCACACGCTAATAGGTACACCCGCCGAAATTGTGGATCAGATGGAAGTCTGGTTTGAAGCAGGTGTAGCTGACGGATTTAATCTTATGCCTCCGACACTACCCGGTAGTTTAGAAGATTTTGTCGAACTAATTGTTCCTGAAATGCAAAGAAGAGGAATATTCAGGAGGGAATATGAAGGTCATACTTTCCGTGAACATTTAGGATTATCTAGTATAGCCGTAGAGACAGCAAAATAAAACCGTTTAACTATCTTGCTTTATTTGAGGAATTTCAAATGAAGAACAGTTAGATGATTTCTTCCCATGGTCACCAAGCTTCCTGTTAAAACTAAATATAAATGATAATAACAGTCCCATCTAAGTAAATAGGTGTGGACTGTTTGCCACTTACCAAAGCCTTTAAATAGAACAATGATTAGACAAAACATATCAATTGAGAAAAAATCCGGAAACAAGGGATTGGAAATATTTTTGATTATTTCAACGTAAAAGAACTTAAGCAGAGGAAATATGCGAGCCACAGGAACAGCATAAAGCCTTTCATCACATTGAGCAGAGATCCATATAGTTTTGTCTATTAATTTCCAAGTATATAACTTTCCCAATGTAAATAAGAAAATACCTATATGTGCTGCATGTATTGGTGCATATGCAGTTCTTGGTGCTGGTAGTATTGCTGGAGCGGTAGCTTGTTTCAATTATTTATAAGCATTTGTGAGGTGATTTGATGAACAAGGTTTTGGCTATCTCGATTTTAGGGATGGGTTTAACTGGTGCTGTTCTAATCATTTCGGTAGCACTGTTATTTGAATCTCCAATAGGAAATTTGTTGAAGATAGTTACCACTGCTTCAGCAGTAGCTTTTGTTATATTCGCTGTCTCAGCTTTAGTATTCCGTCGGCGATTAGATGAAAAGGAGTAGTTTGATATAAAAATAGAAGTACCGCAAACGGTCACGAGGGCAAAACCCGCCTTTTGCTGAGGTAGCATAGGGCAGGTTTTTTTGTTTACTTTTTTCTCGTGACGGATTGCAACACCTAAGGGTAAATAAAAGAAGCCCATAACGACCT
>NZ_AVPG01000030.1 GCF_000775615.1 Pontibacillus litoralis JSM 072002
TGTCGGCGGTTCGATTCCGTCCCGAGCCATCCAGTAAAGAGTCACCTCTATGGGTGGCTTTTTTTGTTTGCAATCTGTTCTTTTTTTCCTCTAAAATCAGCTGCTTATTAGTTCTAGGCAAATGGTCATGACAGAACATGACATCGCTTGTAACAATTCTGCAATGTTCCTCACTAATATGTGTAAAAAACGACAATTAAAAGAGTAATATTACACTAAACTATACATTTTTCACTGCTGTTTGCTTTCTCTATCACTGTAATAATACAAGTATGTTACATCTTATCTCCTACTATTTATTTAGTCGTAGTAATTATGGTAGATTATTAAGGTGAAGAAAAACAGAAATTAATGTACATAAATAATAGATTTTGAGGAAGATAGGAGAGACGAACTGTGTGGATGAAAAAAGAAAATAATCCAAACACATTCGTGGATACGGCAAAAAGAAAATATACTTCCTTTGGAACGAAGGTAGTATTGACGACTTGTTTAGGATTAGGAATTACAGCTGGAACGGTTCAAGCTGATGAAGATGAGCAACAAATTCCTACAGTATATCACGTTTATGTGGATGGAGAGCATATTGGAACAGTAGAAAATAAAAATATTGTAGACGAGGCTATTCAACAACAAATTAACAAAGTAGAACAGAAGCACAAAGGTATGGAGCTTGTTGTGGGAGAAGAAGTTTCCTACGTACCAGAGAAAATGTATCGAGCAAGTTTCGATAACAAAGATGTTCTGAAAGATATAAAAGAAGAGATTAACATTCAAGCGGATGCTACTGCTGTAGTCGTAGATGGTGAAGTGGTAGGGTATGCACAAAGCAAAGAAGTAGCAGAAGCAGCTGTAACAAAATTAAAAGCGAAATACTTACCGAAAAAGGCCGCTGCTAAGCTTAAAGAAGATTCTAACTACTTTGATACAAAAGACGTCGAATTAGAAGATTCTACGATTAAAGACGTAAAACTATCTGCAAAAGTTTCCTATTCTGATGAAGAAGTAAAACCATCTAACGTGTTAACGGCGGACGAGCTTGTTCAAGTAATGGAAAAAGGTACACTTGAAGAGAAGAAGCATACTGTTAAAGACGGTGAAGTATTAGGTGAAATTGCTAGTCAATATAATTTAAGTACGCAAGAGCTACTAGACTTAAATAAAGGTTTAGATGAAGGATCTGTTCTAGATATTGGACAAGAAATAAACGTAACAGAGTACAATTCTTTCTTAGATGTTGTTGTAACAGAAGAGAAGAAAGAAGAGAGTACAATTGAATATGAAACAGAAGTAAAGAAATCTGAGAAACTTTATAAAGGCGACGAAGAAGTTCGTCAAGAAGGTAAAGATGGTAAGAAAGAAACAGAATACCAAATTACGAAGAAAAACGGTAACGTCATTAATGAAGAAGTATTGCATGAAGAAGTAACCGAAAAGCCACAAAAGGAAATCATCGTGAAAGGTACGAAAGTGGTTCCATCTCGTGGTACAGGTAGCTTAAACTGGCCAGCAGCAGGTGGAACAATCACGAGTAAACAAGGCCAGCGCTGGGGAGCATACCATAAAGGAATTGATATTGCGGGTGTAAGCAATCGTACCATTTCTGCAGCAGATAATGGAACAGTTGTATCTGCTGGTTATGACGGTGGTTACGGTAACAAAGTAGTCATTAATCATAACAACGGTTTAAAAACTGTTTATGCACATATGTCTTCTATTAAAGTAAATGCAGGGCAAACCGTAGAGAAAGGTCAACCTATTGGAATAATGGGATCAACTGGAGATTCTACAGGTGTTCATTTACACTTTGAAGTATACAAAAATGGAAGCTTACAAAATCCTTTGAACTACGTAAGATAACGGAAAGTCTCTAGCTGAAGCTAGAGACTTTTTCTATAGAAGTACAATCTGTAAATCAACGTAGCGAAAAGACATTTCCACCAAAGTACGTTAAAATATAGTATTATAGGCGATTTTACAAGCAACATAACTATAAAATGTCCTTAAATAGAAAGTAGGGATTTGTATGAGTAATAAAATATTAGTAGTCGATGATGAACAGCCAATTGCAGATATATTGAAATTTAACTTAGAGAAAGAAGGATACGAGGTCGTGTGTGCGTATGATGGGGATGAAGCTGTTAAGTTAGCTCACTCCGAACAACCGAACCTCATTTTGTTAGATATTATGCTTCCGAATAAAGATGGTATGGAAGTATGTCGTGAAATTCGCAAACAATACAGTATGCCAATTATTATGCTGACAGCGAAGGATTCTGAGATTGATAAAGTACTTGGCCTAGAGCTAGGTGCAGATGATTATGTGACCAAGCCATTTAACAATCGTGAATTGATTGCTCGCGTGAAAGCAAATTTAAGAAGACATCAACAAGAGCCTGAAACCAAAGGGAAATCCAATAGTGATATACGTGTAGGTAATCTTGTCATTCATCCAGATGCGTATACCGTGACAAGAGAGGGAGAACATATTGAATTAACGCATCGCGAATTTGAGCTATTGCATTATTTAGCGAAGAATATTGGGCAAGTGATGACAAGAGAGCATTTATTAGAAACCGTATGGGGATATGATTATTACGGGGATGTCCGAACTGTTGACGTTACCGTTAGACGACTAAGAGAGAAAATAGAAGAGAATCCAAGTACGCCAATGTGGATTGTTACAAGGCGTGGAGTAGGTTACTATTTTAGAAATCCTGAACAGGAGTAATCATTATGAAGAAGGTTGGTTTTTTTCAATCGATTCGTTTGAAATTTATTATTATCATTATCTTATTACTGCTTTTTCCTATTCAAGTGATTGGAGCGTATTTCTCCCAGCAGTTAGAGAGGGATTTCTTTCAAGAATTTCAACAATCTATTGAGAAGAACATGCAGTATTTAAATTATCAATTGGAGCAAGCCTTTGTGGAGGAACGAACAGAAGACGGGCCGACACTCGAAGAAGACGTACAGAAAATTCTGGCCGATTTGAACTTCACGGAGGAAATAACAGAAATTATTGTTATTAATAGCAACAGTCGAATTATTGGTAATCATCCAATTACGCAAAGTGATATTGGAAAAAGAACGACAAATTCTCGCGTGAAACACACGTTGCTAACAGGGTCTAAGAAAAGCGATACTGTACAGATTGATCGCCAAACGGGAGACAGGACGCTTGTGATGACTTTCCCTATCTTCTCGCAGGCAAATGCTTCGGAGGAGGATACACCTGCATCTGGAGCGGTATATATCGAAGCTTCTCTTGAAGGGGTATATAATCAATTACAGAAAATCAATCAAATCTTTGCTAATGGAACGATATTAGGGATAACCATCTCCGTTGTACTTGGAATCGTAGTAGCTGGAACGATTACGAAGCCTATAACGGAGATGAGGAAGCATGCCAAAGTAATGGGAACAGGGGACTTCTCCCATAAAGTAAATGTGTATGGACGTGATGAAATAGGTCAATTAGCCGTATCCTTTAATGAGATGAGTGATAAGTTAAAGTTAGCTCAGGCGACAACGGAAGGGGAGCGGCGTAAGTTAAGCTCTGTAATTGCTAATATGACAGAAGGTGTTATTGCAACCGATCATCGAGGCAGTATTATTTTAATGAATAAGCCAGCAGCTTCTTTGATTGGCAAAGACTTTGAAATCGTACAAGGGAAGTCCATTATAGAAGTTCTCCAAATCGAAGAACGATTAGCCGATTTAACGGAACTCTCTGAATCAGGATCGATGATTATTGATTTTAGCGATGAAGATGAACATCTATTGTTAAAAGCGAGTTTCTCATTGGTGCAGTATGAAAATGAGGAAATGAATGGTCTTATTACGGTATTAAGTGACGTAACGGAACAAGAGAAGGTTGAACGGGAACGACGGGAGTTTGTAGCGAACGTGTCCCATGAATTAAGGACACCTCTTACGACGATGCGAAGTTATTTAGAAGCGTTAACAGACGGAGCTTGGCAAGATAAAGAGATAGCCCCACGTTTTCTAGACGTTACGCAGAATGAAACAGAACGAATGATTCGTCTCGTCAATGATCTGTTGAAATTGTCGAAGATGGATAATAAGGATTTCACACTACACAGCGAGCTTGTTGACTTTGGGAAGTTTTATCATCATGTAATTGACCGTTTTGAAATGAATAAAGATACGCATATACAATTCATGCGAGATATACCTGAGGAATCTATTTGGGTGTATATGGATAAAGATAAAATGACTCAAGTAATGGATAACATTATCTCGAACGCCATTAAGTATTCACCTGAAGGAGGCACGATTACGTTCCGAGGGAAAATGTTGAAGAAGGAACAGAAATTGTTAGTAACCATTACAGACCAAGGCATGGGCATTCCGAAAGACAACGTCGACAAAATCTTTGACCGTTTTTATCGTGTAGATAAAGCACGCACAAGGAAATTGGGTGGCACTGGCTTAGGGCTTGCGATTTCTAAAGAAATGGTTGAAGCACACAAAGGTGAAATTTGGGCAGAAAGTAAAGAAGGAAAAGGGACAACCATCCTCTTTACCCTTCCTTTCACGAATGATAAGCGGAGGGATAATGCATGACGATTGAGACCATTAAATCTATTGTGCTGACAATGCTTATTGCAACTAGTTTACTATTAACACTAGCAATATGGAACTATAAACCAAATTATGAAGCGTTAGAGGATAACAGTGTATTAAACGCCAAGACAAAAATAGACGGAAAGCAAGAGTCCCTTAGTGGCATCATTGAGCCAAAAGAAATTATTTTTCATGAAGGTGGCGATATTTACGCATTAGCATCTCGTCAGGATTCCCTTAGTTTATATGAAGCGTTCAGGCAGTGGCCATTAGATGAATTCGAATCCGTCCCGAAACAAACATTAAATCGGAAATCTAGCTTAGAAATCATTTATCCAACATCGGTACCACTTTCGGTATTGGCGAGTACGTTAACTTTGAATGAGGACGATCAAGTTATTCCGGAGTTTATGGTTGACCGCATATTTGTCGATATTTCTGCTGACCAGACGTTGACGAATGTGTACTTTTATTCAGATGAGGATGAATCAATGTACAACGCTACTATTCGCAACTTTGAAGCGTATAAAGAACTTGTAGACTACATTAACGATCCATCTAGTCATTTGAAGTACCTTTCGATTGGCGAGGAAGAGGAAAGACCTATATATATTCCTGCCGGTCAAATAAAATTACCGAAGTACACATACACAACGTATGCCATTGGAGAAAATCCACTTATCAACGTCTTGTTTGATGATCCGAATAAAGTGCGAGAGAATCAGACAAGTGTCGGCCAGTCGATTTATACCGATGATCGCATGCAGATGCAGTTATGTTACAACAAAGAATATATGCGCTTTACTAATCCATCAGTGCAACCAGAATCATCGATGACATACTCTGATTTGATACGGGAAAGCATGCGTTTTATTAATGATCACCATGGTTGGACTGATAATTATAATTTATATGACATTGATGCCACCGGAAGCACGGTGAAGTATCGCCTGCAACAAAACGGTTATCCGGTATTCAATGAGAAAGGGTTAAGTGCCATTGAGCAAACGTGGTATAACCAAGAATTGTTTCGTTACAAGCGCTCTTTATTCCAATTAGCGACCCCGATTGAAAATGATTCTACAAAAACGCTTGCATTAGGGGAACAAGTAGATGAGCATTTAGCTAAGTCGAGGACACAATACCCACTTCTGATTGATGACATTACAATCGGCTATACAATGGAAGTGAAGAATCAGCATCCATTCATCGTAACATTCGAACCTGCTTGGTATTATAAAACGGTCGGTGGCAATTGGCGCCCTGTATTTGAAGAACCGGTTAATCAAGGGGGAACGCACTAATGCAATGGGGACAAATTAAAACGCTCTTTATTATATGCTTTTTAGTGCTGGATGTCTTCTTAGCGCAACAGTTTATGCAAAAGCGAGAGCAATCGGAATACGGCCCGTTAGATGATTCGACGTTTGAGGAGAAGCTAGAAGCTGCCAATATAGGAGTGGGAGAAGTACCGAAAGACGCTGTCAAACAAGCGTATATATCAGCAAAGCGGCATAAATTTACAGAAGAAGATGTAGAAGCGCATAAAGATACGCTCCGCAATCAGACAACGAAAATCAACAACGGTGATGTACTGCTTGCGGCGTTTGATAAACCAATCTCTATTGATGTGACGGCATCTGCCGAAGTGATGGAAAGCATGATGAGCAATAAAGTCATAAACGGCGACCAATATGCTTATTGGAATTGGGATGAAGAAAATCAGACGCTACTATTCTTCCAGACGTATAAAGGCAAACCAATTTATTATAATGCAAGTGCACTGCTGATGGTATTCGTTAACGATGATAAAGAATTAATTGGCTACGCACAAACAATGTTAGAAGACATTCATACAACGGCTGAACCACAAGAACTCATTAAACCAATGACGGCCATTGAGACGTTATACAACAACAATGAGCTGTACGAAGGAGATACAATAAGTAGTATGGAGCTCGGCTATCACACACTCGTTCCATTAGAGAATGGCGTACAAGTATTCTCTCCAACATGGAAAATGAACATAAAAGATGAAGAGAACAAGCGGTACCTTTATGTGAACGGCGTGCATGGACAATTAATTGAAACAGAAGAAGAACGATTTATTCAGGATGTCATGATAGATTTATCGATTGCATCTGAAATAGAAGGTTGGAGTGACGAACAATGAGTATGCACTTTAGTGTACTAGCATCAGGGAGTACCGGGAATTGCTTCTACATCGGAACAGACAATCAGAAGTGGCTTGTTGATGCTGGTCTAAGCGCAAAACAAATTGAACGATTGTTAGACGAGGTGCACATAGACCCGAATGAATTAGATGGGATTTTTGTTACCCATGAACATAGTGACCATATTAAAGGCTTAGGCATAATGGCACGACGTTATCAATTGCCAATCTACGGCAATGCCAAAACGTGGAAAGCAATGGAAGACAAAATCGGCAAAGTCACACTTGATCAGAAATTTGAATTTCCTATGGCAAGCGTAAAAACGTTCGGCGATTTAGAAGTAGAATCGTTTGGCGTATCCCACGATGCCGCCGAGCCAATGTTCTACGTCTTCCGAAATGGCGGCAGTAAAGTAGCACTCGTAACCGATTTAGGATACGTTTCCGAACGCATTAAGAAAACGGTTGAACATGCCGATGCCTATATATTCGAAGCGAATCATGATGTAGAAATGCTACGAATGGGACGCTACCCCTGGAACACGAAACGCCGCATTCTAGGTGACGAGGGACACGTATCTAATGAAGATTGCGCGCTCGCCTTAACCGATATAATTGGAAACAATACACAACGTATTTATTTAGCCCATCTAAGTCAAGATAATAATATGAAAGATCTGGCTAGAATGTCTGTCACCAATATTCTTAAGGAACGCGGCATCCCAGTAGGAGATTCCATTAATTTATACGATACAGACCCACATACAGCAACACCAATTTATACGTTAAATAATGTTTACGTATAAGGAAAGAATGGGTACAGGCAAACAGACACATATCAAACGATGCACCAGACTTGTAAAGTGGAGCGAAAGGATTGGTGAAGTTTCATGGGATATTATGATGATCATACATCTTCCCGAAATCAGCAGAAGAAACCAAATTGGCTTATTCCTGCCTTGCTAGGGGGGATATTCGGCGCCCTCATCGTTGTATTTGCATTACCGTCCCTCTTACCAGCTGAACTGTTGCCATACAGCGGGCAAGAAACAGAAGAACAAGCTGGAACAGACGCAGATAAGGAAACGGAAACGCCTAACACAGAAGCGGTGAATGTAGATGTTACAACCCAAGTAACGAAAGTAGTAGAAGATGTACAAGAAGCCGTTGTAGGAGTCGTGAACAATCAACAAGGAACGGGCCTGTTTAGCCAAGAACAAGAAGGAGGAACAGGCTCAGGCGTGATCTATAAGAAAGAAGACGACTACGCCTATATCGTAACGAATCACCACGTCATTCAAGGAGCATCATCAATCGAAGTTGAATTAATCGACGGCAACCGAATCGAAGCGAATTTATTAGGAAGCGACCCCTACACCGATTTAGCCGTCCTCCGCGTTAAGGCAGACAAAGTCGGTCAGCCAATCGAGCTCGGCAGTTCTGAGAATGTCAAAGTCGGCGAACCAGCCCTCGCAATTGGTAACCCACTCGGCTTACGATTTGCAGGATCGGTCACGAAAGGCATTATAAGCGGCACACAACGAGCCATTCCCCAAGACTTAAACGGAGACGGACGAATCGATTGGCAAGCCGAAGTCATCCAAACCGACGCCGCCATTAACCCAGGTAACAGCGGAGGAGCTCTTATTAATATGGACGGACAACTAATCGGCGTCAACTCGATGAAAATCGCCCAATCATCTGTCGAAGGGATCGGTTTCGCTATCCCAATCGATGCCGCCAAACCAATTATTGATGACTTAGAAAACAATGGCGAAGTAACAAGGCCGTATATGGGAATCGAATCGTATTCTCTATCCGAATTAGCCAGCAACCAATGGCAGAACGCCCTCGGCTTACCGAAAGACGTACAAGCGGGTGTCTTCATTAACGGCGTTGAAATAGCATCACCAGCCGATCGCGCCGGTTTACAGCAATACGACGTCATTACGAAACTAGATGACACAACGATTACGAACATCGTCGACCTACGCAAATACTTATACGAAGAGAAAGAAATCGGCGAAGAAATTAAAGTAACCTTCTACCGCGAAGGCGAAAAACAAACGACAACGATGGAGCTAGCACCACAAAGTTATTAAGCAGAAGCAAAAAAGCAGAGGCTAATTCCTCTGCTTTTCTCATGACAAATGGAAAGAAATATGCAGCAACGAAACGATAGGAACGACAAGAACACGTTAACAACAGTAGACGCTATTGTCGATGAAGAAGAAACAATTCAGACGTTAGAACAAGTACGGAACAACTTTTCCACAGCCTGTGAATATCATGTGGAGCAATCCGTATATATGGTGGCGAACGCAGGTTCTTACACTAAATAAGCGGTGTGAGTATGTGGATATGTGGATAAGTGTGTGCATAACCTGTTCGTAAAAGAGCGAAACCTGTGCATAGAACGAAAAATGTGGATATTGTGGATAACTTAAAAGGAAGGTTCCAGTTAAGGCTTTACAATCATGAAGAAAAACAGCAACGTCGCTAAACAAGCCACGACATAATACCAATAAGCCAACCGATCAAGCCATTGCTGCTGAGCAGGAGGCAAACGAACAACCTCCTTATTGTCATCATGACTCACCCAAAACAGTAGCCGCCGAACCTTAGGACGAATCAAGCCAACGACAATTATATAAATTACAATATATAGAAAGAGAGAACCAAGCAACCACACTTGCCCAATAGAGCCATAATCACCAAAGATAACAAGCAACACACCACTAAACAAAGCAACAGAACCAACAACGACAGGAAAACGATTCAACGTACGCATCAACACCAACGACACGCGTAAATCAGCTAACGCCTGATCCGAACGAACCAACAACAACGGACAATACACACTACCAATACCAACAATCGCCGCCATCACATGAACAAAAACAAGCAGCCCCAACGCACTTCCTCCTTTACATAGAAGCATACTATCTATATGTATGAGGAAATAAGCAACCATACCAACAAAAAAGCAAAAAGAGGAGAAAAAATAATGAAACTATCCATCATCTCAGTCGGAAAACTAAAAGAAAAATACTTAAAACAAGGCATTGCCGAATACACTAAGCGCCTCGGCCCATACGCCAACATTGAACTGCACGAAGTCCCAGACGAGAAAGCACCAGAAAACCTAAGCCAAGCCCAAATGGAAGAAGTTAAACACAAAGAAGGCCAGCGCATCCTAAACAAAATAACCCAAGACACCTACGTCATCACACTCGAAATAGAAGGCAAACCCCTCACCTCCGAAAAGCTAGCCGAACACCTTGACCAGCTCGCCACCTACGGCAAAAGCAAAGTCGCCTTCATCATCGGTGGATCCCTCGGGTTAAGCAATGAAGTCATAGAGCGATCCAACTATGCTCTCAGCTTCTCGAAAATGACTTTCCCCCATCAAATGATGAGGCTCATGTTGTTAGAGCAAGTGTACCGGGCGTTTCGGATTAATAGAGGGGAACCTTACCTCGTTTAAGGGTAAAATATTAAGCGAATCCATCACTTCACTCCGGTTCACTCCTTCCATACTTTCCAGTTCCCAAGACTCCATTGGCTTGATAAAATCCATGTTCATCGTATTCAATAAATCCATGGTTTGATGTTCCAAACCTTCAATTGTGAAGTCGAAGTGTAGGTTGATTTTCTCTACACGTCGTCCGATTCTCCGTGGAGCATCTTTTGTAATTTGAATATCTTTTATGATCAGATGAAGCAATGCCTTCTGTTGAGTGATATCTGATTTACTTAAGATCGTCTCCAGATTACTAAGCAGATGATAAAGTGCATCTTCATCAATAGGAGCGGTATCACATTCGCTTAATTCTACGTTCAATTCTTCAATCTTCTGCTCCAATGACGCTTTCTCTTCCATCATCTCCTGTAGCTTTGGTTTAAAAATTGCAGCAAGAGTTGGGTCATCCATCAATTGAGTGGTTGTGTTATCAATTCGTCCTTCAATCTTCCTCAACTTACTTTCGTGAATGCGGATCTGTTCATCGATAGGATCTTTTGCATTCATTCGCTTATCGTTCACACTCTGAACAATGTTCTTCAGTACATAGGGTTCGGCTACGATACGCTTTAGTTCTTCAAATACAGATTCTTCAACTCTCTCAGCTCTAATCGAATTGGCACGACAAGCGGTTTTTCCTTTGTTATGGTGAAAGCCACAAACGTAATACCGATACTTCTTGCCGTTACCGCCATTAGATCTACCGGGAACCATCCCGTTTCCAAATTGAGGGCATCTGACCAACCCACTTAGTAAATAAGGGGTATGCGAGCGTGATGGCTTGTGGGATCTTTTCTTGCGTATTTTCTGTACCCGTTCCCACTGTTCGTTAGAAATGATTGCCTGGTGCTTTCCATCAACTAAGATGTAGTTCTCGTTCTTACCTTTTCTATGTTTTTCAATCCAATTCTCGTACATATTGAAGCGGATCTTCCCGATATACAAAGGGTTATCGAGGATCGTTTTTATGGTGTGGATGGCAAAATCCTTCCCACGTTTCGTTTTAAACCCCATTGAATTGATTCTACTCACAATCGCTTTGTAGCCAAGGTCTTCTTCAGCGTAGTTAAAAATGAGTTGGATAACATGAGCTTCTTCTTCATTGATCACCAATTCTTTATTTACACTGTCGTATCCATACACTCGACCACCATTGTAATACCCTTGTTTAGCACGTTGATTCATCCCCATCTTAAGTCGCTCGATAATTGAATTACGTTCATACTCAGAGAAGTTACTGGCCATCTGGAACATCATCTTACCCATCGGTGTAGTAATGTCCATGTCTTCTTTAAGACTGATCAATTTCACATTCGCCTGATCACATCGTTCTGCAATTTCCAAGGCATCTTTAGACTTACGAGAGATCCGATCGATCTTATAGACAATAACTGCTTGAAAGTCTCCACTGCCAAGATCCTTCAGTAATCGTTTCATCTGCGGACGACCAGAGATATTTTTGCCACTAACTCCTTCATCCAGATATCTTCTTACGACTTCCATACCTCTTTGCTCAGCATAAGTCTCCATTTCTTCAATTTGCCCCTGTATGCTGTACCCTTCTGTGGCTTGTTCTTCCGTGCTTACACGAGCGTATATTGCTACAGGTTTAGTCATCTATTCATCTCCTTTTCCATAGTTAACATTCTTTTCTTGAAGAGTATCTATAAATTGATCAACTTCTGATTGAGCTTTAGGTAAACCGTGTATTCCTGATGTATCTTCAACGGTTTCGATAAATGGGATGACGCTTTTGTATATGGAGGAATATGTTGTTGGATTTCGAGCGATCCATTCTATGACTTCTAGCTTACTTGTAAGTGCATTTTCATTCTTCTCATTGTATAACGACTCAACTATTTCAAAAGCTTTGTCATGCAACTTCATTTTTTCGGTACCCATAGGATCCATAGGTAGATTGGATTTGACCCAGACATCATATGGTATTGAAACGTTGTAATCATCACACGTTTTGATGAGTTCAAAAAGTAAATTTCTAAGTTGAGTTTGATAAGTACTGACTACCACGTCTCGAACATTTATGTCTAAAGTTGAAGCTAACTTAATTGCATTTTCGAATGAAGGAGTATGTTTCCCGTTTTCAATATCGCGTATATGACTATGTGATATCCCTGTTTCTTCGGATAGCTTTCTGTAACTTAAGTTAGCTTCAGCTCTTTTTTCTTTGACCACCGTAGCAAAATTCATTAAAATCACCTCATTGCAATTATATTTGTATGGTGACAAAAATACAACATTTTACTTTTATTATGAGGTGTAATATTGTGTTTTGTAAGGTTTTGAAATTACAATATTTGAAGTGTGGAGGAGGAAGTGCGATGAAAGACGATAATACATGGAACCACAGTGTCTACGAAACGTATCTACATCAACAAGAACAAAAAGATCATTTTTTAAATCAACTTGCTAATATCATAATCGAAACAACAAATGAAAAAGGAGAAAGGGAATAATTATGTCCTGTACAACTGTTCTTGCTATCAGACACGTTAGGAGTTCTCATTCTAGTTATATCAAGGGTTCATCCCCTCTAAATACTTGGGGGTATGGTAGTGGTTATTAAGTATAAAGAATCTGCATACGATAACCTGGATAAATGCGCTGTGATTAATAGTGTGCTCAAGAGTACATTAAACAACAATCGTGTCTGCCCGTATGATGGTATCAAGTTTTATACTGATAACAAGGTCTCCTGGAGTCTATTGAAGCAAATTAAAGGACACGAGCATCCTCAATGGTTTAAGAACGAGATTGAGATGTACAAGTATCAGCTGAATTATAGGTTATTCTTTGTTCAATGGGGGGTCGCTCTTCAGCCATCTTCCTAATACCATAATTGAAATCAATCCTTCTTCCCAAAGACTTACTCCCCAACAACTTAAACACTTGCTGAGATTTATCGTTGGAGATTTAAAAGGCATTAAAGTAGGGCAGTGGGATGAAAAGATAGATCTTGAAGGATACACTTCTGAGCAAGTAGCGAAAAGGTTATATGTCCCGAATCAAAGGAAACAGCCATTTGAAGACAAGGATTTCCCTGAAACATATTACTATGGTGTGAGAAATGGAAATCAAGTTAAAGTGTATAATAAGGCAAAGCAAATGAAGATGAAGGACGGGATCCTACTTACTCGGATAGAGAGAACAAACAAAGTAAATCCTGCAGATAGGTTGTCTGTGGATGAATTTCTAAATAGTGAACCTGCCGATGTATTCAGAGGCATGAAGATGATCGACATAGACATGATTGATAATCGGAAGAGAATTAAGAAACTCATCAATAAGGAAAACACCTTGGTCGACGCAATACAAAAAATGAGTGATTCTGATAAACACAAACTGAAGAGGGAAAGAGGCTTTAAGAATCCCTCTGTAGATATACACATGATGTTCTATAGTGATCTAAATGATTGGCTTGGTTCTTTAAGGATGTTACACGTGTTAGCTATTAATGAAGAAGGGTTGTGGGATATGAGGGATGCTATAAAAGAGAAAAGTCATCACCTTCACGCAATCATTGAAAACATTGTTATGAAGAGGATGAATGATACAATAGAGCAATCAAGAAAAACAATACACAGAATAAATGAATACTTCAACAGTCCTATTGAGTTAATTCATCATTACAGTAATTGAAGATAAATGTCGAGGTGATTGTATATGCAGATACAAATTGTAAGTGTCGGAAAGATCAAAGAGAAATACATTAAACAGGGCATCGGTGAGTTTGAGAAGCGGCTGCGTCCATACTGTAAGTTGACTATGGATGAAGTGAATGATGAGCAGGCTCCTGAACAGATGAGTGAGAAAGAAATGATCCAGGTTAAGGATAAAGAAGGGGAGCGGATCTTAAATAAAATTAAGCCAACCCAATACGTGATTGTACTGGATCTACAAGGTGAACAATGGTCATCAGAGAAATTATCTAAAAACATGGAGCAGCTAAGCATCCATGGGAAGAGTCAATTGTCATTCGTCATCGGTGGATCGAATGGATTGAGTGATGATGTATTGAAGCGTGCAGATCAGAAGCTTTCTTTCTCAAAGATGACATTCCCTCATCAGTTGATGAAACTGATTTTGATGGAGCAGATCTATCGTTCATTCAAAATCCAGAAGAACGAGCCATATCATAAATAATTCATATAAATATGCGCTTCAATGTTACAATTTTGCTGTGTAGCGTATATATATAAGTGAATGCATTTTCAGTGGATGTCCTTCATGTGTAGATTTGTATGTGAAATGGATGAAAAGGCTGATATGATAACGTTTCTAGGTGATTATGGGTGTGGAGCAGAGAGAAAAAAGAGCAACATCTACAAAACTTAGCCCATTTCCTGTTGAAAGAAAAAAAGAGCCAGTGAAGCTGATGAATAACACCATCCTCACTGGCTTTTGTCATGTGTTTAGAGGTATCCTTTTTCTTTCAAGCTAGAGTACTTCTCATGTCCGATAACAAGGTGATCCAGAATCTCAATGCCAATCATCTTCCCAGCTTCAGCAAGTCGTTTCGTAACGTTTACATCTTCCATGCTTGGAGTCACGTCTCCACTAGGATGGTTATGAGCGACGATAGCACTGGCACAGCTACGACGAATCAAGTGTTTGAAGCATTCCCTTGGATGAACGATGGAAGCATTCAATGAACCGATAAATACTGTTTCTTTGAATAGTATCTCGTTCTTGGTATTCAATCCAAGGACGACGAAGTGCTCTCGATCAAGATATTGCATATCGCTGAGATAGTCATACGCATCTTCAGGTGAGCGTATCGTAAAGCGGTCTTCAGACGGGCATGGGTTCATACGTGCCAGCTGCAAAGCAGCAATGATTTGAGTAGCCTTCACTTTGCCTATACCTTTGATCTGCATAAGCTCTTCTTCCGTCACATCCAACAGTTCTCTGACTGATGGATAACGAGTGAAGATCTCATTTACGACATAACTGTCTTCCTTTTCTCTCGTAGATGTGGCAAGCAAGTGTTTGAATGTCATTTTATCGATAGTGTTATTCATTATTAATTCCTCCAGTTTGTTTGTAATTAAAAAAAGGAGAGACGACGATCGTCCCTCCTGATTGAGTGAATCTTATTGATTCTATATACTGTTGGTATAGATAAGTTTGTAGATGAGTTCATATTGCGGATGGGCTCATCTTTTTTGTGCATTAAAAAAGCCATCGACTGCATCTGCAATCCATGGATAATTACCTGCTGTATTCATTTAGCTTCTGACCTCTTTCAATGTCAGTAAATCCTGAATGAAGTCCGATGCCTGACTCTTGGTCAAGTCTTTACTTCGATCGACGTTAAAACTCATCTTCATGATTTCTTTGGCAACGTCCGTCGGCAAATTCATCTCATCGATGATGTTGAAGATCATCTGCAGCTGAGCTTTCGTCACCTTATCTGCATGCTGGTTTGTCGTCGCTCGTTTTGGGAAATCTTCAATGTCCTGAGTGAAGATGCCACTGGATCGTGTTGCAGATAAGACAGCGTCGATCAACGCCCGTTTCTTCGCCATCTTCAAAACGGTGTTGACGATAGAATAGGCATCCTGTTGTCGGAATGATGCTTCCTTGCTGTTGCAGGAACCTAGCCCCTCTGCTTCGATGATTTTGTTATCTTTACGGATAAGCGTAATCTTCACTTCATAAGCAAAGATACCTTTCTCCCAATCTTCAATGCGATTGACGACATCTGCGGTCTTGGAGAATCCGAATACATCACACAGCTTCTCTGCACCTGGCTTTAGTAACGTAGGTTTAGAGAAACCATCAATTAAGCCGTAGTCAACTCCCTTTACCATCACGTCATCCACAAACATTTGTAATTGTTGAATACGTTGTTGTGATTCTGACGATGATACGACGATGTTGGGTAACGACTGTTTATCGACATTCTCTTTATCGTAAAATGGAACGATATTACCTGGACGGTTCTTCATATTGATTTCACCTCCTTTCAATGACTTAAGATTTTTTGTGAACCATGTGTGCAAGAATGTTTAGGCTTCTTGCGGTTTGTCGAACCACGGATCTGCCGATTTGATGTTGAAGTTGATTACCTTTGGAGAACATGGAATGTGACTATCTAACGGTCTTTGATAACGACTGTTGTGACCCATCATTGAATTTATCCACCGTTTCACACCATTTATCGATCATCTCTTCACCTTTTGCAGATGTGAAAGTAGCACTGTTTTTCAAATACTCATACAATCCTTTTTTGTTTGACTTTGATTGATCCTCATCTTCATGCGAAGTTTCTACAGCAGTTATCAGGTTGTATAACTTTTTACGTCTTTTGAGCAACTGAACAAGCTGAACGTAATCGTTCCTTTCAACAATGAAAAGGATTTCTTCGTCTACTTCTTCAAGCTGTTGCTTTAATGATAGTAGGAGCTCATCTACCTCTTTTCTTGATAAATCTTTACCGTTTGCTAAGGCATCTTCAGTTTGGTGTCTTCTGAATTTCATCTTCATAATCTCCTCCACGTCTTATTTACTTAAAGTGGTGATAACCTTTTAATGTCAGCTTCAATACTTTTCCTTCACCTCTCCGATCACTGGCTAATAACAACCCGTCGTCTTCGAGCTGCATCAGATCAACTTCACAGATCCCATACTCCACTAGATATTTAGCAGCAACCCATTTATTTAACTTCTTGGCTTCTACTAAGACTTTTGATAGTGCCTGATTCATTTACATCACCTCCTTTAAATGCGCTCCTCTCACTACGCAAGTCGTCTCTGTAAAACAAAAAGACCGTCATCTATCCGAGTGGATAAATAACGGTTTATATAAAAGGGGTGGGGCATGAAACGGCCATACCCCCCTTATTCAAATAAAGATTGTGGTGCCAAGGGAATTTTTGTATATTTTTATTCTGTCTATTGTGAAACGATAGAACTATCGATAAAATAAGAGTTGAGTATAAAAAAAGTAAAAGAGTGAGGTGGACTGGTTGGGTATAAAGCTCTTTCATAGGACACAAAGAGATTTAGCTTCATACATCAACCAAGTTATTGACCAATATTGGAATAATGATTTAGAAGAAACTCAAATGATAGACATGATTCAAAATCTCTATAATAATAACGAATCTAAGTTTGTAAAGAATGGAGAATACACCTCTATTATTAACCAGCAGTGTGGAAAGCGAAGGCTAGAGGTGATAAGCAAGGTGTTAGACCTTAATAGGGTTAAATAAATTCTTGTAGGGATGGTTCATATGGAGGACACATTACTTTATAAAATTGAAAGTGAATTGAAAAGCATTCATATGAGAAGGCATCAATTACTTTTTGTTGTAAGTGAATCATTTAACAGAGACATTAGTTTTATAGCTAAGCAAATTGGCATTCCTAATATCAACCTAAACTATGAACTTAGTAAAGTATTGAAAAATATCCCAGCCAAGAAACGACATAGAAACGTTAGTAATTCGTTAAAACAGATAGTAAGAGAGAAAAATTCTACAATTCTGGTAATCGATCATATTGAAATACTTTATGATCCTCAACTCCAACAAGATCCAGTAGCTTTACTTGAAGACATATCAAGGAATTATACACTTATCGTTAGTTGGAGTGGAAAAACGAATGGGGAAAATTTAGTTTATGCTGATCAAGACCACGTTGAATATTACAAACGTGATAAAACTGATGGAGTAATTCTTTCGCAGTGATAATTTAGAGGAGGAACTAAAATGAGGTATGGGGACTTATTACACTTTGAACCAATAGAATCTGTTGTTCAATTAACAGATGCTAATGAGAAAGAGAGCGCTTATAAACTACTTGATACATATGTAATTTCTGAGCGAATGGCAGAGGTTTTAGACGAATTGGTTATTGAACAACTTCAATTCAATCGTCCTACTGATAATAAAGGTATGCTTATCGTAGGTAACTACGGTACAGGTAAATCACATCTAATGAGTGTTATATCTACAATTGCAGAAGTAAGTGGATCTAGCGCGCGTATGCAGAATGAGAGGGTTGCTATTAAAGCAAAGGAAATTGAAGGGAAATTCAAGGTGATTCGAACTGAAATAGGTAGCGTACAAACTTCATTCAGGGATATCATCTGTGGAGCTCTTGAAGATGGTTTGGAAGATATAGGTGTATCTTACACATTCCCGGAATCCAATGAAATTCGTAATAATAAAGAATCCCTTATGGAAATGATGTCGGCTTTTCATGAAGTGTATCCAGATCAGGGTTTACTATTAGTTGTGGATGAGTTGCTTGATTACTTGAGAGGAAGAAAAGAGCAAGAGCTATATTTAGACCTTGGTTTTCTTCGTGAATTAGGAGAAATATGTAGTAAAACGAAGTTTAGGTTTATTGCTGGTGTACAGGAGATGCTATTCGATAATCCGAAATTCCAGTTTGTCGCCGAACAGCTTCGTCGTGTAAGGGAACGTTTTGAACAGGTTCGGATTATTAGAGAAGACATCGCTTACGTAGTATCTCAACGTCTATTAAAAAAGAACGATAGACAAAAAGCTCTAATTAGAGAACACTTGCAGCAATTTACAAATCTATATGATCGTTTAGGCGAAGATCTAGACCAGTACGTGGATCTATTTCCTATTCACCCTGCTTACCTTTCAACTTTCGAAAGTGTAACAGTAGCAGAAAAACGTGTCATTCTAAAAACACTAAGTAATGAAATGAAGAAAGTCATGGATAATGAGGTGCCGACAGAGGAACCTGGACTAATCTCATTTGATAGTTATTGGCCATATATTGAAAATGATCCGTCTTTAAAAAGTAACCCTGATATCAAAGAGGTCATGGCAAAAACAAAAATCCTTCAGGATAAGGTAGAAAATGCTTTTACAAAGCCTGTTTATAAACCAATGGCAAAAAGAATTGTTAAAGCATTGGCGGTGTTTAGGTTAACCACAGATGATATATATGCCCAACTTGGGTTAACTCCAGAAGAGCTTAAAGATCGTCTATTTCTTCATGTTTCACTTTTAGATGACGATGATGCTGCTGACTTTCTAAAAACTACTATAGAATCAGTGTTAAGAGAAATTCAAAAAACGGTTAGTTATCAATACATTTCTGCAAATGAAACGAACGGACAGTATTATTTAGATATAAAGAAAGACGTAGCTGTTGATGATTTAATAGAGCAAAAAGCAGAAGGGTTGGTGGATGACCAATTAGATCGATATTATTTTGAAGTTTTAAAGTTGGCTACTCAAGTGGCCGATACCACTTATGTCACTAATTATCGAATTTGGCTACATGAGCTTCCTTGGCCGGAAAGAAAAGTGACACGGCAGGGGTATATATTCTTTGGGGCTCCTAATGAGCGCTCTACAGCGCAACCTCCAAGAGACTTTTATATATATTTACTACAACCTTTTGCACCACCTAAGTTTAAGGATGAACATAAATCAGATGAAGTCTTTTTCACTCTAGTAGATAAAGATGAGAAATTCATGAGAGCTTTAAGTCTGTATGCTGGTGCAAAAGAAATGGCGGCAACGTCTTCTAGCAGTACACGTAACTTATATGAATCAAAAGCAGATAAATTCCTGAAGCAGTTAAGTCAATGGTTAAGAGAAAACTTGACTACAGCTTTTGAACTAACTTATAAAGGGAAATCAGATCGTGTGGCTGAGTACGGTATGTTTATTCCCACGGGCGCCAGTGTAAGAGAAGTCGTTGATTCTGTATCATCTGAATGTTTAGCTCAATCATTTAATGAAGATTATCCAGACTACCCGTCATTTAGAAGCCTTCAAACTCCGATGTCGAAAGAAAGCTTACCTACCTATGTGCAGGATGCTTTCAAAAATATAAATGGAGCAAACACAAGACAAGGACAAGCGATTTTAAACGGCCTGGTACTAATAGATGAAAAAGGGAAAGTGAATACAAGAAATTCTGGATATGCTAAATGGGTAATTGGTAAGCTAGATCAAAAAGCTCAAGGACAAGTAGTAAATCGGAGTGAGTTTATTGATGAATTATATACTTCCCAAGGTACAGAGGATATTGAGCTTACGAAAGAATACAAAATGGAGCCGGAATTATTTACAGTAGTTTTAGCGGCACTGGTCAAGAATGGAGACATTGTAATTACAGTCAATGGTAAGTCTTTTGATGCTATGAATTTTGAACAGTTACTAAAACTCCCTCAAAATGACTTTATTAATTTTAGCCATATCAAAAAGCCTAGTGGTTTACCTATGCCAGCAATCCGAGCAATCTTTGATCTATTAGATATAGAGCATGCTTTACTAAGAGAGCAAGCTCTTGAGCTAGGTATTGCTGAAATGAATAAGAAAGCTCGATCAATCCTTGAGGATACGGTACGGATGATGAACGATGTAAAAGAAGGCTTTCCTATATGGGAAGACAAAATACTAACACCGTCTGAGGTAGAGTACGCAAGAGAAAAGCTTAATGATTTCAAGGGATTCCTTGAAGGGCTTCAAATTTACAATACGAAAGCTAAAATGCAAAACCTGAAGTACAGTGTGGATGAAATCGAGAAGCAAAAAGCCACTTATGATCGATTACAACAATTAAAAGAGTTAAAAGAAAAGTCTATTGATTACACGAATAAACTTAATTACCTTATGACAGTACAGAGTCAGCTTCCACGTGAACATAAGTGGCATGATGACTTAGAAACAGTGCTGAGTGATTTAATCTATGCTCTAAAAGAAGGGCACACAACAGTCAGTCATGAAAAATCCCTCGACAAATTGAAAAAAGAGTATATTGATCTTTATCTGAAGCTTCATAATGAAAATCGATTGAATGCAAATGAGGATAATCGAAAAAGTGCGTTAATTAACGACCATAGACATAAGGCTTTAAAAAATTTATCCGAAATAGATATACTACCAAGCCAAGCTTTAAGTGAATGGCAACAGCAAATTAACTCATTAGTAACTTGTTGGAATTTAACCAAAGCAGACTTAGAACAGAATCCTTTATGTACTAATTGTCGTTTTAGACCAAAAGATGAAGAATATTCAATGGTTTCACTATCTGAATTGGATGATGATCTAGATGTAATTCTCGACAACTGGACAGAAACACTTTTAACTAACTTAAATGATCAAAGAATTAAGGAAAGTATCACATTATTACATGATGATGAGCAGCAATTAATTAATGAGTTAATCAAGTCTGGATCTCTATCACTACCTATCGACGTTAGATTAATCCAAGTCATTAAGAAGCTGTTTCAAGGAATTGAAAAAGTTGAGATTTCAATAAATGACTTAAAAGATATGTTGGCAAACGGAAGCCCCCTAACAGTAGGAGAAGTAAGAGATCGATTTGAAATAATGTTGAGGAAGCATGCAGGTGATTCCAAATCAGATCGTGTGCGGATTATGCTGAAACAGTAAATTTGGAGGTCAACAAAATGACTAAAGAAAATGAGCAATTGTCTATTCTAGGTGAAGAGGAAGGAAATAAAGATCACCACGTAACGGTATTAGGTATGACTTTTAATAACGATCAAGAGAGAAAAGAATATTTCACGGAAGAATTAAGAAAAAAATTACCTGACTTAAAAGACATAGAGGGTTTTCCAATTGGAGAGGATGAAGACATTCTCTCCATGTCAGATCCTCCTTATTATACCGCTTGTCCTAATCCATGGTTAAGCCAAATGGTAAGCCAATGGAATGTAGAATCATTAAATAAAGAAGATTATCAACGCCTTCCTTTTGCTTCAGATGTATCCGAAGGAAAAAATGATGCATTTTATAACGCTCACGGATATCATACGAAAGTACCTTATAAAGCTATTTTAAAGTATATTTTGCATTACACATCTCCGGGGGATATAATTTTTGATGGTTTTTCTGGAACAGGTACAACAGGGGTAGCAGCTAATGCTGCAGGTAATAAAAAAATAATTGAAACACTTGGTTATAAAGTGGATGAAAACAATAACATTTATGATAATAGAGAATTTAAATCTGGGTTAGGAAAGCGTAATGTCATCTTAAATGACTTGTCACCGTCAGCTACTTTAATCTCCTATAACTATAATTCTAATGGTGGCAAAAAAGAATTTGAGCAAGAGGCTAGGAGAATTATAGATGAATTGAAAAAAGAATGTCTTTGGATGTATAAGACAAAACATTCAAAAGAAGAGTTTGGAATAATAACGAATGTTGTCTGGAGTGACATTTTTATATGCCCAGATTGCTCAACAGAAATAAACTTCTGGGACGTTTCCGTAGATTATGAAAAAAAGAAAATGGAAAAAGAGTTTAACTGTTTTAATTGTAATTCTAAGTTGGAAAAGAAAGAGTTAGAACGCTCATGGGAAACTTATTTTGATGCAGATATTGAAGACACTGTATCAATTGCAAAGCAAGTGCCGGTTTTGATTAACTATAGCGTTGGAACACGAAAATACACTAAGAAAGTCGATGAATTCGATCTATCTCTGTTACAAGAGATTCAAGATAAGAACTTTTCTTACTGGTATCCAGTGGAAAAGATACCAGAGGGATATAATACAAAACAGCCTTTAAAAAGTCATGGAATATCGCATGTACACCAATTCTATACTAGAAGAAATCTATATACCTTAGCGTGTCTTTATAAAAAAATCAAAGAGTCTAAATTCTCAAGTAAGTTATTATTCTTTTTTCAGGCTTCTATAAATAGATCAACTAAAACCAATCGATTTCGGTTTGGAGGGACAGGTGGACTCAGTGGTACGTTGTATATACCTTCATTAGGAGTAGAAAGAAACTCTATTTTTCTTCTCGAAAGTAAACTAAGAGATCAACTTAAAGTGTTGGAGGAAAGTGAATATTCAAGTAAAAACTTTGGAATTATAACACAGTCTTCATCAACGAACTTGGGGGTTCCAGAAAATTCAGTTGACTATATTTTTACTGATCCTCCATTTGGTTCTAATATTATGTACTCTGAACTTAATTTCCTTTGGGAATCTTGGTTGAAAGTCATTACCAATAACAAAAATGAATCAATTATCAATCCTGTCCAAAATAAAGGCTTAGAAGATTATATACGTTTAATGGAAAAAAGTTTTGTTGAATTTTATAACATACTAAAACCAAACAGGTGGATGACAGTTGAGTTCAGCAATTCTCAATCAAGTGTTTGGAACGGTATTAGAGAAGCTATTGAAAGAGCTGGGTTTATTATTGCAAATGTATCAGCATTGGATAAAAAGCAAGGAAGTTTTAAGGCCGTAACTTCCACCACTGCTGTTAAACAAGATTTAGTAATATCTTGTTATAAACCAAGTGACAGTATGGTAAATAAACTTGAATCAGAACAAGGTTCTAAAGACTCGGTATGGGAATTTGTAAAAGAACATTTATCTCAATTACCAGTATTTATTGGTAAGAAGGGAGAAGCAGACTATATTACGGAACGGACTCCTAGGGTTCTATTTGACAGAATGGTTGCTTACCACGTACAACATGGTTACATTATTCCGATTTCATCAGCTGAGTTTCAAGAAGGTGTTCAACAAAGATTTCCTATTCGGGATGGAATGGCTTTCTTAGAGAATCAAGTAGCAGAATACGATAAGCAAAGAACAATAATTAAAGAATTCACTCAAGTGAGTCTCTTTGTATCTGATGAAAATAGTGCTATTGAATGGATTCGCCAACAGCTATTAAAAAAGCCACAAACAAGGCAAGATTTACACCCTGGTTTTATGAAAGAAATCCAACATATAGATAAACATGAGTTATTACCTGAACTAGATGTTTTACTAGAGCAAAACTTTTTAATGTATGAAGGTACTGAAGGTGTTCCCGATCAAATTGTTGGTTATTTGAGAAAAAACTATAAAGATTTGCGTAGTTTAGATAATGATAACAAAAGTGTAAAATCAAAAGCGGTTAACCGGTGGTATGTTCCTGATGTTGGTAAACAATCTGATTTAGAAAAGTTGCGAGAGAAGTCATTATTAAGAGAATTTGAATCATATTTAGAATATATAGATAACAATAGAAAGAAATTAAAACAATTCCGTACAGAAGCAATTCGTGCTGGGTTTAAGAAAGCATGGGGCGATAAGGACTATCAAAAAATTGTTGATGTTGGACAAAGGCTGCCTGAAAAAGTTGTTCAAGAGGACGATAAGCTATTAATGTACTTTGATAATGCTCAAATTCGCTTGGGTATGTAATCTATTGAAAGTATGGTGTTTGTATGAATGATTGGAGAGAAGAGGTTTTAAAACAATTTGAGAGGCCTTTTTCCTCAGTTTATATAGTGGCGGATCCTGACCATCTGATTAGCGATGAAAAAATACTCTCTTATTTACAGAAAGAAAAGCTACACGTAGTTGATATAAAAGATACAATTGATTTTAGATATATCTTCGAATCTAAATTTCGTGAAAAGCTCCAGGATAGTAAGGAATATTTAGTAATCCGCACATTTAGTAGAGATTTTACAAGTATTCCATATGACTTTTTGCAAATAGGTCACCAAATCAATGTAAGTCTAGCGGATGTTTTTCCAAAACTATCATATCCAGTGGTGAAAAGTTTAAATTCTAATGAATTGGATGCCTTGAATGCTGTGTACACACAGTATCAAGGCTCTTCTTCTAACCAAGAAACGATAGAATTTCTCCTAAACAAGGTGTTCAAAATTAATCCTGAAATGATTGAAACCAAAGCTGATTTCGTTAGATTTCTTCTTTCTTTTCATTATAGAGACCAACAACTTCCTAGTGAGATACAAACATATTTAAAACAAAAACTTACTAAAAAATCATCACTGTCTTCATTGGCAGTAGAAGAGTTACTCTCTTCTCAATCATCCTTCTATGATTACTTACAAGAAGAATGGCGAAGTTACATTAACGAATTAGTTAATGAGCAAATTACCATAAAAGATCCTCTTGCTAGTGACAGTTATTATCACACAAAGCATCCATTTTCTGATCAAGATGTCCGAAGATTATTAAATGATCTGTTTCTTGAAGGTATACTACAGCCAGTGAGCAATGTTGGAAACGAAGAACTTCCTTTCTGGGTAAAGTCAGGTGTTATCACTAATGAAAGCTCATTTTATGAAGGGAAAATAGTTTATTTATTAGATAAAATCGAAGAAGAAATATCGGGAGAACCTTACTATAAATCATGGTTAGACATTGCTAAATATTACGGGGAACTTAGGAGTTTCCAAATTAGTAATGAAATAAAGCTAGATTATAGTTTAAAGAACGACATCATTAATTTAAATGAAAAAATCCAAGAAAAATTTGAACAATGGTTGTTTCAAAATTATGGATCTCTATATAATGTCCCGTACCACCCTTCACCTGTTATGGTGCATCAGATTCCGCATTATCTAGAAGAGAAGATGGATAAAAAAATTGCTTTGATAGTGTTAGATGGAATGAACTTTATTCAGTGGTCTCAAGTAAAAAGTTTTCTCACTGAACAAAATTTTAACGTTGAAGATCATGGAACATTTGCATGGGTGCCGACCCTTACATCAGTATCGAGACAAGCTATTTTTTCAGGAAAATTTCCGATGATGTTTGCTGACAGTATTGATTCAACAAATAAAGAAGAGAAGCTGTGGAAAATTCTTTGGGAAGACAAAGGAATAAAAAAGCAAAAAGTATCTTACCAGCGAGCCTTAGGACAAGGGGCGTTTTATAGGGAACAAATTGAAGCATTAAATAAACCAAATATTAAGGTAGCTGGCATGGTAGTGGATACCATAGATGAGTTTACCCACGGTGCCATTCAAGGGTATCAAGGCATGGGTGCGGAAATAGATATATGGCTGAAGAATGGCTTCCTAAAAGAATTACTCATGGAATTATCTCAAAAAGAATTTTCCATTTATATAACCTCAGATCATGGAAATGTTGAATGTGAAGGAATTGGTAGAATTTCGGATGGTGTTCTCGTCCAATCAAAAGGTGAACGTGTTAGAATATATAACGACAAGTATTTAAGAGATGAACGAGCACAAGAACATTCACTGTTAAGCTGGCCAAACATAGGGCTCCCAGAAAATATGCATGCGTTATTAGCAAATAAGCAAAAGGCTTTTATACCCAAAGGACATCAAGCTGTTAGTCATGGAAGCATTAGTCTAGACGAGGTGATTGTTCCTTTTGCAAAGGTAACGCCAAAATTAAATAAAATAGGTGAGGGATTTTAAATGGCAAAACCAGTAGGGTTTGATCAGAAAATATTATTACATCAATTAGATTTTACAGCGAATGAAGCAAGGAGATCCGAGAAAAACGAAATGTACGAAAAACTGGATGATTTCTTACTTGCTGATATTAAAGGTCAAAAATCTCGGAAGAATGCCATTACTATGCTTATGAAGATATGGTACTTAGTAAAAGGAGAAGAACGCAATTTACAGACAAAGGCATTTGATATTATATTAGACTCTTCAGAAAAAGAGCGCGTTCTGTTACATTACACTATGACCATCTTAGCTTACCCCTTCGTCAAAGAATTAGTTCAAGAGATGGGAAAGCTGTTTAAACTACAAGATGAAGTTACTTCCCAACAAATAGGGCGAGTAATGAAAAACTCATACGGAGATAGAAGAAGAGTGGAAGTTGCTACGAGTGCTGTTCTTATGAGCTTAAAATCATGGGGTATTATAACTCCGGGGGACAGTAAACAGACATATGTGATGGGAGAAAAAATCAAGATTGCTTCGAGTTCAATGAAACAATGGTTAGCTGAAGCTATCATTCGTTCTTCTGAAGGTACTTCAATAACAATAGAAATGTTGAACGCACAACCTGGATTCTTCTCATTTGACTATCAGATTTCTTCTTCTGATCTATGCAAAGATACTTTTGAAGTGAATAGACAAGGTTTAGATATGATTATGGTAGAAATGGTATAGGCCCTTATTCAATAAAGAATAAGGGTATTTTAATAGTTAAATGAGGTGAATTCATGTTAGAAAGCGGTACCATAGTTCGAGGAACACAATTTCCTGAAACAGTAGAAGTGAAAAAAGCTGAAAAACTTGATGACCAATTTTTCTTATTAGAAGCTATTGGAAGGGATAGTAACCAATATTACGAACTTTTATTAGAAGAGAAAGAAATTTACTCATTAGAACAGCTTAACAGTGATAAAGAAAAAGATAGCCTCTCAACTCAAGACGTACAACATTTTATTCAATACTATGCTCTCAGAAATGAAAAGCAATATAATCAATCTCGATCCTTAGGAAATAAAAACATTCTTCCATTACCTCATCAAATTGAAGCGGTTTATGGAAGAATGTTGCAAACCCCTCAAGTTCGTTTTTTACTTGCCGACGATCCTGGAGCAGGAAAAACAATTATGGCCGGAATGTTGATAAAAGAATTAAAGGCTAGGCTGAGCGTATCACGAATTCTAATCCTAGTTCCACCACTAGTCCTTAGACAATGGCAAGAGGAATTAAACGAGAAATTTGATGAAAGCTTTCATATTATAAACCGTAATGTGGTTAGGGAGTACGGAAGTAATAATCCTTTTGTTACGAATGATAATTGTTTAGCTTCGATGTATTGGGCTTCCAGGGACGATATTAAAAGCTTAATTAATGAAGCTGATTTCGATCTAATCATAGTTGATGAAGCACATAAAATGGCAGCGTATACACATGGAGTGCTGAAGAGAAAAACAAGAAGAACTCGTTTATATCAGCTTGGAGAAACTATCTTACATAAAGCAGAACATTCGGTTTTATTAACAGCAACTCCTCATAAGGGAGATATAGAAAACTTCCGTCATTTGATGCGATTGTTAGATGATGATATTTTTTCCGATTTATCTGCCAATGAAAGTTTAAAAGAAAAGAGCAACCCATTTATTATCCGTCGATTAAAAGAGAGCATGAAGAACTTTGATGGCACTCCAATTTTTCCAAAGCGTACAACAAAAACCATTCAATATAAGCTTTCAGATCAAGAGCTTAATTTATATAATCAAGTGACCGATTACGTTAGAGAGCATTTCAATAGAGCAATGAATAATGGAAGCAACAGCACAGCTTTCGCAATGATGTTATTACAACGACGATTAAGTTCTTCTATAGAAGCCATACATGTATCCTTAAAGAGGAGAAAAATGAGGTTAGAAAACTTATTGGATGAAACTATAAAGGATAGAAAAAGTATCTTAACAAATTAAAAAAGTTCAATTTGGAAGATTATGAAGAAGAATCTTTAGATACGAAAGAACAAATAGAAAACCAGTTATTGGACTCCATTGATGATATTGATCCAGAGGAACTTAAGATAGAAATAGCGGAAATTAACAATTTAATTGACCAATCTACGTTTATTCGTAACCACGTGGTAGAAAGAAAGTATCGTGAACTTGAAGAAACGTTATTTGGTATGAATGGATTGTTAAATAACGATGAAAAGATTCTTATATTCACGGAATCTAAGGATACGCTGAAATATTTAGAACGAAAATTACTTGAAAGAGTTCCATCTGTAGCAAAGATAATTGGGGACTATTCGATGGATGAGCGGAGAAAGCAAGTTGACCAATTTAAAAACGAGTCACAGATTATGCTGGCCACCGATGCCGGTGGGGAGTCTATTAACTTGCAATTTTGTAATCAAATGGTTAACTATGATATTCCTTGGAACCCCAATCGTTTAGAACAAAGAATGGGGCGTATTCACAGAATCGGTCAAAATAATGAAGTGTTTTCATTTAATTTAGTTGCGGAAAATACAAGAGAAGGAAATGTAATGGTGCATTTAATCGAAAAATTGGAGCGGATGAGAACCGACCTAGGTTCAGATCTAGTCTATGATTTTATAGGTGATGTACTAGAAGACCGCTACGATAGTTTATCCAATCTCATGCAGGATGCCATACTGAATAGAGAAAAGTTGAATGAAATTATAAATGACATGGAAAAAACACTTTCACAGGAGCATGCTAAACTACTAAAACTTGTTCAAGATGAAAAAGTTGACGAAGATATCATCGATTTACCTCACTTAAAGAGAGAACATAATGATGTGTTAGTTCAACGATTGCCCACTAGATCCTACGTGAGTTTTATAGAGAAAATATTTAAATTGCAAAACATCAGAGTATATGATTCTAGTGAAGGATTTGTGAAACGTATTGAACGTTTTCCAAAGTATATTCGAGAGATGGCAATGAAAGAAAACATTCAGTTAGATTTCAGGGAGTCTATGAAGTTTACAGGATTTCAAAGGTATGAATCCAGTGATGTTAAAAAGATAGATATAGATTCACCATTATTACAATTAGGTATGAATCTAACGAAAAAGAAATTAGAACAAATGTAAGCGTCAAATACTACACACATATGCAA
>NZ_AVPG01000031.1 GCF_000775615.1 Pontibacillus litoralis JSM 072002
TTTGCCAAGTGCGAAGATGTTTCGAGATTTAGATGAATTAAAGCAAGGAGACCGCTTTATAGTTCAAGTATTAGGAGAAACATATACTTACGAAGTGAATGAGATAGATGTAGTGGAGCCTCATCAAACAGAATGGCTCGATATGGAAGAAAATAAGGAACAAGTGACGTTGTTAACATGTGATCCATATATGATTAATACGCATCGAATGTTGGTTACAGGAGAAAGAGTAGAAAATGAAACAGATACAAATATAGATAATGAAAGTAATGCGAGTGAAAAAGACGAAAAGTCATTCATAAAAACGTATACGTTATGGATACTACTTGCTGTTATCATTACTATTCTTATATTCCTCATCGTTAAACGCCGCAAGAAAAAGCAAGATTAAAAGGTGGTTGCTTATGCGAAAATATATCGGAGTCATTATTATATTTTTAGTAGGGTTGGGCATAGTTATCTATCCCCATTTTGCACAATGGTTTAATGGTTATATGCAGTCCAAACAAGTGAAACAATTTCAAACTGAATTAGAGACATATTCAAAAGATGATATTGAAGAGATGATGAGTAAAGCAGATGCTTGTAATAAAGACATATATTACGATGAGTCAGGCTTTCATGATCCGTTTGTAAATAAGGATGAGAAACTAGAAAAATTTAAGAACTGCTTAGGGGTAGAAGATGATGAAATGTTTTCAGCGATTGAAATCCCGAAGTTAGGACTACTAATTCCAATCTATTTAGGTGCGACGGAAGATATACTTGACAAAGGAATCGGCCAAATCGAAGGGTCCTCTATTCCAATTGGTGGAGATAGCACCCATACAGTACTAGCTGGTCACCGAGGCTTAGGGACGAAAGAAATGTTTCGTAATGTGGATGAATTAGAGACAGGAGATAAGTTTTACATTCATACAATGGATGAAACGCTAACTTATCAAGTATATACGCAGAAAGTAATTGAGCCACATGAAACAGAATCATTGGAAATTAAAGAAGGAAAAGATTTAGCAACATTGTTCACTTGTCATCCATATCGGTATGATTACCAACGATTATTGATTCAAGCAGAACGAATAAATTAACATACAATCAGCAACAGTCCAAGCCCTCTTTACAGAAGTATGTAAAGGGGACTTGGACTTATTTATTTTTGACCGAGGCGGGATATGTAACTGAGCTCTTGTGAGGGATTAAATAGTAAAAAGATAGTGTAACTTTTAATAATGCTGTCTATATGGGGAATGTTCACTAACTAGAGGGAGCTAAAAAATCCAATGTGGAGAAAGTTCTATGATGCCATATAATATGGTAGTATTGTAACTAACTATAAATTGAGTGGTGGGAGAAGAATGCGGCAATATGAAGCGATAGAAAAAGTAGTGACTAGTTTAAAGGAAGAATCCTGTGTCCAAAGCATATTTCTAAAAGGTTCAATAGGTAGAAATGAACACGATCAGCACTCGGATATCGATTTGTACTGCCTTGTCGATGAAGAAGAGGAAAAATCGTTTCTTTCAAGACGTTTGCATCACCTTGAAGCATATAAGAAAGTTATTTTTTGGGGAGAAGCGTATATTATTGCGCCGCAAATCATAGCAGTTTATGAAGATATGCTTCCGATTGATTTATTTACTGTAACAAAGCGAACATTACAAGAAAAAGATTACTTTCAAGTGCTGTATGATCCAAATGAAGTGATGAAGCAGTATGAAGCGACACAACACTTAATGCTTCCTGAAGAAGAGTTTCATGAATGCGTGTGGGATATGGCTTGGTTTTTATTTCGATATCACAAAGCAGTCGAAAGAGGCAATAATGACATTTTGGCGATAGAAATGTTACGTCATGTAATGAGAAACTTGACGAGTATTATGCTGTATCGTTATGCAAAGAATCGGTCTATACTTGGGTTGAAAGCCATACCAGATTTGCTATCACCTACACAGCATAATAACGTAAAGGCTATTTATGAATGTATAACGCCTTCGTTACATCAAGAAGCTGTTAACCAAATCTCTCTCCTTATAAGGGGAGAGATGGCTTGGATTCGCTCTCAAATCTATAATGATGCTCAAACCATCTCATTTTTAGAACGCATGATTAAAGTTGCAACGAATAATTAAGTAGGCGTACAGGAGGTCTAAGGTGAAAGTGGAAGTTTCCCTATTAATATTTCTATTATTATCTGTGGTATTTGTGCGGATACAAAGGAAAAAACGAGGCTTAACAGGAATGAAAAGTGCGATACCTGCTATCTGCTTGTGGCTTATTGCGCTTATCCACTTAACCGCTTATTGGATAAACGGCTTAGGTGTTGTTCGTTGGATGCTGACGGTGCTGTTACTTATGATAGGAGGATACTATACAGCATATGTTCCTCAAAGAAGCAGATAGAAAGCGTTTTCTATGCGGGTGTGGTATAGTAAGAACATATTACTATTATTACGCAAAAGAGGTATAGCATGATGTCTGTAGAATTTTGGGATCAAAGTTTCTCGGTAGAAGAGTTTATTTATGGGAAACGGGAAAATGCATTTATTAATGAAATGAGCAACAAATTTTTAAAGAAAAGCTTTACAATTGGTTGTTTTGCTGAAGGAGAAGGGCGTAACGCGGTCTTTCTTGCTCAACAAGGTCATGATGTAACAGTTTATGATCAATCAGCCGTTGGTTTACAAAAAGCGCGTCAACTTGCTGAGGAAATGAATGTTCAGATAAACGTAGAGCAATGTGATTTGACGAAAGAAGAAGTAACTCCAGATCAATTTGATGTTGCAGTCATGGTATTTGGCCACGTACCGAAACAGAATCAAGCTTTCTTTATGAAGAACATAGCTGATTCTGTTAAGCCAGGTGGTTACATTATTTTTGAAGTTTATTCAGAGAATCAATTAAACTACCAAACTGGCGGACCGAATAGCATTGAGATGTTATATAATCCGGTCGATATTCTAAAATGGGCGGAAGGATATAAGTGTCTTCACTTTTATTATGGAGAGGCAGATCGTCAAGAAGGCGATCGTCATAACGGATTAAGTCACGTTATTCAAGTGGCTATGCAAAAATAGAGTAGACAAGCCATGCACAATAAATGAGTGCATGGCTTTACTTTTTTGAAACGGATTTTATGATAGATTCGTAAGTTTATATGTGGTGATTGAGAAGAGAGTGAAGGAGGTTATAATAATGAATGATAGAGTAATTGCAATAGTAAACAATACGAAAAAGAAATTTGGCTTACACCATTATTATTTAGCTAAAACGAGCATATGGCGATCCGTTACTATTTGCGGGCAGACGGAATACGTATTAAATATGGAGTGGTTTCCTCATGAGGGTACAGAAGAAAGCGAAGATGGAATGAACCCCGTTGGCACGGCAAGCATTGACATCGATATACATACGAAAAAAATCCATAGCGTTATTTTTGTTGGAGCAAAAGCGTATACGGAACCTGTTACCTTTGATTGGACGAATAGAGAAGTGGTCATTGACTGGGTGGAGAAAGAAACAGCACTGACATATGGAAACCAATTTCAGTTAAGTGAAGAAGAAGAGGGGACCTTTCATTTTAAAGCAAATATTGATGGAGTAGCCATATCCCCATCTAGTGACATTCAAGTGAAATTTGATAAAGAAGGTAGGCTTATTTTCTTTTCTATTCATGGTCCATTCCCAACGAGAGAATTAGCGGAGGAGGTATCCTTTTCGTTAACGTTAGAACAAATTGAGGATGTCATTGAAAATCAATTAAAGTTAGTCTATTTTCCTCAAGCACAAAATAAGATAATCCCTGCCTATGGTATTGAAGAAATATATGTAAAGAATGATAGAGGTGCAACGATGTCTACTTCTATAGATAAACGCTCTCGTGTGCATGTAAACGAAATAATGGAATGGGATGAACCTTTAGAGAATACGTTTGAAAGTGTAACAATTTCAATGACAGACGAGGTTTCTCTAGATGTAGCGAGGGCAAGAGAGCCACACCCAGACGTTAAGCCAATAAGTAAGCTGGAGGTCGAACGATGTATTACTAGTGTCAGGGAATTTTTGCGTCAGCAGTATTCAAACCAAACAGGGGAATGGTTACTCCAAACGTTGCATCGAGAAAATGGATACATACTCGCTACATTAATTCCAACTAAACCTGATTTGTTTGTTTTTCAAAGGAAGATGGTCCTCTTTATTGATGAACAATCATATGACGTATTAAATGTTATCGATAATGAAGCAATGCTAGATAAATTTCAAGCATACGAGGAAGAGGAATCTGTTCATATAACAAAGGAAGAAGCAGGCAAAACATTACGACCTCATCTGGAGCTAACACCGTATTACGTGTATGATGTGCAGCAAGATAAATACGTATTGTGTGGAAAGTTAGACTGTCAGGAAGTGGTTCATGCAGCGAACGGGGAAATTGTGCGATTGAGGGATTTATAGAGTGACTGTACCTAATTCTGAAATGAAAGGATTACAAATCAGCCAATTAGAGCTGCAAGGCCCATCTGATTATAAACGACAGTTAACCAAGAATTTATGGGAGTACTGAGAAGGAGAATATTGGGGATAGAAAACGCTTGCGCTTGGTAATCGGGGTAAACTATTCTTTAAGTTAAAATAGCATAGAGGGACAAAGGGGTTGATCACAATGTCCCTGCTATAATTATAACGTACATATAATAGGTGTATCGTTGGTTACGATGATGGTATGTTCTATTTGTGCTACATAATTTCCAGTCATATTCGTAGCTAGCGTCCAACCATCCATTTTTTGATGTACATTATCTTCCATGATGGAAACGAAAGGCTCGAACGCAATAACAGCTCCCTCTTTTAGAACCTCATCATCCCAAGGTGTGTAATAGCTAAATACATGTTCAGGTTTATCGCGTAAACTATGACCAACTCCGTGGCCTGTTAATTCTTTAATGATAAAATATCCTTCCTGCTTAGCCGCCGTTTCCGTAGCACGTCCAACATCGCTTAGTTTGGAATCAGTTTTGAATTGGCTTAATCCTTTGGCGAATACTTTTTCTGTGGCGTTTAGCAGTTTTTCTATTTTCTTGTTTCCTGCTCCAACGAGAAAAGATAGCCCTGTATCCGCATAATATCCATTATAGGAACCAGAAACATCGATATTTACAAGGTCTCCTTCTTGTATGATGCGGTTGCCAGGAATGCCATGTGCCACTTCTTCATTGACACTAATGCACGTGTATCCAGGAAATTGAAAATCTTGTTTAGGGGCGGAAATCCCTCCAGCTTCTCGAAACATTCTCCCTGCTATTTGATCAAGTTCTTTCGTTGAAATACCGGGTATCGTCTGTCTTATCATTTCATCACGAATCGTTGCTAACATTTTACCAGTGTTTTGTATGTTTTCCATATCTGTATCAGTTCTGACTATCATACATCATCCTCCATTACTATCACTTTAATATAGTGTATGCCGTAATAATCTGCAAGGAATCAGAATTATATTGTGTGTAAAAGTGAAGGAAATGTTATCCTTGTAATAAGAAAATTTATACTGGGGGTAATTTACATATGTATTCCGTGGAATCGTTTGAAACAATTGGAGCTTTTACATTATTAAGGCCGGTCTTTGTTACGCTTACGCTTGTAGTAATGTTGCTGCTGTTATTTATCATTATACCGAAATTAAGAAAAAAAATTGTGAATGGATTTGCTGTTGTTAGTATTTCTTTTGTATCTGTTATATTGTCCGGACAACTATTATACTATGACGCTATTATTGTTGATGAACTCGGATTAAGCGGAGATGAGTTTGCATTCATTCTATTTTTAATCATTCTAGTTTTAAGTTTGGTGAACCTCGGTTTGTACATGTATTATAGCAAGCAAGGTTAAATAAGGGTCTGGGCATTATTACATTCATTCCTGATAGGGAGTCTTTATGTGCGAAGAAAACTATGAATGTTACTCTTCTATGCTAAACAAAGGATTTTTCAACTTGTAAAACGAACTTAAACTATAGAAAAAGGGAAAGGAGTTTAGCAATATGTCTACAATTAAAGTAACAAACCCAGCAACAGGGGAGTTAGTGCAAGAGGTTCCTGTAAGTACGGAAGAGGAAGTACAAGAAGCGCTCCAAAAGGGATACGAATATTTTCAAACTTGGAAACAGGTTAATGCTCACGAACGAAGTAGCTTGTTAAAAGCTTGGTCAGCACGGATTCAAGAAGAGAAAGAAGGCATAGCCAAAGTAATGACGTTAGAAAGTGGCAAGCCGCTCAAGGAATCTTTAGGCGAGGTAGATTATGCAACGAGTTACATTGACTGGTACGCAGAAGAGGCGAAGCGAATATATGGTCGAACGATTCCTGCTCACACGGAAGCTAAACGGATTATCGTTAGCCATCAGCCGGTCGGACTCGTTGCCGCTATTACGCCGTGGAATTTTCCGGCAGCAATGATGACACGTAAAGCTGCACCTGCATTAGCTGCAGGGTGTACATTTATCGTTAAACCAGCAGAAGAAACGCCTTTGACGACGATTCGGTTAGTAGAATTAGCCCATGAAGTCGGGATTCCAGAAGCTGCTGCTCAATGTGTCAATGGTCAAGGTAAGAAAATAGGCAAGCTATTTACTGATAGCGATTACGTACGCAAAATTACATTTACAGGCTCAACTCCAGTTGGCAAGCAATTAATGAAAAATAGCGCGGACACAGTGAAGCATGTATCAATGGAATTAGGCGGCCATGCACCTTTTATTGTAGCAGCAGATGCGGATCTTGACTTAGCTGTTCAACATGTAATGGCTGCAAAATTTCGTAATGCTGGTCAAACTTGCATATGCGCCAATAGAGTGCTCGTTCAGGAAAGTCTAGCAGATAAGTTTATTCATAAGGTCAAGGAAGAAGTAGCTACGTTGAGAGTAGGAAACGGATTAGAGAAAGAAACTCAAATTGGTCCTGTAATTAACGGAAAGAGCTTCGACAAAATCGTGAACCAAATACAGGATGCTACCGAAAAAGGAGCGCAAGTTGTTTGCGGGAAGGAATTTAATGCTAATCCGAATCAAGGGTACTTTTTCATTCATCCTACTGTGCTCATGAATGTATCTGAAGAGATGACTATTATGAAGGAAGAAACATTCGGACCTGTACTACCTATTACAACGTTTACCAATGTAGAGGAAGCAGTTCAAATTGCGAATAGCACCCCATTTGGACTAGCTGCTTACTACTTCACCAATGATTATCGAGTAGGCACGTACCTGCACGATCAACTCGATTTTGGAATTGTAGGTTGGAATGACGGCGCACCATCTGCAGCACACGCCCCATTTGGTGGTATGAAAGAAAGTGGTTTAGGTCGTGAAGGTGGCATCGAAGGATTAGACCCGTACCTAGAAACAAAATATTTATCTATCGGTGGCTTTTAAGTACAATTTTATTGGTGAAATCCGCTGAAGTGCACATGTGGAATTCGCGCATAAACCGAGGAAAAGCGCGCACAAATCCAGGAATTCGCGCATAAACCAAGGAAAAGCGCGCACAAATCCAGGAATTCGCGCATAAACCGAGGGAAAGCGCGCACAAATCCAGGAATCCGCGCATAAACCGAGGAAAAGCGCGCACAAATCCAGTAAATGCGCGCATAAACCGAGGAAAAGCGCGCACAAATCCAGGAATTCGCGCATAAACCGAGGAAAAGCGCGCACAAATCCAGGAATTCGCGCATAAACCGAGGGAAAGCGCGCACAAATCCAGGAATCCACGCATATTCAAGGGAAGTTCGCCTTCATTGAATATGTACATGTGCGGAGCGTAGTGCATAGGATAAATTGACAAACTAGGGAAGGGAATGTGGAAACATGCACTATGTTTATCCTTATGAGCATTCAGGGAGCTTTCAGCAACAAGTGCTGGATTCGATTTTGGATTGTATAAAATCGGCGGCGACAGCTGTTCGCTTTTATTATCAATTAGCGGATGAGGCTTCGAGTCAGCAACATAAAAATGAGTTGAAGCAACTAGTAAGAAGTGAAGAGGCGCACTTGCAATATTTTACGGATTTGTATCGAGCGTATACAGGACAGGAGCCGAACTACGAAGTTGGAGATGTTTCTTTTTCAACGTATGAAGAAGGGATACAAATGGCTACGGAATGGGCATCTAATGTAGCGGGAGCATTTCGCCAAGGGTATTTAAAGAGTCCCTATTCGCCGTTTAGAGATGTGTTTTTACGTGTTTCTTCAGATAAAATGGAGCATGCAAAACGATTAAAGGGGATGCAAAAGCGCTCAGAAACAAAGGATTATGGTGGGCAGCCTTTCGTTGTGAATATTGAGCGGGCCACGAAAAAAAATAATACATTCCGTACGGCTTTATGGACGGGAGAGCATTTGCAAGTGACGTTGATGAGTATTCAGCCTGGTGAAGATATCGGTTTGGAGATCCATCCGAATGTGGATCAGTTTTTACGTATTGAGGATGGAAAAGGCTTTGTACAGATGGGAGATAAACAAGATTCGTTAACATTCGAAAGGAATGTCTTTGATGACGATGCTATAATGATACCGGCCGGGACGTGGCACAATGTAACGAATACGGGGAATGATCCACTAAAACTGTACTCGATTTATGCACCGCCTGAGCACCCGTTTGGCACAGTTCATGAAACAAAAGCTGATGCAATGGAAGCGGAATATTAATATAGAACAAAAAGCGCCTTGATGTTCGAAGGCGCTATTGTTCATCTTAAGCTTCTACTTTTGTCCAAATTTGCTCAATTTCTTCTAATGATTTATCTTTTGTTTCAGGAATAACCTTCCATACATAGAAGAAGGATACGACGCACATGACGCCGAACAGTAAAAATGTAATGCCGTCCCCAAAGCGAGCAATAATGATTGGGAAAGCTTGAGAGATAAACCAGTTTGCCACCCACATACAAAATGTTGCAATAGACATGGCTCGGCCTCTGACGTGATTGGGGAAAATTTCTCCGAGAATAACCCATACGACAGGACCCATTGAGATATTGAACAAGAACAAATACAATACGATTAATATACTAGGTGTTAACCCTGCGGAAATATCAAATTGCAATAAAACCCCAACCGCGAGCTGTGTGATAGCCATTCCAATTGTACCAATCATCAATAACGATTTACGTCCAATTCGATCGACTAGCCACATGGATACGAGTACACCAGTTAAAGCTGCTACCCCAATCATAGAGGTAACAAGTGTATTTAAGTTTCCTTCTGCCCCAGCGGCTTCAAATACTTGAGGCGCATAGTAAATAATGACGTTAACCCCTACTAATTGTTGTAAAACAGCTAAAGTAATCCCTACCCCTAATGCTTTCTTTACTCCTGGTGTAAATAGATCAGCTAATGATCCACCTTGATGCTCTGTTAATGATTTTTGAATGTTGTCTGCTTCCTTGTCTGCAATTTGTTTACCGTTAATTTTTGTTAACACTTCATAAGCTTGATGAACCTTGCCTGATTTCATTAACCAGCGTGGACTTTCGGGAATTGGAATGAGAATTAATAAATAAACCAGTGCTGGAATTCCTGCCACACCTAGAATATATCGCCAGCCAATCTCAAGCTGCCACGCCTCTCCTCCTAATGATAGAATTTCTGCATTTAAGAAATAAACGGATACAATTCCAATCGCTACTGCTAGCTGATAAATGGATCCAAGTCTTCCACGGATGTTCGGAGGTGCTGTTTCTGAAATGTATGTGACAGAAAGCACACTTGCCATCCCAATTCCAATCCCTCCAATCATACGAGCAATGACTAAGATAGTCACACTAGTTGCTAACGCTTGAAAAATAGATGAAACCGCAAATAAAATAGCGGAAATGCTAAGTACTTTTTTAATGCCAAGTGCATCACTTAAAAATCCGGATAATAGAATACCAGTTGCTCCACCAATTAATAAACTAGAAACAACGAAGCCTACCATGCCTGGATTTAAGTTGAAGTATTGCTCAATTGGTCCAATCGCTCCAGAAATAACGGCTGAATCATATCCGTATAAATACCCTCCAAATGCAGCGGCGCATGATATAAGAATGGCGAAGAAGAGCGATTTTTTCGCTGCTGATGCTTGGACTTGTTTTTCATTAGTAACCCCCATGTTGTTTTCCTCCTTGATGTGTAGAATAGAGACGCCACTTCCGCTAGTGTTTCAAACGCTTTAATATGACTAGGGACAGGCGTGCTTTTTGAGTTTAACGATTTACGTTAAACGTTTGCATAATCTGTTTTTTATGTTAATCTGAATCTAGAAAGAATGCAATAGAATTTTTGAACGCTTACAAAAAAGGTTGATAAAGGGGAGAGTACTATGGCGTTTATTCAGTGTCGTTTTTTTTCAGAGGTACTTAAGTTGACGACATCTATGACGGTCATATTGCCAGAACAGACTGCTGGTCAAATGGGAACAGAAAGTGTGAGCAAGCAAGAACGACACCAGACGTTGTACTTATTGCATGGTTTATCCGATGATGACAGTATTTGGACGCGACGAACCTCTATAGAACGTTACGTATCTACATTAGGAATAGCGGTAGTAATGCCACAGGTTCATCGTAGTTTTTATACGAATATGGCATATGGAAATCAGTACTGGACATTTTTACATGAGGAATTACCAAGAGTAGCACGTTCGTTTTTTCCGTTGTCTGCTAAAAGGGAAGATAATTTTGTAGCTGGGTTGTCTATGGGAGGATATGGCGCTTTAAAATGGGCGCTAAGAAAGCCCACCCAATTTGCCGCTGTTGCAAGTTTATCTGGTGTAACCGATATCGTAAATATTGCCAATGTACCGGAAGTATCACTAGATGATTACGATTTAATTTTTGGAGACGAAGATGCTCGAAATACAGACAATGATTTATTTTGGTTAATCGAACAAGTGGATCAAATGAATGGACCCAAACCGAAAATCTATCAATGCTGTGGAACTGAAGATTTTCTTTACGAGGATAATATAGCGTTTCGAAAAGCTTGTGAGCAGACTAATCTTGATTTCACTTACGAGGAAGAGCAAGGTACACATGATTGGGACTACTGGGATAAGAAGATTCAAGACGTACTGGCATGGTTACCAATTCGTTGATTCTCTTAGTTTTGTTTGATATATTCAAAGATATATGAGACAAAATTGACAATATGGGAGTAAATGCTAAGTGCCAACAAATAAAAAAGTGACTATTACAGACGTAGCTAAGAAAGCGAACGTGTCAGTAGCCACCGTTTCAAGGATATTAAATAACCGAGACGGCAAAATTAAAATTAGTCAAAAAACAACAGATCGTGTGTTAACAGTTGCGAATGAGTTAGGATATCAACTGAACCCATTTGCAGCATCTTTAAGGACGAAGCGTACCGGTGTGATTGGTGCAATCGTTCGAGATATAAGTGATCCATTTCTTGTGAAAGTAGTAAAAGCTGTCCAGCATTATGCCCATCACAACGGCGTAGAGCTCTTTCTAGCGAATACCGATTATAAAAGTGAAACAGCCCACCAACAGTTAAAATTGATGGTGAATCATTGGTTCGATGGTCTCATTATTCTCGATAATTTATCGGAAGAAGATGCCTTTATTCAACGACTGAAACACCAACAAACACCTTTTGTATCCATTACGGGAGAAAGTTCTTGTTCCTTAAAGCCAGTCGTACATACAGATGATGTAAATGGGGTCCAACAAGCAATTGATCATTTCATACAGCTAGGCCATGAGCATATTGGATATATAGGCAATGCGTTACCTGGTGTGCAAATGAGATATGACTACTTTTGTAAGTATATGAAAAAAAGAAACCTTCAAGTGAACTCTTTATATGTGCAGCCAGAAGTAACTGGACGTGAAGATATTGCGGAATTTATGGAAGGTATACTTGCTTGTAAACAGCCACCAACGGCTATATTTTGCGCAACTGATGCACTTGCACTTAAATTGGTCAATGTTGCCGGACAATACAATGTATCTATTCCGAACGAGTTATCTATTATCGGTTTTGATAATATTGATGAAGCTGCGGATTACTACCCAGCGCTAACAACAGTGAGCCAGTCCTCGGACCAATTAGCCAGCCAAGCTGTCGATTTACTAATGGAGATAATCAATACAGAACAACCAATAAAAAAAGAAATCGTCATCCCACCAGAATTAGTCGTGAGAGAATCGACTAGTGTACCAAAAGGGTGAATAAAGACTAGAAAGACACTTCCGTTATAGAGGGAGTGAATAAGAAGTTTGTAAACAGCGAGATTATGTTCGGGATTGACAAGGACAAAAACGTTAAATCAAAAGAAAGCTGGACAGAGGAGTGTATCTTTGTCCAGCTTCATTATTATTCTTCAATCAATTCTACTTCCCAGTTTTCATTAACAAATAGGCCGATAACTTTCATATCGTAACCCCAAGAGTTTACGATGTCTACGCACTGGCTTACTTGTTGTTTCTGTTCTTCTTTTGAAATAGGATTGCCAGCGCATTCATTGTGGGCAACAATAGCGATGGCTTTGGAACCGTGAATATTATGGGAAATGTTTATTTTAGCTTTGAGTGTTTCGATTTGTTGTTCTGTAGCGTTTAAGATATGATTGGTTGGACCAGGCTCTGTAATCATATCAACATATTGTGCAGAGAATCTTTCTTGCATCCAATAAATTACTGGGAGCTGGGCTCTACCATCTTTGCAGTTAATTGCTGTTACAAATGTTTCTGTCATAAAACTTTCCCCCTAATACTTTTTGTTCTAGTTTATTTTAATATAAAGTAACATCGTTCGTATAGTGTAAAAAAGACCCATTGTAAAAAACAATAGGTCCTGATATTTATAAAGTAATATCTTTTTCGACGGCGTTACGATTATTGTATGTTTGGTAGTCGAGCTTCTTCATGATTTTCGATGTGATCGTACCTGATACCATTGAGCCGTTAACATTTAGTGCGGTACGTCCCATATCAATCAGTGGTTCGACGGAAATGAGTAGCCCTGCTAGTGCAACAGGCATGTTCATGGATGATAAGACGATCAAGGCTGCAAATGTTGCACCGCCTCCAACTCCTGCTACACCAAAGGAGCTAATTCCTATAATGAGCATTAGTTGCACGATAAAGCCTGGGCTTAACGGGTCTATGCCAATGGTCGGAGCAATCATAACTGCTAACATAGCAGGGTAAATTCCAGCGCAACCATTTTGGCCGATGGTTGCACCAAAGGAAGCAGACATGTTTGCAACTCCTTCGTCGACTCCGAGACTGTTTTTCTGAGCGGAAATGTTTAATGGAATTGCACCTGCACTAGAACGTGATGTAAATGCAAATGTTAAGACAGGTGCTACTTTTTTCAAGAATGTAAGCGGGTTTAAACCTGCAAACGTGATAATCAATAAGTGAATTAAGAACATGATACCAAGTGCAACATAGGAAGCTACGACAAATTTACCTAGCTCCATAATGCCGGCTACATTCGTTTTCGCGACAGTATTGGCCATTAATGCAAGAATACCGAACGGCGTTAAGCGGAGTACAAGGGTAACAATGCGCATAACAACAGCATAGACAGCGTTGATTCCTTTTGTGAAGATAGCTGCTTCTTCTGGTTTCTTCCTTCTAACTCCTAGCACAGCAATTCCGACGAAAGCAGAGAAGATGACGACTGCGATTGTAGAAGTCGCGCGGTCACCTGTCATATCTTGGAACGGGTTCGTAGGGATAAATTCTAGAATGCGTTGAGGAGTGCTCATTTGTTCTACGTCCCCAAGTCTTTCTTCTAAATACGCGCCACGATCTTGTTCTGCCTGGCCTGCTTCAATTTCATCTGCGTTTAAGTCGAATGCAAGCGATGTACCAACACCAACTAAAGCTGCTACCATTGCAGTAGTAACTAAAATTCCAATAATCCATCCAGACATTCTTCCTAACTCTTGAGATTTCTCTAAATTAATAATCGACTGGATAATGGATACCATTACAAGTGGAATAACGATCATCATGAGTAAGCGAACATAACCGCTTCCAACAATGCTATACCATTCCGTTGTTGTTGCGACGACTTCGGATTCCGCTCCAAACGCTAGTTGCATGTATACTCCAATGGCTATTCCGAGACCTAACCCAGTGAAAACACGCTTACTAAAGGAAACGTGTTTTTGTTGCATTTTAATTAATAGTAATATACTTATAAGTAAAATTGCGATATTCACATAAAACAATGAATAAGCCCCCTTTAATTTTAAAATAATATAATTCCTATGAATTTACTTGGTTTTCTAAAGATACAACGAATTAATGCGTTTGTCAATCATAAAAATATAGGTATTTTTATTTATATGTATTCTTAAACGTTTCATGCTGTCTCGTTTAAAAATAGAGCTTATATTCAAATTATTGATAAAAGCCTTGTGAAGTTTATTCCTTTCTTGTTAAAATTAATTGGAAACGGTTTCATATTTGTTATATATAATTACGAATAGATGCGCTCCTATTACCATAGGGGTACTCATTTAATTTCATATGTAGCAGGAGGAGTTGGAAGTGGCAACGATTGAAGATGTTGCAAAGTATGCCGGATTATCAAGAACAACCGTATCAAGGGTAATCAATAATCAGCCTTATGTATGTGATGAAAAAAGAGAGCGGGTATTTCATGCTATGCAGGAGCTTGGCTATGTTCCAAACTCTTCAGCCAGACGGTTACGTAATCAGAAAACCGAAACGATTGCCATTGTGTTACCTCGTATTACGAATCCTTTCTATAGTAAACTGGTCGAGGTAATGGAAAAAAAGGCCTCGTGGTGGGGATACCAAGTTATTATTTGTCAAACGTATCATTGCGCTCAAAAGGAGCTGCATTATTTAGAGTTATTGAGGAAAAAACAAGTTGATGGATTAGTGATGGTAGCCATTCAAAATGAGTGGACAAAAGTGGAAGAATATATACACGCTGGTCCAATTGTTATTTGTAATGAAAGCATAGAGGAAGCAAATACAGTGATAGTGGGCATTGATCAACAGCAGGCAGCTTATGATGCTACGGTACACTTAATTGAGCAAGGATGCAGAAGGCTGGCATTTATATCAGGAGAAGAGAATAGTAACCTCGTACAAGCGAGATATACAGGTTATATGAAAGCACTTCAAGAACATCATATTCCTTCTATGGATGATCCTATTTTTCATGAAGCAGTTGATGTAGAGAGTGGACAAACTATTTTAGGCAAGGTTGTGCACATGAATAATCGTATTGATGGTATTTTTGCTGGATGTGATGAGGTTGCTGCAGGGATTGTTTATGCAGCAATGAAGCAAGGGATACGTGTTCCAGAAGATTTGGCAGTGGTTGGCTTTCATAATGATACTATTTCGAGATTAATGAACCCTGCTATTACGACCATAGAAGTACCTATTGTAGAAATGGCAGAGAAAAGTATAGAACAATTAATTCGCTCTATAGAACAACCATTGCGTAATAAGCGAGAATCATATCAATTTGCGCATACACTTTTGAAAAGAGATTCCACCAACAAACGAATAACAGTACCAATGTAAAAAAAAACGAGTTCTGTATCAGTACAGAACTCGTTTTTTACTTATCTCGCTGGATGGTCGCACTCTTCACAAATGTTGCCGTAGCAGTCTGCTTGCTCTTGAATGGCGTTGTTACACTTCGTACATTTCTTCTTTGGTAGGCTTTTAAAGAATTCCATTACATTCATCATCATGGTATAAATCCCCTCCAATTTGTTGGTGGTTTTATTGTATTATAACAGAGTTAAAAAATCAACCCTTTGTTTTAGAACAACCTGTACTTTTTTATCTTTTCTGAAAACTGGTTTGTCGTTGTAATGTGATGTAAGCTAGTAGAAGATATATCGTAAGAAAGTATCGAAAGGGGTCTTGTCGATGAAAGTAACAGTTAATGGGTTCTGGGGAGGGTTTCCAGCAGCAAATGGAGCTACGTCCAGTTATCTTATCTCTTCCAAAGGATTCAACTTGCTTGTTGACTGTGGAAGTGGTGCATTGTCAAAGCTGCAAACGCATACGGATGTGATGGATTTAGATGCTGTTATCTTATCTCACTATCATTTTGATCATATTGCGGATATTGGGGTGTTGCAGTATGCGGTCAAGGTTCAAAATATAGTAAGAGAAACGAATAAGATATTACCGATTTATGGACATAAAGAAGATATGGCAGGATTTCGATCATTAGGGCATGAGGATACGGAAGCTCGGGCATATGATCCCGAGCAAGGATTACAGGTAGGTCCTTTTATCATTCAATTTTTGAAAACGATACATCCTGCTCCGTGTTATGCGATGCGTATTTCTGATGGAGATGCTACGGTTGTATATACTGCTGATACGAGTTATCGAGAAGAGTATATCTCCTTTAGTGAAGATGCTGACTTACTTATTACCGACAGTAATTTCTATGATGGTATGGATGGTTCTGGACCAGGACATATGACGAGTACAGAGAGTGCACATATTGCAACTTCTGCTCATGTGAAGCAATTGTGGTTAAGCCACTTACCTCATTTTGGGAACCATGACCAATTAAAAATGGAAGCGGAGCGTATTTTTGCTGGTAAAGTAACGTTAGCTCATGAAGGGTTATCGTGGGAAGCGTAATCCTACTCCAATTGCAGTGAGAACGATTTTCGATTAAAATAGAGATAGTAATGGAATAAGGAGGAATAACCTGTGCTGTTATTTATTGATAACGAGGGTATTAATGATCCTCGCATAAACTTAGCAATTGAGGAATATGTGTTAAAACATTTAGATATTGATAATGAAACATCTTATTTGCTTTTTTATATTAATGAACCTTCTATTATTATTGGGAAGAACCAGAACACAATAGAAGAAATTAATACAGACTACGTTGAAGAAAATGGTATTCATGTTGTTCGACGCCTTTCTGGTGGAGGAGCGGTGTACCATGACCTTGGTAACTTAAACTTTAGTTTCTTAACGAAAGATGATGGTAATAGTTTTCATGATTTTGCTAAATTTACGAAACCTGTTACCGATGCATTACAACAAATTGGTGTAAAGGCAGAATTATCCGGACGTAACGATATTCAATTAGAAGACGGTCGCAAAATTTCTGGAAACGCACAGTTCTCTACAAAAGGGCGCATGTTTAGTCATGGAACGTTAATGTTCGATTCAGAAATTGAGAACGTTGTTCAGTCTTTACGCGTGAAATCAGAAAAAATTCGCTCCAAAGGAATTAAGTCCATTCGCAGTCGTGTAGCGAACGTGTCTGATTTAATGGAACAACAGATGACAATGGAACAATTTAAAGCGATGATTTTACGCTACATATTTGATGTGCAATCTATAGAGGAAGTACCTAGGTATACATTAACGGAAGAAGATTGGAAGCATATCCATGCGTTATCCGAAGAACGTTACCAAAAGTGGGAATGGAACTATGGTAAATCACCAGCTGCTAACATTCAACATTCTCATCGTTTTGAAGGTGGAACGGTCGATGTCCGCCTTGACGTGAAAAAAGGCCTGATCGAAAACGCGAAGATTTACGGTGATTTCTTTGGTGTAGGTGAAGTTAGTGAAATTGAGAAACGGTTAATCGGCACGCGGTATGAACGTGCTTCTATTGATGAGGCGATTCAAGATTTAGATATCTCTCATTACTTGGGACGTATTTCTCGCGAAGACTTTTTATCATTAATTTATTAATACATCAGGCGGAATCTACACGGTTTCGCCTTTTTTCTATGCAAAAGTGGGGGATGGCATGGTTGTTGTTGCATTCGTAATTGGTATTATGATATGGATAGGATGGGAACTATTCTTCGTTTTTCCAACGAGATGGTTGAAAGTGGAACGAGTAGAGTGGGATAGTGAAGTAAATAAGAAAATTCTACAAATTAGTGATCTTCATATTCGCAATATGCGCGTGTCGCTGAACAAAATAAGACGTGTTATCGAGGAAGAACAGCCGGATTATATTTTCTTAACGGGGGATTTTATTGATCGCACGGAGAAGGAACTGCCTAAGTTAGAACGCTTTTTATCCATGATTGAAACAGATGGGGTGGAAAGCTATGCCGTATTAGGCAACCACGATCGGCATTTAACGGATGTTGGGACGCTTGAACGGTTGTTAAATCGTTATAACATTCGATTAATGAAAAATGAGTGGGTGGAGAAAGAAGATGTTGTGATTGTTGGTATTGATGATTATGGACGTGGTCATCACAATATGGAAATGAGTTTTTCTTTTGCAAATAAAAAGCAAAAGGATGTCGTCGTATTGACGCATGATCCGAATATTATTCAGGAATTACAGCACAATTATTCGATGCTTGTTGCTGGTCATTTACACGGTAAACAAGTAAATATTCCTTATTTTTTTCATTTCGTCTATATGGGACAGATTCCTCGTAATGGTATATATAAAGGGAAGCATTATGGAAAGCATGGTCCTTTTTATATATCTAAAGGGATTGGGCAATCTCATTTGAACTTCCGATTTATGGTACGAAGTGAAGTGACGATTCATGAGTTGCGAAGAATCGTTTAGTTGACTAAAGAAATAAACCTTGTTATGATACGTTTATCGTCATATGGACAACAAAATAATAAGCGATGAATGTTATGGGTAACACTATAACAGGAGCATATTCTGGAGAGATCGCACATAGTGCGGCGCCGAAGGGTTCACAATCTCAGGCAAATGGACAGAATCATCTAGAGAGCTATTTGTGTGCTTTTGTTTAGATGATGCTGTTTACAGAGATTGGATGAGAGTCCGATCTTTTTTTTATTCTATTATAGAGGTGACAGGAAATGGAGAAACGACGCGCAGTAGTAAGTGTTATAGGAAAAGATCAAGTTGGTATTATTGCAAAAGTAACAAACGTACTAGCTGAACATCAATTAAATGTATTAGATATAAGCCAAACCATTGTGGAGGACTTCTTTACGATGATGATGGTCATTGATGTAACTTCTGCTCAACATCTTGAAGAAACACGCCACATACTACATGAGCTTGGAGAAGAAATTGGCGTTCAAATCGACTTACAATTAGAAGAAGTATTTCAAGCAATGCATCGAGTATAGGGGGAGTTACTATGAGAATCGGATTAAATGAAATGACAGAAACGATACGAATGGTACAGATGGAGCACTTAGATATTCGTACAGTAACGATTGGTATTAATCTTAAGGATTGTGCCGATAGCGACATACAAATAATGAAACAAAAGGTGTACGACAAAATTGTTTTCTACGGCCGTAATTTGAAGCCGTATGCAGAGCAAGTTGAAAAAGAATACGGTGTACCAATTATTAATAAGCGTATAGCCGTTACACCAATTGCAGAAATTCTTGGGAATGCAACGCGAGAAGATGCGATAGAAGTAGCGAAAACGTTAGATCGAGCAGCAAAAGACATCGGTGTTGATTTCATCGGTGGGTATTCCGCTCTCGTACATAAAGGGGTAACAAAAGGTGATCAAATACTGTTAGATTCATTAGCAGAAGCCCTGGCAGTTACGGAACGGGTCTGTGCTTCTGTTTCCGTAGGCACAACTCGAGCGGGGATTAATATGGATGTTGTCAAACAAATGGGAATAATTATAAAAGATGCTGCAGAGCGTACAAAAGATCAAGACGGTCTTGCCTGTGCAAAGCTTGTCGTGTTTGCAAATCCAGTAGAAGATAACCCATTTATGGCTGGGGCTTTTCACGGATCTGGTGAAGGAGAGGCAGTGTTAAATGTTGGAGTTAGTGGACCAGGCGTTGTGCTCCATGCGTTAAAAAGACACCCAGAAGCTGATTTAGGCGAAGTGTCGCAAGTAATTAAGAAGACCGTATTTAAGATTACGCGCGCTGGTGAACTAATTGGCCGTACAGTTGCCGATAAGCTTCATATTCCATTCGGCATATTAGATCTATCACTTGCACCAACGAATGCGCTAAATGATAGCGTTGCTCAAATTCTTGAAGAAATCGGTTTAGAACGTGTAGGAACACATGGAACGATAGCGGCACTAGCTTTAATGAATGACGCCGTAAAAAAGGGAGGGGCGATGGCAAGCTCTTATGTAGGCGGCTTAAGTGGCGCATTTATTCCAGTCAGTGAAGATAACGGTATGATTCGTGGCGTCCAGGACGGATCTCTTTCCTTGTCCAAATTAGAAGCAATGACGTGCGTCTGTTCCGTAGGTCTAGATATGATTGCGTTAACAGGAAAAGCTTCAGCCAGCACGTTATCAGGTATTATTGCAGACGAAGCGGCAATCGGTATGATTAATAAAAAAACAACTGCCGTCCGAGTCATTCCAGTCCCTAATAAAGAGGAAGGTGAGATGGTCGAGTTTGGAGGTTTGCTAGGAAGAGCACCAGTGATGGGCGTGAACGAATTCAGCTCTTCTGCTTTTGTCAATCGCGGCGGCCGCATACCAGCGCCATTGCAATCGTTAATTAATTAAATCTATCAGAGAAAGCTACATCGTTCTAGAAGACGATGTAGCTTTTTTTCGGATGTAGTGATTTTGAGTACGGAAGGTCCACATGCGCTTAGAGTTAGTGGAATGGAAGGCTCGGAATCTGGGAATTATGCGTGAAAAACGGGACCTAAATAAGACGCCCCTATAAGTTTTTGCTTCAAATCTGTCAGGAACAGTCACCAATACTTGCCAAAAGGGACGTTTTATTCTATAATTAATTTGAAAATTCAATATTGAATGATTATTCATTCATTTTCGGGAGGGTGTTTATGAATATTAGTGATCAATTGTCGATCACAGCACGAGATTTTGCAGCAAAGACGGCTTACATTTTTCAAGATCAAGAAACGACGTATCAGCAATTGGATGGCGCGGTGACGAGATTTGCTTCTGGTTTGCGAAAGATAGGGCTCCAAGAAGGGGATCATGTAGCACTTATGTTGGGGAATAGTCCGCATTTTGTGATTGGGATGTATGGTGCTTTGCGTTCAGGATTAACTGTTATTCCTATTAATCCATTATATACACCTGATGAATTGACATACATTTTGATGAATGGAGATGTAAAAGCGGTCATTACGATGGATTTGTTTATCGAAAAATTCGAGAAGATCGATGCTTATTTGCCAATGATGGAGCATTATATTGTAGCGGAAACGAGTGATGTTGCAAGAAAGAGTGCATTGCAAAACAAAATGATAGCGTTTACAGATGTGGTGGAGACGGGCTCTCTCCAGGAACAGTTCCCTATAATAGATGACGATGATGTTGCGGTTATTTTGTACACGTCTGGGACGACTGGGAATCCAAAGGGTGCGATGCTTACACACCGTAATTTGTATTCTAATGCCAAGGATTCAGCTGATTACTTAGGAATTCAAACGAGTGATAAAGTAATTGCTGCTTTGCCGATGTTCCACGTTTTTTGTTTGACTGTATCATTAAATGCACCTCTCATGAACGGAGGTACGGTTATCATTGTGCCAAAATTTTCACCAGCTGAAGTATTCCGTTTAGCGATAAAATGGCAAGCAACTGTATTTGCGGGTGTGCCAACGATGTATAATTATTTGCTTCAGGCCGGAGAGCTACATAAAGAAGATTTGCGTAGTTTACGACTTTGTATTTCAGGTGGAGCTTCTATGCCTGTTGCGTTATTGCAACAATTTGAAGCTACTTTTGATTGCATAGTGTCAGAAGGTTTCGGATTATCTGAAGCTTCTCCAGTGACATGTTTTAATCCGCTGGACAAACCACGTAAGCCAGGTTCAATTGGGCAAAACATTGTGAACGTGGAGAATAAGGTGGTTGATGAATTTGGAGAAGAGGTAGAAGTTGGACAGGTTGGTGAATTAATTGTACGGGGACCTAACGTCATGAAAGGTTATTACAAAATGCCTGAGGAAACTGAGCATGCTTTACGGGATGGCTGGTTGTATACAGGAGATATGGCGCGTATGGATGAAGAGGGGTATTTTTATATCGTTGACCGGAAGAAAGACATGATTTTGGTAGGGGGGTATAATGTTTATCCACGAGAAGTAGAAGAGGTGCTTTATCGCCATCCAAACGTAACAGAAGTTGCTGTTATCGGAGTTCCCGATCCAAATGTAGGAGAAGCGGTTCAAGCTTTTGTCGTACTAAAAGAGGATGGTGCGTTTGAAGAAGAATTGCTAGCCTATTCCCGTGAACGTTTAGCTAAATATAAGGTCCCAAGTTCGATTCATTTGATTGACGAGCTACCAAAGAATACTACTGGTAAAATACTAAGAAGAAATTTACGCGAAAAAATAGTTCAATCATAGACGAAAATGCTAGGATATCCTAGCATTTTTTTTGCATATTATAAATAAATGGGAGGTTAATTGACTAATTTCATCACGTCGTTGTACACACGATCTTTCTCAAAACCTTCTCCCATAGGGTATTTGGCTACTAAATAATTGTCTTCATCAATTAAATACGTGTAGGAAGTATGGACAAGATAATCAGTACCATTGTCTTTGAATAGAAAGCGAAATGGATCAGCTAATTTCTTTGTGTCTTCAACAGAGCCACGTAAAAAGGTCCAATTCTCATCATTTTCCGTTTCATAAACTTTCATATAATTTTGCAACACTTTTTCTGTATCATTTTCCGGATCAATCGTAATCGATAGGAATTCCACTTTGTCGCCATATACACCTGCTTTTTGGAACTGATCTTTTAAATGCATCATTCGCTGGGTTGTAAGGGGACAAACATCAGGGCATTTCGTATACATAAACTCAACAATACGAACTTTCTCATCCATTTCTGTTAAGTCATATGCTTCTCCATATGCTGTAGTCATCTCAACATCGGTAGGTAACTTTACCCCTGCATCACGCCAAAATTCAACATAAGCTATACCTAGTCCAATACCGATAATTAAAAGAGAGATAAAGACGATATACCATTTCTTTCGCATGACTGTGCTCCTCCTTCCATGTGTAAATGAATCAATTACTATGTTTATAATACAGCAAATGAGGTGGAAATTAGCTTATAAATGTTGAACAACTAATGACAATAATAGGAGATTCCTGAAGAAAGGAGTGAAAAGGATGAAAAGGATGAAAAGAATGCTACTACTATATAGTTTATTTCTCACGTTAGTGTGGGGATATTTTCATTGTATGTACTCATTGAATACACTAGGGGATACGAAATATGCGGCATATGGACATGCTTCTTATTTCACAAGTGTGACATTTACTTGGTTCTTTCTATGGATGGTGTGGAATAGTTCATATTTCCATACAGTAATTCATCGCATCGAGCGGCGTTTCCTTAAAGAATGGCAGCGTTCAATTGCGTTCGGTCTAAGTTTCACCGCTTTGTATCAATTATGTAAACTTCCTCTACAATTATTGCGCTTTCAACTTTCTAAATGGGCAAATGTGCGACATCAGTCACTTGCTGATTGGTTATTAGATTGGTCGATGCAAAGTATATCGTATGTTGTGCTCATCACCTTTCTTCTTACAATTACACGCTTTTGTATGCAAAAATTCCAAAAGCATTGGTGGATTGGTGTTTGGCTATGGTTGCTACCGTTTGCATTATTCGTTTTATATGTTCAACCAATTTGGATTGATCCTCTATTTGATGAGGTAACCCCATTGAGAGAAAATGATGTAAGTACTGCCATTGTGGAACTAGCTAAAGGAGCTGGTATTTCTCAAGCAGATTTATACGAAGTAGAAATGAGTGAAAAGACAACGACATTCAATGCCTATGTAACAGGAATTGGTCCCCATCACCGGATTGTACTTTGGGATACAATGTTGGAACAAATGGAGTCGGAAGAAATATTGTTCATTGTTGCCCATGAAATAGGTCATTATGTCATGGATCACATTCATTGGGGGATTGTTGGATATTTGCTTTTGAGTATGGTCATTTTATATCTTATTGCTAAGTTTTATCCTGTTGTATTTCGATTGGCAACAAGGCGATTCCGATTAAAGTCATGGATAGAATTAAGGGCATTGCCAATCTTACTTTTACTTGCATCGATGCTCATGTTTACTGTTCGACCGATGGCGCTATATGTATCTAGGGAGATGGAAATAGAAGCAGATCGATACGCAATACAACATACTGAGAACCTTAATGCTGCCATTGAATCATATGAATCATTAGCAAAGGCGTCTCAAAGTGATATGGATCCTGCGTGGTGGATTAAATGGACTCGTTATACTCATCCCCCGATTGCGGAGCGGATTGAGTATATTGAACAAATCCAAAGAGAGAAGAGTGAATAATAAGGATAAATTACTATATTGAAATAATTCGAATAGAGGGGAGGGTATAGGTGGCTTTATGCTAATATACAGTGCCAATTTAGTGAAAGCCTACCATATCAGCATTTACATTAAGTTACAATCACGCAAGGGTTTGCGTGATACCGCAATTCATTTTCGGTTACTTTTAGGGGAGATTATATTACAATAAACTTAAGACATGATTAAGAGCCTGAGTGGTCAGTGACTTTAATTATGAAAGCATTTCCCATTCGTTTCTTAATCGTCTAACAGTATTTCTGCTTGAAGGCTTAAATGCTGTGCAGAATAAGTCTTTTCCTAATGAAAATACTTATTCATGAGTAATTCCCTCACTCAAAAGTTAACCAGTCGTCTCTTTTTTGACCAGCGCTCTCGTAGCGTTGGTCTTTTTTTATACAAAATTAGAACGTAAATAATCATTATTTACGTTCTGGTTGTCTATGTGTAATCATATATTCGTCCTCTGTCATGTAAAATACACGATCAGGACGCTCCTTTAATAAACCTGCTTTCTCCAGTTTATAGAAATTCACTTTATTAAAAGGATCGCCTTCTATCACAGGTAGTTCACTCATTTGCTTCATGTATTTATCTACTGCTTGCTGAATGCGGTCTATATCTAACACAAGATGATAGTCATGCTCTTCAAATACTTCATATGTTTCTTTTGACATGTAGTAGGTTTCGATTGGAATAGCCCCTAAGTAAGGAGAGAGTAGTTCATAATCAATCGTGTTATCCTCGTTAATAATTGTTTGTAATTCAATACCATCAGGAAGATTATTCATATATCGATAAATGGCTTGCCTTAATTCTAATAAGGAGACATTGCGTTGATTTAATACGTGCCTTTCTTTGTTTTCTTCTTTTTTCCTTTGTTGTTTGCGCTTCCATTTTCCCCACATGGTTGAGCCCCCTTTTATTTGTTGGTGATGAAATAAATGATACGTGTTTAAATGACAAAGTATTCGCACATTATAGTAAAAAGCATGTTAGGAGGTACTAGTATGAATGATGAAGAATTAAATTTAGAATTACACACGAATACGATGTTGAATCCTGACTTCGGAATGAATGATGGTGGATTTATTATGCATGTGAAAGACTACCAATCTGCAATAGAAGAACAATAGTAAGAAAATATTTACTTATTCTAAGTTTATCAAATATTGGTGCTGTTTTGGGGGAAATCTTTTGCGCTCTATGGTCACCCTTCTTTTTGCAGAAATGAAAAAACTGCATTTTTTACAGGTTTTGCCCAAAAAGTGATTCTTTTATGGTAAGTTAATCATGTAACTAAACGAGAGAAAGGATGTTTCGAATGAAAGAATGGAGAAAAAGTTCTGATTTTGAAGTTTCACCTTATACGTGTGCATTAATTGCAGTAGAGCAAGATGGGTATATTGTCTCGCTTGTTATAGAGGATGGGGAGAAGTTTTATGTAGATTCCCCACCTATTAAATTAATGGATCAAGCTTGCAAGTTCTTTGGGTCTAGCTTAAGGGGCAGGATTGACGGAACGAAAGAGGTCAGCGGCATTACGCACAAACCACCAATTGCGGTAGATCCGGTTAATGGCATGTATTTCTTTCCTACCATCTCTCCGCAAAAAAAGAATTGTTCTTGGATTGCCCATTCCCATATTGACCACATTAGGAAGTGTAAAGGGGACTCAAATACGACCATTGTTTTTAAAGACAAATATAGTATAGAAGTCTCTGTATCTAAAGGATCAATTTGGAATCAAGTTCAACGTACTGCTCAATTTCGTTACAAACTAGATGAACGTCTTCAAACTATACCTAAACAAATCTCTCGTGAGCAGGTTGCAGAGTCCTTTTTGTCTGTTCATTCATAATGCACTTATTGAATAGAATGAGACGAATATTGGAAAAGGTGAGGAGAAACGATTGCATAACAGAATTGAATTTGATGAAGAAATAGAAATTGGATATATTAATATCTTTAACAAAAACTATCATTATGAAATCGAAGAAACAGAGGAATTGGAAGTAAATGCATTCTTGAATTTAGATATCGATAGGAAGCAAAAAATCGTAGGAATAGAAGTGTTTGAAGAAGAGGCACTCAGGTTAAAAGGTGCGAAAGGTGAAAAAGAAATCTTCAAAGAGACTTCTAATGGGTATTCCTTTAGAATTGCCAATAAAGAGGTGCTTAGTAAATATTCATTTAATGGACTAGACTTTTGTTTTTCGAAAGAAGATTATACAGGCTTTATAGGTTTAGATATTGTAGATGTAGAGAAATATCCAGCGGATTATGTATTGTAAACAATTAGGGGATATATTTGTGAGTGAATCCTTTGTTTGGAAGAATGTAATGGTGACAATCGCTTTGTATATGGATAGAATGAGAGGCATTAGTTTATCGCCTCTCTTTTCTGTCCACCATTAGTATTAAGCTTTCCATGTTCAGATTGCAAAGCTTTCTGCATCAGTTCATGCATAATGATTTCTACTTTTTTACGGATGGCTGGATTGAAGTAATTGCGTTTTTCTTCATATCTATTGGCTGTAAATAAGTAAGAAGTAAATGATTCGTTTTTATTTAATAAGAGAACGTTTACTTTCTTTTGTTGCATGATCTGTTTTAAGTTTTTTCGTTCTATTTTTCCTTTATGCTCCATCTTATGAAGGAGTTCTAAATAAGGTTCTTTGATTTTATATGGTCCTTGTTCAATGGTGTAAATGTCTTTGGAAATAACAACGAGTGCCATAGATAAAAATAAGAAACGAGATGCGAGTTCTCGGTCTTCTTCACGGAGATAGCGCATGTTCTACCCTCCTGTTCAAACGAACATGTGTTCTTATTATACAATAAGTTTACACAAAAAGAAACGTTCTTATGATAAAAAATAATTCATCGCGTCTTTGGAGGAAGAGTGTATGCTAAAATTTACATAAAGCATCTTATGAAGGGAGATCAAATGTGTCTACAAATATTATTCTTATAGTAGCTTTGGTGTCTATTGTTATATGGAGTACGGTATCCCAGGAACTTGTAAAATCTTCAAACAATAATGAAGAGAAAAACGAACGAAAAATAATAACTTTGATGTCTTCGGGTATTTTATCAACACTCATTTTGACCATTTCACTTTTCCAAAATATCCAGTTTTGAAAAATGTGATAGGAAGACATGTTGTATTTTTTTGGTTCATCACCGTAACTTGGGGTTGACTC
>NZ_AVPG01000032.1 GCF_000775615.1 Pontibacillus litoralis JSM 072002
TTTGCCAAGTGCGAAGATGTTTCGAGATTTAAATGAGTTACAGAAAGGGGATCAATTTTTTGTACAAGTGCTAGGGGAGACATATGCTTACGAAGTGGAAGGTATAGACGTAGTAGAGCCACATCAAACGGAGTGGCTCGAAATGGAGGAAAATAAAGATCAAGTGACGTTGTTAACATGTGATCCATATATGATTAATACGCATCGTATGTTGGTTACAGGAGAAAGAGTACCATATGAAATCGAAGAGGCTTCTGTTAATAAAACAGTAAGTGATAAAGCAGAAGATTTGTTAATTGAACATTTGTATTTGACCATCCTTTTGGTTATTATCAGCATCACAATCCTTATCATTTTTATGGTGAAATACCGAAAGCGTAATCGTGAATAAAGGAGCTGGTCATAATGAGAAAGTATACAGGAGTAATACTAGTATTTATATTAGGACTAGGTATAGTCATCTATCCTCATTTTGCACAATGGTTTAATGGTTATATGCAGTCCAAACAAGTGAAACAATTTCAAACTGAATTAGAGACATATTCAGAAGATGATATTGAAGAGATGATGAGTAAAGCAGATGCTTGTAATAAAGACATATATTACGATGAGTCAGGCTTTCATGATCCGTTTGTAAATAAGGATGAGAAACTAGAAAGGTTTAAAAATTGTTTAGGTATAGAAGATGTGCGGATGTTTTCAGCGATTGAAATACCAAAACTAGAGTTAATGATTCCCGTGTATTTAGGAGCAACGGAAGAGGTATTGGACAAGGGAATCGGACAAATAGAAGGCTCATCTATCCCGATTGGTGGGAACAGTACCCATACAGTACTAGCTGGTCATCGAGGATTAGGGACGAAAGAAATGTTTCGAAATATTGATGAATTACAACCGGGAGATCAATTTTTCATCCATTCAATGGACGAAACATTAACGTATGAAGTGTATGATCAAAAAGTAATTGAACCATATGAGACGGAAGCGTTAGAAATCCAGGAGGGGAAGGACTTAGCGACATTATTTACTTGTCACCCTTATCGCTATGATTATCAACGGCTGTTAATTCACGGAGAAAGAGTCGAATAAGCTAATTTCACAAGAGAGGCATTTTATGTTTGAATCAAGTTCATGCAAAGTATCTGAACAAGTGAATTCGGTATTGTTCGAAAAAGACACGCATGCTATCTGAAATAGATTCAATATAGTAAAAAAGTAGTTCACACCTATAGGTTATAGGTCGTGAACTACTTTTTTGATGAATTATTACAAATGTTAAGGAAATGTTTAGTTTTATAGTATATTTTTGTATTTGTAGTTTATTTGTTATAACAAATTTGATGTTTGAACCCGACGTGAGTAATTACTTTTTGAGTATGTCGCTTGTTTAACAAAAAGGGTAATAAGAGGTGTGTATAGTATGAGAGCGATTCTTGTTGATGACGAGAAACTAGCATTAGACTATTTAAAAGCACTTATTAAAAAAATAAGTGCAATTGAAGTTATTGAGACTTGTAATAACGCAATTGTTGCAAAGGAAGTAATTGTACAACAAGAAGTAGATGTGGTTTTTTTAGATATTACGTTACCTGGTAAGGATGGTATGCAATTAGCTAAAGAAATCCTTCAAGAAAAACCCGAATTATCTATTGTTTTTGTTACAGCCCATGATAGCTATGCAGTTAAAGCTTATGAACTAAATGCACTAGATTATTTATTAAAGCCAATTAAAATCGATCGATTAAAATTAACGGTAGAACGTTTAAAGAAAAAAGCTAACTTAAAATTGAATAATAACATGGCTACAAATAGTGAATTACTACGTATCAATGTTTTAGGATCATTTTCTTTTGAATTAGACGGAGGCGAGCGTGAAATAATTTTATGGAGAACAAAGAAAACACAGGAACTCTTCCTTTATTTACTGTTTAATCGCAATCAACTTGTAAGAAAATCCACATTGATAGAGCTGCTTTGGCCAGATATTGAACTTGGTAAAGCTAATGCACTGTTATACACCACAGTATATAATGTTCGAAAAAATATTAGTATGTATAAGAATCATTTTATGCTGTTACAAAGCACATTAGAAGGATATGTATTAGATACAGAAAATGTTGTGTTAGATGTTGATGAATGGAGAGAAAAAGTTTCTGAGCTCCCTAAGCTGATTGAAAGTACAGTTAATCAATATGAAGAAGCAATGAATCTTTATACAGGTGCATATTTACAAGACTATGATTATTTGTGGACAGAAGGAGAGCGATATAAGTACGAACAACAGTGGTTGGCAGTTGCTTTGCAAATAGCTGCATTTTACGTTAAGCAAGGGAAGATAAAAGAAGCAAAGCAGTGGTATACACGTATTTGTGCAGATGCGCCGCTCGTTGAAGAAGCGTATTTCGCATTGATGAAAATCTTTGCTGCAGAAAAGGATCATGTTAGTGTGCATCGGCAATACCAAATACTCGAAAACGTGTTGCATGAAGAACTAGATGTAGCACCGAGCGATGAAGTACAAAAGTGGTATCTTCACTGGTGTACATCGACGAATGATAGAAATCTACAAAACGCACCACAAAGGTAGAGTAGTGCGTTTTGCAGTTATTTCGGTATAGAAAAATGAATAGTCGTCCCTTGATTTGGAAAAGTTTCTATCGTTAAACCGTTACCGTACATTTTCTTTAGTCGTTTATGTGTATTGGAAACGCCAATTCCTTGTTTAGCTGTCGAACTTTTTAATAAACGCTCAGCAAACGACGGCTCCATTCCAACGCCATTATCGATGATAGCAATTTTAACCGAAGATGGTTGGTTGGTAATTTCTAGTGTCACCTTACCCCCTTCTGCACGTTGCAATACACCGTGGCGGATCGCATTTTCCACTAATGGTTGAATGGTAAGAGGAGGAATATAAATGTTACTATACTCATCAATATTCCATTCAACAGATAACCGATTACCGAAGCGTTGTTTTTCGATATAGATGTAGGAATCGATTAGCTGCATTTCATTGCTTAATAGAATGGTAGATGTAGCATTCCCAACGTCGAAACTTCTACGTAAGTATGTAGCGAAATGGTGTAGTAAGTCAATCATTCTAGATGAATCGATTTCACTCAACGACACAATAGTGTTTAGTGTATTAAATAGAAAGTGTGGTCTGATTTGAGCTTGTAACCATGCTGCCTCCATACGTAATTGTTCTTCTGTAGTTAGTTTTACATTAATATGTGCAGATACTCTAGCCTTTAATTCAAGTGCGTCAACAGGTTTAGAAACATAATCATTTGCACCGCACCTAAATCCTGTAGAAATGTCTTCGATTTGGTGTCGTGCTGTTAATAGAATAATAGGTAATTCGGACAACGTGTATGTCTTCCGAATATGCTGCGTAACCTCATAACCTGACATTTGCGGCATCATCACGTCAGAAATAATTAAATCGAATCGTTCCTTTTCAATTAATTGTAAGGCATCGTTACCGTTTGTAGACGTTGTCACGTTGTAATCATTGTATAGTATATTAAGTAGTACTTTATTATTGACAGGATCATCATCTACAATGAGTACATTTGCTTTCTTCTTTGATGAAGCTTGTTGTTCATAGCTTATAGATTTAGACAAGTGATTAGCTGCTACAACATTCGGTGCTTTTACGTTATCTTCTTTCGCTAGTGGAAGCGTGAAAGAAAAGGTAGATCCTTCCCCAACTGATGATTGTAAAGAGATGCTTCCATCGTGCAATTGAACTAGCTGTTTACATATACTAAGTCCCAATCCGATACCACCACTTATTGAGGTCACGCTAGAGTCTGCTTGTCCATACGGTTGAAATATCTCTTCGTGCAATTCTTCTTTTATTCCAATTCCTGTATCTCGAACAATAATGGTCGCCATCCCATTGTGGGAAGTTGCTTCTATCGTTATAGCTCCTTCATCAGTATGCTTTATTGCGTTATGCAATAAATTAATGAATATTTGTATTAGGCGGTGTTCATCTGCATAAACAGCTGGAAAGTCAGATGGAATATGTAAGTTGAATTGTACGTTCTTCCTTTCCGTCATAAAGTGAATCATATGTAGCACACTTGAGCATACTGCGTGTAACTGTATAGGTTCTTTATTTAACTTGATGGTATGTTCCTTTAATTTCGTCACATCTAGAATATCATTTAAAGTATAGGTCATACGTTGGCCAACTTGGATAAGCAGTTCTAAGTTTTCTTTATTTTGCGCGGATATAGACGTCGATTCATCTGTTAAAACCACCTGTGCAATGTTGATCATCCCATGTAGCGGGTTTCTTAATTCATGTGAAGTATTAGCAAGAAAGTCATCCTTCATTTTATCCGCCTTCTGTAATTCGATGGTTTGTTGTTTATTGAGATGAACGGCTTGTCGATGCTGAGTAAATAAAAGCATCGCAATAGCAAAGATAGAGATTATATAATCAAAAGGATAATAAGGAATATAAATTAAATCCGCATTAACTAAAGCATTCCAAATAAAATTAGACGTATAGCTAGTGATAAACAGTAAAATATAGATTGCTTTATCGTTTCCTTTTTGCGCATGAATAATAGAAACTTTAAACAGAAAAAAACATAACAAAAAGTGGAACGTATACCAAATAAAACCCAATTCGATGTAATAGTGAAAAGGAACTACTAGATATCCAATACATAATAAACGATACAGTACAGTCATTGTCTTAATGAATGAGGTCTTTAACTGGAAGAAAGCCTCAATGAATTTAAGCAACATATATCCTTGTGTTAACATCAATAACGTTAATATTCGGTGGTACATTTCGATATTAATCGGGAGTTGAATAACCATATCATCATCTACTAAACTAATAACAGCAGTAATAGCTAGCATGAATCCAAAGTAAAAAAGCTCCCTTTGTTGTTGTTTCCCCATGAACCATAACGTGAAAGCATAAAAACTATGCAGTGTTATCACAACAAAGATAGCGACCTGTAACGTAATAGATCCATAGCTTTCCTTGATGATAGCTTTGTCAGTACCGAATAGTATGGGTTGTGTTATACCGCCTTTAAAGCGTAAATTCGTATTAGAAACATGAAGGACAATTTCTATTTCATTTGTATTCGATTCAAAAAGCATCGTTTGAGGTTTTATCTTCTCTACGAATTGGTTTGGAGAAGTCGGTAAATCTGTAAATTCATTTTTTAAACGGCCGTTTATGTACACGTTGGAAACGCCAGATATTTCATCAATTAAGATGCCGTATTGCGAATGGTCAACTTCAGGAAGTATGACCTTTAGGCGATACGTGCCATAGCCATAGGCAGGTTTGGTGTCATATCCTTCCGCCTTAGCGTTCCAGTTACCCGGAACAGTAATCGATTGATTTGGAGTGAAATTCTGATCAAAAGCTCCAGGATCAATGAGTTGATTCGGATAAAACTCCCATTCTCCATCCAAAGAAATTGGCTTATTAGTCGGCAAAGGACTCTCACTCAAATTTATGGTACCGTTAATGGCTTGAGGGGAATCAGGACCATTATGTAATACAATCCATCCTATTCTTAAAGACGTCAAAATAAAAAGAAAGATGCCTATTATTATGAATATACGTTTTTTTGTCATTAGTTCCTTCCATGCCATTTGAGCTCAGTCCTTTAAGAGAATGATAGAAAAATATACATACAATAGTATATCAATACGTATAGATAGTTTACCAATTAAATTAAGAATAAAAAAATGGAAGAGACAGAGGAGTTAATCCTCTGTCTCTAGAAGGCTAGAATGAGCTGTTTTTCATAATCCATGATTGGATACGGCGGGGACTGCTTTGCTACGCGTGGGGTTTCCACTATGATGTTAAATCAACGGTAGGATTTAACCAATTATCGTCAACAAAGCTCTTTATATACCTGCTGTCAACACCTCATTTATAAGAGAAATGTGTGTGTTTCAATCTCAAACCTATTGGTGGAGATCATAATCAGCTTGGTCTTTCACTGACACCTCATTTCGATTGTTAAGCAGTTACTTAAAAATCTAAATGTTTTCAGTGATGTTTGTAAACAACTCATTCTGTTGCCTTCAAGAGTATTATGTGCATCTATCACGGTTCTATGCAAAAAGGAATGATTTTTTTTGGAATAATGATTGGACAATGGTAAAATCTGAAGGTAAGGATACGGAAAGAGGGATAAACAATGAATAGTTTGTTACATATAGAAGACCTCGTTGGAGGATATACACATAAAAACGTATTGCACGGTATTTCCTTTGAAATTAAACGAGGAGAGATTGTCGGTTTAATTGGATTAAATGGTGCAGGAAAAAGTACGACCATCAAGCATGTTATCGGGTTAATGCAACCGAAAGAAGGACATGTGATGATCAATGGTCACACTTTTCGAGAGAATCCTGAGCAGTATCGTAGTCAATTTGCTTATATTCCAGAAATGCCTGTGTTATATGAAGAGCTTACGTTAAAAGAGCATTTGCGATTAACGGCGATGGCCTACGGATTGTCGGAAGAAGTATTTGAACAACGACTCTACCCATTATTAAAGGAATTTCGATTGGAAAAAAAGTTAAATTGGTTTCCTGTTCACTTCTCCAAAGGAATGCGCCAAAAAGTAATGATTATGTGTGCCTTTTTAGTGGAGCCGGATTTATATATTGTGGATGAACCATTTGTTGGGCTTGATCCTCTAGGAATTCAATCTTACTTGCAATGGATGGACAATATGAAAGCTCAAGGAGCAGGAGTATTAATGTCGACGCACATATTAGCAACAGCTGAGCGATATTGTGACCGATTTGTTATTCTACATGATGGACAAGTGCGAGCGAAAGGGACGTTAGCTGAGTTGCGGGAAACTTTTCGTATGCCAGGTTCAACGCTTGATGATATTTACGTACAGCTAACAAAGGAAGATGACCATGATTAATGCACAAGAACTCTGGAAAAAAAGGGTAGATAGTCACGCGAAAGAGTTAGGCCGTTATTTGCGTCTCATGTTTAATGATCATTTGGCAATTGCAATGTTCTTCTTTTTAGCTGGCTTAGCATACGTGTATCAGCAATGGTTAAGCGGTCTTTCGGAGGATTTTCCGGCGGCGCTAGTTATCGCGTTTCTATTTGGTTTGTTACTGACGTATAGTCCTGTACGTACATTATTGAAGGAACCAGATTTAGTTTTTTTGCTACCAGCAGAAACGCAGTTGCGAGCTTTTTTTCGAAATGGCATAATTTACAGTTATATTTGGCAGTTATTTACGTTTTTGTTCATATACGTGGCGGTTATCCCGCTTTATTTTACTGCTTATCCAGCGCGTACTTCATCTGATTATGCCGTTTTAGGCGGTCTTATCATTGTATTTAAAGGCTGGAACCTCATGACACATTGGTGGGAAATTAATAGTAGGGTAAGGTGGAGTGGTATAGTAGATCCACTTGTACGGTTTCTGTTAAATGGGGCAACGCTTTATTTTATTGTGGTAGGAAATGCATGGGGATTTGCAGCGGTGACAACGATATTGTTGTTTGGCGTTATGATGTTCACCTATTTGCAAACGAAGAAGCGAAACGGCATAGCGTGGGAGTTACTTATTCGTAAAGATCAATCACGCATGCAGGCTTTTTACCGTTTAGCGAATTTGTTCACAGATGTACCACACGTGAAGCAAACTATAAAGAAACGTCATTGGCTCGTGCAATTATTGAAAAAGCCAATTCCGTTTGAACAGCAACACACTTATGATTATATGTATCGAATTACTTTTATTCGAAGCAGCGATTATTTAGGCTTATATTTCCGTTTAGTGATTATTGCATCCTTGCTTGTTTATTTTGTACCAACTATTTGGCTTAAGCTCGCTTTTGCTTTGTTGTTCTTATTTATGAGCGGAGTTCAAATGATTACATTGTGGCATCACCATCGACATTTGGATTGGTTAGAGTTGTATCCACTTCGAATAGAGGTGCGGAGGCAAGCACTGCGAAAATGGGTGTTTCAATTAATGACATGTCAAACGGTTGTAGTAGCGAGTATGTTCTTGTTATTATCTCATTGGCTTGGATTTGCTATCATGCTATTACTTGGCATTAGTTTTAGTTATGGGATGGCTTATTTTTATTTAACAAGTCGAATGACATAAAAAGAAGACGGCAGTTAATTGCGCCGTCTTCTTTGCTTATTTTTGTTGATAAGCTAAATAACATTGAAATAAAGTTTTGGCGCATATCGGTAAGGCACGTTCATTAAAATCGAATTTAGGGTGGTGATGAGGATAGTTATGTTCTTCTTTCTGGGCTCCTGTTAAATAAAATGCACCGGGGCGTTCTAACATATAGTATGCAAAGTCTTCACCAGTCATAACTGGATCAATATAGTATGCGTATTGTACGCCAGGAACCTCCATTACTGATTGGATGACTAATTCAGCCTCTTCTTTATGATTAACTAGGGGTGGGTATCCTTTATGGTAATTAAAAGTATACGTTGCTCCGTGAGACATGCAGGCCCCTTTGATATGAGACTCCATTGCACGTTTAATGCTATCTTGATCACAGGTAGAATACGTGCGGACCGTACCTTTTAACGTCGCCTGATCAGCAATGACGTTGAATGCCTCACCAGCATGAAAGGTACCTACCGATATAACTGCCGGGTGTAAGGGATCTAGGCTTCGGCTAACGATTTGCTGTAAACTTGTGACGAGCTGTGAAGCAATGAGAATCGAATCTTTCGTTTGATGAGGTTGAGCCCCATGACCACCTTGACCTTGAATCGTAATGTCAAACGCATCCGCTCCAGCAAAAAATTCACTCGTCGCTGTTTGTACTGTCCCAACAGGGGCGTCAATCCACAAATGCGTACCAAATACAGCGTCAACGTTTTCCAATACACCAGCTTCAATCATCGGTTTTGCTCCACCTGGCGCTAGCTCTTCGGCATGCTGATGAAGAAAAACGACCGTGCCAGGGAGTTTTGCTTGATGGGCTTGTAGCGCTTTGGCTAAACATAATAAAGCAGCAGTATGGCCATCGTGACCACAAGCATGCATAACCCCGTCTACGGTCGATTTGTATGGAACATCCTTTTCATCTTGAATAGGCAAAGCATCAAAGTCTGCGCGTAATGCTACTGTCTTACCTGGCTGACCTCCTACTAATGTAGCAACGACACCATTTCCTCCAACGTGCTTCTCATATGGAATACCTAACGTTTCGTAATAATCGGCTATGTATTGAGCTGTCTTTGTTTCATGAAATGAAAGCTCCGGATGTTGATGTAAATGGCGTCGAATAGCAACCATCTCTTCATACAATTGGCCTATTTTCTCCATAACTGCTTCTCTCATTAATAAAATCCCCTTTCTTTTCTGAATATTTTAACATATTATAGATGATAAAGGGAATACAACGAAATGTAAAAAACCTAGCACTTTGAAATGTGTGCTAGGCTTCAATGGTTTCTTTATTGTAAGCGTGGATCTGCTAGTAAACGTTTCATCTCTTCCATATGGGAAGTTTCATCTGCAATCATGTCATCTAGTTTTACTACTAATTCTGTAAACCCTAACTCTTCTGCTTGTTGTTTACGCTTTTCGTAACGCTCAATCGTTGCTTCTTCGTTACGTTTTGCTTCTTCAAGCATGTCTTTCACATCTGTAAGTTGTTTCACTTCAGCAGGTGTTGTTGTAGGAGTACCACCTAATGTTTTAATTTTTTCTGCTAAGTAAAGGGCGTGTCCTTGTTCATCCGCAATTTCTCCTTGGAAGAAAGGCTTTAAGATTTGATAATACAGTCCCTCTACGACAGCAGCATTGTATGTATACATAATGCTAGCTGCATATTCATGCGCTAAATCTTCATTTAATCCATCAATTAATTCTTGAATTTTTTGTTCCATTTCATTCACCCCAGAATATATTTTTGATACATATGTACAATTCCCTTGTGCTTCTTTTTTAAACATAAAATGCAAAAGAATTTTGAACAAATGTTGAAGAATATCCGCCTCTAGTCGGAGATAAGAAGAGACTTCAGCATAAGGACTATGTTTTAAATGTATTGTATGCTAGTCATAACATGAATACAATTGACAGCAAAGGATGGTGCGTAAAAATGGGGAAAATCGGCCATTATGGCACAGGATTATTGATTATCGGGTTAGGAGTATTTTTGTTACTTACGAATTTCAACATGATTTCAATGGATGTATTCTCTATTATTCAGTATGTATATCCTTACGTTTTCATCATCATTGGCATATTTATGATGGTGCAGGTATTGCGAGGAAGAAGCAACAAATGGCGATGGGCTATTTTTTGGCTCATTTTCGGTGGTTTATTAGTAGGAGACCGTTTAGGTTATATTTCCTTTCAGTTCTATGATGTGTGGAATTTATGGCCAGTTCTATTTATATACATTGGTGTAAGCTTCTTCTTAACAAAAAAAAATTCAGATAAAGAGTATTCATCTATATCTTTAGGAGATAGTCAATCATTTACGATAGGGGAACATCGGTACGAACAAACCAATTGGGTCGTTGAACCGATGCGGGTGAACAATGGGATTGGCGAATATTACTTTGATTTTACGAAAGCATTTATTCCTGATACAGAAACGCATATTCAAATATTAGGAATCATCGGGGAAGTGACGATGATTATTCCAGACCATATTCCGTTTCAGGTGCAAGGAAATGTGACGCTAGGTGAAATTCGTGTCATAGAAGAGAAGGCAAGTGGTTTTAATAAACAAATAGTTTATCAATCCCCTGATTATAGCGTGGCGACGAGAAAGTTGAACATACAGGTGGGGGTGTTTCTAGGTGAGTTTACTGTAGACAAAGTGTAGGTGAATAGTTGTGATGAAAAAGTTCAGTAGTATCCGCTATACCTTTATTCAATCTCATTTTTACGCCCTCTTTTTAAATATAATCATTGTGTTATCGACACTATTAATGATTTACGTCATCTATGAACCGAACTGGCTTACGGTAAAGGCGATTTTCTTATTTGTAACTAGTTTTATTCTTGTTTCATTGTGTGTATCTATTTATGCAGGAATTCGCTATAGTAGTGCAATTAAAGAGCGGTTAGACGGTATATCCATACTAATTAAGCAATTAGCTCACGGAAATTATGATTCGCGAATTGAACTTTTAACGAATAATGAGCTAGGTAGAATTGGGGGGGAATTAAATGAACTAGGACAGAAATTGCAGTCACAAGTGAAGTCGTTGCAACGTATGGCAGATGAAAAGTCTGAATATGCGAAGTCAGCACATAAAGCTGCAGTAATTGAAGAGCGTCAACGGTTAGCGCGTGACTTACATGATGCAGTTAGCCAGCAATTATTCGCGTTAACAATGATGGCCCAGGCAACTCAGCGATTATTTGATCAACATCCAGCGGCAGCAAAGGAGCATTTGGCTGAAATGACAACAATGGCGTTGCAAGCGCAAACCGAAATGAGAGCGTTACTGATGCATTTGCGACCAGTGCAATTGTCGGGAGAACCACTTAGTGTAGGGGTTCAACATCTAGTAGATGAATTACAGCAGAAATGTTCGATTCGATTTCGTGTGCATATAGACTATGAAAAAGGATTGCCAGAAGGGACGGAGGATCATTTATTTCGAATTATCCAAGAGGCTTTATCAAATGTGTTGCGTCATGCAGAAGCAGAGGAAGTTTCCATTGTGTTGCAAAAGAAAGCCCATGAAGTATTTCTTCATATAGGAGATAATGGTAAAGGGTTTACAGTTGATCATCAAAAAAAAGCATCCTATGGCTTGAAAACGATGAAAGAACGGACTGAGGAATTAGGAGGTAACTTCGCTATTCATTCCAAACAAGGAAAAGGAACACATCTTGATATACGTATTCCGACATAGGAGGTAGAGGAACATGAGTGAATGGATTCGAGTCGTTGTAGTTGACGACCATGATGTCGTCCGGAAAGGGATTATCGCCTATTTAAAAACAGAAGTAGGTATAGAAATAGTAGGAGAAGCAAATAGTGGACAATCTGGAACGAAACTAGTCCTTGAAAAGAAGCCAGATGTTGTATTGATGGATTTAATTATGGAAAGTGGGGGTGGCATCGAAGCGACGAAAGAAATCATGGAGCAATTTCCTACATGTAAAATTATTATCTTAACGAGCTACTATGATAATGAGAAGGTGTTTCCTGCATTGAAGGCTGGTGCTTTCAGTTATATGTTAAAGACTTCTTCAGCAGAAGAAATTGCTGTAACGATAAAAAAAGCCTATAGAGGTGAAACTGTTATTGCACCGAAAGTAGCCAATCAAATAATGAATCGATTTCGCGCGCCAGAGAAAATGCCCCACGATGAATTAACTGAAAGAGAATTAGAAGTGTTAATGTGCATAGGGGAAGGTTTAACGAATCTAGAAATAAGCCAAAAAATGTTTATCGGTGTAAAAACGGTTAAAACCCATGTCAGCAATATTTTAAGTAAGCTCGACGTAAAAGATCGAACCCAAGCAGCTGTCTATGTGTATAAAAATGGCTTGATGAAGGTGTGAAAAATGGTTACATGTTAAAGTTTTATTTTAGGAGGAGGGCAAGACGTGGGATATAACTACTTTACGAAATTTCCTTTCATCCTTTACACTAAGTAAGAAGATTAAGAGAGAGGACGAATAGGGTGAAAAAGGTAGAAAGTGTGTTGTTTTTATTATGGCTGCAAGCATTTGTAGCGACGATGGGAAGTTTGTATTTCTCGGAGATTCGAGGGTTTGTACCGTGTGAAATGTGTTGGTATCAGCGAATTTTCATGTATCCATTGGTACTGCTTTATGGTTTAGCACTAATAAAGAAAGATATTAGATATGCTCAAGGCGGGCTTTATTTAAGTATCATTGGCGCGGCAACAGCATTATATCATTACGGTATACAGAAGGTTCCGGCATTGCAACCAGAGATCGGAAGTTGTGGGTTAGTACCTTGTAATGGCCAGTACATAAACGTATTTGGTTTTATTACGATTCCTCTTCTTTCTTTGATAGCTTTTTCTGTCATTATTTGCTTGCACGTTTGGGTACTAAAACAAATAAAGAAATCTTAAAATGAAAGAGGCTGGGACATAACCTAGTGAAAATCAAAAAAGCGCATGAAATCAAATTTAAAAACCTTGATTTCATGCGCTTTCTATTTTGGGAAAATCAGAAATTTCATTGATCTCTTAACTTCTGTCCCAGCCTCTTTGTGTTTTTACGATTCTATCACGTGGTATTTCGTTAAGTAAGACGGTCCAGCAATGTAACCAGGTTTTTCTTTTTTGTGTGGTCCATTATTTTTGTGGGCTTTGTCAAATGCTTGTGATGTTTTCCACTCTTCAAAGCTTTGTTCATCTTTCCAAAGCGTAAGTACTGTGTATGTGTTTCCTTGTAATGGGCGTAGAATACGAAGGGCTAAGAAACCAGGTGTGTTCTCAATAGCTCCTGCACGGTTTTTGAATCGATCTTCGAATATAGGACGACCTTCATCAGTTACAGGGATATTGTTCATGACGACATACCCATGGTGTTGAAAGTCATTGACTTGATCAACGATTTCATATGTTAAAGCTTCATCAAACGGGTTATCCCCTTCTGCATAAGCTTTTGTATTCCCTTCTCCTTGCATGAGATAAATTTGCTGATTTGGATGATTTTGTTGAATGGATTGTAAATAATCATATGTACCACTTGTTAGGAAAATCTTCATAATAAGCACAACCCCTTTGAAATAATGTCGTTTTATAATTGATTTCAGTGTAACAACATGACAGAGAAACTTCAATTAAAGAGTTCTGCTCCGCCTGGGTTTACTAGAAATTGTAGCACCTTACCCGCCAGGCAGGGAGTTATTTTTTTGCTTTCCTTTTCACTTATCGTTGCTCTATCGTATAATTAGGAAGCGTAAATAAAAATGATAAATGAAAAACAACTCCGATGAGGTGAACAAAGTGGAGTGGAATAAAGAAAGTATTATGAAATGGTGGAAAGAAACAAAATGGAAATGGCCTATTATAATCGTAGTGTGTTTATTGCTTTTGGCGACGGTTGTATATAGTGCTCTTTTATATGGTGGGAAGCGTGTTGTTGATGAACGGCTATTTGTTCTGAATGAAGCATCGACGATTGTAACAGAAGATGGAGATATGTTAGGGATGTTATATGAGGAGAATCGAACACTCATTTCAATAGATGATATCCCTAATCATGTGCAAAATGCGTTTGTCGCTGTCGAAGATGCGCGATTTTATGAGCATTCCGGGATTGATATCATTGCAATTTTTCGTGCGATTTATCGGGATTTAATCGCGATGGAGAAAGTTGAAGGCGGTAGTACGATTACACAGCAATTGTCAAAGAACTTATTTCTTACGAATGAAAAAACATGGTCACGCAAAATTAAAGAAATGATGTCTGCCTTATACTTGGAGCAACACGTTAGTAAGGACGTAATATTAGAATATTATTTAAATACAATCTATTTTGGCGACGGCATGTACGGTATTGAAACGGCATCTCAATATTATTTCAGTAAGTCGGTGAATGAGCTAACGATAGAAGAAGGAGCCTTACTAGCAGCGATGCCGAAAGGACCAAACTATTATGACCCGGAAGAACATCCGGATCGAGCGAAAGAACGTCGAGACCTTGTGTTAGACCGAATGCATGAAGAAGAGATGTTAAGTGCAGAAGAAACAGTGAGATTGCAACGTAAATCATTAAATTTAAATATTGATGGTAAAGAAGAGAAGCCTTGGCTGCATAGTTACATGGACTTAGTAATTAAAGAAGCAAAAACGGTTTATGGCTTAAGTGAAGAAGAGTTATATGAAGGTGGGTATCGCATCGTTGTCGGGATAGATGAAGATATACAAGAAATTTCATACGAAGCGATGCAAAATGATGAATACTTTCAAGGTTCTAAGCCTGGTCTAGAAGGAACCTTTACATTAATGGATCAACAAACAGGAGTTATTGTTGCTGCTCACGGTGGTCGGGATTTGCAAAAAGGGGAGATGAATCGCCTCTTTGTGAAACAACAGCCTGGATCTGTTATGAAACCTTTAGCTGTCTATGGACCTGCTCTAGAGTTAGAAGCGTACAATCCTTATTCTATGCTGAAAGACGAACCGATTTCTTATGGAGAGTACTATCCTAAGAATTATAACGGACAATATGCTGGAACAGTTTCCATGTATGACGCATTAATTGCCTCTTTAAATGCCCCCGCTGTTTGGCTAATGGATCAAATTGGCGTGGATTACTCGAAAGCCTATTTAGAAAAGATGGGGATGGATATTCCTGATGAAGGGTTAAGCATTGCCTTAGGTGGTTTAGAAGAAGGTGTAACGCCACTCGATTTAATAGAAGGCTTTCGTACGTTTGCAAGTAACGGAAAAGCGGTGGAGCCACATACCATTTTACAAATTTATAATGAAGAGGATGAATTAATCGCAACCTCATCAAAGGAAGAAACAGAAGTATTTACAGCGCAAACTGCTTGGGACATGACCCGGATGCTAGAAAGTGTCGTGCAACAAGGAACCGCCCAGATAGGGACGTATGATAAAGCTTTAGCAGGTAAAACAGGCACCACTCAACATCCATATGTACAAGGGGAGAATAATGATGTTTGGTTTGTCGGATACACACCAGAATACGTTGGATCTGTTTGGATGGGGTATGACAAAATTGATGAGCAACATTATGTGAATGGTGGTAGTGCTTCTCCGACTACTCTTATGAAAGACGTCTTAACACAGATAGATCGCCAACAAGATTTACAAGAACAATTTGTGAAGCCCGATAATGTAAAGGAATTACAACCACCAATTCAATTACCGGTTATTGGGGATTTAGATGGAGAAATAGACGTTGGTCCATTATCTGTTAAAGCGGATTTATCATGGACACCTGCAGATGACGACAGAGTACAGTATCGAATATATCGCCAATCAGAAGCAGAAGAGGATGAATTAGTTGGTGAAGTTACAGGAGAAGGAAACTACAAAGTAAAAGGAGCTAGTTTCTTTCGCAAGGAATCCTATTATGTCGTACCGTATGACCCACTTACGAAACAAGAAGGCACATCATCCAACGTAGTAGAGGTAGAATGGCGTTTCGGATAAAACAATCGTAGAAGGAAGGTGCACATGCATCTTCTTTTTACTTTTGATTTGAAATGTGTATAATAGAAATATATAATTAATAATGATTATAATATAATATTATCTTTAATTAGAACGAAATGATGACAATATGCTCCTTGCACTATACATCAAGGATGAAAACGGTTATATTGTTGTAAGAGTCTATTTACGAACGAAATGAAAGGTGAGAATACATGACACAGAAATTTAATGACACGATGTTAAAAGCCTTTAGAGGCGAGAAGACGGAATATGTGCCAGTATGGTATATGCGACAAGCAGGCCGTTCTCAACCAGAATACCGTAAATTGAAAGAGAAGTATTCGTTATTTGAAATTACCCATCAACCAGAATTATGTGCGTATGTTACACGTTTACCAGTGGAACAGTACGATGTTGATGCAGCTATTTTATATAAAGACATTATGTCGCCACTTCCAGCTATTGGAGTAGATGTGGAAATTAAATCAGGTGTAGGACCTGTAATTGATCAACCTATTCGCACGCTTGCTGATGTGGAGAGCCTTGGTGAAATAGATCCTGAATCAGATGTGCCATATGTATTAGATACGATTCGTCTATTAACAGAAGAACAATTAAACGTACCGTTGATTGGCTTTAGTGGTGCTCCATTCACATTAGCGAGTTATATGATTGAGGGCGGACCTTCGAAGAATTATAACAAAACGAAAGCGATGATGTATAGCGAGCCTAAGACATGGTTCTTATTAATGGATAAGTTAGCGGATATGACGATTACATATGTACGTGCACAAATTCATGCAGGCGCAAGAGCTATCCAAATTTTTGATTCTTGGGTTGGTGCGCTAAATATAGAAGATTATCGAATATTCATTAAGCCTGTCATGGAGCGTATTTTCACGGAGTTACGTGAAGAGAATGTACCATTAATTACCTTTGGTGTAGGAGCAAGTCATTTAGCAAAAGAGTGGAATGATTTACCGGTTGATGTGGTCGGTTTGGACTGGCGCATGACGATTCAAGAAGCGCGTGATATGGGAATTACAAAGACGTTGCAAGGGAACTTAGACCCAGCTATATTACTGGCAGATTGGGATACCATTGAAAGCCGAGTGAAGGCGATTCTTGATCAAGGTGTGCAGCAACCAGGATATGTATTTAACTTAGGGCACGGGGTATTTCCAGATATTAAACCGGACACATTGAAACGTTTAACGACATTTGTCCATGACTATACAAGAAATAAGTAAAAGAGGTGTTAATCTATGGCAAAAAAAACAATGGGATTACTAGTAATGGCATACGGGACGCCATATAAAGAAGAAGATGTAGAACGTTATTACACGCATATTCGCAGAGGACGTAAACCTTCTGAAGAAGCATTACAAGATTTACGTGATCGTTACGAGGCAATTGGCGGTATTTCACCATTAGCTCGTATTACAGATGAACAAGCAGAAGCATTGCAAAGTAAATTAAATGACATGCAAGATGAAGTGGAATTTAAATTGTATATCGGCTTAAAGCATATTGAGCCATTTATAGAAGAAGCAGTAAAGCAAATGGCGAAAGATGGTATTGAAGAAGCGGTGTCGATTGTATTAGCACCGCACTATTCTACTTTTAGTGTAAAATCTTATAACGGAAGAGCTCAAGAAGAAGCAGAGAAGCATGGCGTAACGACGATCTATTCAGTAGAAAGTTGGTATGATGAGCCTGGGTTTATCCAATTTTGGACAGATGAAATCCAGAAAGTGTACGATCAAATGACGCAAGAAGAGTACGAGAAATCTGTTCTTGTTGTATCTGCTCATAGCTTACCAATGAAAATTTTACAAAATGGTGATCCATATCCAGAACAATTAGAAACTACAGCGAAATTAATTGCAGATAAGTTGCAAATCGAGCATTATGCAATTGGATGGCAAAGTGAAGGAAATACGCCAGATCCATGGATTGGTCCAGATGTACAAGACCTAACGAGAGACCTTTATCATGAAAAAGGCTATCGCACGTTTATATATGCACCAGTTGGATTCGTTTCTGACCATTTAGAGGTTCTGTATGATAATGACTATGAATGCAAAGTCGTATGTGATGAAGTAGGCGCAAGTTATTATCGACCAGAAATGCCGAACACACACCCACTGTTTATTGAAACGTTAGCGAATGTCGTGTGGAAAAAAGTGCAGAAGTAGGGGATGTTGAATGTCCGAGCATAAACAAATTGTCGTAGTAGGCGGCGGGATAACAGGTTTATCTACCGCTTATTACTTACAAAAAGAAATTCAAGAGAACCAATTACCTTATCAAGTCCATCTATTAGAAGCTAGTGACCGACTTGGAGGCATGATTCATACGGAGCAGCGTGATGGTTTTACGATAGAACGAGGGCCTGATTCATTGCTTGCCCGTAAGCAAAGTGCTTTTCGTCTTATTGAAGAAGTCGGCTTGCAGGACAATGTCGTACCTGTATCAACGGGAAAGTCTTACGTTTTATCGAAGAACAAGCTACACGCTATCCCTCAAGGCGCTTTTATGGGGATTCCAACGCAAGTAAGACCATTTATTTTTTCTAGTCTCTTTTCTCCTATTGGGAAATTACGTGCAGCTGGTGATTTCGTTAAGAAAAGCAGCGATCCTCAAGAAGACCAGTCTTTAGGGGGATTTTTTCGTCATCGTTTAGGAGATGAAGTAGTGGAAAATTTAATTGAACCATTATTATCAGGAATCTACTCTGGTGATATTGATCAATTAAGCTTGATGGCTACTTTTCCGAACTTTTACAAGTTGGAGCAAGAACACGGTAGCGTTGTAAAAGGATTGCAAAAAGTGGTGCCGAAGCGTAAGAAAACAGAAAAAAGACCGCCCGTTTTCAAAACGTTAAATACGGGGCTAGGCTCGTTAGTAGATGCAGTGGCAGCTAAGTTAGAGCGGGGAACTGTTCGAATGAACACCGCTGTGGATCATATTGAGAAAAAAGGTGAAATGTATCATTTGCTTTTAAATAATGGAGAAGTCGTGAAAGCGGACAGCATCGTCATCACGTCTCCTCATTATAAAGCGCAGCGCATGCTCACTCAATATGATTTTATGAAGCCGCTTCAAGAGATGCCTGCCACATCTGTTGCCAACGTTGCACTAGCCTTTGATCAAACAGCAATTGAACAAGATATTAATGGTTCAGGCTTTGTCGTTTCCCGAACAAGTGACTATCGCATTACTGCTTGTACATGGACACATAAAAAGTGGCCACACACAACTCCGGAAGGAAAAGCGTTAATGCGTGCATATGTAGGGAAACCGAATGATCAAGAAATCGTAGAAAAATCCGACGAAGAAATTATTGATATCGTCATGCAAGATTTGAATAAAATCATGAATATATCGACGCGTCCACAATTCGCTGTCATTACGAGATGGCACAATTCTCGCGCCCAATATACAGTCGGGCATAAGCAGCGGATGGAACATATCACAGAATCGATGAAACAAGCGCTCCCAGGAGTATATTTAGCGGGTGCCTCGTACAATGGACTCGGCGTACCTGATTGTATAGACCAAGGAGAAGAAGCAGTGCAGAAAGTTTTGGGGTATTTGGGTTAAGAATCAGCATATAAGTTTCTAAGAAGGCCTCTTATGTAAGAGGTCTTTTTTTGTGCTTTTACTATAAGCAAGAATGAAGGAATTTAGTTGTATTCTTCTTGAATAGGTTTTTAAATATGATAATGTGGATAGTATAATAAATAAAAAGAATGGCGGCTTTTACATTTATCGGAATTATTTCTTGAGCATTTAGATTTAGGGGGAGAATATATAATATGAAATTAGTTCTTATAGATGACGAACAACTAGCATTAGATTATTTACAGCGACTTGTAAAGAAACTAGATAACTTAGAAATTATAGGAGCTTTTAGTGATGCAGAGACTGCAAAAGCGTTTATACTACAAAATAATGTAGATGCCATTTTCTTAGACATTAACTTATCTGGTGAAAATGGTATAGAGATTGCAGAACAAATTGCAGAAAAAAAGCCACAAGTCCCCATTGTATTTGTAACAGCTTATGATGAATATGCGATACGTGCATTCGAGGTAAATGCGATAGATTACATATTAAAACCTATTCAATTAGATAGATTAAAAATGACAATTGAACGAATTTATAATACCGTTAAGCCTATGCATGTTAAAGTTGAAAATAAACCACTAAAAGTCAACTTATTTGGAAATTTATCATTTGAAATACATGATGGAAAAAAAATAATGCAGTGGCGAACGAAAAAAGTGTTAGAATTGTTTCTTTATTTAATACATAAAAGAAATGAATTAGTAGAAAAATCAACACTAGTTGAGTTATTGTGGCCTGATATGGAATATAAAAGAGCATTCCACCAATTATATACAGCGATATATCATATTCGAAAGAAGCTAGTAAAGTACAATAGTTATTTTGAATTAAACAGTGTAGCGGATGGATATGTCTTGAAAACCGCTAATATCATAGTGGATGTTGAACATTGGGAACAACAACTTTCCAAATTACCACCTGTTTGTGTGAATAATATACATTTATATGAAGAAGTAATGGAATTGTATAAAGCTCCATTATTAGAATATTATAATTATGTGTGGCTAGAAAGCAGGAAACAGTATTTTGAGAGAATTTGGGTAAAGACGGCATTTGAAATTGCAGAAACTTATGTAGAAAGTAGTATTCTTCCTGATGCAAAGCGTTGGTATTTAAAAATATGCCAGTTTTCCCCGTTGGAAGATGAGGCGCATTATGCTTTAATGCGTATATACGCAGAGGAAAATGATAGTATTAATGTCCATCAACAATATATCACGCTACGAAATCTTTTAAAAGAGGAGTTAGATTTACTTCCTAATCAAAAGATTACAAATTGGTATCATAACTGGGCAAAAAAAATTTAAAACTTAGATAGAAGTCGAGAAGCCTCTAACTTATAGAGATTCTCGACTTTTTTGTTCGAAACCTTTGAATTCTAAACGCTTTTGTAGAAGAAATGTAGAGATTCATTTTTTATATTTAAATAGATATATGAAAGTGTGAAAAAGATATTTTATGGTATAAAGGGAGGAGGAATTTCAGATGAGACAATCTCGTACAACAAGCAAAACGAGAAAGATTCGACAAGTAAGTAAATTTCGCAAATTTTTTACGTTTTGTTTAATATTTGCTCTTTTACTTCCGAATTATGGAGCGTTTGTTGCATATGGTGACAAGGTGATAAAGAGCGAGACGCCCGCACTGAATTTTCAAGTGGAAGAAGGGGCAACAACTGAAAAAGCTGTACTTGCTGTGACATCAGATCAACCCGTATTAGATAGTGTGGTTGTTCAACTTCCTGATGGGGTTACATATAGTCAAGAAGAAACGACAAAGTTGAATCAACAACATGTAACAGTAGAATATAATAATGAATTTCATAGTGTACAAATTAATTGGATAGAAGAAGTTGAAAAACAAGAAGCTACAATTATACTAGGAAATCTGCAAGCAGAAAACCAATTTACTGCCGTGGGAGTCATGGGTGGCGAGAAAGTTACAGATACAACAACAACTTTTTCCGTTAAGGTTACGCCGACTACTAAAGTAGCTCAGAATGACGGAGCGACTACAGAAGAGAAAACGGCAGAACCATCAACAATAGTAGAGAATACAATAGAAAATTCAACAACTCAAGAAACCTCAACTGAAAAAACAACGACGAACATGGAACCGCAAGACATTACACCTAAAGTTGGTGATTTAAACTCAGATATCGACATCTCTCCGTATCGAGAAACTGTTGAATCGGGTAATGCAGCGATGTATAAACTCGTATTAAAGACAACAGGCTCACAGCATGAGGTTTACGAGAATGCTAAGATAACTGTCGATTTACCTATTACTGACTACACAGAATTCATACAAGATGTAAATGAACTTGCAATAGCAGGTGTCGTACCAGTTTACGATAGAACGAACCATACGCTAGTTTATCAATTTACCGATGAATTAAAAGCAGGACAGACGTATGAAAAAATAGTTGAAGCAGACACGAAATACGGGGTTTCCCCTGCTGGTGCTAGTTTAGAAGCGATTGCAACCCTACAAACAGAAACAAAAGAATTCTTTGACAATGCAATTGTAAATATAAACGCATCAAGTGCAGTAAGTGTTTCGAAAGAATATAAACAAGCTCGGTTAGGTGGAGAAGTAGTAAAGGCTCCATTTCCAGAAAGTTTTACAATTTGGGATATTAAAGTAAGTGTTCCAAAAAAAGATGTTGGTCAGATGTATGTACAAGAAGGATCTAAAATTATTATACAAGATACGTTTAGTAGTGGCCTAAAGTTTCACGATGTGATGAACGATACGCCACAACCTACCGTAACTGGTAATACATTAACATGGGAATTTGATGCACCAACAATTCAAGAACAAATGCAAGCAGAAGGCGAATTCTTTACGGTAGATCTACGTGTGCGTTTACAAGTAAAAAATGATAATACTCTTGTTGGGGGTACACAAAAGAACAACGCATCTGCATTTATTACAGCTATTGATGGTAATACAATAAATGCGGAAGCTAACGATTCTATTCCAATTATTTCAAGGGAGCAGGCGACCGATGATATTGAAGGGACAATTTTTTATCCAGCGCATTTTGGACCTAAGGATGGAAAAGGTTCCACAGCTACACATGATGATAAAAAGGATATAAATCCCGTTGTCTATGATGATGCTTATTTACGTTTTAAACATGGGGTTGTTTCCATGCACCCTGGAAAAGATTATGACATGCAATCATATACGGCTATCTATACAATAGACCCTAATTTAATCTTTGAAGATGTAAAAACACCTGGTAGTTGGTTGTTTGCTAGAAATAATTCCGAAGCCGTTTTGAAAATTCCTTTATCAGAGGATCCTGTATTTAATATTGAGGCTAAGGTTAATGGTGTATCAAAAATACTTGTTACAAATGCAAAGCATAATCATGTATATACAAGAAGCGATTTAGGGTTAACAGATTCAGATAAAGTTTCACAGATTATACTTAATTTCACAAAAGCACCTGCTGGCATGTTTGCCTCTAAGGGGAATATGGCGTATTATGGGTTTTCTGTAAAGCCAGGTTATATAGGAGAAGTAGAAAATAAGTATGATGTACGTATAAAACCTAATGCAAGAGCAAATGTACCAACCGACCAACATGGAAATTGGTGGTATACGTCTCATCGCAATAATACATGGAATAAGCTATCTTCCAATAGACATGCCACAATCGCTCCAAAACCAACCGATCAACCACCGATTGCAGAAGTCGGAGTAAAACTATTGAACCATGAAAGTGGAGTGGTTGTAAGTGGGGAAAATAGGATGGAAGTGACATTATCCAATAATAGTAGTTCAACTTTAACAATGAATGAACCTATAGAGTCTATTGTGCTATTGCCGCCTGGAGTAACACTTAATTCAAATCCTAATCCGATGTTTACGGATTCCGGTGGTGGAGCTTCTGCTGGACAGTACAAAGTATTAAGCGACAATTACAATGGAAGTGGTCGTCAACTCGTTAAAATCAGTTGGGATGAAGATAAAATTCGGATTGGCCACGATGTAACTGCTGAATTAGATGTAACGATTTCAGGAGGTGCACCGAACAGGTTAAATTTTGATGTATACGGGTTTTCAGGTGATGAAGTGTTACAAGTTCCTTCCGTAAGTGGGAATTCTATTACAAACACAACCTTGCAAACCGACGCAGATGATTTAAATGGAGACGGTGTCACAGACGAACCACGTTTAAAGTCAGGTAACATTTATGACATGCGTGGGCATTATGATCTGCAGCCAAAGAAATTTGTTAAAGGTGAGTTGGATACAGAATGGAATAGCTTTGGTCAAACAGTACCAGGTGGAACAATCGATTATAAATTAAACTTGACTAATACAACTGGAAAAGATATTTCGACAATGACGTTTATAGACGTTCTCCCATCTGTTGGCGACTTAGGAATCACAGACAACGTGTCAAGAGGTAGTCAATTTACACCACTGATGACAGGTCCTATTACATTACCAGCAGAATGGAAAGGGAAAGTGAGTGTGTATTATAGTACAGCAGCGAATCCAAAACGTGATGATTTAATCAGGCACACAGAATACCCTGAAACAACAACACCACTCTCTAATCCGGCAGGAGCAGAAGATCCTAATTGGATAACAGAAGAAGAAATAACGGATTGGAGTACTATCCACTCGTTCAAAATTGAGCTAGTCGATGGAGAAACGTGGATTGAAGGTGTTGATATGGATGTGCTATTTAGTATGAAAGCACCAGAAGTAGGAGATGTGGATTCATCCTTACTAAATAAAGATATTGACCCGACAAAACGTGCAGCTTGGAACTCATTTGCAGTTGCAACCGACTACGGACAACCGGTTGAACCATCACAAGTCGGCGTTTATATGAACTTTGAAGGGGCCTTAGAAGTAATAAAAGTGGACAAAGAATCGGTTACAGAAGGAAAGACTATTTTCTTACCAGATGCTGAGTTCGAACTACGCGATGCAGAGAACAAAGTCGTTGCATCTGGCATAACAGGTGAAGAAGGAAAGCTAACATTCGACAACTTGCCATTAGGTAACTACCAACTAGTAGAAACGAAAGCACCAGACGGTTACCATTTATCAACGGAGCCAATAGATGTTCAAATTACAGGAGATAACCCTGTTGTTCAACTGACAGTAGAGAATACTGAAATTCTAGGCTCTGTAAAAATTGTGAAAACCGATCAAGCAACAGGTGAAGTATTATCAGGTGCCGAGTTTGAGCTACGCGATGCAGAGAATAAAGTCGTTGCATCTGGAATAACAGGTAAAGAAGGAAAGTTAACATTCGACAACTTGCCATTAGGTAACTACCAACTAGTAGAAACGAAAGCACCAGATGGCTACCGTATTTTAACCGAACCACGTGATGTTGAAATTACAGCAAATAATACGGTTGTTGAATTAACAGTAAAGAATACACAAAACGGTTACGAATTACCGAATACAGGTGGAATAGGGACAATAATCTTTTATGGTGTCGGTATTCTACTAATGGTTCTAGCGCTGTTGCTAGTATTTAAGAGAAAGAAAAAAGTGGATGAGTAAACAATCTATGAATCTATTTTCTATAAGAATTTAAAGAATTGAAAGGGGAAAATTACACATGAAAATGTCGAAACAAAGAAAATTAAATGTGTTCATCGTATTCACACTTTTA
>NZ_AVPG01000033.1 GCF_000775615.1 Pontibacillus litoralis JSM 072002
CGTGTGAAGCGTGCGCGAATAAGACCCATTATGGGAGTTGCCTGAGTGAAACCTGCACGATCATATTTTTCATAGTCTAGGAATTTTGTTAGTTCGGTCTTCAAAAGCGTATTCATGGCCATCTCAAGATGCGATCGAAAAACCTCTGTAATATCTTGTTTTTTCACTAGTGCATCGACGATTTCTGTTGTAAACTGATTCATAGGAAGACCTCTTTTCTGGGATTAGTTGTGGTGACTTAATTCTACCAAGAAAAGGTCTTCCTTTCTCTATGTTTACGGTTATTTACACAAAATATTTTATACTCTCCAACAATTTCACCTAACATAGTACTTTATACGTTCTTTCATAGACGAGTTTCTTCCATATTATATGGGAGTTCATAAACCTATTTAAATCAACGTTTTTCCATTCAAAAAGGTATTCAAATAAATACGCTGGCAGGCTATATACTGGAAATAATTTGATTTCTTGTTTTTTTACATTTCTGCTCAATTCATTATAGAGTATGAGTATCTATTTGCTTGTTTTTCTAAACTTTGTAGCTGTTCTTTAATTAACCTAATTTCTAGTATCTGGCGGTTGAACACTGGTTGTCCATTGTGAAATAACGAGTTCGTTCACATAAGGTGCTTGTCCAATTAGCAAAGAAATAAAAATCAATTTAATTAAAAAACGTTTAACCCTAATAGAGTGAGTTAAACGCTTCTACGATTTTAACTTATAATTGTCTACTTAGTTAAAGGCTTAATAATATAATCTTCACCCAAGTCAATTACATTTAGAGTCTGATTTTTCGTCATCTCCTTTATCTCTTCTGGTTCTAAAGATGTTCCTACGATTGCTTGACCCTTCGTCTTTGATAATACTTCAAAAAGTTGTTTTTGACTTTTTACTGCCATCTGTTGCTGACCTGGTTCGTCAAACACCATCAGTCCTGGATGGTTACCAGAAAACTTTTGACTTGTTTTATAAATGGCAATCACATAAGACCAAATTAGGCGTATATTATCGCTTGCTGATGAATCAAATTTGATATCAAAACCGCTAACAATAGGAGTGTATTTATCATGAGAAATAGTGATTTCATCCGTATTAATACTGGAGAAGCTAAAAGTCTCTAATAAAGTTACGAACTCTTTCTCAAAATAAGTTAACTTCTTCTTATCCAGCTCAGAAAAATAATCTTTTGGTAATGTTTCCTGCCTAGATAAATAATCTCTCCACTCTTCTTTTATTACCTCAAAACGCTGTTCTATTTTCTCATAAGAGCTGCTCACATCATATAACTTATTTAAATGGATTTTTAATTCTACTAATTTTTCCAATTCCTTCTTAGTAGGTAATTGGGGATTTCCATTCAATTCGGATTTGTATAGTCTTAGCTCCCTTCTGGCATTATCAAGATGTTCGGTAATTACAGTCAGCTTTGACTGCTTATTTTGTATAACTTTTTGTGATTGCTTTATACCGAATCTCAGCGTATTAATTTGCTCTTTAATAAAGGTTATATTCTCTGACAAACCCAATGGCTGAATACTTGTTTCAGGAGGCATAAGTGAATCTTCAACATGTTGATTACAAGTTGGGCAGACACCTTGCGAAAAGCTTGAATCAACATCTGACCCTAGTTTGTAAAGCTTTTCAGCCTCTTGATTTCGTTTCAAATCTATTTCTAAATTTTTTAGATTCTCACTCATAGATTGCTGGTTGTTTCGTTCTAAATGTAAATCCTGCCTGATAGAGTTTATTTCATTTTGCAATTGTAATACTAAAAGGTCTTGTTCTTTTACTTTCTTTTCATATTTTGTCGCTACATCCGATATTTTTACAACACTGTAATTTTCTTTTTCTTTTATTGAACTCTCTAATTCAAATATACGATCAACGATGGACACTAGTTTTTTATTATCATTATAAACATTCAATGATAACTCATCTAAGAGTATTGGCTTTTCAGGTAGACTCGGTATCTCTGCGTGAATAGCGACTGCTAGTTCTTCTACATCCTGCTTTAAAGAGGACCATTTATTAGCAAGTAAAGCTTTAGTGATTTTTAACTCTTCACGTTCCTTGGTGTTCTTGGTAACATCCATGTTTAGTAAAAATTCAAATGCTCGCTTAGATAAATCTCTTATTCCAAAACTTCCTGAAATAGGGGAATAAAAACTGCTCCATCCCTTAGTCTGCTCGACAAAGAATAAAGGGAAAATTGTCTGAATGTATAAAATTCTGTCCCCACCATCGAATGTCGGAACTTCTGGCAATTTCCATTCTAAAAAGTTTGACAAAAAGGTATGAAAACCTGCGTTCTCTGATGCAGAACCCTTCATATGAACGTAAAAATCTTTGAAATTCACTTTATTTTCTTTTGACAATTGAGTTCCAAAATGAACTCTAATTAATTTCTCATCAATACTAGGAGACTTAATCCATCTGGTCAGTGTAATAATTTCCCCTCTATGATTGGAAATCTCTAACTGTACTTTCGATTCTAAGATAGGGACTTCTTTTCCCTTAAATGACAGCTTGTCTTTTAGCACAGGCTTCATCGTTTTCGCATTTCTCCCACCAAGCATCTCTTCGATACCTAATACATAAAGTATGGAATTTAGAGTAGAACTTTTTCCTTTTGTATTTCTAGCTCTTAATACATTAAATCCGTCTTGGAAAGGAATATCAGTGCCAAATACTCCATCTGAAGTATCAATCGTTATTTTTAGGTGATTCAATTTTATTCGATTCATGAGGGATACCTCTCTTTAAATAATTGCAAAATATAAGTATCTGATAGGCTCTTTTTAATTGCTTTTAAAAATTTTTTCTCGTTTAAAAATACATCTTCTTTTAATATTCTTTGTGCCAAAACTTCCCCTTTTTCAGTTAATGAGAATTTACCAGTTTTAACGTTAAACGAAAAAACACTCATTGCCACTCCGTAATTTAGAGCTCTATTCAAAAAGGGATCAAAGCGAATAATAGGAAAGTGACTTGTCTCCTTTAGTTTCAGCAATCTCTCATAGCGTCCCTCATTCTGCAAGCCCCAATTAAACAACTGCAATTTTAGAAGAGAAGCTGTTTGCTTTGTTGAAGAAAGATGTAGGATAAGAATAATTCGGGAAATTCTGTACATCGGTCGTAGTTCAGGCGAGATTGGCACTCTTTTTCTACTAAATCTAATTTCTTTTATTTCATCTAATGGTAAATCCATTTTTTACCCTCCAAAGTCTAATGGGCAGTCAATTAGCCAACTCGCTATTGCTTCATGACATAAATCGTTGTACACTGAGAATTCAAAAATATCGTGAAAATTTTCTCCCATTAAAGCTAACTTGTACTTTTCCAGAGTTTCTTTCAACAATTCTTTTGGTGCCAAATCTGTTAGTAATACTTCTGCTTCCAAATGGCTTGCAATGGAACTTTTAATTTTTACTTGTTTCTCATATGCTGAACTATATGTTTGCTGCATATGATTTAGAATTTCCTGACCTTTAATATAGTTACGTACTTGTAAGTCAATAAATTTATTTGTGTTTTGGGTTTTAGGTATCTCATCCAAGTGTTCGAACAGTTTTCCTATCTTCCTGTCTAAAATAGCAATAGAGGCTGTTTGACACTGCTTCCAGTCGATAACCTCCTGTTCATCAGGTACTGGTACCTCAATATTTATCTTTTCATTTAGAATTTGCTTTGCTTGAATAATTTCCTTACCATAAAATAGCTCATCATGTACAAGAACATCAAAGGAATCATCTAATAATCCCTTCATTGTCGCATCATTCCTATATTCAACAGCTTTTTCATGACAATGAGCAATAAGAGCTTTATTTGTTACCTTTGGTGTAAGGAAGATCCATCTTTTAATTTTGACTCCTTGAAAGAAGGTTAATAATTGGCTTTTATATTTTTTCAATTTATTTAAATCTTTGGTAATTTTATCTCTTTGGTGGCTATATAATTTAGTAGAATCATATTCTTCATCAGGGCAGTAACATTGAAAGACGATACCTTTTCTCGTGAAACCCTCTATTCCCAAATCGCCTTGTGTATGTGCAGTCATCTCTTGATAACCATCAGCTTCATATTTCATTTTTAAAAAGGTTTGACAGTGTTCTTCCCAACTGTCACCATTGTATGTACCAAAAGGTGTTCTGAACATATTTACCCTCCGTACCAAAGTAAAAAATAATTGATATAGAATATTCTAATTATAATGGTACATGACTTTATCATTTTTAGCTATTTAATTTTTATAATTATTTGGTTAGCTATTAGTCCGAATACTATTGATTGAATCAATTAATTGCTATTCTGTTTCTAACGAAGTATTCTTTGATACCTGGGGGGGCACATCCATTGGCCCTGCTTGTGTTTATCTCAAATGTAATTTTACTCGTTCAACTTTTAACCCCAGCCTCAAGGATAAAAAACAAATTGAAAAAGGTGGCCATCGAGTGCCACCTATTCAAATCAAGATTCAAAAAAGAACATGTTATCTCAACTCATCCCTCAAAGGAATAAGTGTATCATCCAATATCTTTCTCCACTGTCGTTTCATTTCTGGTCCATATTTTAATGGCTTTGCATCAGGATTGACAGCTTTATACTGCTCAAAATCCCTGCTATTAATTATGTCACTAATATTTGGTATTGGATCCATTCCAACCAGATATTGAACCTTTGATAAATGGAGTGCTTCTTTGTCAACAAACCATGTATTAGAAAAGTCTAAAATCGCTTTGTTTTGTGCATCTGTGAAGTAAGCACGTTTGACAATGAAAATATCTTCATCTGCAGCAACTTCATCATTATCAATCGCATTTAAAATCGCACGGTATACTTCTTTAACGATTTCTTTCTTCTCTAATTTTTGTAAGGCGTTCTCAATATCATCACGAATATTCTTATTATTGGCTGAGTAGGTTTCTAGTAACTTGTCAATATAACTTGAGTCCACATCATAAATTTTAACGGCATTTTCCCCGTAAAATTCAATATCAGAGAAATCTACTTCTTCTCCACCACCATCATCTACCTCTATTAATGAACCCTTCACCGTGTTATAGATACCGACAGATTCTTCGATAATCTTCACTTGACCTTGCAACGCTTCGGAAGATTCCACATCATCGTTGTATTCGTTATATGTGACGAGTGCTTCATACGCATTATTTAACTCTTGGAATGCTTTTACAAATTCTACTCGCGTTTCGATTGGCGTATGCTCATCGATTTCTTCAATATTTGGCGCAACACTTTGTAACTTTTTATGCGACTTTTTGAAACGTTTCTTTGATTCCTCATACGTTGGATAAATGAGTGTCGATGCTTCATCTTCATTAGAATACACTTTTGTTGCCTCTTGGACATTGTATTCCATCGTATGTGGCTTTCGGAAAGTCACGATTAATCCCTTTTCTTTACCAGGGTAGGTTCGGTTCGTTCGCGAAAAAGCTTGAATCAAATTGGCATATTCCAAATTACGATCTACAAACAAAGTCTGGACAGTCGGTGCATCAAAACCGGTTAATAAACGCTCAACAACAATTACAAGATCCACTTGTTTTCCAAACTCTTTAAACTCTGCTCTCTTACGTGCCAAGCGATTATTAATATCACCATTGTAGCGATCGATACTCTCGAGCGACCATGCAGTATCGTAATAACCGTTGTATTCTTTTATAATTTCCTTCATTTCATCTTGGTTTGCTGCTGCCTTTTCATCGTCTTCCTGTAAAGAATATGTAATCGCAATTCGCGGAAAATCTGGATCTTCCATTGTTCTTCCAGTTCGAATTGGTTGATTAGCAAACACATTCTGTAACCATTCTGGATCCTTCGTCATCTCTTTTATCGCATGATAATACCGTTTTGCCATATTAATCGAACTCGTTGTTAAAATGGCAGACTTTTGCGGACGACCGTTTTCAAAATTAAATTTCATATAAGCATTATCTGGTCTAAAAATCTTCCGAAGCACCTGCTGAATATGCTCTTGCTTTTCATAAATAGAAGGATCAAGATAGGTCTCTTGCTCGATTCCATCCATTTCATCAATGAACTGATTTATTTCTTCGTCTGCAGCATTCGCATATTTAGTACTTTTACGCAGTTGGTCAAAAATGATATTTTGTAAGGAAGTCGTTTCAATCGTGTTTTCATGTTCTACTTGGAAGCCCAAAACCGCACCATCTTCCAATGCATTTTTAATCGTATAGGTATGCAAGACATCGCCATATTGGTCACGTGTTGTCCGTGCTAAGTTCCCTTTCGCCTGCTTTTTATTGACTTCAAATATCGGTGTTCCAGTAAATCCAAACCAGGTAGAATTAGGAAAAAATTCTTTCATATCCTCCATTCCTTCGGCGCTTAAAGCACGATGACATTCATCAACTATAAAGACGATATGTTGGCCAAGTAACTTTTTAAAACGTTGTGTACCTTTCTTCTCTTCTACCTTTTCCGTATATCTAATGGCAGACTCTAGCTTTTGACGTGTCATAATGATGACTGTATTGGTATTCGCATCCGATAGCAACGTATCACTTAATTCTTTCGCACTCCCTGTTCCAATAATTAAACTATTTGACCGTGCATTGCCAGTTGAAATTCCCGTATTATATTCCGATGCAAATTTTGTAAACTCGGAAGTTGTCTGGCTATCTAAATCTTTTCGGTCAATAAGCATAATCGTGCGGTCCACTCCAGGTTTTTTAGCAAGTAATTTTGTAGAAACAAAACTCGTTAACGTTTTTCCTGAACCTGTCGCATGCCAAATGTAGCCAGACTGATGTTTACTTGCAGAAGTATATAATGCTTGAATCGCATGAATTTGATACGGTTTTAAGACCATCAATACTTTATTATCTTGATCTTCACTCACAATCGTATAATCCGCAACTAACCGATGTGCATCTGGAATATTTAAAGCTTGTTTGACAAATTCATAGAGATTATCTACTTTTTGGTTATCCCTTGTTCTCCAGCTAAAGAGAAATTTCTTATACATATTCTTGGGCATCGCATTCGCAAAGTAGCGTGTCGTTTGCTCATTGGAAACTACAAAAAGTTGCAGTGTAGAAAAGATATTCCCGCGAAACATCCCTTCTTCTGCATATTTCTTTACTTGATTAAATGCTTGAAACACACCGTCTTTTGCACTCGCCTGTTTTAGTTCGATTTGTACAATCGGAAGACCATTAATTAATAACGTGACATCAAAACGACGATTCCGATCTTCCACCGTCGCCTTTTGCTTTGCAATTTGATGGACGACTTCATATCTCGATATTCCACCACCGATATCATGATTGGAATACAGCACTAACGACATCGGTCCTAATGCGACATTTTCTCTTTCAATGGTAATACGTGCAATTCCATTCTCCCCTTTGAGCCATTTAGCAGCTTCAAAGGGCGTTTTTGTTCGCAATAAGAGTTCTGTTTTAATCGTATCAAATTCTTTATCTGTAATTGGATGTTCGCCAATTTCTGACAAATTATTTTGCGTGATAATCTGTCGCAAGTTTTGCCAGAGATCCGCTTCCGACTTTAAGTCAGGGCGATAATTCCATTGATTATATCCTTCAGCTAATACTTCAATGAGCCGCCGTTCGACCTCTGCTTCATTGTTGTGGGAAAGTTTTGTCATGGTTTTCCTCCTTTCTAGATTACTATTTTTTAAACAAACATTTTTTGTAGGAAGGCTTTTTTAGTTTGTTTTAGGGTTTCTAGTTCTTGTTCGTGTAAAGCTATAGTTTCGTCTAGTTGTTTGAAGAACGCACCTATTTTTGTTTGTTCTTCGATACTTGTTGGTATAAAGATTTTCATTTTCAAAAGTTCCTGTTTTGTAATACCTTTTATCGATGTTCCTTGTACATTATTTAATTCTTTTTGTAATCGATTATATAATGAATAAACACCAAACCAGCCATATACTTTCAAATTAACTAATGAGAGAAAATCTTGACTTGTTGCATAATCAAAATTCATAAATGCAACTTTACCAAATCCAACCCTAGTAACTATAGCAATTGAAGTTTTTGGTACTAATTTAGTAGCAGAATTATTTAATCCTTTTTCAGTGATTTTTTTCTTTTCAACTACGTTTGAAACTTGATGTTCCTGCAAATCCGAACTTTGAATCCATGGTATGTCACCATTCCAGTATTCCTCAATTGAAGTTTTTGGTGTTCCCCCACCTAAAGTCTCTTCCGAAAAATCTTCAACCAAATTCAGTTGCCAATCTCCAGTAAACCCAGGAAATCGAATTTCAGGCACAGACTCCCCTTCTTTTGGAAACATTTTTTGCAAGAATCCCTGCTTTGTTTCTTTGAGGGTGTCTAGTTCTTGCTGATGAAGAGCTATAGTATCGTCTAGTTGTTTAAAAAGAGAGCCTACCTTTTTTTGTTCTTTTATATTAGATGGAACATAAATTACCTTATCCAATAGTTCATTCTTTGTAATTCCTTTTATAGAGGTTCCTTGTACCTTATGTATCTCTTTTTGAAGTAGCTCATACATTGCAAAGACTCCAAACCATTTATTTACTTGAAGATTGCTTAATGAGAGAAAATCTTGACTTGTTGCATATTGGAAACTTAATAAGGCAACTTTGCCAACACCTACTCTTGTCACTATTGCTATTGAATTTTCAGGAACTAATTTAGCTGCTGAATTTTGTAAGCCATTATCAGTAATTTTTTTCTTTGGAAAAACATTTGAAACTTGGTGCTCTTTTAAATCAGAACTTTGAATCCAAGGTATATCACCATCCCAATATTCTTCAACAGAGGTTTTTGGAGTTCCACCACCAAATGTTTCTACAGATAAATCACTTACATAACGTCGTTCCCAATCTCCTGTAAACCCCGCAAATCTTATCTCTGGAACTCTCTTATTCCCCACGCTTAAACACCTCTAATGCACCTTTAATCCATTCTTCATTTTCTTTATCATATTGCAACGAAGAAATGGTTTCATATAAACTTTTTTCTGATGCAGCTTTTTCTTGACGAATGTCTTTTATCGATGATCCAAGTGCAGCCATATCAACTGGCTCTTCTTCTTCAAACGTATCTACATATCGTGGAATATTTAAATTGAATTCATTTTCTTCAATCTCTTCAAATGTTGCGAGATGAGAAAACTTCTCCACATCTTCCCGTTTTTTATACGTGTCCACAATCTTTGTAACATGTTCTTTCGTTAACTTATTTTGATTTTTACCTTTTTCAAACTCTTTACTTGCATCAATAAAGAATACATCACGATTATCTCGATTTTTCTTCAAAATAATGACGGTTGTTGGAATCGATGTCCCAAAGAATAGGTTTGCTGGCATGCCAATAACCGCGTCAATACTGCCATCTTCTAATAACTTTTTACGAATAACACCTTCTGCAGCCCCTCGGAATAAAACACCATGAGGTAGAACAATCGCCATCGTTCCTGAATCTTTTAAATGATAGAAACCATGCAGGAGAAAGGCAAAGTCTGCTTTTGATTTAGGTGCTAATTTACCGTAGCGATTGAAACGGGAATCATCTAAGAAAGACGCGTCAGATGACCATTTAGCAGAATACGGTGGATTCATTAAGACAGAGTCAAATAGATAGGGCTCATCTGTCGGCCAATCCTTATTTAATGTATCGCCATTACGCAGGCGCATATCTTCTTTACGAACTCCGTGCAAAATCAGGTTCATCTTTGCTAAGTTATATGTTGTTGTATTCAGTTCCTGACCGTGATATTTTATACTTTCTGGATAGTTAAGATAGTTTCGTACATTTAACATCAACGAACCTGATCCCATCGTTGGGTCATAGACGCTGAATAACTTCTTATCTTCTTGACCAAGTGCCACAATTTGCGCCATCATATCCGATACTTTACTTGGGGTATAGAACTCGCCTGCCTTCTTCCCAGCTTCAGAAGCAAATTCTCCAATTAGAAATTCATATGCATCACCAATAACATCCCCGTCATGACCCATGACATCAATTTCACTTAGTTTCTTCAACACATCGGATATCGTAATATTACGTTGTTGATCGTCTGACCCGAGCTTTTTAGAAGTGAGATCCACATCATCAAATAACCCACTAAACTGCTCGTAACTCGTAGACAAATCTACAAACGCTTTATTTAAATCGTTCAGTTGAAAGATGTTTTGTTTTGCTTCATCAGCCAAAACATTGAATAAGTAATCTGGCTCAATATGATGTCCTAGTGTGTCTACTAATGTTTCTATTAAATCATCTTTTACATCTTCATCAGCAAGTAGTTCCCGGTATAATTCCGTCTGTTTTATTTGCGTATCATACGCTTCTATTGATTCATCAGCTAACTCCACCACTTTTACGAGTAATTTATCTGATAAGTACTTGTAGAAAATTAACCCTAATAAATAATCTTTGTATTCGGATGCATCCATCTTACTGCGTAAACTATCTGCAGCACTAAATAATTGTGAATTTAATTCAGACATCGTATTCCCACAACCTTCTATTATTTTTCTATTACTTCAATATTTCTTTTAATATCATAAATAGTGTTCCTAGAAATACCCACTTCTCGATGTATATCCATCACACTATTTTTTTCTTCTAACAATTGTACCACTCTATCATAAATAACCTTATCTTTACCGGTAGCCCCAGCATGATACTTTTTCTTCCCACCCCGGAACTTTCCTTCTTTCTTAGCAATCTCTATACCTTCTTTTTGAGCTACCTTTATCCGTTCTCTTTCCTCATCCACCATCCAGGAAAGCAAAGTTAACACCAAATCAGAAACTAATTGCCCCATACCTTCCAGTTCTCTATACTTCCTGGTATCAAGAATCGGCATATTCAGGACCACAATATCAATGTCTTCATCCATTAATGCTTTCCATTCGTCCCGGATTTCTTGCTTGTTCCTTCCAAATCGGCTGAGATCATGAACAACTAAAACATCTCCAAATCGCATTTTAGACCGCATTTCATTATAGGCTGTACGTTCTTTAAAGTTTTTACCTGATTCTTTTTCTTTAATGATACGGTCACAACCAAATGCTTCAAGTTCTTTTATCTGCCGAGCAAGATTTTGTTTTTTTGAACTAACCCTGGCATATCCAATAATCAACTTTTCCACCTCATTCACTGAACAAGTCAGTTTGAACAAACCTATATATTGATAGTACTACACTTTCATTTGTTTAACCAGAGTGTACTTAGATTAAACAAAATGTATAAAAATAAACCTGTGCCGAATCAAGAATGAGGTAAACCCTATTGTCACAGTTTTGATGGTAAACTAAATGGCCGTCAATTCAATGACAGCCATTTAATTAGAGATAAGGGTTCTTCACTTTTGCAAGGTCACAGGAAAAATATGGTGGGTATTGATAAGACATCCTTTCTAGCAAGAAGTGTCTTGATTCGAAAAATGTTCCTCTGTTCCTGGTTTTTTCGAACAAACTTTTATACGCGTAACGCTTTATTAAATATTTATTTATTATAGTCTTTGATTAAAAGAAGTAGGAACAAAGGAACAACATCTCAATAAGCCTTGATATGAAAGGATTTAGCTGTTCCTTTTTGGCGTGAAAAACCAGGGACATTGGAGGAACATTTGGGGTGAAAAAGGAACATTTCGACCCAAAAAGGAACAAAAAACATCACGTTTCCGACCAACAAACTGATGCAGTAAATGAATAAGAGCAACGCAGGGGGTTTACGTTGCTCTCTTGTGTTCATGCTTATTCTAGATCGTTTTGGACGTCGTTTGGGGTAAGAATGATTTTCTCCTCTTTTACTTCATGGTCGTGTTCACCTTTCCATTGCACGATGATATAAACCTCTTTGATGTGACCCATGGTTACAGGTGTATTAAACCACGTTAAAACAGTTGGCGATGACCAACCCGTGTCCATCTCCGCTATATCCAATACATCGTCTTCAAACGTAACAGGAAGGTTATTAGCATCCAACTCAACTCATATTCATGCATTCTACTGTTAGCATCATAGCCAACCCACTGGAGTTCAATATGACCGGTCAACTTAAAGTAGTCTGCCAGATACTCGGACTGCCCCTTCATATATAGCATACCCTCCCCAAACCTTAATAGTTCATCGACACTAATTTCAACGCCCTCTACTCTCCACGTCTCGCTTTCTCCTGAATAGCTAAGAGATAAAGGGCTGAAAGGCATAAACGTCACATAAGCGATGAAGCCGACAACAGCGAAGAACAATATGATATATCGGGTTTTTTTCTTCAACATAATCCCCCACCTTCACGTTAAAAAAATGGCTTCATGAATATCACAATTAAATACGTAAATTCACCATTCATTAATTACATGCTTGTGACAGAAATAAAATTAGGAAGATACCCTTGTTAGATGTAAATAGCATCAGAAAGAAAATGGTAGTGACCAACAAAGGCCACAGTTTTAGAAACTAGACTTGAACCCCTCCAAAATGGTTCGATTTGTAAAATTCAAACACGTAATATCATCTAAAACAACAGAAAAATTGACTCATTTTATTCTAAGTAGAATATCTATTTCCACGTAGAAAAGCCTCATTTATTTTATGCAAAATTTTAACTAAGCCATTGGGTAATTGCTTACTTTATTAGTTTACATTCCTAAGGATGTAATTATCTAATTCTAACAATATATCATCACATCTATAAAAGGGAATAGGCTCCTTACTACCTGTTATTTCCGTCAGAATACGAGACATAGAATCCTTAAATGTAGTTATGCCTTCTATCGCCTTTCTAACAGCTTCATCACAGGATATAATGCTTGTATCTGCACCTTCTTTGTCATCACCTTTTATAATTTTACGAACTTCTGTAATAAAGTCGGCACAACTAATTTGTCCTTCTATTAGTTCAGAAACGAAAGCTGTTTGAAGAAGTAAATGATAATGTCCTGCATGTCCACCTAATTCACACACTGCCGCTTTTAATAAAGGTTCATATCCTTCACTAAATTCATCCGTGATATATGAGGCGGTCCCAGTTGCTTATGTCGTCCATTAAGTCAAAATCCAGTTTCAAACATTTTTTATATATTTCAGTAAGCCATAAAACGTTTTTTGAGTATAGAGTCTGAGTTGTGAATTGCTTTGTCATTAGTTGAAACTCCCTCTATAAATGTTGATATATCAATGGCTCACGCCATTTTTGAGTGTCAAAAAATTTTTTCTGACACATACACCCATCATTAATTTGTAATTATTGATTTATTTAACAATACTTACGAACGCTTCGCTAAAAGGATGAACCATTTACTGGTAAAGGTTATCCTAATCCAGTGCAGTATATCGATGCACTTTGGATCTCTGCGATGCTTATGATGACGGACCCTCCCATGTCTCTAGGCGTCTGTTTGCGCGTACATTCCTTCGTTCGGTCTATTCATAAGGCAGAGGTCGGCGATGCTCCTTTAGGGACTCGTTTGATATGAAATCAATGGTCGTAGGTGATGAATAGTGCCAACTTCTCCGTGTCATCCTCTTGAGTTTACTTGACGCTGGGAACGCTTAAGCAGCCGTTTGAAGACAAGCAAAGTCGCTCATCATTTGTTGTTGGCTAAAGATGGCTTTCTTTTTGCACAAGGCATGTAAAATTTTTAGTAACTTCCCACACAACACAATGATGGATTGCTTCTTACGAAGCGGGTTCGTTGTTCTGGTTGTGTAGTATTCGTGTAATTGTTTAAATGCTTCGTTATGGAGTATTAAAGGCATCATGACACGGAACAAGAGCGCGCGTAATTTGCGTCTTCCTCGTTTGGAGATTCGCTTTTGTCCTTTTTGTTGACCGGAAGAGTTCTCACGCAATGTAAGTCCCGCTAGCTTTATTAATTGGCGTGGATGTTCATATTGCGTAAGTGAACCAACTTCTGAAAGTAACTCAACAATCGTGACATCACCGATTCCCGGTACCGATGCTAAATACTCATAATCCGTCATTTGTTTCGCCAGCTCAATTAACTGAGCCGTTAATTTGTCGAGTTGCCCCTGCATCAATTGGTACTGTGAAAGCAGTGTGGCGATTTCTAGTCGTGCCATCCCTAAACCTTCTGTTAGTCCAATTGAACTTTGCGCAACCTCAATTAATTGTTTAGCCTTTGGTAATTGTGGGCTTTTCATCCCGTCTACTTGGCGATATAAAAACAGTAATTCTTCGGGAGTTTTCCCTTGAATATCCGATGGCAGTGGCGTCATTTCAAGTGCCGCATACGCCATTTTCCCGAAATTTTTAAATACCTGCGTAAACTCAGGGAAAAAGCGATCTAACCAACGAATGATTCGGTTTTGTAAGGCGTTTAAATCCTCTTGAAGTTTCGAACGTAAGGTCGCACCGTTTCGCAACTCGGCTTCTACACCTTCAAGGAGACGTGGATAGCTGAAGCGACCGTCACGCATTAAACGTGCGATGACAAGTGCATCCTTTTGGTCGTTCTTCGTTTGAAGGTTGTCGTCTAACTCTTTGGAACGATTGACATGAAACGGGTTGACCATCACGAATGGAATCCCGGCATTCGTTAAAAACGCTGCTAAGTTCATCCAGTAGTGTCCTGTTGGTTCGAATCCAACCATGATATCCTGTTTTTCATATGTTGATTTTAACGCTAAAAGCCGCATGTAAAACGCTTCAAACCCAGCATGCGATTGTGCGATGGGAAATGATTTTTGGAGAACGCGTCCTCGTTCATCGATCGCACAAGCGTAATGTTTATGCTTGGCAATATCGATTCCGATGACTAATGTATTTTCAGAAACTTGATTAATTTTTTGATTCGTACTAGAATTCATAAGATAGCTCCTCTTTGTAGATGTATGGGTCAATGCCGTTGACACTCAAGCATCATACAAGAGGGCTTTTTTTATTTCAAGTCCCCGAAAATCCTTCTAACAGGAATGCTCCTTAATCAAATGTTTAAAGAGATTATAGCATGAAGAGAACAAATGTTCCAAGTATATAGAATTAATTAATTGTTATTTTTTTCTATTCAGTTTGAATCAAAACATCATTGAAGTTTCACATAAAAAACCATCATTTCTTAAACACATTAATTAAAAAATGATGGTTAATATGAATGCTATAAAGCCCATACATACTTGAACAACTATCGAATTTTAAACCTTAAATCTTGTCTCTACTATGTTCATTAAAAATAAACTTTTACGAAAAACGGCCTTATGAACCCGCATTCTTTCGTTGTTGTTAAAAATAAAGTCTAATTGGAATCGGTATTTTTTCGGTATTTGGATTCGGAATTTTTGATAGAAGTTTATTACTCTGAAGAATAAAGTTTTGTGAAGGAGGGGAGGGAAAGCCTTATTTGATGGGGTTCTGACTTTCCTTTCCCGCTTTTTTCACACTCTTTCACACGTCTTTTTTTCAAAAATAAGCTCTTTTCGTTAAGGTTTATTGTTACTCGTAGAACTTTTATTGTTGGTTACAATTTCAACTCCAAACTTACAACCGTTTCCACATGATTCGTTTGTGGAAACATATCCACCGGCTGAATACTTTCAACCGCATATCCATTCTTCACTAAGTACTTCAAATCTCGTTCCTGCGTCACCGGGTTACAAGATACATACACTACCCGCTTTGGCTGCAACTTCACCACACTAGACAAGAACGCCTCATCACTCCCACTTCGAGGTGGATCCATAATTACTACATCGGCTTTCTCGCCACGTGCTGCCATCTGTACCATGAAATGTCCGGCGTCTCCCTGATAGAATCGGGCATTTTTTACACCGTTGCGCTTTGAATTACCGATGGCGTCGCGAACCGCATCTTTATTCAGTTCTATGCCAATAACCTTTCCAGCTTTCTTGCTTGCAATCAGACCGATCGTACCAATTCCACAGTACGCATCCACCACTGTTTCCTTTCCAGTTAGCTGAGCCATTTCGATCGCCTTCTTATACAACTTTTCCGTCTGGACCGGATTGATCTGATAAAAGGATTTCGCTGATATATCGAACTTTAATCCGCAAAGGGTGTCCGTTATCGTCCCCTTACCGAACAGCACTTTTTCCTGATCACCTAAAACCATGCTGTCGTTTCGGTTATTCACGTTTAACAGGATGGTCGTAATTTCTGGGTGAGTCTTTCTTAGTGCGTTCACAAAATTATTCTTGCCCTTAAATACCGACGTTGCTGCTACCAACACCACCATAATTTCACCGCTAACCTTGCCCACTTTTACGAGAACGTGCCGTAAGAATCCCCGTCTAGTGTCTTCATTATATGGCTGCATTTTAAACGACTTCATCATGTTCTTAATCGTATTCACGACCTCATCCGCTTTTGGATCATGAATAAGACAACGATCCATCGGAATGATATCGTGAGTGTTTTGAGCATAAAGCCCACCAATAATTTGCCTATTTTTATTCAGACCGAATGTCGTATGGCTCTTGTTCCTGTAATCATACGGATGGTCCATTGCCATAATCGGTTCCGGCTTTCCGAACGACTTCATGAGTGCTTCTACGGTTTCCTGCTTCACACGCTTTTGCGCCCGCTCGCTCATATGCTGCAACTGACATCCACCGCAATCGTAATAATATGAACATGGTGGCTTAACCCGATCCTTAGACCGATTGGTTATCCGCTTCAACTCCGTTTTGACAGTGCGTCCGGTTGTGGACACGAGCACCTCAGCTGTTTCACCAGGCATTAGATGCGCTACCTCTAACCGCTTCCCTTTCCATTGGACGATACCTTTACCATCATTAGTTAAGCCTGAACAGGACACTTCTGCGGTTACCGTTTTTTTGCTTCGCTCACGCCCATCATTTGCCCCTTGTGATTTGCCGCCTGTTCGACTCCTCCGCGCCGTGGGCTGTTGCCCGTACTGCTTTTCAGATTTGTTGCGATTTTTCCCCGACTTTCTATATCCGCTGTTCTTTCGTTTATTCATAGGCACTTCCCATCTTTACTTTCTTGTTTGACACCCCATTATATAATACCCGAAGCAGGCAGTAAAACGAACACAAAAAGAACTACCTTTGCACATTAGGTTGGTAGTCCTACTCATTTATATACTTTTAGTTGCTGTCAACCTGGTTAATATCGCTGCTTATGTGTGCAATATATTTTGATATATCAAGCTTTTCATTGCCAATCATCCAATTTGTTTTATACTGAAAATTAAGAAAATATTGGTAATGTATTATTTAGGCTAGCCTCTTTAGCCACAATAGTTGTTCTGGGGATAATTAGACTAACTTTAATACCTAAAATAAGAAAAATACTTTACAACAACATAAGAACGCTTCACAACCTTTTGGCATTTATCTTTTACGGAAGGAGAGAATTTTTTTGGACGTAAAAAAATGGAAAAACCCTTTATTATTATTATTAACAGGGATAGGGATTTCAAATTTAGGAGCTTGGATTTACTTTATTGCTTTGAACCTTATCGTACTTGATATGACTAAGTCTCCTTTTGCGGTTTCAATTCTTTATATTTTAGTACCTGCCGCCACGTTTTTTTCGAATTTTTGGTCAGGAAGTGTTATTGATCGAACTAATAAGAGAAAATTAATGATAGCATTAGACATAAGTCGTTCTGTATTAATTTTTGCTCTGCCATTTTTGGATTCAATCTTTCTCATCTATGTTGTCGTCTTTTTAATTAACATCGGATCTACTGCATTTGAATCGACATCCCTTGTCTACATGACCAAATTAGTTTCAGAAGGCAATCGTCAGCGGTTTAATTCATTTAAGAACTTAATACAATCATGTGGATTCATTTTAGGACCATCAATTGCAGGGATGCTTTTTATAGTGGGGACTCCTACTTTAGCAATCCAATTTAATAGTTTATCATTAATTATATCTGCATGTATTATTTTCTTCCTTCCAAACTTGGAAGCGAAAATAGATGAAGAAGGTATTGAGAAGTATACTCTGCAGTTAATATATAAAGATTGGACAGAAACTTTACGATTTACTAAACAAAATAAATATGTAACCTTGGTTTATAGCCTTTTCTGCGTGATGACAATCTTTATGTCTGGACTGGACTCTTTAGAGGCTTCTTTTGCAACACAAGTCCTTAATTTCTCTGAAAGTACATATGGCTTTTTAGTAACTACTGCAGGGATAGGTATAATAACTGGTTCTATAATCAATGCGATATTTACTAAGTATCTTAAACTTTACTTTCTAATTAGCTTTGGAGCAATTGCAACACCTGTTGGATATCTTATATTTGCTTATTCACAAGATTTCACTCTGGCAGCAATCGGATTCTTTTTATTAACATTTTCTCTTTCGTTTGCAAATACAGGATTTCTCTCATTTTATCAAAACAATGTTCCTACCTACTTGATGGGAAGATTTTCAGGGGTCATTGGCGTAGTTGAATCAGTAATTATCATAGTTCTTACTTTTGGAATTGGTTTATTAGCTGAATACTTTGGAATTAGACCAACTTATATTGTAGCTTCTCTTACTTTTCTAATCATTGGTATTTTTATAAATATGATAGTCTTAAATAAATCAAAAGCAAACTATTTTTTAACTGCAATTACTGAAGAAAGACCAAAAGGAGCTTAATGTTTTTAAGTCCCTTTTAATATCTTTATCACTATATTGCTTTACTTATAAATGATTTCCAACTTTGGGCTGAATTCATTTAGCAACCGTTTCTGTTTATTTGAGGAACTCCTTAATATAAATTCAATAGGAGATACATTTAGTCCAACTCTTGCCATGGGACACGTCACTCCCGCAGGAATATCACATTCCAAATAAATCTAAATAGATCATAACATTAGTCCTCATCAAAAAAATAGGTGTGGGCTATTTTACGCTTACTTCAATTGTGTCTTTAAGAAAATCGACCAAATAAAGGAGGAATACGAAAATTAAATCGAAAATCTCTACAGGATCACTTTAGGGTGCTTATCTGATTTTATGAAGTTTCTTATTTCTTCTGGTTCCTCATATACTTGCTTGTCTTGCTACTTCATCTAATCCTACTCGTTCTATATACTCTTGGAACATGGAACATCTTCATTTGTTCATCTGCCATAGCAGTTAAATGATTATTGCCCATTTTCTAGTAAACATTTTTTAATAGCTTCTATTTGAGTAAGTTCATGCTCATAATTTTTGAGTTTTAATTGATTTAATAATATATCAAAGAATTGTTGTGAATTATTTATGAGAGCTTCTATCAAAACTTGCTCATTAACCACCAAAGAATCTCCATCTATCGTTAATTTTGTTTTTTTACCAACTTCCTTTTTTAAAACTACCTCAATTGGTTGACTAGGATAATAAAAAGTACCTACTCCATTATCCAGATATTCTTCAATAGCATTCAAATAGTAAGAATATATAGAAGACAAATCGTCAAAAATAGGTATATTACCAATTCCCTTATAATTTGAGGTGAAAACTATACTTCCTTCTACCATCAATGTTCCATTTTCTATAAGTTCATCTCTATTTTCCTCAATAAATTCAACTAAAAATTGGTTATTAACACCACCAATATAAGACTCAGTATTTTGAATTAAATCATTTAAATCGTACACTTCTTTTTTAAGATAGAAGTTTTTGATTTCCACTAAAAATCACCCCACTTTTTACTAAGGATAAAGTTGTTTGATGTGTCCTTTACTTATCCTGATTATTACATCTATTATTGTAATAATTAACCATATTACTGCTATTACAGAAGCAATGATATCCAACATATGAGATTGTTATAATCTATGGAGGTGAAGTGGTAAATAAACAGACCTAGCAGTACTATATTGAACCAATCATAAGTTTTCATATCATTAGTCAACATAGTATAAGTCTGATTAATAAAGAATGCTAAAACAATCACGTTCATTAATGCCATCCAAGGAAGCCAAAAAGCGTATGTGCTCCCATAACGTTAAATCTTCATAAAATATGGGTTGCTCAGGAATATAAGCGTATTAATGAAAATTCACCATTAGGTAGATTCAACTAACAACGGAAACAACCTGCTTGACACTTATATTCTAAATTTCATCTTGCTCTATTTTTAAACCAGTAAATTTAATTAACATTACGGATATGAATGCAATCAGAATAACTGATATTAATGTCACTAGTATATGGATTGCGAAAGCCATTGCTACTATGTTACCAAGTACAGCTATTAGAACAACCCCTGTCACAACAGTTGCGACTGTTGAATTTAAATGTACACCTGCTAGCCCTGCAAAAATTATTAATACCACAGTTAGTATGGCGGTTGATATATTAATCATAAAAAAGTGAACTAAATAACTTAGAGCCAATACATGGGAATCAAGTATTGGAAATAACGATTCAATAATTAGATAAACTATATTAGCCGCTGCCATACCTAAGAACTGAAAGGAATTGAAAACAACAGAAAAAGCCATTACTTTATCATAGAATAATTGAGACCTTCCGTTTGGGTATGAATAAGTTCTGATTTTATCCTCCCCAGTATAATTTTTCACAAGAAGTCCATTTATAATAACAGCTCCATAAATCACCAATATGCACATAGAAATAGTAGAAGCTAATCCTGAAAGAGCGCTATAGTTATTTAATATACTATCGGATTCAGAAGAATCAAACCGCCCAATAATAGTAAAAAAATAAAGCGAAATAATCTGAGCAAAAAAAGCTGTTAAAAGGATAGACTTATTAAATTTCTTTACTTTGGAAAGTTCAAAATTATAATACATTTTTCTCAATTATTTACCCCCTCTCCTTTCAAAAAATAATAACATTCTTTAAGACCACCGGAATAATCTTTAACTATGTCTTTGACCTCTCTTTTTTTGTGAGTTTTACCATTAAACATAAATATTACACTAGTAACGAAACTCTCAAGTTCTGATAATGAATGACTAGTCATTATTATACAAACACCCTTACCTTTTAAATCAGAAAGGATTCCCTTCATTAAATTTATACCATCAAAATCTAGTCCATTAAACGGCTCATCTAATATAATTATTTTTGGTCGATGAGATAAAGCTATCGCTAACTGAAGACGCTGTTTCATCCCTAATGATAATTGACCTATCTTTTTTGTTAGTGGAACTTGTAATTCAACTAGCTCTAACATCTCCGTATAAGGAATAGGCTCTTTTATGTCCATGTAATTATAGTGTTCGACAAATAACTCATACACAGTCATATCAAAAGTACCTGGTGGGAGTCGCATTACAGAACCAAACTCCTTCAATATTTCTGAACGATTCGATTTAGACAAAACTTCATTATCTACCTTTATAGATCCTTGGTCAGGGGAGAGTAGACCTAATAAACACTTCAATAGAGTTGTTTTACCTACTCCATTCGGTCCAATGAAAGCACATATTTCCCCTCCAGAAATATGTGCCTCAGCGCTCCTTATAACCTCATTATCATCAATAACTTTACATAAATTATCTATTGATATATTTACCATAAAATCTAGTCCCTTCTCGAAAGCACAATAAGAGATATTAGAAAGCCAAAAATAGCCCAAAGTAATACGACTATTAAATCAATTAGTGAGAACACACCATAATTAAATAATGTTGAACGCAACAAATCTGTAATTGGGACAAATGGGAGTATTTGATGAATGTAGATCGTCCACTCTGGTAATCGTTCCATTGGATAAGTAATAGGAGAAAACAATAAACCACCAATCATTATTAACTGTGTAACTAAAGCCATAACATTCGGCTTAAAAGTATAAGCAATTGCAAAACCAATACATATCATAGATATCTGGGCAATTAAAATAACTAAAAAGCTTAAAAATGTTATATCTAGCGAGATATCAAACCGAAGTTTTGCAGCTAAACATCCCATAAATACGCCTGGTAGTGAAGCAACGCACCAAATTATAATATCCGCCACGAGTATTAAGCTACGAGAAACTGGCAATGTTTTTTGATATTTAAAAATACCATCTTGCTTGGCTGTACTGACTATCTGTGGAGCTAGTACACAGCCTACCGCAATAATTCCAAGAGAAATGGCTCCTGAAGATAAATATAAAGCCAAGATATCATTAACATCTGGAATTAGTAATGCCAGGCCGTATACAATAGCTAACGCAAAAGCTACTTGTACCATACTAAAAATGGGTAAAAGATATTTATGCCTCACAAGACTCCAACGAATTAATCCCCAGAACTTGTTGATTCTTAATACCCAGCCATCATTCTCATTAGTTATTATAGTATTATTCATTTCCATCTGTTAATCCTCCATATGATGCTTCTAGCGTTGCAGATGTAAGCCTGTAATTAACAACTTTCCTTTCATGAATTTGTTTCAATACCCATGCTATTGCATCAGGAACTTGTTCAGCAGAAAGATTAAAGATCACTTGCATCTCCTCTTCTATGTATCTAGTCTCTAATGATTCAGGTAGATTAGATAGGGCATCCCAATCATTCATGACTACAAAAAGAGTATTGGATGATATTTGTTTATGTTCTCCTACTGTCAATTCATCTTGAATCAATTTACCATGATTCAATAATAGAAAGCGGTCAGCATACTGCTCAACTTCCAATAAATTATGAGTAACTACAACTAAAATATGCCCATTCCTCGCTAATTTCCTCATATAATTCCAAATTAACTTTCTCCTTACAGGATCAACATCATTTGTAGGCTCATCAAGTAGGAGTATAGGAGATGGGTATACCACTGCCATAGCAAATGACGCTAATCTTTGTAAACCACCAGAAAGTTTCTCACCAGGTCTGTCTGCCCATTTCTCAATCTTTAATTCATCTAATATTTCTTTACAAAGCTCTTTGTTTTTTTTACCTGATATGCCACGTATATGTAAGATCGATTCAATCGACTGGCGCAAAGTAACACCTGCTAATGGTGCATATAATTGTGGCATCATAGAAACAAGACTTCTGGCATATTTTGTATTATCAATAAATGAGATTCCGTTATAATCAATTTGACCTTGATCAGGTTTAACTATACCAATAATTTGGTTTAATAATGTTGATTTACCAGCCCCATTATGACCAATAATTGCTACAATTTGACCTGGGTGAAGTGCAACTGAAATGTCACAGTTTGCTCTTACAGTTCCACGCTTATAAGATTTAGAAACGGCATTAATTATTAAATCTTTATTATCCCCCTTAATTTCTATCATTATTGCACCCTCCGTTGCTTTTTTATATATTTTTATATATTTGAGTCAACTTCATAATTGCTCTTTTTAAAAATACAAAGACTGACAGAATTTCGAAATTGTATTTTTAAAAACAGAAATCATGCAGCTTGTTGCTGATTTAATTGGGCATGAATACGATCTGCAGCCAGTTTTGATGCATTATAAACAAGTGTTACCATGTCAAAATGGACTTTCGCGCGTTCTCCTGTCCGATAACGAACATTGTTGAGCTGAAAGAATTCTTTGAGATAGGCATTAACACGTTCGACAGCGGTCCGACGTTTGAAAATATTTTTCCAAGCCTGTGAACCACGAGCTGGAGCTGTATATTTCCGGAGGTCTTCGGTTATTTTCACCTTATAAACTTTTTGACAGATACCTTCGATGGCTAGTGGACAATTGTTGCACTCCTTTGGTTTCGTGTACTTCAATGTTTCATATTTAGAATCAAAGCTATCGTAACGATAGGAATGTTCACGAAAACAGGTCGGTGCGAAATGTTTGTCATAACCAAGGAGTACGCTTTCATTTCGCTTGTTGTATGCAATGACAGATTGTTGTCCCATTCGATGTACCTGTTCGTAAATTGGTTCATAATCATACCCAGCATCCATGGTTTGATAACGCAAAAGAAGTTCGGGAAAGCGTTCATGAAGCCCTTTAAGTAATGGAATAGCTGCTTTTCCATCATTTAAACTGCCTGATGAAAAGAGAGAATCTAAGGTGTATTGACTTGATGTACCTACGACTAAGTGTGCTTTGTAGCCAAACCAAAAGACATTTTCCCTTCCGACTTCTTTTTCACGCCCCATTTAGGGTCTGCATGGTGGCATTCATTTGTTCCAGTGCGTTTTGTAGCTGTAAAGCATAGGAGTTGCTGGGATTTTCTGATTGCTGCTGCACTACTGCTGCGGATGTTGCGGTTGATTGTTCAACCTCCATATTCCTAGGAAACATCTGGCTTAGATCTTCTTCGATTTCCATTGCGGTTAGCTTGCGTTTAAATCCATCCGCAATGAATCGTAACACGTCCACGGTTTCAGGTTGGTAACGTCTTTTTCTCCCTTCACCAACAAAAGGAATGAAATCCATAAAATTATCTCGATAATAACGGGCCGTGGATTCCGGTATGTTTAATTCTTTTGCAACGTCTGCAATGGTCATTAATTTTTTCATATGTTTCTCTCCGATCTACGAGAAATCTATTACATATCATTTTACAGCAGTTTAGCAAACCATGAGGATAAAAATGAAATACTGAATAATTATAGGTAAGTTATAAGTGAAAATAATAATTAAGGAAAAAGACTTGCCTAGCTTTGGAATTGGGAATTGGGAATTATGGATGAATGAGCTATGTTAAACCGATTTCTGAAACGAAACTTTTAAAAAATTTAAGAAAAATATGGTATTTTATGTAGACAAAGTGACGTAATCTATATTATATTCGGGGTTAATTCGGGACTGTCAATATTTTTGTGTAAATGACTT
>NZ_AVPG01000034.1 GCF_000775615.1 Pontibacillus litoralis JSM 072002
AACTGTTGCACTTAATTTGACAAACTAACAAGATGTAAAAGGATCACAAGTGAATCAACATAAGATTAAAGACAAATTAATTAATATGGAAGAACATAAAGATAAAAATGTTAATCTAGACAATCTGACTAGCCACTTTCCGGATATTAACGAAAAAGAAGCAGAGATAAAAGAATCAGCAGAAAAGAAGCAACAAAGAAATATGAAAAAATTGCTCGATGAATTTGATCTTTAACATCGTTAAAAGAGTAGAGAATGGAATGCATTAATGTCTTTTCTATTTTGCCTTAGCATTGTTTATTGGGTAATCGGAAAATAGTATGGAAAAATAATATTACTTCTTTTTATGATTCCTACCTGTTATCCTGTTTGTTCCACAAACGCGCCCGTTCGTAATATAAGGTTAACCAGATATTTATGGTTGACCTTTTGCGGTACTATTCCTGTCTTAAATTATTATCTTTTTCCTTATCTTCTCCAAATAAAAACCCAAGTCCAATAAGAAAAGTGAGCGAATTAACAATTAGTAATAGAACTGATAAAAACTTCCTCACGGCTAATTAATTCCTCCTTTTTCAAATTGGTTTTCCATCATCTGGCAGCAGTATTATCTTCAAAATTTAAATTTACAGGTTCATTAGATAAACTTTCTGTGGGGCTTTGTTCTGTTACTGGAACACTATCGTCTACAACTTCAAAACCAAGTTTGTCCATCCAAATTTGACCAGAACCATTTAACAACACACCGAATGCTATTACTTCACTTTTTATTGGAATATCCAATACAACGCTAAAATGATTCCATTCGTTAGTTCCTTTGATTGGACGATTCATCATATTATCAAAAGCAAGGACTTCTCCAGAAGAATGATCGACCCGCATCCACAAGCCAGCACTTTCTTTAACATCTATACTCTTCACAAATGCGGAAAATCGAACCCGTTCTCCTCGATATTTATCTGACTTAATTTGTTGCATCAAAGTTGCAAAACTTCTTGCTTTTTCATCCTTTGATTTCAAATATGCCGAGTAATTACCGCTATGTACAACACTGTTATCTAAACCAGTTTCATAATTAAATGGCGATTCCCCCGTCATAATCCAACCGTTAGGTGCGTTACTTTTTGTACTCACAATGAACTCTCCTTTGCTAACTAATTTTCTAAGCAGTTTCCGATAATCTCCTGGTGTTATGTCGTAAACTTTCTTAAAGGCTCTTGTAAAAGATTCCTGCGAATTAAATTGATAGGTCATAGCTATGTCAATCACTCTTTGATCCGAAGTAATTAACTCCCTCGCACTTTGGGTCATTCGCCGTTCTCTTATATATTCAGCAATTGACTTCCCAATAATCATTCGGAAAATACGTTGAAAATAAAATCTCGAATAACCAACATGTTCAGCTAAAAGGTTGATCTGTATCTCATTAGTCAGATGTTGTTCAATATAATTTAATGATCTTTGAATAGCCTTTTCATGGTATTTATAGGACATTTGGTCACCTCTTAACCTTATGAACCCAGTATAACTAAGTATTTTTCAAGTAACTTGATTTTTTGTGCTAATGTTATAAAGGCGCAAATCTAAAATTAAGATATAATTCAGCTAGCGTTCCTCCTAATTCTTCTCTTATATCCAGTATACCTAAAGGTTGCCAGTCGTTTTGGAAAGCAAAATGTTGCTCATGCAGTAGTACATCGAGATGAGAAAACGCCACACTTACATATGTGTTGTGCCAATGCGTGATGGAAAATTACAAGGGAAAAATGTATTTAATCGGCAAGAATTATTATGGATCAAGATAAATTTCCAAAGCATACGCAAAATCTTGGTTTTAATTTAGAGCGTGGGGAGAAAGGTTCAAATCGTGAACATGTTTAAACTGCCAAATTTAAAAAACTAACGTTAGAAAAAGAGATTAATTCGTTAGAAAAAAGTCTTGTTTATAAAAAAGGTGAACTGACTGCGTTTAGCAAGAAAGTGGAATCAAATTTGAGTGTAACAGCAAAAAGGCACATGAAATTTTTCAAACCATTGATTCACAATTTTCAGAATGTTATCATTGTATGGGAGCAAGGTATACATTATAAAAAGGAGGTTTCTAGTTGATTAAAAACCAAGTAAAGCGATTATCCCTCGTTGTTTTTACTACTTTGGTGATGGTGTTTAGTAATGCAATGTTTGTTGCTGCTGATGACTTGACACCTCGATATGACCCATATAGGGGGTGGGAATACCACATGTCTACAATGAATAGGGGATTAGACATTGATTGGTCTCACACACACAGAAATCCCGGATCCACAACGGATACTGTAACACACTCAGTAACTAGGACACAATCTAGCCATGCTTCTGTCTCTTCCTCAGCAAGCTTTAACACCATGGTTGCAGAAGTGGGGGTCGGAACAGAGGTAGGCTTAGGTCAGAGTAGATCTATTACCACTTCAATTACGTATACGATTCCGCCTTATACGACATACAAACTCCGGCATGGAAGTAGAGAAGTAAAAACCTCAGGGTATGAAGTGTATTATGATAGAGGAATCGAAGTAAAACGAAATTGGGTATCTGGTGAATGGACGTACTCAGGTTATTCAGATAAAATCAAACGTTAAAAGGAATGGCTTACTACAATGAAAAAAAAGATTAAAGCCCTTGTTGCTCTATGCTTATTAATAATGACCATTAGTTGCTCAAACTCCGAGGCAAACGAGAAAGCAACACTACCTGAAACAAACCCTCAAGAGGAAAATAAACAAGAACAGGTTCTGTTAGATTATGGCGAAGAATTTATCCCTCCTCATTTTCAAGTAGAAAAATTTTCTCTCCAAGTAAATGACAATTCTTTATATTTTGAAGTTGACTATGTATACGATCAGCAACTCTTTACCTTCCTACAAAATCATCAACCAACTTATTACTATGCAATTCAATACCCTCCTGAAGTGAAAGAGCTATTGTCTAAAAAACAAAGTGCCTGGGTTGAAGGACCAGTAATCTCAGATGATGTAACAAAAAGAAATTATGAACTTACAATTGAAGAAGAAATATCTGATTTATCCGCAAAACAAATAACTTCTTTTGAAAACCAATTAGAAGGCTATAAATTAATTGTATTTAACAGTGAAAAATACCCCATCCATATAATCAACGACCTTTATCATTACCAATATTTTGAACTCAAGTGATTTCGTGAATGAAGCAATGTATATATAACAAGGAGCCTTCCTGTAATAAGGAGGCTCCTTTCCTATGTTATACCATCACTTTACACATGTCATTTGTGAATGAAACTGGGTCTTCAATTGGTAAGCCTTCAATTAGAAGAGCTTGATTGTATATTAAATTTGTATATAGCGCAAGTTTGTCTTTGTCTTGCTCCTGAGCTTGCTTAAGAGAATGGAATACTTCGTGATTTGCATTGATTTCTAATATTTTGTCCGCTTTGATGTGTTGATTATTCGGCATTGCATTCAGCGTTTTTTCCATTTCAATCGTTATGTCACCATCTGTCGCAATACATACTGGGTGCGATTTCAGTCGTTTGGATAAGCGAATATCTTTTACTTTACCTGCTAATATTTCTTTCATGGAATCAAGCAGTTCTTTGTGTTCTTGAGGGTCTGCATCATTAGAATTGTCTTCTTCCTTATCTTCAATGCCTAAGTCGCCACTAGATACGGACTTAAATTCTTTCTCGCTATACGTCATGAGCATTTTAATAGCGAACTCATCGATATCTTCTGTAAAGTATAAGATTTCATAGCCTTTGTCTAGAACCATTTCCGTTTGCGGCATTTTCTCAATGCGGTCAATCGAATCACCAGAAGCGTAATAAATATATTTTTGATCTTCTGGCATTCTGGACACGTACTCATGTAATGTAATGCGCTTTTTCTCTTTAGAAGAGAAGAACATCAGTAAATCTTGTAAAGCTTCTTTATTAGCGCCGAAGTCACTATACACTCCGTATTTTAATTGACGACCAAATGCTTCATAAAATTTCTCGTATTTCTCACGGTCTTTCTTCAGTAGGCTTTGCAGTTCATTTTTAATTTTCTTACTTATATTTTTCGCAATGAGCTTTAATTGACGGTCTTGTTGCAGCATTTCACGAGAAATATTCAAGGATAAATCTTCGGAGTCGACCATTCCTTTTACGAAGCTAAAATGGTCTGGTAATAGGTCTGCACACTTATGCATAATCAACACGCCATTGGAGTATAGTTCTAATCCTTTTTCGAATTCTTTCGTATAATAGTCAAAAGGCATTGTTTCTGGAATGTATAAGATAGATTGATAACGGATTGTGCCGTCTACACTTAGGTGAATAGATTTAAGCGGCGTGTCAAAACCATAGTGTTTCTCTTTGTAGAACTGCTCATACTCTTCATCTGTCAATTCTTGTTTATTTTTTCTCCATATTGGTACCATACTGTTGACTGTTTTCTCTTCAATCACTTCTTCGTATTCATCGTCGGTACCTTCGACTAGCTTACTTTCTGTAGTCTCCATTTTAATAGGGTAACGAATGAAGTCGGAATACTTCTTAATGATCGATTGTAGGCGATGCTGTTCAACATATTCATCATAATTGTCATCTTCTGTATTCTCTTTCAACTTCAGAGTAATTTCTGTACCGACAGCGTCTTTTTCACATGGTTCGATTGTATAGCCATCTGCACCAGAAGATTGCCACTTATACGCTTCATTACTACCAAGTGCTTTTGTCGTTACGGTTACGACATCAGCTACCATAAATGCAGCGTAAAATCCTACACCAAATTGACCAATAATATCATATCCGTCTTTCACTTCATTTTCCTTTTTGAAAGCGAGAGAACCACTTTTGGCAATCGTACCAAGGTTATTCTCAAGTTCTTCCTTCGTCATACCAATACCCGTATCGATAATCGTCAATGTTCTGTCATCTTTGTTTGGAACAATCTTTATGTAGTAACTATCCTGGGCGAACGTTAATGATTCATCAGTTAACGCTTTGTAATAAATCTTATCAATGGCATCACTTGCGTTAGAGATTAATTCACGTAAGAAGATTTCTCTATTGGAATAAATAGAGTTAATCATCATGTCTAGTAATCGCTTGGATTCTGCTTTAAATTCTTTTTTTGTCATATATGTTACTCCTCTCAAAACTCTTTAGCACTATGGTTGATCAAGTGCTAATTATTATTTATCATATTCTACTGTTAAAATCAACAAATAACTAAATCGGTGAGAGTATAAAATATTTTGGTTAGTTGTAAAATGAAATGCATAAAGAAAATATAAAAAAATCATGTAGATACGATATACTTAAAAGTGACCAAACCATTAAGTAAAGGAGTATCTACATGACCGAAACTAATTGTACCACAACTAAGAGAACGTTTAAACACCTAACAGACATCCAAAGAGGCCGACTCGAAGAAATGTCAAAGTCAGGAAATTACACCCAAGCCGAAATGGGAAAAGAACTAAACGTAAGCCAATCTACCATATCGAGAGAACTAAAACGTGGCAGAACACGTCAAATGGCATCTAATCATACTTATTATGACCGTTACTTAGCTGATGCTGGAACTCGTGTTTATCAAGGGAATAGACAGCTTTGTCATGCAAAAGACTACCATAAATACTCAGAGACCTTCTTTACTGAATTACCTAATGCGATTCTTTCAACAAAACAAAATCCACGTGAACATAGTGTTGATACCTTCGTTCATGCTTATCGAAAAAATCATCCAGAGGAACACGTTCCTTGTACCAAAACAGTCTATACATTGATTGATCAGGGCATTCTTCCTGTTCGAAATATCGACCTGCCAATGAAAACCCGAATGAGACCTAGAAAGAAACAGCCTTCCGATCCAAAGGGAACCAATTCGAAGCATCTAGGTCGAAGTATCGAAGAAAGGGACGAATCTGTTCTTTCACGTGAAGAAGTTGGGCATTGGGAAGTAGACTTAGTACTAGGCAAAAAGGCAAAGGGAGAACCCGTTATTATCACCATGGTTGAGAGACAAAACAGAGTCCTTCTGACAAAAAAGGTTTGGAGTAAGAATGCTGATGATATTCAAGAAACAACGCTAAAACTGATGAAACAAGTAGGTCTAGAATGCTTCAAAACACTAACTACGGACAATGGTTCAGAATTTTCTACGCTGGCTCTTATAGAGGAAGAAAATCAAGATATACAAGTATTCTTTACACATGCCTTTGCCTCATGGGAAAAAGGCACCAATGAGAGACACAATGGGCTTTTAAGGGGATTTATACCTAAAAGGAAAGTCACTAAAAGGTCTTAAATATACGGACTTACAAGCTTATACAGATGCCATCAATAATCGACCAAGAAAAATACTAAATTATAAGACACCTAGAGAATCTTTAATCGAAGCACTACAACGCCCAGATGCTGATTAATTGTTTTTCTTGGCTAAATAGGATCATTCATGAAGGAGAGGGTTAGAGAATCCACTGAACAAAGTCGTGCTAACCTCTGTTATTATTGACTTTTTAAGAAAATCGCTATCTCATAAGGTTTTTATTAAAAACTATGCATTTGACTTTACAATTGAGGATGACTTTCTATTTTTTAAGCTGTAGCACTTAATTATACAATGGACCTTTATTTACGAATATAAACTCAATAAAGCATTAAAAAAACTGACAACCGTTTACCCATCAGTTTATAAGGGACATGTAAAGACAGTATTTTAAACTTGCTAGAAGTTTAACCTTCTTCTTTTCCGCTATATATATATATATATTATCGTCAACCTTAACGAGGATTAAATCAGTACCTTCATCATTTTCCGGTTTATAGATTTTGGTGTCTTTGGGTAACTTTGTTGCTACACCGTTATTAAAGACATCTCCCTCTGTATATACATGGTCAACTCTTCCCAATTCATCACCTAAAGATTCAGTATAATCTTCAATTGAATCATCTCTCTCATATACTCTTTCATTAATCACAAGAATGTCTGCATTTGGATTGTCTTTTAAGATTTCTTCTGCAATAACCTGAGTGGTAGTCTTTTCTTCAATAGTATTTTCATTTGAATCGTTACACGCAGATAATAATATTATTGAAATGAGACAGAAAAATAATAGTCTTAACTTCATTTAAAAACCTCCTTCTCTTAGTCAATTATATTATAAACAAAATGAAAATATTTACAAAACGATGAATTCTAAAAATTTCATAAACTTGACTCAATTAGTAATAACAATTTGAGTAGTGTTAAAATTAAATCTTTTGAGGAGGATAAGAATGAAAATAAGCAATATGAAAGTTTCAATCCTTATTTATTTGGCTCTTTCTACAATTCTAGTTTTCTCAAGTTTCCAGACAGCCGATGCATATGTAAGGGAAGGGTGGAAATTTTATTCAAAAAACATGACTTATAAGTGGGGCAATAGACTAGATGATTGTTCTTCCTGTACTATAAAAACCGGATGGATAAATTCTACTTCAGCTTGGAAAAATTCGAATGGAATGAATCTTTATTACCACAAAAATTCCGTGAACATTTTAAACAGTTGGTCTGAAAAATCCTCTACTTATTACGGAAGAATGACAACAACTTATAATAAGACCACCAAAATTGTTACAAAGCTAAAAGGTGAAATAAACGCTGGGAATACAAATATTACAAAAAGGAATGTTGCTAAAAGTACCGCAGTTCATGAATGGGGACATGCTATGGGAATAGGTCACAATTCGGGAAATTCTATTATGAATAGTAACAGGAATCGTACTAAAGTACACAATCCTACAACGGATGATAAACCATGTTGAAATCCAAGTTAGTGATGGAATTTCTGGAATGAAACTAAATGACTTGGAAAAGTTGATAAAAAGTTATCATTAGAGTCAATTTCATAATTGCTCTTTTTAAAAATACAAATACTGACAGAATTTCGAAATTGTATTAAAAAAAACAGTTAAATATGGAGGAGAACCAACATGATATGGTCCATAATAATATTATGTTAACTAGAGAAGCGGTGGCCCTTTTACGATTAGTTGATTAATACACTATGTGGACCATAATGATATTATGTAAACTAATAAAACTACATTAACGGACAAATGTAGTTTTATTAGTTCATAAATGTACCACCAATTTTTATAGCAGCATGATCTTTAAATTTCCTCGTTCGGCGTAAATATTGATCCGTCGTAACGGAGGATTCATGATCCAGTAGATCTTGTATGGCCTTTAAATCGGCTCCTTTAGCAAGATAGTAACTAGCGGTGTAGTGCCGGCAAGTATGAGGGGTAATTCTAAACTTAATAGGCGTACCATCACTTTTCATTTGTTGTTCCATATCCATTCTTCGTTTGATAAATGGAAAGATGTCCGCTAAGGCCTGAATTTGCTTAGTAAATTCATTGCTTAAATACTTAAAATGATACGAATCACCATTAGGCTTTGGGAATAGGGCAGTCCCATCATCGACAAGTACGCTAGAAAATCCGCGGCGAGCTCGGAATTCTACTAACACATCCAGCACTTCATCAAATAATGGTACTTCTCGCATTTTATCTCTTTTTCCGATAACTGAAATGAAGTGAAGCTGCACGTCAGGATGGTAATACACCCCGGACCATTTCGCTTTAGCGAGTTCTTGAATTCGTAAACCTGTGGAGACAAGTACAAATAACAACGTGTACATAAACCAATCATGCTGTTTAAAATGGTTTAACAATGCTTCAACTTCTTCCTCATAAAAATCTCGATTCACAAGCTGTTCCTTCTTTACGGCTACTCGCTTCATACTTTGTGTTAAATCTTCGTGGACAATATTACGCTTGTACAAAAATATTAGAAATGACTTAATAACTGTTGTTTTGCGCCGAATGGTCGTTGGTTTGTATGCTAATGTTTCTAATTCTAGTTGATAATTCGCTAATTGCTCATGATGAATATGGCGAACAGAAGGAGAGAACTGCTGTATGTATTGCAGGAAATGGTGAATATCTCGAAAATACTCTTTTAATGTCGATGTTTTTCTTTTTGATCCTAATGTTGGTTCATCATGTAAAAATAAATAAAGCAGCCATTCATCAGGTATGCGTTCCCAATCAATATGACGATAGCCATGTGCGACGACTTGTTTGTATAACGTGTCGTCTCTCCAATCATACGGACTAGTAGGGAATGATAAGGTTCCATTACGTAGTGACACGTTCATAGCAATACTCCTTACAAATAATATATTAATAATTTTATGCTATCATATTATTTTGTATTGTACATAGAAAAATTGATTATTATTCTATTTTAAATTACAATTATATATAAAGATAGAATGCGTGACTATATTTTATTAAATGTAATTGAGGTGATTATGTGTATTACTCCATTGAACAAGTAGCAGCACAGTTACATAAAACAAAACGACAAATTCAATATTTAATTCAACAAGGGCTTGCAAATCCAATGAATAAGGACACCTATAGAAGAGATGGAGGATATAGGTTTACAGAAGAAGAAGTTGAAAGAATAATAGATCACTTTTCTATGGAAGGGCTAACCGTTAAGGAAGCAGCTCGGTATCTAGGAATTACGCCGCAATATATCATGCATTTCGTTAAAAAAGGAGAGCTAAGCAGCCTGGTAACATATAAAGGTAAACAAAAACGACGTTACTTTACAAAAGAAGAAATAGATAGATTTAAGAATATTCTGAACGACACGCGAGAAGTAAATCAAGAAGGTATATATGGGAGGAAGGTACAACTAATTTCGCGAGAGGCTCATATTTTTGAAGAGACTTCTGTGAATGGCTCTATGGCAAGGGTTATAAGCATTTCACCACTTCAAGTTCTAACTGAAGAAGGGGAATTTATTGCTGTTGAACACATTCCATCACTTATAAAGCCATATGATAAGAAAGTTATTCGAAAAAGAGGATTTGTGGAATTTCAGTTTCCAATCCCAAGACATTACAAACATCCTGTTTACCAAGTGTTGTTTCAAATCATACAACAGTTAGGAGAGAGAAACATTCAAATATATGAACAAGCCTATGGTGATTATTACGTTCGTTGTCGATTAGGATCTGTTCAACTAACAGAAGAAGAATATCGTATACTACAACGACATATTGTGAAAGGGGAGATGGAATATCGTAATGGTAACATTTACTTTCATTCTGGAGAAGTGCAGAAAACGGTATATGTGCCGAAAATGTTGTATGAGCAAGTCATGATTTGGGCTGATAAAAAAGAGAATACATTTGATGAAATAATGTGCAAAGCATTAGAGCGTTATATAAATGAAGAAAAGTAGACCTCACAGCTACTTTTCTTTCTCGTTCGTTAGTTTTCTCCATTTAGCTACAACTAAAATCACCATTGGTAACACGAAACAGAGTATGAATGCGTGTAACCATAGAATATCTTTGTCAAATTGGATTAAAAAATCATTACTTGGATCGATGATGATAGTTACGGCAACGATCCACATTCCTAGAGGTAAAGTGAATGGTTTATACTGCTTCACCTGAGCTAATTTTGCTATACCGATAACAAGAACATAGTATAAAATGATTAATCGAACGAACGTGGAAACGAACCAAAAAGCAGAAATCAATGCTTCGATGCGTTGGATAAATTGCCCTATTTTGATTTTGGTTGCAACTTCATAAGTAGGGAATAATGAATTACGAGTACCATCTGCGCCTAATACTAAAATGCATAAAATAGTCATAAGAAACAAAAGGAAACCAGCTATAAAATAGGCAATATAAAAGGTTCTCCCTCTATTTTCAGTCTGATTAAGGTTAGGGAATATCATTAAAAATGCAGCAGATCCGATTAGTGGAAATCCGATTAATGGTAAGGAACCGGATATTACTGGACCTATGCCGTCTTCCAATATTGGTTGCAATTGCTGAAACTTCACTAATGGGATTGTCGATAAAAAGAAAGAGAATACAAGAATAATTAAGATAGGTATAATGATTTGTGTGGTGCGCGAAAATACTTCTAAGCCCAAACGACAAGCAATAATAATACCAGTCATTAAAACGATGTATACAGCTTCTATAGGGGTACCAATCAAAAAATGTGTTGTTAAGAAGGAACCAATATTAAACAATGTCAAACATACTTCAAGCGCAATATACCCAAACAAAAACATGAGTGAGAATAGTTTGCCAATCCATTTTCCGAGCACCATTTCACTATATTCGACCATTGTCAGAAATGGAAAGCGTTTCGCTAAATGATGGAACACTATAATAGCTGGAAACGTTAAGGCTATAGCCAAAATCACGGACAACCACGCATCTCGATTCGCTTCCATTGTCACAATAGATGGCATAAAGATAATAGCACTACCTACATTAAACAAAATCACTAAAAGCATAAATTGTTGGAGGCTAATCTTCTCTTTTCCAGTCATGGATGTTCGCCTTTCTTCCTTGTTTCTCTCTATCTTCACCCGATTCCATACTATACATACATTTTGAATAACTTCTAGGAAAAACAGAAGTTATCCTATTCATTCTAGTTTTGATGTCTTAAAATAAAGGGGAATGGAAATTAAAGAAGGAGTTACATAAATATGAATGTCAAAGTGAATCAAAGCAATGATCAAATCTTGTCCATTACCTCAACTTTATATCATTTGTTACTAGAAAATAATGCAAATAAAGAAGCAAAGAAAGCGCTTGATTTAATAGAGAAAATCCAAACAGAAACATTTGTTATTGGATTTGCTGGTCACTTTTCAGCTGGAAAATCAACGATGATTAACACGTTATTACAAGAAGCAATATTACCTTCAAGCCCGATTCCGACAAGTGCAAATTTGGTGAAGGTGAAGAAAGGACGTGGTCTTGCGCGTGTTAGTTTCGTTGAAGGAAACCCTATAGAAATTGCTGAACCATATGACATGGACACATTAAAGTCGCTTTGCGTTGATGGTGATGCTATCCGCGAGATAGAACTAGAGAAAGCTGCTACTATGCTTCCGAAAGGTGTCATTATAATGGATACACCAGGCATTGACTCTTCTAATGATGCAGATCGAATCATGACAGAATCCGCTCTTCATATAGTAGATGTGCTCTTTTATGTTATGGACTACAACCACGTTCAGTCAGAAGTAAATTTGGCCTTCTTAACAGAAATGCAGCACAAGGGCAAGCCACTTTACATTGTCATTAATCAAATAGATAAGCATCAATCGAAGGAACTTACCTTTGAAGCGTTTCAACAAAGTGTTTATGATTCGTTTCATGAGTGGGGGATTAAACCAACAAAAGTCTATTTCACATCTTTAAAACAACTTCATCATCCTGAAAATCAATATGAAGCCTTACAGCAAGAAATACATCAATTAATGGATGCTAAGCTTCAGTATGTGTACCAAACGGTGAAGGATGCTTGTGTTACAATTACTGAAGAACACCTTAAACAACAGACGGAATATGTTCAAGAGGAAATTGCCTCCTTACAATTAGAAGCAGAGCAATTAAATGTGACATTCGAAGGATCTAGTTCAGACATGTATAACGAAATGAACGAATTAGAGCAGCTTGCTACAGTATCTGAACAAGAAATGTTGCAGCAGATTCAATCTACGTTACATAATGCTTATATCATGCCATATGAAACAAGAGAAAAGGCACGATTATGGGTAGAATCGATGCAAGCAGATTTCAAAATAGGTATTTTATTTACAAAAAAGAAAACAGAAGATGAGCGACAAATAAGGTTACAACAGTTTTATCAAGAGTTGATGGAGAAGGTAACAGCTAATTTGCAATGGCCGGTACGCAATAAATTAGTCGAAACAGCCAAACAATTTAAGGTACTTAATGAATCCGTCTTACAACCTATGCAATCGTTAACTATTTCATTTGAACCGGAGGACGTTAAAGCTTTATTAAAGACCGGAGCTGGAAGCGGTGGAGATTACATTTTACACTTTACACAAGATGTTGCTACTGAAGTAAAGAGAAGATACAAACAACAAGCGATTCATTACTGGCAACAAGTGAAAAATGTATTAGAGAAACGAACAGAAACAGAGATAGATACGTATAAGGCTCAATCGAATGAATTACAAAAACAAGAAGAAATCACGACTACAATCCAACATTGGGAACAGATGATGACAAAGCAAAAAAAGTCCCTGCAATCTGTTTTGGCTGGAGAGCTAGTCCATCAAAATAGTATCGAGGAGGCAATGCAAGCTTTGATTGCCCGAGACAATCGTGTTCAGCAAGTAGAATCATTGGATGCGTACATGAAAGAAGACAAGCCGAATACTACTGTGGAACAGACGGAAAAACAATCTAAAGACGTAGACGCTCAAATAAGCGCAAAGCATGCTATAAATGTGTTACAACGAACTCATTCTTTATTAGATGATATGCACGGGTTTAACTCAGTGAGAAAGCACTTACTGGAGAAAAAACAGCGGATTGAAACAAAGCATTTTACTGTTGCCTTGTTTGGCGCTTTTTCAGCAGGGAAATCATCCTTTGCAAATGCATTGCTCGGCGATGATATTCTCCCTGTTTCCCCCAACCCAACTACTGCAGCTATTAACAAAATTTCACCATCTAATCAACAGTTTGCTCATGGCACAGTAGAGGTGAAAGTAAAGTCGGTCGAACATTTAATCGAGGATATACAATATGCCGTTGCCCCTATCCAACTTCAGTCCACGTCATTAACTGGTCTAGTTGAAGAGATATCACAATTGCAACATACAAAGCAACTAAGAGAAATCGACCAAAAGCGACTGTCATTTATTCGTGCAATGGTTGCTGGATTCGAGGATATGAAGGAACATGTTGGGGATACGATAACAATTAACATGGATCAGTTCGCAAGTTATGTAGCAGATGAAACGAAATCTTGCTTTGTAGAATGGTTACACTTATATTATGACTGTCCTTTAACCGAACAAGGTATTACAATCGTTGATACGCCTGGAGCGGATTCCGTTAATGCAAGGCATACAGAAGTTTCCTTTGAATATATTAAACAAGCGGATGCCATTTTATTTGTAACGTATTATAACCACGCTTTTTCAGGTGCAGATAAAGACTTCTTAATGCAGTTAGGACGCGTGAAAGATGCTTTTAGCTTGGACAAGATGTTCTTTATTATCAATGCAGCCGATTTAGCGGAAACAGAAGCAGATCTAAAACTTGTAACCAATTATATGCAAGAGCAATTAACTAAGTTTGGTATCCGTAATCCGCGTCTGTATGCAATGTCTAGTTTAATGGCAATGAAAGAAAAGCAAGGACTACCGTTAAAAAGCCACCCTGTATTACCTTCTTCCGGCATAAAGACATTTGAGGGAGATTTTTATCCTTATATGAAGGAAGATTTAACAGGATTGCTAACCCAAGAAGCTATGTATGATGTCCATCGCGTGAAGGACCGCATCGATCAAATGATGAAGTCCGCCTCATTAGACAAAAGCGAAAAAGATAAAAAGCGGGAAAAACTACGCGAACAGACAGAAATAATGAAGCAGATAACAAGTCAACTAGATACTAGCCGTTACCATCAAGTGGTTGAACAAAAAATCGAGAAACAGACGTATTACGTAGCTGAACGAATGGGACTCCGTTTCGGCGACTTCTTTAAAGAACATATTAACCCTTCTACAGTAATGGGAAAAGGTGCACAAGGAAAAGAACAACTTCAACGAGCAATAGAGCAATTAATCAATCACATTGGCCATGAATTAATGCAAGAAATCCGTGCGGTTAGTTTGCGAATTGAATCTTTTTTGCATCTATATAGCTCAGAAGTATTATTAGAATTACAGCATCATCTTCATCAAATAAATGAAGATTTAGCACTGGCACATCCAGTAAATCAAACATATATCACACCGGAGATTGAACAACCATTTAACGATTTTCCTTTAACGCTTTTTAAAGAGGAGTTACAGCGATACAAAAATCAAAAAGAGTTTTTTGAAGGCAATGACAAAGATAAGGTAAGAGATTCTATGCAGGTAAAGATGAAAGAACGTATCGAGCTATACATGAAAGAGCAAACAACGATGTTAACGAAATATTATGGACCACAATGGGACGAAAGCTTGAACGAATTACAAAAGCAAACGATAGCTACGATTCAAGAGTATGAAGAAGGAATGCTTTATTCCCTTCAAGAAGGGATTGAAATAGAAAAAGTAAAACAAAAACAAATACAATTAAGGAAAATTTATCAGGAAACTACTTAAGTACTTAGAAATGATGTTGTAAAAAGAATTCCACAAATCATCCTCGAAGAAGCACAAGGTTTAAACGTGCTATTCGAGGATTATTTATGTACAAATTGTTTCACATCTTAGTAAGGGGATTGTTTATTCTGTATGGCATGTTTCGATTGATCGAGTGCATCAATTACAGTGTCGAAATTATTTGATACATATGTCATAAATAAAATGTCAATAACAAGTAGTTGAGCTAATCGAGAGGAGGTTGCGGCACTTCGACTGATGGCTTCATGCGTTGAAGCTGCATATAAGTTAATGTCTGCTAATTTAGATAATGAATTCGTTCCATACTTCGTAATACTTATTGTTGGAATGCCTTTTCTTTTAGCTAACTTAATAAACTCGATTGCTTCTTTTGTTTCACCAGAAAAAGAGATGATGATGGCCACATGTTCTGAGGTTGCGTTGGAAAGAGCCGTAAATGATAAGTGCACATCATTTAATGCAAAAGCATATAAACCCGCCCGAAGAAACTTTTGCTGCGCATCGAACGCTACAAGACCAGATGCACCTACTCCAAACAAATGAACGGCTTTTGCTTTTTTTAGTAATTCTGAAGCTCTTTCAATGTCTTTGGAACGAATCAATTCTGAAGTTTCCTCAATGATATAAATGCTATTTTGTGACATTTGCATAATGATATCTTTAGTTGATTCATTTTTCGTAATATCCCGATAGGACTTTGGTTTCGAAGTTTGTAAATCTACTGCTATTCTCATTTTCAATTCTTTAAATCCATTAACATCAAGCGACTTACATAAACGAATAACTGCAGCTGCACTCGTTAAACTATGATCCGCTAATTGTTTCACAGTCATAGAAACTACTTCATGCGGGTTATTCAAAATATATTGCGCAATTTTTCTTTCTGAGGTAGGGAGTTGATTTTGGATACTTTTCAACATCGTCAATCCACCTGAGGCGTTAGGCATAAACTAAAAACTCCTTTCATACAAACTCTAAAGTATATATGATAACAAAAAACTTAACGCATGTCCGATAACGGCTCCTAATAGCCAGCGTTTTACTTTCACACGTCGATTGATTACTTGATCATCTACTTTTGTTAACACGATTCCAATTGCTAAAGTTGAAGTAACTCCCATTGCCATAAACATACTAAATTCTTCTGATAAATTAAATATACTAGATAGTGTTGGTTGTATAGCTAATAATCCAATTGCTAAAAATAATACCAATATACTAACACCTTTAAAGCTTATAGACGGTAGTGGGGAATTCAATAGAATCCATCCTTTCATCGTTAAAAAGGAGAGATGAATTTGTTCTCTCTCCTTTTTAACTAGCTATATATTAAGCATTTACAGTTTCATTTTGTTCCTCATTCGTTTCTTGCTCAAGAAGCTTATTATCATAAATCTTGAAAAACGGCGTATAGATAATGACTGAAATAGCAATGTTAATTAAAACAAGTAATACCGCATTCCAATCGCCACCAGTAGCGAGAAATGCACCTATTGGAGCTGGTAGCGTCCATGGTGGCATTGTAAAGGTAGGTGTTACAAAGCCTAATACTACTGCAAAATAAGAAAGTGAAGCTGTTACAAGCGGTGTAATAATAAATGGGACAATTAAAATAGGATTTAATACAATTGGTGCCCCGAATATAATTGGCTCATTTATATTAAATAAACCTGGTATTGCAGAAGTTCTTCCTAATGTTTTTGAATACTTAGACTTAGCAAATAGTAACATAGATATAATTAATCCTAAGGTTGCTCCCGCTCCACCAATCCAAACAAACCATTGGAAAAATGTCTCTGGAGCTACGTGAGGCAATGTGCTTGCGCCTTCAGCAACTGCTGCTGAGTTTTCTACTAAATAAACTTCCCATAATGGACGGGCAATTGTTCCAACAATCGATACACCATGAATACCGAATGACCAGAAGAAAGTAATAAGAAATACAGGTAGCATAACTCCAAAGTAACTGTCACCAGCGGCAACTAATGGAGCTACCATTTTTTCCACTAATTTATGCAGGTCAACCCCTAAAGCTACTGTAACTAGTGAGATAGATACGATTAAAATGGCAACTGGTATTAAAGCTTCAAATGAACGTGATACAGAAGCTGGAACTTGAGGTGGCATTTTAATCGTAATGTTTTTTGTTTTACAAAATCTTAATATTTCAACAGCAAGTATCGAAACGATCATGGTAACAAATAATCCATTTCCTCCCATGGGCGTCATCGGTAACGTATACCCAACACCTTCTACTACTTGAGGTGTAATTGTTAATAATAGAGCTGCTGTAGCCATCTGAGCTCCAGATAGCGGATCTAAATTATAACTTTTCGACAAGTTATAACCAATACCAAATGCGATATAGAGTGACATAATAAACATCGTCATTCTATATGGAATCAATATATCTGTTACGTTGTTCGCAGCCCATTCAGCTATCAACCAATCTTCAGGTACTGGTGGGAATGCTAAAATTAAGAAAAATGATCCTACTATTATAAATGGTAATGCAGAAATTACCCCATCACGTACAGCTTGTAAATGTCGCTGTTCCGCCAATCTTGCCATTGGTCCAGATAGTTTCTTGTCTAACCAATTCGCAAAACCTCCCATGTTCATTCCTCCAATCGAACAATTCCTTTAATTTAAAATATCATCCATAGCTTGTAGTAATTTTGGTCCACCCATTGGTGTATAAGCTTGAGGTGGTATTTGCCCACAAGGTACCCCAACTTTTACTGCTTGTTCTTTTACTTGGTCAAAACGATGACGAATTTGTGGTGCTACCATACATACAGACCAACCATTTGAAATTTCTTGCTCTACCTCATTTGTACCAATTGCTTTTACTTCTAGTTCCCTACCCTTTTTAGCTGCCTCTTTCTTTAAGGCTTCTACTACGATTGCACTAGACATTCCACCGGAACATACAAATAGTACTTTCATAAATAATTCCTCCTTTTTTATAATGCGCTTACATTTCTATTAAAGTATATGCTATAATGAAACAAAATTTCAATATAAATTATTAATTTTTGAAATTTAATTACACATACAAAGGAGAATTTGTCATGAATCATTCAAAAGAAAGTGAAATTTTTGAAATAATTGCTCATGGTGGTAATGCAAAAAGCCTTGCATATGAAGCATTAGCAGCTGCAGAAGAACAGTTATACGAAATAGCGGAAACAAAATTTGCAGAGGCTAAAACGGAATTAACAACGGCTCATAAAACACAAACAAAGCTTATTCAAGAAGAAATTAATGGAACACCTATTCAACTTTCCTTATTAATGATTCACGCGCAAGATCATTTAATGACATCTATTAGTGAAGTGAATCTAATCGAAAAAATGATTAAAATGACGAAACGTTTAAACCAATTAGAAAATAAAGAGGAGGAAAACGCATGAGACGCTTAGGATTATCTATCTATCCAAATCATTCAACTATTGAACGAGATAAGCAATATATCGAGCTAGGAGCTAAATATGGCTTTTCACGTTTATTCACTTGCTTATTATCCGTTGATGGAGATAAAGAACAAATTATGCATTCATTTAAAGAAACGATTTCATTTGCTAAGCAATGTGGAATGGAAGTTATTGCGGACATCTCTCCGAGAATTTTTAAAGAGTTAAACATTAGTTATGACGACTTATCATTCTTTGCTGATTTAGGAACGGATGGGATTCGTTTAGATATGGGTTTTACTGGGCGTGAAGAAGCTCAAATGACATACAATCCTTATGATCTTACTATAGAGTTAAATATGAGTAATGCTACGAAATATATAGACAACATTTTAGCCCATAAGCCAAATTTAGATAAATTAATTGGTTCTCATAATTTTTATCCACATCGTTATTCAGGGCTTTCTTACTCCTTTTTCGAAGAATGTAGTTTGAAGTTTAAAAATGCTAACATGCGTACGGCTGCATTTATTTCTTCTAATGATGCTACATTCGGTCCGTGGCCAATCATGGAAGGGCAACCTAGTTTAGAAGAACATCGTGATTTACCAATTGATGTTCAGGCTAAGCATTTATTCGCAACTGGTTTAATAGATGATGTCATCATTGGTAATGCGTATGCATCAGAGAGTGAATTAAAGAAGCTATCTGAAATCAACCGCAACAAGCTTACTTTCTCCATTGAAGTTGAAGAGGAAACAACGGATTTAGAAAGAACGATTTTATTTAACGAGCCACACTTTTACAGAGGTGACGTCTCCGACTATTTAATTCGATCGACACAAAGCCGTGTAAAATACAAAGCACATAACTTTCCTTCTCATACAACTAGAGATATTAGGCGAGGAGATGTATTGATTGAGAACAATGGTTATGGTCAATATAAAGGAGAATTACAAATTGCTTTGAAGGATATGAAAAATAGCGGGAATACCAATGTTGTTGGTAGAATTCGCGAAGAAGAAATTAGATTACTGGAATTTTTGAATCCTTGGCAAGTTTTTGCGTTATCGGAGATGTAAATTATGACTTATTTACTTGGACTAGATGTAGGAGGAACCTCTACAAAAGCCGCGATTGTCCATGGAGAAACAGGTGAAATTATTTATGAAACTACAAGGGGGTGTGGGAACCCTGTAGTAGATTTCCATCATGCCATATTCAATATAGAACAAGCTATATTAGATTGTGCAGCACAAATTAATGAGGATGTCGAACAAGTTATTATTGGGATGGCAGGCTATGAAACACTAAAAGAAAATATTTCATTCTCGGAATCGATTTCAACATTAGGAAGGCTACCAATAGTGGTTGTAAGTGATATTGAGTTAGCCTACCAATCTGCTTTCTCTGATCAAAGTGGGGTACTAGTCGTTTCTGGTACAGGATCCGTTATGCTTGCCAAAACAAAGGATTATAACACTTATTTAAGAGGCGGTTGGGGGCATCTGCTTGGTGATCATGGAAGTGCTTATCACATAGGGGTATTAGCCATCCAAACTTTACTAGAATCATACGAAAGAAATATTTATTTAGATTTTCAAGTAGCTCTTAAGAACGAAATTGATTGTCATTCCGCCACTGATGTAAAAAAATGGTTTTATTCAAAAAATAAATCCGATATAGCTTCTTTAGCTCATTTTATAAATCGTTGTTCAAATAATGGCAATAACATCGCTCAAAACATTTTAAAAACAGCGGCCAAAATGTTAGCTAATGAGGTTGAAACACTCCTTAACGATATAGAATCCATTGAACCATTGCCTGTTCAACTATACGGTAGTGTGCTGAAACATAACGAAATAATTCAAGGCGAGATTATGAATAGTTTACTAAAGCTTAAAGGGGTAGAAAGTGTTCAAATGCTTGATAAGAACCCAATATTAGGTGTTATTTCTATCTATAACAAAAGTAGGGGGGATACAAAGTGAAAGTTGCAGGAATTATGTCTGGAACATCCCTAGATGGGATAGATGTAGCTATTATCGAAATCAATGAAAGCAATCTCACTTCACCTAACTGTTTATATTTTGCCACTTACCCATTTGAAGAGGAAGTAAAGCAAAGAATTCATGATGCGATGTCAGATACGTCTACTACGCCTGCTTTGTATAGTAGTTTACATATGGAGTTAGGCTTTATCTTCGGTAGATGTGTAGTGAAAGCTTGTAAGGAAGCAAATATTCCATTAGATGAATTAGAATTAGTGGGGTCTCATGGGCAAACGGTTTATCATTTACCAAATCCAACACCGTCCCAGTACTTATCAACACTTCAACTGGGATCTCCTGCACCAATAGCACATTTAACACGTGTTCCAGTAATATCAGACTTCCGTTCAATGGACATGGTTGTAGGAGGGGAAGGAGCCCCTCTCGTACCATATGTAGATCATCTTTTATACAAACATGAACAATTGAATCGTGCACTACAAAATATTGGCGGTATTGGTAATGTGACTATTGTATCTAGTGATAATGATTCAGAGATTATAGCTTTTGACACTGGTCCTGGAAATATGATTATAGATCGTGTTTGTGAACGTTTATTAGCACAATCGTACGATAAAAACGGAGAGTGGGCAGCAAAAGGAAAAGTAGACTACCAACAAGTAAATGAGTGGTTATCAGATGACTATTTCCTAAAAAACCCACCTAAATCAACAGGAAGAGAAAAATATGGGATTTCATTTACAGATCAATGGCTTTCAGAAAGGAGGAACTCAAATCCTGAAGACTTAATAGCTACAGCAACTTATTTCACTGCCAAAAGTATTGAACAGTCGCTAAGAATGCACGTCTTACCAAAAGCGAAAGTTGATGAGCTAATTATTTCTGGTGGAGGAAGTTACAATCATACACTAATCAAGATGATACAACAGTTGCTTCCTGAAATTAATGTGATTACGCAGGAGGATATTGGCTATTCATCAGAAGCGAAAGAAGCAATAGCCTTTGCCATTTTAGCATATCAAACATTTCATAAACGACCTAGTAATGTTCCTTCTGTCACAAGAGCAGAGAAAGCAGTTATTCTTGGTTCAGTAACCTATCCTACCCCATAAGTTGAAAAAAATGGAGGAATCAACAATGAAAATTAGCAACATTTCAACAGAAAAAAGAAATAACAATACATTATCTATCGACCAGGCAACTAGCTTGGAAATAGTGTCCATGATGAATGAAGAAGATACAAATGTGCCCAATGCTATTAAGGATATACTTCCTGCTATAGCTGAGGCGATTGATGGAACCGTTGATCGAATGAAAAAAGGAGGCAGATTAATCTATATTGGTGCTGGCACAAGCGGGCGTTTAGGAATATTAGATGCGGTGGAATGTCCGCCAACATTTAGTACTTCTAACGAGGTGCAAGCGGTTATAGCTGGTGGAAATCATGCTATGTTTAAGGCTTTCGAAGGTGCGGAAGACGATGAGGAACAAGGTGCTAAAGATTTAATAGCACAGCAAGTAAATGCTCAAGATATTGTTGTAGGTATTGCTGCAAGTGGAAGAACACCTTATACAATTGGTGGCATGAAAGAAGCGAAAAAAAATGGCGCATTCGTTATAGCGGTTGTATGCTCTCATCATTCTGAAATGGCTAAAATTGCTGATATTCCTTTAGAAGCAAATGTAGGTCCAGAAGTGATAGCGGGCTCTACTCGTCTGAAAGCAGGAACAGCTCAAAAACTCATTCTCAATATGCTTTCTACAGGTACAATGATTAAATTAGGTAAGGTATATAGCAATTTAATGGTCGATTTAAAACCATCTAATTACAAATTAAAAGTCCGTTCCATCAATATAATTATAGAAGCTACAGGTGCATCAGAAGAAGAAGCTCGCAAAGCATTAGAAACATATGGAACGGTAAAAGGTGCGATTGTCTCGATGTTAACTAATTTAGAAGGAGAGCAAGTGTTTAAAGCTTTAGAAAAACATCATGGTCACATTCAAAATATTATAAAAGAAGTAAATAATATTAAATAATACTACAATAAAAGCAGCCGACATTACGCCGACTGCTTTTATTATGCTTCTACTTTAATGTCAATTTCACTTTCTTCCCGAAGTTTATTTACGACGTTTTGCTGTTGTTCCATCTCTTTTTCTCTTAATAATTGTTGTTCTAAATTTTGTTTAGCATCTTCAAACTTCGGTACTTCTGGCATTTCTTCTTCGGTTTGCTTCCTTGTTTCTTCATAATCTTTCTTCATTTGCTCATAAGCATCTTGCAACTCTTTTTCTGTTACTTTTGCTGATTCCGTATTCTCTTTAAAGTATTGTTCAATTAGTAAGTTTTCTCGTATGCCTTCTTTCGCTTCTTCTTCTGTCACATTATTTTCTTCTAACGCTTTAGTAAACTTATCTTCACCGATTTGCTCTTTAAGACCATTAAACTGCTCGTTGACCTTCTCTTCAGGAGCTTTAATATTCTCTTCTTCAGCTTTTTGCAGAACAAGCTCCGTGTTGATTAACAAATCTATAATGTCTTTTTTTAATGTTGTTTCTAGCTCATCTGTCATGTCGATACTTTGCGATAAGCGTTCTTTTTGCGATTCATAATTTTGATTAAATTCATCCATTGAAATTTCTGTACCGTTTACAACAGCGGCAACGTCACCTTCTGATTCATTCCCACAAGCTGCTAAGGCAAGTACAAGGAACGCACCTATTAAGAAGGATGAAAGCTTCCTATTCCATGTCACTAAGAACATCTCCTTTGACCTAATATCATTCTGTTTGACTTTATCATACAACTAAAGGGATTGTAAAACATTTGTGTATGGCAACCCAAAATGATGCTTATTTGGTCTGATCGTGCTTTGAATTATATAAACGAATCAATTTCAAAATTCAACTATTCTTATTGTTATCCGAAAAATTCATTTCGGGGGAGAGGAATTTATTTCGCTTAAGGAGTGGTTTTCTGTGGGCATGGTTCTAATCTTCCAAGGTCTCGAGGACTCATACTAAAACTGTGATTCAAGTTGATCTGGTCTAGACAAGAATAATATAATCTCCACACATAAACAGGTAGGTAAAGGAATAAAATAAAACGAATATGCTATAATATCCATTGATAACGTTTAATTTTAAAATCTTTCCAGTATAAACTTGACTTTTCCATTCAATACAAGTAACATGGAATTATATTGTTAAAATCGTTGGTAAAGCCAAAGTGAATTTTATAATGTTTAGTTGCTGAAATTGACATGAACTCATCTATTATAAAGAGTGATCAATTTTATGTGATGCTTTTTGTAATATGTGAGTTTTTTTATTTAAGAAAATGTAGCATATTAAGAATTTTAGCAATGGAGGTTTTCTCTCATGAAAACAGGTACAGTTAAATGGTTTAACGCAGAAAAAGGGTTTGGATTCATTGAAGTTCAAGGCGAAGACGATGTTTTCGTACACTTCAGTGCAATCAACCAAGAAGGTTTCAAATCTCTTGAAGAAGGTCAAAGTGTAGAGTTTGAAATTACTGAAGGTAACCGCGGACCACAAGCTGCAAACGTTACAAAGTTATAGTATGAAAGAAGCTACCAAGTTCGGTAGCTTTTTCATATAAATACATCAATTCCGAGGGAGGCATTCAGATGGCGTTTGGTAAGAGAAACCAAAAAGAGGTTGTAAAAGAAGACGTGAAAATCTGGGAGTGTACATCTGAGGATTGTAATGCGTGGATGAGAGATAACTTCAAAAGTGAAGATACTCCTAAATGCCCAATTTGTCAAAATGACATGACCACAAACATAAAAGAGTTAGAAGTAGTTGAAAATCATAGTGGCAATTGGAAAAAGTAATACAATGTGTAAGGCTAACGAAAATCGATCGTTAGCCTTTTTGATGTGCGCCCTGCATGGGCGGAAAC
>NZ_AVPG01000004.1 GCF_000775615.1 Pontibacillus litoralis JSM 072002
CGTAAAGTATTTCTTCTGTCCTTTTCATCGCATTATTTTTAAATTACATTAACTATATTACATACACCATTTTAATGTCAATACTTGTATAATCAAAATGCTAATCCCTTCATTTTTGTTTAGCATTTCTTATTCAAGACACACTAAGGGAAACATCTACAAGGAGGTAACATAATGGACGATATGATGGATCCAAAAGAAGTGCAGCAAGGGGATGATGTATATATTATATATCGTAATCCCCACACCCCAACAGTTGCCAACATTAAACAAGCGGAAATTGTACAACATCCGCATCAACCAAATGATGTAGCATTATTTTTACATGAAACCTTCCACGTCATCGAAGAAAATGATGCATTATTTACATCTCAAGAAGCAGCTGAACGGGCCTATCAACAGCTGTTTCCCAATCAACCACTAGATGGGTAACTACACATAGGGGCATGGACAATCTATATCCTGTCCCTGTTTATGTTTCTATAAATCGTACTCTTTTCTGTTCGAAGTGTTAAAACAATAGCAAACACAATACGAAAAATACGCACGCATTCACAATTTCAGTTATGCCAATATGAATTGGTTTTAATCTTCTTTTTCTCGTTGTAAACCAATCCTTTAGTACATTAGGAACGTATGCAAGCGACATGGTCATACTAGTAATAAAAATAGGGGGAATAAGTAGCAAACCGTGAAATACATGCGAAAACCACTTAAACTTTTTATTTTTCCATTCTCGGATTAGCGACTTTACATAAAAGGCACTACCCATGAAATAAAGGATAAGATAGAGACTTAAGTTAACCATCTCACTAGTAAAAGATTTGGTTCCGAGAAAATAAGTTGCAGCTCCACCTAAAGAAAAAAGTACGATCCCACTAAAATCATTCCATAAAGAACGTTCGTTTTTCTCCAAAATAAAATAAACATTCACACCTATTAAGGGCGGTAAACACAAACTGAAATAAACGATTCTCGGTTGTATTAAAATAACAGGTATTAAAAAGATAAGACCGAAAGCTAGGTAAGTGATAAACCATTTCATCATTTCCTTACGTTTACGTTCCATCCTGATGGCGTTATACATTGGAGTTGCCGATAAAAATAAAAAGAACCAGCCAACAATAAATAACACATGGACAAACGAAGGAGATGAAAGAAAGGTACCTAACAAAACTGGCAATAAGAACATAGCCCATGTGCCATGTTCTCGAGGTAGTACGAGCTTCATGTGACATTCTCCTCACTAATCATCCTATTTTGCATACATACTCATTATAACTGGATTGTTTCCAAAAAGGGTGTCAACCATCCTACTTTTTAAGACAGTATTCATAAATTATCCTAACTCACCTAGTTCTTTTTTTTCTTCATACGTGATAGAATGGTAGCTGTTGTATCAATAGAATTTCAATTAGAAAGGGAGTTTCATATGTCACAAAACATGAAGCTTCAAGCGATTACGCCAGCAAACGATCCGTGGGAAGCGTACATGGATATCGAAGAGCATGGCTCATTAACACTATCCAACGTCGAATTTACGACGACTCATTTATGTAATATGCGATGTGATCATTGCGCCGTAGGATACACATTAACGAATAAGGACCCTGATGCCCTTCCTTTTTCTTTATTAAAAGAAAGGCTTGATGAAATCCCTCATTTACGTGCTTTGAGTATAACAGGCGGAGAACCGATGATGTCAATGAAATCTGTGAGGGAATATGTCGTTCCGTTACTAAAATACGCGCACGAACGCGGTGTAAAAACACAGATTAACTCGAACTTAACATTGCCGTATGAGCGTTATCTAGACATTATCCCTTACCTTGATGTATTGCACATATCTCATAATTGGGGAACGCTAGATGAATTTATGCATACGGGCTTTGCTCGAATGGAACGAAAGCCACCAGAACAAGTAAGAGCCAAGTACTTTGATCGCATGGTGGAAAACGCACAAAAACTAGCAGCGGAAGGGGTTATGGTATCAGCAGAAACGATGTTAAATCGCCGGACATTACCCTATTTAGAATCCATCCATGATCACATTGTGGAAATGGGCTGTACACGTCACGAAGTACACCCAATGTACCCTGCAGATTTCGCTAGTGACCTTGACATCCTTTCATTAGATGAAATGAAACAAGCGATCACTAGGTTGCTAAACCACAGAAATAAAGAGATGTGGATGTTGTTTGGTACGTTACCATTTTATCCTTGTAGTTCAGATCAAGACTCTTTACATTTACAACAACGATTGTATGCAGAGCCAAATGTATCGGTAAGAAATGACCCTGATGGACGTTCTCGTTTAAATGTTAACATCTTTAGTGGAGAAATTATCGTTACTGATTTCGGTGATGAACCGAATTTAGGCAATATCCAAACCAATTCCTTACAAGAGGCGTATGATCGTTGGCAAGAAACGAATATCGCAAAATCGTTAAATTGTCATTGCCCTGCCGTTCACTGTTTAGGGCCTAACGTACTCGTAAAAAACTCCTATTACAAAGGCGTTGATTTCCAAAGTCGATCAGCCAAGATTAGTAAGTCCTAACCATGAAATCATCCAAGTCTTTCAGTCAGGCTTGGGTGATTTTATGGTTTATTTTTTGCATGTAAACGAATAGGAATTAGTCAAACTATCATGTATTTCTAACATGATTTCTCCGTCATGCTCGTAACATTGCGTAATTAACAAATTAATTTCCTTCGTATGAAAGTAGCTCGTTGTAAGGTAGACGAATTCTATTGCTATGATAAGAACTAAAAAGACAATTAATCCGACAACACCTTCTTTCCTTCTCCATTTCATATCGCGCCTTCTCCCCTCTCAATCGGTTAGTCGTGTTAGGTTAAACATCCGCCCTTTCTACATACGATAGAAAGGGGTTTTTGTTTCACATTTTAGAGAAAAGCACAGTACGCCCTTTAACAACAAGGGCACTATAGGACATAAAGTAACCCGAGAGCATCATTGTCATATCTGAAACAGAAGAACCACAAGTCAAGATTTTATCATTTACTAAACTAAAAAATCTGCCAGCAAGCGCTGACAGACTATCTCTTACACTTCTTTAAAGTATTCCTTTAAAAAGCCACCTATTTGTCCTGTATTATCTATGATGAATATAAACTCATCCGTCTCATTTTTCACATCATATACTTTACCTGGTGTTAATACGTTATGAACAACGAATTTCTTTGCATCCGCATGCACACATTCTACTTGTTTCATTGTCTCTACTTCATGCCAATTTTTATGGATCATTTTGCGGCCTCCTATCGATTGATTACGCGCATTCCATTATAGCATGTCGTAACGATATTATCATATAGCTTTTATATGTTGATTGTACCATTCTTTCGCCGCATCTACTTCTTGATTCGTTAATCGATGACCATTTCGTTCCCAATAGGTTGTAACGTCTGCCCCTTGTGATGTAAGCATGGACGTCAGTTCCTTCGTTTCCGTTGGCAAACAAATCGGATCATTCTCCCCTGCACCTATAAACACTCTTAGTTGAGACATATTTGGCATTTGTAGCCCTCGAATCGGAACCATAGGGTGAAATAATACCGCAGCTTTAAATACAGATTCATAGTGAAATAGTAAACTTCCCGCCATGTTCGCCCCATTGGAATAGCCAACAGCAATCACGTTATTTCGATCAAACGCATACTGCTCAGCTGCTTGATCAAGAAATGCAGCTAATTCTTTCGTACGTAAGTTTAAATCTTCTTCATCAAACACCCCTTCACGAAGTCGCTTAAAAAATCGCGCCATGCCGTTTTCAAGCACATTTCCTCTTACACTTAACACTGAAGCTTGTTCATCTATTGTCTGCGCTATCGGCAGCAAATCTCGCTCATCTCCACCTGTACCGTGTAACAACAACAATATAGGTGCATTCTTATCCCCTTTTATAAACAAATGTTGCACGTACTCACCTCATTCGTAATTATCTTGAATTCAAGATAATTGTAACGTACATAAGTTCACACGTCAATTAATGGATTTTACGAGCTCGATTTAAAAGCATTTTCAATAAAAACGGGACAAGAGTAACGACCAATAATAAACGGATCATTTGCAAAGAACCAACCATAGTCGGATCTGCACCTACACTTTGCGCTACTAAAGCCATCTCTACTAATCCTCCTGGGACGATACTTAAAAAAGAAGTTGGAATGTCTACATCTGTGACGATATGAAATACATAGCTTAACAGAAAAGCAACGAACAGTAACCACATCGTTAAAACGAAATAAACAGCGCATACTTTCATGGAAGTCAAAATGTCTTTCCACATAATAGTATGACCTAAATAAACCCCTAGTATGACTTGCGCTACTATCGTAATGGAAGTAGGAATCGTAAACACTGGCACACCAGCTGTTTTTAACACAGCAACAAAAAGCATTGGTATCATTACATAACTTGCTGGTATGCGTTCACGCAATAATTGAGCCAAGGCGTAAGCAATCAGCAAACAAATGATTGTCCAATCTTCTCCTTGTTCCATTGAAGATTGATACACCTGATCCACAGAAGCTCCATTTAACCAATGTGTAGCGATAAACGGAACAACAAATAGCAAAGTGATCAAACGAATGGTATGTAAAATGGAAACCATGGCCGTATTGCTTTGCAGCGAGTCACTAAGAGCGGTCGCAGCTGATAAACCACCAGGAATGCTGCCAATTAAAGACACATCTGGTGTTAACCCCATTCTTTTTCCAATGATGTAACCGTTCCATAGACTGATAGCAATAAGCAAGATTGTTAAAGCAATATAAGGTAGGACATACGAGGACATATTCGCAAATGTATCCTCTGTGAAGTAGGAACCTATTTGAATACCAAGAAGGGCAAAGCTAATATTTTTCAAACGAGTGGAAGATCTCGTACTCGCATGTGCTAGTGTTTTATAAAGCAATAGAGCGGTAACCGCACCTAAAATCCACGGCAAAGGCAGGTTTAAGGTAGCAAACAACATGCCACCTACAGTCCCAATGCCATACGTTATTATAAGTTTCATTACCTTGTACCTCCTCTTCCAAACAAAAAAAGTTCATTTGGTTCATTTAATTGTCTCATTGCGCTTATATTTCACGATTTGAATAGTAGGAAATTCCAATCATCATGACGTTGTTCTTGGAGGAGGTAAAATGAATGTACTATTGGATAGTAATGATGTGTTAAACCATATTTTATTTCGTACATTTTCCTTGTTATTCATATGTAGTACTTTGAAAAGTTATTTATTATGCTTCAATTAATCCACCTGCGTGGGAACTCCTTCTTCTCATAGTTTATATTGATAAAACACATTACTTTAAGGAGTGGGCTAACTACAAGTATCATAATAGCTTATTAGCCCACCGTTCCTTTTTCATTATTGAAATATATATCGTAAGTAACCATATCCTTCTTCTTCTAATCGATCGATTGGAATAAATCGAAGTGCGGCGGAATTAATGCAATAACGTAATCCCCCCTCCTCTTTAGGTCCATCTTCGAATACATGCCCTAAGTGGGAATCGCCTTCTTTACTACGCACTTCTGTTCGAATCATACCGTGAGAACGATCACTATATTCTTCTACGTAATAATGATCGATAGGACGAGTAAAGCTTGGCCAACCACACCCAGCATCGTATTTATCTTTGGAGCTAAATAGCGGCTCACCTGAAACAATATCGACGTAAATTCCTTCCCCAGTATGATGATAAAATTCGTTTTGAAACGGGGGTTCTGTACCATTTTGTTGCGTTACATGATATTGCATCTTTGTTAACGTACGTTGTAGCTCTTGTTCATTTTGATTTTTCTTCCAATACTTATCGATAAAATCTTTGCGTCCAGATCCTTTTTTATAAAGGTTGTAATGAAATGATTGTTTTCTATAATAATCTTGGTGCTTCTCTTCAGCCTCATAAAACGTTTTCGCTGGGACAATTTTCGTTACAATTGATTTATCAAATCTTCCGCTTTCTTCTAATTGTTGCTTTGATTTTTCTGCCTCGATACGTTGAGACTCATTATGGTAAAAGATTGCTGTTGTATAGGATTCACCTCGGTCAGCAAATTGTCCACCTACATCAGTTGGGTCAATTTGCTGCCAAAAAACGTCTAGCAACCGTTCATATGAAAACACGGTTGGATCGAATGTAATCTGCACCGCTTCTACATGGCCTGTTTGTTTCGACACAACTTCTTCGTAAGTCGGATTTTCTTGATGCCCACCAGTGTAGCCAGCGACAACTTTTTCTATCCCTGGCCTTTGATCAAATGGTTCTACCATACACCAAAAACATCCACCTGCAAATGTTGCCTGTTCTAATTTTTCATTTACCACATTGCATTCCTCCTAAAAACGTGTATGTTTATTGTTTCTTTTTTGCCATTTTAAATCAAGTATATTGCTTTTTCCATTCATAAAAAAACCCCAACCACTTATATATATAAGCGTGGTTGGGATCTTCCAGAGTGTTGTTTCGTTGATGTTGTGTGCGGTTTAGTCACATCACTGGCTTCTATCACTTTAGCCTTACTACTAGAATCCTTCTTTTGCATAGGCGACTTACTTTTTGTTTGCTCTTTTGTACCTTCTTCCTTTTTTGTACCTTCTTCATCAGGTTCATTCATTAGTTTCATTAACTTGAACATCGTTGGAGCATTTTTAATCATTGGGCCGTATTGTTGTACCATTGGGGCTGCTGTTTGAGCTAATTTTAATCCTTGTTGTACGTTGTTTAACATCCCCGTCAGGCCACCTCCAGCACTAGTTGTTCCAGACATCAAACCTGAGGTTGCATTTGCCATTGGACCCATATTCCCTATTGTAGATCCACCACCAAATAAACGGGACAACAAACCGCCAGACCTTGCACCTTGCACGGAAGTTGGCATCGCTTGCTGAAAAGGAAACCCATTGGTCTGGGCAAACGGTGACATTCTCATCGGCTGTTGCATCCCGCTATTAAAACGAAACGGGGCTTCACTTGGCTGAAAACGTTGATTCGAAAACCTTGGCATACCTTTTGGAGGCATCATTACCCCACCTTCCTCTACACATCACTAATAATAATGTACGAATAATGATGCATAGCGGTGTGGGCAAATGACTCAAGCGTTGCACATTTAGTTAGGTAATTGCCAATTAATTGGTGTATAGCCCTGTGCACGCAAGAAATCATTGGCTTTTGAAAAATGCTGACAACCAAAAAAACCACGATAAGCAGATAATGGACTTGGATGCGGCGCGGTTAATACGCAGTGCTTGGATGAATCAATGTCTTTTCCTTTTTGTTGAGCTGGTCGTCCCCACAGTAGAAACACCATTGGCTCCTGCCGTTTATTTAATTGCTCAATAAGATAGTCGGTAAAACGTTCCCACCCTATTCCTTTGTGCGAATGCGCTCGTTTCTCTTGCACCGTCAGTACTGTATTTAATAACAACACGCCTTGCTTTGCCCAAGCATGTAAATGACCATGATTCGGCATTTCAAAACCGACATCTGTTTGCAATTCTTTGTACATATTCTTTAAAGAAGGAGGTATTGGTACCCCTTCTTGGACAGAAAAGCTAAATCCATGAGCTTGATTCGGTCCATGATAAGGATCTTGCCCTAATAAAACTACTTTCGTTTCAGCATACGATGTCGCGTTCAAAGCATTTAATATATCCGACTGAGCTGGATAAATTGTTTGCTCAGCATATTCACGCTCTAACGTTTGTTGTAACTCTTTGAAATAGGCTTTATGAAATTCTGGTTGCACGATTTCCTTCCAATCATTATGTATATGAAACATGCGGATCCCCTTTCTAACAAAAAAACAGATGCAAAATTCACATCTGTTTCATAGTCTAGCAATATATGATAGAACTATCAATCCGTTGTTAAATCTCCCGCAATAATAAGAGCGATTGTCGCACTCATAATAATTCCTAACACCATCATTGATAACATGTTCATCCCTCTTTCTCCATGTGGTATTATTTCTTAATTTCATTATAAAGGAATACCAACATAGACAGAGGAAATAACTATGGCAATTTGATGAAAATAACGCAATCATTTCCCGGGCAACCGCAGTTTTCTACATAAATACAGATAGAATGTCGCTAATTGACGCTATGCAGTGAAATGAGTTCATAAACAATGACAGTTTTTTGGTTCGACCAAGTTAATTCGACGATTTTTGCTATACCTGTTTGTTCGGATTCCTTCATTCGTTTCATCTCTATAGACTGATCAACCGGAAATAACGTGTATCCAGGAAGTTCTAATGTAAATAGATTATCCTTTTCTCCAACACGTTGTTCCTTTCCTTCTGTAATGACTACCCATTGCATAATAAGTGGCATTGACATGTATTCTCCCCTCCATCTCTTTCCTTCATCGTACTGTACAACTAGCTTGTTCGCAACTCTGATGTTGATATTTATTTACAACAATCAACCAAATGTAAATGCACACGTAGATCCTTGTGGAGAAGGGGTTATTTCCAATTTCGCCTGGATTTCCTGTTTTAACTGCGGAACATGGGAAATAATCCCTAGCAAACGATTTCCTTCCTGTAAATCCTTTAAACAGCTGATTGCTTGTTCTAAAGACTTTTCATCTAATGTGCCAAAGCCTTCATCAATAAACAACGTGTCTAATTGAATGCCTCCCGCTTGCGCTTGAACAACATCTGACATACCGAGTGCCAAACTTAAAGATGCTTTAAAGCCTTCCCCACCTGACAATGTTTTGACAGAGCGCTTTTGACCTGTATAATGATCTAACACTTCTAAATCAAGTCCACTCTGCGCTCCTCCTTTTGCACGTTCATGACTACGCTGTAATTGATAGCGATGTTCAGTCATTTGATCTAATCGCATATTCGCTTGAATGATAATTTCATCCAAAAATGCGGACAATACATAGCGTTCAAAGGATAATTTATGGGCATTATCTCCTTTTGCTAATTGAGCTAATTCCCCTACATAATAATACGTTTCCTCTAACGTTTCTCTTTCAGCTATTAAGTCTTGTAAACGCACTAAAATACGTTGATGCTCTTGAATTCGCATGGATAGTTGTTGTTGCTGTTCCGTTATTTGCTCGATTTGTTGTTCTAATTGCTTTAGCCTTGTTTCCTGTTCGGTTACATCAGGGCGTTGTTCGTTACGCAGTTGCTCCGATAATTTCTCATACGTTGTTTTTACTGTTTGTAGATTCGTATAAAAATGCTCGATTTCCTTTTTGAATTGATTGATCGTATCCTCTGGTAATAAAGCTGTTTTGTAGGCTTCAGTCGTTTCAAAACCAGCTTGTTTGCACGCATTGACAAACGCATGAACCGCTTTTGTTTCTTTTTCCTTTGTTTCCTGTACATATGCTGTTTGCTGATTCACTTCTACTTCTAGCTTTTGTGTTTGTTGTCGCTGTTCTTCATACTGTTCGTTTAGCTGCTCCACCCTAGCGATCCACTTTTTATAACGTACTTCCTCTCGTTCAATTTTTTCGGTTAACGTTTCGACATCTTGAGCACTATCTGCTAGCTCTGACTGAATATGGTTACATTTCGTTTCCGTTGCAACATAGTGATGATGCACCTTTTGAAGCTTTTGTTGTTCAAGTGTTGCTTGTTCTTCAATCTTCTTCAACGCTTGTTGCATCTGTTCTACTTGCTTTGCTTGTTGCTCCATTTTCTTTATATCGTTATTCAATTGAATGGTTTGTACACGTAATTGCTCTTTTAATTGTTGAACAGACACTAAATCTTTATTTTCTAAAGAAGTTGTTTCCGTTAACATACTCAGCGATTTATCCAGCCCTTCTTGTAATTGATCCACATATTGGCGCTGGGATTGACCACTAGACTTAACATCGATGAACTTGTTTTCTTGAAGCTTTAATTGTTGTTCAGCTTGGTTTAATTGCTCTTTGGCAGCTTGGATGGCATCTTCTGATACAAATAATTCGGTATGTTTTGCTTTACTAGGATGCTCTAGAGAACCACATACAGGACAGGATTCTCCTGCATGCAGTTGACTAGCTAACTGGACAGCTTGCTGTTGTTTTTGTTCTTGCTCTAATTTGTTAACTTTAAGTTGCGTGCGTTCTACTTGTTGCTTTTGCTGTTCATATGCTTCGGCAACGTGCTGGTAACTCACACGCATACTTGCAAGCTTTTGCTTTTCTTCGTTCCATCTCGACCATTGTTCTATCACTTTTTGAACGTCTTTTTCCTTCGATTCACAATCATAGTATTGCTTATGTAATTGTTGCGAATCCGATGTCGCCTTGGATAATTGTTGGATTTCTTCTTGATAACGGGCACGTTGTTGCACTAACGCATCTACATGTTGTTGTTGCTGTTCTTTCTGCTTTCCGAGTTGTTCCCTATCTCTTTGCAATTGCTGAAAATCGCTAAGCTTCTGTAAATCTTCTTTACTACGAGTAATCCATTGCTTCATCTGTTCGCGCTTTTCTTTCTGTTTCACCTCTTCATCATAGTCTTTTTTTATCGTCGTATACCTATCCGTTGCTTTCGTGTAATCCGTTTGCTTACGTTGAAGCCGCTCGGATTGCATTTGCATTTCTTGCTTCATACGAATAGCGTTTTCTTCATATGGACGTACGTTCCTCGCTTGTTCCGCCAAAAGCAGTACGGATTTCTTCTTTGCCATTTCCTTTTCTTGCTGCTGTAATGAGTGCAGCAATTGCTGTTTTTCGTGTAACTCTTTAAACCGATCTTGCAATTGTTTTTGCTGATACCACTTCTCTAATTCTTTCTTATGAGTTTCACGTTTATGTTGAACAGACTGTTTCACTTCCTTTAAACGATTCTGCTCATTCATAACTTGTTCCTTTAGCTGTTCGAATACCTTTTTACTCGTTGTTACTTGTTCTTTTTGCTCTTCAGACCAGTCTAACTTCTCTATTTCAACCGCTTCGGCATAGTCCAATTGCTTCAACTGCTCTACCAATTGTTTTGCCTTATCATTCAATTTTCCCGTTACATGGTCGTATATGTAGGTACGGAAAATACGCTGTAATATTTGTTCTCTCTCTTTACTATTTTCTGAAATAAGCTTACGAAATTCACCTTGAGGAATCATAATCATCTTGCGAAACTGTTCATAATCCAAATGTAAAATACTTTCAATCGTCTCATTGACATCTTTCACCTTTGAAGCGAGTAATTCTGCATGTTCCCCTGATACTTTGTATAACTCCACTTTAGGTGGTTGTTCTGTAAACCCGTCTCCACGAGCTTTCTTTTTTAATTGCTTTGGGGCACGTATTACTTCATATTGATGTTCTTTTACAGCGAACCGAAAGCGTACTTCTGTTAATTGACCTTCTTCTGCAAAATGACTCCTTAACGTGTCATGCTCTCGATCATTCCCACTCGCTCTACCGTACAAAGCGTACACAATCGCATCAAACACACTCGTTTTTCCTGCTCCAGTTGGTCCGGTAATAAGAAAAATAGTTTCATAGCCTAATTGAGTAAAATCAATGAATTGCTTCTCTTTATATGGGCCAAAAGCTTGCAACGTTAATGAAATAGCGCGCATATTATTGATTCCTTTCTTCTTGAATTAATTCATGAATTACTTGGTCAACGTACGATTTTCGGGTTTCGTCTAATTCCACACCTTTAACAGCTTCATAAAACGATCGAAACAAATCCAAATGAGACATTTGCTTTCGATCTTGTAATTTTTGTAGCTGTTGCTGTTTATACTCTCCTAAAAATCCAACTCGTTCTAAGCTCAACACATTCGGAAATACTTTTCGTAGTTTGCCCATAGGATCCAATAACTGCCCTTCATCTAACAGACGTATATGTAAATAATCCTCCATTCCTTCTTCTTCCGTTTCTAATAATTCCTTTAAATAACCTTCTTTCACTCGCATGTCTCGCTTAGGAATAAGCTGTTTCTTTTCTATGCTTTCTACACCATTCTTATCTAAATGAATCAAACAAACACCTTTATGATGATTAGCCTCCGAAAAGGAATACTTCAGAAGAGAACCCGCATAACGTATGTGATCATGTTTGACTTTCTGTGGTTGATGTAAGTGCCCGAGAGCAACGTAATCAAAACCAGCGAATAACTCCGCATCAATGTATGGAGTTCCACCTATCATTGACAAACGTTCTTCTGAATCACAATCCATTCCACCAGCTAAAAACGCATGCGCTACTAGTATATGTCGGGCGCTTTTATCCATTGTTTGATTAATTCGATGGATGACTGCCTCCATCGCTTCTTGATGCGATTGAATGGATTCATCAGCAAGAGCGATTCTGGCATCCGCAGGTTCCATATAAGGAATTAAATAAAAATGAACGGCTCCAAATTCATCTTGTAATGTTACTGGCTTCCAAGCATCTTGCAAGTGAGTTTGTAAATAAAATTGCTGTCTGCGAAACATTTCACTTCCAAAGTTCAAACGATCAGGGCTATCATGATTCCCACTAATTGCTAATACAGGTATGTTTAAATCATAAATAATACTCGTTAACGTTTGATTGAATAACTCGACAGCTTCTTTCGGTGGCACAGCTCGATCGTATAAGTCACCCGCAATGATGATGGCATCCGGACTTTCTTGCTTGATCAATTGCTTCATTTGCTCTAATATGTATTGCTGATCTTCTGTCATATGTAATTGGTGTACAAGCTTTCCTAAATGCCAATCAGCTGTATGCATGAGCTTCATTTTTTATCGCCTCCATCAAATTTCTTTATAAATACGCACTTATTCACATATGTCGTTCAATATACGTTTGAGCGGGGTGCTGTTACGTGTTTTGATTCTTTACATTTGAATATTTATATAAACTATATCTATACGAATCTTATCAAAAAACGGACATAAGAGCCAATCAATGTGTATTTCAAGACCTCTGCACTGCTAGAATATTGTCTAACGTAAAAGTTCTCTTTTGTTTACGTAAGTAACAATAGGCGTATACGCATAAATTATCCCATGAGTACACTTTAATATTCGCTTCGTAAACGCCCTAGAACCTGCCACATACATGATTTCAATTCGTTGATGTTGTTCTCATGTACTTGTATTCATTCCATATCGCCTCCTAACAACATTATACACGAACATTTGTTCTTTTTCTATTGAATTAAGAACGAATGTTCGTGTATAATAACAAGCAAGGAGGTGTTATCATGTCGCTGAAAGATCGCGGTACTATAAAATGGACATCTTTAATGCTACCAGAGCACGTTTCAATGCTACGAAATATATGGGAAGAAGAACAACAACACCCTCTCCCATCATTTGATGAACAAAAATTAGCAGAAATGAATCACACCATAATGTCAGCGTACCACCAACAGCAGTCCGTTACCTTCATATCGTGCCAAAATGGTAATCCACGCCAATACACTGGAATCATTACACAATTAGACGAGAAACAATCAACGATTCGATTACGCACCATTCATCAGGAATATATAACCATTCCATTGCACACAATTACACAGATCAACTAAATATAAAGAAAGAGCATCGACCTATATAAAATAGATGGATGCTCTTTCTACCCTTCATCATTCTCTTTCCTGTTCATACTGTTCCCATACATAATCGAAAGTCCGAAGAGCGGAAGCAAACGGTGAATGCTCTTCTAAATAACGGCTAATTTCCTCATACGAATCAGAATACTTCGGAAAATCATGCTCTTGGAACATCCATTCAGCAAGTTGGCTTTGCTCATCAGCCTCTATCTTTCCTCTATAGGACATCATAAATTGATAAAATGACTTCACTTTAACGAACCCTCCGGTACACATTGTTTCTTCCAAAGCTCATCTATTTACCTTCTTCCGACTGATAAAATTGTTCCATCTTTTTATCCCTTTTACGTTGCACAATAACAGAACAAGTGATGGCAATTTCGTAAAGAATAATTAAAGGAGCTGCTACAACGAGCTGTAGAATGAAATCTGGTGGAGAAATCATCGTTCCAATAATCACCAAAATGAAGTAGGCATACTTTCTCGATTTCTTAAGAAAATTCGGATGAACGATACCTAAACTCGTTAAAAACATAACGAACACAGGTATTTCAAAAAACACAGCAAATGGTAACGTTACACGGATTAGAAAACGGAAATACTTCTCAACCGTGAACATCGTTTCAAACATACCTTCTCCTAAATTAACGAGAAAATGAAAAATAAGCGGCTCAATTAAAAAATAACCGAAAGCCAATCCCCCAATAAAGAGGAAAAACATAGCTGGTATGTAACTCAATGTAACTTTTTGTTCTTTAGATGAAAGCGCTGGTTTAACAAATAACCATATTTGCAGCGTCATAACAGGAAGTGTTCCAATGATACCGACGAAAGTCGCTAAAGTGATGTAAATCCATAAAATATCAAAAGGTCCTAATACCGTTAATTCATACCCAACGTTACTTACAAAATAATTATAGATTTCTTCTACAAACACAAATCCAAGAATAAAGAAGAGAACAAAAGCAGCAATGGTCCAAATAATTCGGGAACGCAGCTCTTCTAAATGTTCTGTAACTTGCATTTCTTGATCATTGTTCTGCTCTTTGGACATACTCCCACCCCCTCTAACCAAATGAAGATGATATTCAATATGTATGACGACATTCTATGAAGAAACAGCACATAAGTGAAAAGAAAGAAGATGCAAGAATGAATCTCTTACATCTTCCTACCAAATAGGATTATGCGTTTTTGTTCTGTTCTTTCGTATGATCTAGTTTACGGTCATCTGCATTAGAACCATTATCTGTCGTTGCTTTTTTAAACTCTTTTAACGAAGACCCGAAAGCTTTTCCTATTTCCGGCAACTTTGAAGGGCCGAAAATAACAAGCGCGATGACTAAAATAAGAATCAACCCTGGCATGCCAATATTAGGTATCATACGTATCACTCCAATTGTTTCATTCATCTTACATTTTATGATTTAGTTGTATAATTTTGATTTGTAACGATTTCTTTCGCTTCTTTCACTTCATCTGTTACATCACTTGTTAATTCACGAGTTGAACGTTTAAATTCCTTTAATGTTTGACCTGTAGCTTTTCCAAGTTCAGGCAATTTACTCGGCCCAAAAATAATTAGCGCAATAGCAAGGATTAAAATTAATCCTGGAATCCCCATCGTCGATAACATATGTTCACCCACCCTTCGTCCAAGGATTGTGTTTGTACGTAACATTTCAAGCTTTCTTAATTGATTGTAAGCCTTTTATCACTGTTTGTCTATGGGAGAAGCAAAATCAATTCGACGTTTTTTTCCATTTTTCAAATTGCTCTGGCGTATTGAGATTAATGAAATGTTCCTCAACAAATGGTATAGCATGTATGTGATCAACAGGAACATACAACGTCGACACTTTTTGTAATAAATCCTTCATTCTTAACTTTTCACGCTTTAATAGAGCAAGGATTGTTGAATAACAAGAGCAATGATACATTCCGCTTAATGGATGAATCCGTCCTTGAAACGTTGGCACGACAGCTTGAAAGCTACTCGATCTTTTTTGCAATTCATCATATACCTCACGTTTTATAAAAGGAGTATCACAAGCGGAAACGATCATCCATTCCTCCTCAGAATGAAAGAAGCCACTTTCTAATGCTGCCAATGGTCCGAAGCCTAGAAACCGATCCGTAATTATTGGATAGTCTAACCATGAATAGCATTCAGGCTCATTGGTAGCGATACATATATTTTTTGTTACAAGCTCTAGTTCCTTCACAACCCTTTGAATCATCGGAATGCCATCGATAGACAGTAGTGCTTTATTTTCTCCCATCCGCCTTGATGCGCCACCAGCTAACAATAAAGCTTGCATATCATCACGCCTTCTTTACTTTTTATCGTATTGACAAAAGTAATAATCATACGGATTTTTGTCATTTTTTAATCCTTGTTCTTTTTTCGTTAACGTCCATTCTTTCTCATTAAAGGAAGGAAAATACGTATCCCCTGTAAAGCTCTCATCAATAAGCGTAATATACATGCGGTCTGCATAAGGTAACATTTGCTTAAACAAATGACTACCACCAATGACAAACCACTCTATATGAGGTTCCTCCTTATTCCACTTATGAATTTGTTCCACATCATGTATGACCGTACAGCCTTCTGCTTCATAATCTGGATTTGTCGTCACGATTACATTATGTCGATTTGGCAAGGCACCATTCATCGATTCAAACGTTTTACGTCCCATTATAATCGTGTTTCCTGTTGTCTTTTGTTTAAAGAACTTCAGATCTTCTGACAAGCGCCAAGGTAAGTCATTATCTTTACCAATCACGCGATTTTGGTCCATCGCTACAATAAAAGAAATCATCGTCTTCCTCCTTATACAGCAACTGGCGCTTTAATCGCCGGGTGTGGCTCGTAACCTTCTAGTTGAATATCATCCATATTCGCTTCAAAAACGGAGGGAATATTTGTGTTTAATCGCAAGGTCGGTAATTCAGCTGGCGTACGAGATAACTGCGTTTTGATTTGCTCTATATGATTACAATAAATGTGTGCATCTCCGAGCGTATGAATAAACTCCCCTACTTCTAGTCCACATTCTTGCGCAATTAAATGAGTCAACAACGCATAACTTGCAATGTTAAATGGCACACCTAGAAAAATATCACCACTTCGTTGATATAATTGACAGCTTAACTTGCCATCTGCAACATAAAACTGAAAGAAGGCATGACAAGGTGGTAGTGCCGCACGTTCAGGGCTAATATCTTCTGGATTCCAAGCCGATACAATTAACCGTCTTGAATTCGGATGATGTTTAATTTGTTCAATCACAGCTTTCACTTGATCAATCGTTTCACCACGGGAAGTCGTCCAGTGACGCCATTGCTTTCCATACACATTCCCTAAATCACCATATTTACGGGCAAATGCATCATCTTGCAAAATGCGCTCTTTAAACTTACTCATTTCCGATTGATACATTTCTTTAAAATCGGGATCCTGTTCACTACGACGGCCAAAATCTGTCATATCAGGACCTGTGTATTCTTTACTTTGCACCCAGTTACGGAATGGCCATTCATTCCAAATGTTATTGTTATGTTCGAGTAAATAACGAATATTCGTATCTCCTTTTAAGAACCACAACAATTCACTTTTAATTAAGGAAAATGGGACTCTTTTTGTCGTTAATAAAGGAAATCCTTGTTGTAAATCAAACCTCATTTGGTAACCAAACACAGAAATTGTTCCAGTTCCTGTTCGATCTCCTTTTTGCATGCCATTCTCCCATACATGCTTACATAAATTAAGATACGCTTGTTCATTTTGACTCATGTTTTTCACTCCTGCGTTGCATCATTTACTTTGTTTATTATACACGTTTATATTGTATCGAATAAATCCATTTGCTTTGAATTAAGACCTTGATAAGACAAGCCTAACATCTCCATCAACATTTTAGCATTGGGAGCTGCATCGCCGCCAGAATTGTTGTTGAATAAAACCGTAATATGCTTCGTTTCTTCTTTCAGTTTCTCAATGGACCTTTTCCATTCCCGTAATTCTTCTTCATTATACCGGTACAAAAATCGATGTTTACGCCATTCCCAATCCTCTCGACCGTTTTTATTCCAGCCGAACGTGTTACGACCGTGAAAGCGAATTAACGTTTGCTTTTCACTTGTTGGCTCTATAATCGCCGGTACACTACCTTCCCCGGCTTGCGGTTCATCACAAATAGTATGAATCCATTGATTATCTTTCATGAATTGCAACGTTTGTTCCTTGTATGGATCTTCAAACCACGTACGGTTGCGAAATTCTAACGCTAGTGGTAAATCGCCCATTAGTTGACGAATGACTTTAAGCTTTTGCACATTTTCTTTTCGTACGTCAAACCATGGCGGGAACTGAAATAAAATGGCATTTAGTTTACCAGCCTCTAGTACAGGTTGAATCGATTGTATGTATGCGTGAAACATTTGCATTACTTCATCTTTCGTCATTTTATCCCGCGTATGTCCGGTCATCTTTTGGAATGCTTTAATGACAAAAGAAAACTCTTCTGGTGTTTGCTTCACCCATTTAGCAAAATTTCGTTCAGATTGAATTGCATAAAAGCTACTATCAACTTCTACAACAGGGAAATGAGCTGCATATTCCGCGAGTTTGTCTTGCGGGTTGATTCGATCAGGATAAAGACTGGCATGATCGCCCCATCCAGTTACACCTATGAGTACACTCAAACGAATAGCCCTCCTTTCCTTAGTAATCATACAATAGGGACAAACTATTTGTCATGGTTTGTCCCTATACGTCGTTATTCAATTGGAGTTGCTACTAAGTATAAAATAGATTCAATTTAAAACAAACCGACAGCATTTCCGTTTTCATCTACATCCATTTTCAATGCTGCTGGTTGCTTCGGTAAACCTGGCATCGTCATTACATCTCCCGTTAAGGCAACAATGAAACCGGCTCCTATGGAAGGACTAAATTCTCGTATGGTAATCGTAAAGTTCTCTGGTCGACCAAGTAAAGTAGGGTTATCCGATAAGGAGTATTGCGTTTTCGCCATACAAATCGGTAGCTTATCCCATCCATTGGCAGCAAATTGCCTCATCTGCTCTTTTGCTTTCGCAGAGTACTCTACACGTTCAGCGCCATATACGTTCGTGGCAATGGCGGCAATCTTATCTTCCATGGAGTCTTGCAAATCATACATGTGTTTAAAATGCTTCTCTTGAGTTTCAATGGTAGAAACTACTTCCTCGGCAAGCTGGATTCCACCTTCTCCACCTTTTGCAAAGACTTCTGTCAAGGCAACAGTTGCCCCTTGCTGTTGACACCACTTTTCGATCAACGCAATCTCTGCCTCTGTATCGGTTGGGAAACGATTGATTGCAATAACATATGGCAGTCCATAGGCTTCAATCGTTTCCATATGCTTTTGTAAGTTACTCATCCCTGCTTGAAGGGCATCAAGATTTTCGGTTTCAAGCGCTTCTTTCGCCACACCTCCATGCATTTTTAATGCTCGTATCGTTGCAACAAGTACAACTGCATCTGGTTCAAATTCTCCTGCACGCGTTTTAATATCTAAGAATTTCTCCGCTCCAAGATCCGCTCCAAATCCTGCTTCTGTAATGACGTAGTCACCTAGTTTAGCCGCTAGTTTCGTTGCGATTACACTGTTACAGCCGTGCGCAATGTTTGCAAACGGACCGCCATGAATAATAGCAGGGGTATGTTCAATGGTTTGCACAACATTTGGCTTAATTGCTTCTTTTAGTAAAAGCGTTAAAGCACCTTCCATACCTAAATCTTTAACGGTTAACGGTTGGTCATTATATGTATAGCCAAAAACAATTCGACTAAGACGCTTCTTTAAATCATCCATATCTTTCGCTAGACAAAGAATTGCCATAATCTCTGAGGCAACCGTAATCATGAAACCATCTTCCCGAGGTACTCCTTTTTTCGGACCGCCTAAACCGACAATCACTTCACGTAAAGCACGATCATTTAAATCTACAACTCTTTTCCAACCTACTTTTCGTGGATCAATGTGTAGCGCATTCCCTTGGAAAATATGATTATCAATAAACGCAGATAACGCATTGTTAGCTGCAGTAATGGCGTGAATATCCCCTGTGAAGTGCAAATTAATATCTTCCATCGGTAATACTTGAGAATACCCTCCACCTGCCGCGCCGCCTTTAATTCCCATACTCGGCCCTAATGATGGTTCTCTTAATGCAATAACTGTTTTTTTATTCAGCTTATTCATTGCTTGTCCTAATCCAACTGTTACGGTTGATTTACCTTCTCCCGCTGGTGTTGGATTAATCGACGTGACAAGTACAATTTTTCCTGACTTTCGATCGTTAAGCTTCTCTAACAGCTGATCAGACAATTTTGCTTTATAATGACCGTATGGCTCCCAATCTTCTTTCGTAATAGGGAAATCTTCCATAATTTCTGCAATTGGCTTCATAGTCGCTTGCTGAGCAATTTCAATATCACACTTCATATACGAAAACCCCTTCCTTTATTGTAAGATAGCTTTATTTTATCAAATACTGAGGCAAAAATATATTTTACTTCATTATCTCCCCCATACTACCACAAAAAAAGAAGCATATCGCTTGAATTTTCACTAAATGACCATTGACGAAAAAGGAAAAATAAGCTATATTATGTGTAAGCAAAGAGGATGCATGGATTCATGAAAGACAATGTAACTTCTATAGAAGTACAGGATTTTATGTTCCTGCATTTCTATAGAAGTTATTTTTTATGACTTCTTTCTTTGTCATTAACACGTATTGACGTGAAGTTTTAGGAGGATATTTACACATGCAAAACGGTACAGTAAAATGGTTTAACGCAGAAAAAGGTTACGGATTCATTCAAATAGAAGAAGGAAACGATGTATTCGTACACTTCTCTGCTATCCAAGAAGAAGGTTTCAAAACTTTAGAAGAAGGTCAAAGCGTTTCATTTGAAATCGTAGAAGGCGACCGCGGACCACAAGCAGCAAACGTTGTAAAAAACTAATTACACAAATGAATGTACGGGACATATCGTTCCGAACAAACTGAACGTATAGCAAAGCTCAGCACGTGCATCAAATGTGCTGGGCTTTTTTTCGTTTGTATTGGTTGCATCATGAACAAAAACAACGTATAATAGGCAATCGTTATGCTACATCGCAGTTCGTAATATCCTGCGTCATCAAAACTATGGAGGTTATATTTATGACAAATGAAATACTTTGGATCATTTTTGCCATCGTCAACTTTTCGATGGTCACTTTTATTTATCGCACGTTTGGCAAGCAAGGCTTGTTCGTCTGGATTGGTATGTCAACCGTGATTGCCAACATCCAAGTGACGAAAACAATTGAAATGTTTGGCTTAACGGCAACACTCGGCAATATCATTTACGGGACAGCCTTTTTAGCAACGGACATTTTAAATGAAAAATACGGGAAAGAAGATGCGAAACGAGCAGTATGGTTAGGCTTTTTTACGTTAATCAGTATGACAGTAATGATGAAAATAGCCTTACTATTTACACCAGCACCAGATGATTTCGCTCATGACGCACTAGCGACATTATTTGACGTAATGCCTCGAGTAGCACTTGGTAGTTTACTAGCCTATCTTGTAAGTCAATACTTTGATGTATGGATTTATGCGAAATTAAAAGAAAAATTCCCCCAAGACAAATGGCTTTGGGTTCGAAATAACGGGAGTACGATGATTAGTCAACTATTGGATTCACTCGTTTTCTGCTTAGTAGCATTCTACGGTGAGTTCCCAGCCAATGTTTGGTTAGAAGTTTTTATGACGACATATATTATTAAGTTTCTTGTTGCTGCACTCGACACGCCGTTCTTATATGTGGCGAAGAAATTCCATCAATAATAAAACGATAAGGATTGAGGTTCATGATAGAAGTATATGTGGACGGGGCTTCTCAAGGCGATCCAGGCCCAAGTGGTGCGGGCATTTATATTAAACATCCTAATGAGCAAATCGAACAATCCATTATGCTTGAAGAGATGTCCAATCACGAAGCAGAGTTTCACGCATTGATCCATGCCTTACAACTATGTCAACAACGATTTCCAAATGAAATCCTGAGTGTACGTTCTGATTCAAAGCTTGTTGTCGATAGTGTGGAAAAACAGTTCACGAAAAATTCACGCTATCAACATTTATTACGAAAGTCTGAATCATTAATCGCTTCCTTTCCTTACGTATTTATTAAATGGATTCCTAGCAAGCAAAATAAACGGGCAGATCAATTAGCTAGACAAGCCATCCATCCAAAAAATAAGTAGCGATGCGACGATATTTCTTAACGTTGCATCGCTTTTTTTCTAGGTATCCCTTTTTTCTGTAACAATTGATTAGCACTTCGACTAGTACGAGGCCGTTGTTCAGATAAGTATTCCAACACAGCAATAAAGAAACTCCCATCAAAGGTCAATTGAGCTTGCAATGTTGCCCTTACGGCAGAGATAACTAACCAATCCTCACTGTTTGTATAATTTTTGCCGAAATAAATAAAATGAATATCCTTATCACTTAACTTAAATCCTTTTGTCCATAAATCTTCAATGTAATATGCTAATGGTTGATGGCCTTTCATGATGTACACCCTTTATGATCATTTATACTTTGGCAACACAGCGATTGCATTTTGATCATCGGAAATCCAATCACTAAAGCTACCAACATATACTTTCACATACTTAAAACCTAACTCTTTTAAGGCAACAGCAACTGGCATTGCTGTGACACCTGATCCACAGTAAACGATGTGTGTTCCATTTTCATTTAAATGAGTGAAACGTGATCGAAGTTGTTGTATCGACTTCCAATTCCCTTCTTCATTAATTAAAGTATTCCAGGGAATATTAACAGCGGAAGGAATATGCCCGGCTTTCGAATCAACTGGCTCCGACCAACCGGCATATCGTTCATAGCTTCGAGCATCCATTAACGTTACGTTTTCATTTTCGATACTTTGCTTTATCTCCTCTTGACTAGCCACCCACTCTTGTTGCACGTCTTGCTTATAAGTGACGGGCGAACGGGATGCTATTGCTGAAGAAACGGGCAGTTGCTGTTGTCGCCAAGCTTCATAGCCACCGTCTAGTATATATACTTGTTGATGACCTAACACTTTAAGAAGCCAAAAGCACCTTGAAGCAACAGGACATTGAGCATCATCATAGACAACTAAAACACTTTGATCCGACACACCTTTTTGCTCTAACGTATGGACTAGTGAACTAAGATTTGGCATTGGATGTCTGCCTCCGGATTCCTCTACTTCTCCACTTAAGTCTTTTTCTAAATCAAGATATATTGCTCCAGGTAAATGGGCTTCTTTATACTTTTCATAACCTGCATAAGCATCATCCAATTGAAACCGACAATCTACAAAGGTCACGTGTTTCTCTGCTTGTAGTGCCACAACTTCTTCTGCTGATAGAATAAAGCGCATACACATCCTCCTCTATGTACCATTCCCTCTCATTATACGACTAGCATCGCAATGGATTCAATTGAAGGTGCTTATGTTCATAGAAAAAACCAGGCATACAATTACCTGGTTGCGATAAGTTCTTTATATTGTTGTTGCTTTTGCTTAGCTGAATACGCTTTATTCCCACGTAAAAATTGAACGACTTGCATAGCTCGCTTATCTTGTAATTTGGCTAAAATACCGACCATTAACACACTATACAAACTTACAGTAAGTATGATAAGAAAAACCATCCAATCCCTCATTTCATTGATAATGATTTTCATTTTCTTCCTCAAGTATAGCAAATGAATGAGGCAAATGCAATGAGAAATATTATCATCAATTAGGAACGTTCTTCATACACATTCCCTATCGCTTGTTCTTCTATCGGGATACGGATATACATTAATAACAAATGAAGAAATGGAAACAACAAAGCTGTCCAATAAGCTTGAAACAATAAAGGGATTACAACAAACTCCACTGCCACAATGACATAATTCGGATGTTTCATAAAACGATAAGGTCCACGAACAACCCGCTCACCACCTGGCATGACAATGATTTTCGTATTCCAGTACTTCCCTAACGATGCTAAACACCATATTCGAAATGCTTGGGTCATAATGAACAAAACGAATAGCCACTGACTCGAGAAACTCCATTGCAAAGATGCAAAAGGAGCTTCTACTAAAATAGCGAGAAAAAATAACGAATGCACGACAATAAACCAACGATAATGCTCTCTACCTACTTCATATGCCCCTCGATCTTTCATCCACTGTTCATTTCGTCTCGCAACACCTATTTCGACAATGCGTTGGACAATTATTAGCACCCATAAAACGTAAAACATAATTACGCCCACTCCAAATGAAGCAGTTCTGAGCTAAACCCTGGACCTAACGCAGCTAGCATACTTTTCGTTCCAACTGGATGGTTTTCTTCCATGTACTTTTTTAATACATGCAAAACAGTTGCCGACGACATATTTCCATGTTCTCGCAAAACGTCATAGGAGCAGCGTAACGCAGTACTTGAACAATGTAGAGTGGATGCATACGCTTCCAGCACTTTTTTTCCGCCAGGATGCGCAACGAAAAAAGGCATTTCCTTCGTATTTAGTTTGTACTTTTGCTCAAAGCATTGGACATGTTCTTTCCAAAACGTTTCTACTATGTGTGGAATACTTTTAGCAAAAACAACTTGAAAACCTTCATCAATAGTATTCCAGCCCATCACGTCTAAAGAATCTTGTAATAATTTGGAACTTGTTGCTGTTATGGTAGGTGCAGGTTTCTTTACCATAGAGCGTATATTAGAATTACTTCCTATCACAAGTGCTGCTGCAATTCCATCTCCGAACAAGGCTGTGCCGATTATATTGCTCTTGCGATGATCATCCTTTAAAAAAGTTAAACTGCACAACTCCACACATACAATTAGTACATTTTCGTTTGGATAGGATTGTACATAGTCATAAGCTCGTGCGAAGGCTGCACCTCCACCCGCACACCCTAACCCCCACACTGGTAGGCGCTTCACATCATCCCGGAATGGCCGTTCATTCATAAAGCGAGCATCCATTGTTGGAGTGGCGATTCCTGTACTAGAAATGTATATCACCATATCCACCTCATCATACGGAATAGCACTCGCTAACATCGAATCGTTATGCAAACATTGATCGATTGCCTTTAGCCCATGCTCAGCTGCTTTCTGCTCGTAAATCGTATTTCTTTCATGAAACCCATGTGGTTCCGTATACCATTGTATCGGCATGACAAACTGCCTCTTATGAACAGCAGCATGATCAAAAACAGGAAGTAATCTTGATATATCCCTTGATTTTGAAAACAACGATTCAATAAACGGACGGGCCTCGCTTTGTAACAATTCATTTTCCGGCAAGCTATACCCAATGGAAGCAATCATCGACATAACCATACACCCCTTTTTTCATTAGCTTTTGTTTTTTTCAGTCTCATTATGCATCTGTTAAATTGCTATTTATGTAATCAAATATCCTAACGTATGGTTTGTCACAAATCGTTCTTTTTTTTCCCTTTTGAAATTCATTTACAAACGGATGTAAAGCTAGGTTTTATGCGATTTATATCCATTTGTGAAATGTATGTGAAATGTTCGTTAAATGAATATCTATTGGAGAAAATTCATGTATCATATAAATGTAGGAGTAAAAAGGAAATTCAAAAGAAAGGAGTGATGGATAAATGGCTAAACCAACGCTACAAGATCCGAAAGTAGAGACCACTTCAAAAGAAGCTCCTTTTCTAAAAGGAACATTTATCGCGGTACTATTTATTGGGGCATTTCTTATCGTTTCATGGGTTGGAGTTTGGGGACTCTTTTTGAACCGATAAGACTAAATATTGCGAAAAAGGAGCGAGAAGCTAATGCACATGCACAAATATGAAAAAATATGGATGTTCTTCGGTGGAGGTTCGTTACTAGTTTTCCTTATCGTACTCGGAGTAGGAGCCTTTTTGCAAGGAACACAACCTCCTAGCTGCTTAACAACCATTAATCCAGAAAATGTGGAAGCCCATGAATCATTTAAACAAGAAAACTTAGGCGTTCAGCAGATAGATGAGAACAACTACGTCGTCAATGTTGTTGCATCTGCTTTTAATTATGACTTCGGTACAGATGAAGATGGGAATCCACAACGCAACTTAAAAATCCCAGCCGGATCAACAGTTCTCTTTCAAGGGACAACAAAAGATGTTATTCACGGTTTCCAAGTAGCAGGTACGAACGCAAACATGATGTTAGAACCTGGTTACATTAACTCCGTAGAAGTCACCTTAAATAACCCTGGTACGTATACAGTTATTTGTAATGAATATTGTGGTACAGGACATCACTTGATGACTGCTACTGTGGAGGTGTATGAAGAATCATGACCGTAGAAATGAAGTTATCTCGAAAAGAAGCCAAATTATCAATGGCTCACATGTGGGTTGCTTTTATCTCATTACTGATTGGTGGGTTAATGGGATTATTGCAAACATTAGTCCGAACCGGAAAAGTAACATTACCATTTGGCATTGATTATTATCAAGTCTTAACCGTTCATGGTGTTATTCTAGCTTTAGTACTCACAACCTTTTTTATCATTGGATTTCAAACGACACTTATGAGTAAAACGGTAGGCATGACAGATCGCCAACGAAAACTAGGATGGCTAGCATTTTGGGTTATGACCATTGGAACTATTATTACAGCTATCATGATTTTACTAGGAGAAGCAAGTGTATTATACACATTTTACGCACCTTTAGCTGCACATCCTTTGTTTTATATCGGATTAACATTAGTCATTGTCGGTACTTGGATTGTTTGTTTCGTTAACTTTCACCAACTTTATAAATGGAAAAAGCAACATCCAGGGGAAAAATCTCCACTACTTGCATTTATGGTCGTTATCAATATGTTAATATGGTTCGTCGCAACACTTGGTGTAGCGGCAACTGTCCTATTGCAATTTATTCCGTGGTCAATGGGAATAGTGGATGACATTGACATTTTATTAAGTAGAACGTTGTTTTGGTACTTTGGTCACCCGCTTGTTTATTTTTGGTTACTACCTGCTTACATGGCTTGGTATGCAATCATCCCAAAAATTCTCGGGGGCAAATTGTTTAGTGATGGCTTAGCTAGACTTTCGTTTATTTTATTCTTGTTATTCTCTATTCCAGTAGGGTTCCACCACCAATTATTAGAACCAGGAATTGATCCATTATGGAAATACATTCAAGTCGTCTTAACATTTGCTGTTGTTATTCCATCTTTATTAACGGCTTTTTCCATGTTTGCTGTGTTTGAATCAACAGGAAGAGCAAAAGGATTTAATAGTTTGTTCGGTTGGTTTAAAGCGTTGCCATGGAAAGACGTTCGTTTTCTAGCACCTATGGTTGGAATGATTGCCTTTATCCCAGGAGGTGCTGGTGGCTTAATTAACGCATCAAACCAATTAAACCAAGTGGTTCACAATACCATTTGGGTTACAGGACACTTTCATATCACAGTCGCTACAACTGTCATGTTAACGTTCTTCGGTATTTCTTATTGGTTAATTCCTGTATTAACAGGTCGTAAATTAGATGCAAAAACAAACCGATTAGGAATCATTCAAACGATTGTATGGACTGTCGGTATGATCTTTATGTCTGGTTCTATGCACATCGCTGGTTTACTTGGAGCTCCAAGACGTTCCTCCTTCTCAGAATACGGTGGAACAGAACAAGCGACTGAATGGATTGGTTACCAATTTGCCCAAGCAATTGGCGGTACGATTTTATTTATCGGTATTCTGCTCATGATTTACACATTCCTGTATATGACATTCTTCGCTCCTAAAGGGGAAGAAGAATTTCCAATTGCAGAAGAAGAAGAAGAAGCTTCCCCAACACCGGCAATCTTTGAAAACTGGAAACTATGGATCGGTGTCATGGCTGTCCTTATATTATTTGCATACACTATTCCTTTAATCGACATTATTGAGAACGCACCACCGGGATCATCCCCATTCAAATGGCCAATTGGCAGAGGTTAAAATAAAGCAGAACGTAGCAAATGCTCTACGTTCTGCTTTATTTTCTATGAACCTTTTATTTGATACAAATCTTCATACTTACGCTTTAAGTATTGAATTAAGTAATTCGGATTCAATGCTTCTCCTGTCGCATCCATTAACAATTGCAACGGCTTTTTCTTCTTCCCGTGCTGATGTATATGTTCTGTTAACCATTGACGGATAGCCGTAAAGTCACCATTCTGAATCATATCATCAACATCGATTTGACGAGTCATCGCTTCATATAGCTGTGCTGCGTACATATATCCTAACGCATAGGAAGGAAAATAACCAAACGCTCCACCAGCCCAATGTACATCCTGTAATATACCTACCTTGTTTGATGTCGGGCGAATACCTAAATATTGTTCCATTTTATCATTCCAAAGTTGTGGCAAATCTTTCACTTCAATTTCATTATTTATTAACGCCTTCTCTAGTTCATACCGAACCATAATATGCAAACAATACGTTAATTCATCCGCTTCAATTCGAATAAAAGAAGGCTTTACTTCATTTATTGCACTGTAAAAGCTAGTAAAGTCTACATGCTTGAATGTGTCTGGTGCATAAGATTGAAACAATGGATAATGGTGTTTCCAGAACGCTTCACTACGAGCAACAAAGTTTTCCCAAAATAACGATTGTGATTCGTGAATTCCCATAGAAGTACCCCCTGCTAACGGGGTGTAGGCTAAATCCTTGGCAATATTTTGTTCATATAACGCATGTCCACCTTCATGAATTGTCCCAAAAGTAGCAACGCGGAAGTCCTTTTCATTATAATTATTCGTAATACGTACATCCCCACTATTTAGTTCAATCGCAAATGGGTGCACCGTTTCATCTAGTCTTCCCGCGTCAAAATCATAGCCCATTCTCTTTAATATTTCTATGCTAAAAGCTTTTTGTTGTTCATTAGGAAAATCCACTTGTAATAACGAAGCATCAGGCTGTACAGATGATTGTGTCACTTGATGCAACAACTCCGTTAAAGCAATCCGTACTTTCGAAAATACGTCATCTAATACGTTGACAGTCATGCCTGGCTCATATTGGTCCAATAAGGCATTATACGGGTGATCTTCATATCCCCAATAATTAGCAAACTTCTTATTATACGCAACCATTTTCTCTAAATAAGGCAAAAATAATTCAAAATCATTCGTTTCTTTCGCTTTTTCCCATGCCGCTTCTGACTGCGATTGAAGCACAACATACTCTTTGTATTCCTCTGGTGGTATTTTAACAAATTGATTATAATTTTTTTCACATTGTTCGACGCTTTTTTGAATTAGTTCGTTCTTTGATTCATCTTTTAATTGATTAATATACAATTTCATCTGGTCAGATGTATACCATTCATGTACGGTTTGCGACAACGTAGCAATTACTCCCGAACGTCCTTCGACTCCTTTCGAAGGAGCACCTGTCCGTAAATCCCAATACATTAAGTTAATCGCTTCTTCATATTGAGCAATCCGTTTCGTATAGTCCATAAACTGTTGCTCGCATTCATTCCACTGCGTTACCATCAATTGACCCCCATTTCCTTATTCATTATACAAATAATCTGAACTTACAGAAATAATACCGCTCCCTTTTTTATAGGAGAGCGGATTCATTTATTGTTCTTTCACAATCATAACAGGGCAATGAGCCTGGTGGAGAACTCCATTAGATACACTGCCGAGAACTTGACCTTTAATAGGCCCTTGTCCACGTGAACCTACAAAAATATAATGAGCATCTAACTCTTGTGCAACATTACAAATTTCCCGGCTCGCATAACCAATACGAGCAACCGTATCAAATTCTATCCTGTTATCTTTTAAAAGCTCTATCGCTGGTTTTAACGCTTCCATCGCCATCTGTTCCTGATACTCTCGAATATCCTCACGCTTTACAAACAGTTGCATATGTAATGGTTCTATCGACGGCTGCACATGAACGATAACGACTTTCTTGTTACTGCAAGATGCCAAATAAATCGCTTCCTTCAACGCAAGCATAGCGTGTGAAGACCCATCTATTGCAACAATAATCGGTTTCGTCTCCATCTTCGTCCACCTCCTTATTAACGTCTACTTCCAATTCTACTGTATAGAAGTGTATAAAAGATAGACGAAACCAACATTATTTCAAACTTAACTTCTCCTCTCTGTTAAGTGCCCTTTACACGAGAGGCGCGTTATCATACGCGTGTTTATGATATTTAGACAATACATGAGTTGTAGTCTTACGAATTAGTAATGGCAACGTGTTGAAGGAATATGGCTTGTACACTCTTTCTGTCCACTTATGTCCGTCCTTTCCATACACGCCCATATTAACAGATGGAATGTTCAATTCTCTAATTGTTGCAAATGGTAATGGATATAGCTCATCCCACTTAGGGAAGTTATTAATTAGTGCTCCTAGTTCTTCTTCTGTTTCATGAATGGATAGAAAACTACCATCAGCGAGATAAGGAAAGAACTTCTTAAGCGAAAACAGCTCGCCCGTCTCCTCCTGCACTTCACTTAATACATGTTCAATGCTACTTTGCAACTGTTGGTCTCTTTCATTGTCCGTTAAATAATTATGAGGTAAATAAGGAGCTGCAAAAAATAATATTACGCGCGGTTTCTTTTCTGGATCAGCTTGCTGAAGAGCGTCTACAAGCTTAAAGGACAACTCCCGCAACTCTTTCTTGTCCTCTCCGTTCATGACTTGTTGCAAGATCATGTCCGTATTAATACCTTTCTGTTGCAATTGTTCCACGTATTCTTCGTACGTCACAACGTCTACTTCCCATGATAGATCACGGGATGGCAGTCCTGTTACTAACAAGGAATGTTGAAATTGAGCTTGTAAATACTCTGTCACCTCAGAACAAGCTTGTTGCACTTGCTCCTTTAACTGCTTCATCACTTGTTCAGGTGAAGCTTCATAAATGAAATAGTTAAAATACAAGCGGCTGCTCGTAGCTGTTTGTACCGTGTAAGACTGCTTATTATCTCTTTGATACAAACACGTTGGCGGTAACACCATTTCTCCAGGTATAAATTCCGTCAGCTGAAAATTGTTGTGCAGTTTTTCTGTTATTTTGGCCGCCACTAAGTTAGGGTCGATGCCTGAAAGCGTGTCGCCAACATGTACTTCTTTACCATAAATATAAAAGCAAGGTAATAGTTTTCCAGCGGCACCAGTATAAATATAACGGTGCTCATCTCCATCATATAACGGAGTAATAAAATCATCATTAATGGCAAGGACGTAATCTAATCCGTGCTGCTCCTTTAAGCGCTTTAACTCAGAAAGGGCATGAATAATTCCTTTATGCTCTCCTTCTTCGTCTCCATTAAATAGTAATAACACATTTCCTTGTAATTGATCGCGATGTTGAGAAAAATGCAACATATTTGCTAAATGCACCGCAGCTCCACTTTTCATATCAACAGAACCTCTTCCGAACAACCAGTCTCCTGAAAGAGCATCTTGGCGTACATCTTCATTTAATATATAGTCGGCAAAAAAAACTTTTAAATCATCTGGTGAGAACGCTTTCTCTTGCATTAAACCGAAATCCTCAATTCCTACTGTATCTATGTGAGAATGGTAGATAACGGTTTGAGTTGATGCACCATCCCCCTCGATAAAAGCAAATAAATTTTTCCTGCCAATGGCATCATCCTGTATCGATTGAATCCATACATGGTCTGGATTTTGGACGAAATAAGGGAAACTAGACACAATTCGATGTATCTCCTCAATAATTTCCCCTTCCCCTGCTGTACCATTAATACTGTTGATTGAAATGAAATGTCTTGTTAATTGTTCAATTTGCGCTTCCAATGGCAATGATTGTAATTGTTGAAACATTATTTTCACCTCGACTAATAGAAATTATAAAGCTTGATTGGTTTGATGTTGTTTTTGCTTTTTCGACTGATGTACTTGATTAAAATACTCATCGGTCGTCGTTTTCACCTTTTTACTTAAGCATAAAACAGCAATGATATTCGGTATAACAACACAAGCAAGCATCAAGTCTAGGAATATCCAAATAGACTTTAATCCTCCGATTGCGCCAATAAAAATAGCAATAATATATACAATACGCATAACTTTAGAAAACTTAGTTCCAAATAAAAATTCTGCTTGCTTTTCCCCGTAGTACACAATAACGATAACCGTTGTAATAGAAAAGAAAAATAAAATAATTGAAATGATAGAATTAGAAAGCGTAACACCAAATACAGGTGCTAATGACGATGCCACCATAGATGAAGCATCCTCAGCAGAGGTTTGCATCCATTCCCCTGACGTTAACACAACAAGTGCTGTAATTGTACAAACAACAAGTGTATCCACGATGACTTCAAAAATTCCCCAAAACCCTTGTTTAGCTGGATGATCATTTTTTGCTGCTGAATGAGCAATAGGCGCCGTTCCCATCCCTGCTTCATTGGAATAAATACCTCGCGCCAGTCCCCAGCGAATCGCGGCTGCAACACCTGCGCCAGCAAAACCACCGGCAGCTGAAATAGGTTGAAATGCATGGCTAAAAATCATCATAAAGGCAACTGGAATTTCAGAGGCATTGATAAATAACACGGCACATGCTGCAATTAAATAAACAACTACCATAGATGGGATGAGCTTTTCAGAAACTTTTCCTATCGTTTGAATACCTCCTAAGGTTACTAAACCAACCACTAGCATAATTAAAAGGCCAGTACCGGCAACAGGTATCCCGAATGAACTCTCTATCATGGTAGAGATAGAATTAGCTTGCACCATCGTACTTGCAACGATTTCGATCATTAAGGCGAACGCAAAGAAAGAAGCTACCTTTTTCCACCCTAATCCATTTCGTATGTAGTACATTGGACCGCCTACCCAGTCTCCTTCTTCATTTTTTTGGCGGTACTGATTCCCTAATAACACTTCTGCATATTTCGTAGCCATGCCAATAAATGCTACAGCCCACATCCAGAATATCGCACCAGGCCCACCTAAGGCAATGGCAACAGGAACACCTACTATATTCGCGGCTCCCATTGTAGAAGCTAATGCAGATGTCGTTGCTTGAAACGGTGTGACAGTACCTGGAGCATTGCTTTTCTTAAACATTTTTCCTACGGTTTGGCCCATAATATGAGGAAAGTATTTAAACTGAAAAAAGCGTAACCGAATCGTTAAAAATATACCTCCCCCTAGTAATAATACCATCATAGGAATTCCCCAAATAAATGACGTTACATTTGCCACAATAGTTGATATAGTTTCCATATTTCCCCCCATACGCCGTTCTCAAATACACCACATGTAAGCCCTTTCATTTTTTCTTAATGAAGTTTTCGGACCATTAACACATATTTGCGACGTTATCTATTTTTCCGCATTACGGAATTTGTTTCGTAATACGAAATATCTATATCTAAATTAAAAAACATTCTTATTATTGTGTCAATATGTTATTTTCAAAAAAATAAGAATAGAGAATATTTACAAACACTTATTGCAATAGTACAATAGTTTCTAATACTTTATTATATACACATGTCTAGTTCGATAAGGAGAGAATGTTATGGTGCAGTCCATCGACCGTGCAATGCAGATCATTCATATTATTTCTCAAGATGATCATAAAAATGGTTGGCCTATTTCTGACATTGCCAAAGAAGCTGATTTACCTATTAGTACAGTCCATCGATTAATAACTGCTTTAATGAAAAACGGCATGATTATGCGCAGCCCCCATACGAAACGATATAGTCTCGGATACATTTGGATGGAAATAGGCTTATCTCTTTTAGAGAAGATGGATGTACGTGATGTTTCGCGACCAATTATGGAAAAGTTGGCGCAAGATGTTGAAGAAACCGTTTACTTCAACTTACCTAACGGCGGATACTCTATTATTATCGAACGAATGGACAGTCCTCGTAGCGTGAAAGTTATCGATAGTCTTGGCGAACGGATACCATTACATATAGGAGCAGCGAATAAAACGATTTTAGCCAATATCCCCACTAGCGAAGCGCAAAAAGTTATGGAGCAATTCGATTTATCAGCGAATCAGATCCAGCAGTTGCTTACTGACCTTCAAGAGATTAAGCAAACTGGCTACGCTTTAAGTTTTGGCGAGAAAACAGCTGGCACTGCTTCTGTTGGGGCGCCTATATTCGGTTTTCATAACAATATCATTGCTGCTATCAGTATTGAATTATTGAATTATGAACTAACAAATGAACAAATAGCTTATTATATTGAACAAGTTACCGCTGCCGGTAAGCAAATTTCTCAACAGCTAGGAGCTCGATTCGCTCAAAACGTATATAATATTGAATAAAACCAGGATCCCTCTGCTTTTTCTCAGAAAGACCCTGGTCTATGCGTATTGTTATTCAAATTTACCAAAGTATTGATAGTAATCGGTTTTAATAAATCCATTGAATAGTTTGCGACGCTTGCTCGCTTCTTTGCCGTATAATTTCTCGAAGCTCTCATTTGACGTTATAATGTAAACACTCCAGGATGGATGTTCTTTCATAATGGCTCCAAAATCGCGGTACATTTGTTCCACTTGGTCTTTATCTCCTAAACGTTCTCCATACGGCGGATTTCCTACAATATATCCATTAGGCTGCTTGAATGTTAAGTCTCTTACGTTCATTTGTTTCCATTGAATTAACTCACCTAAACCTGCCTCCGTTGCATTTGCTTTGGCCATGTCTACTAGTTTATGGTCGAGATCGGAACCACTAATGTTTAACGGTTGATCATAGTTAGCTAAATCCTCCGCTTCATTAAGGGCATCTTCCCAAAGTTTATAAGGAATAATATCCCACGCTTCAGAAGCGAACTCGCGATTAAAGCCTGGTGCAATATTTTGGCCAATCATTGCCGCTTCAATTGGAATTGTTCCAGAACCACAAAATGGATCTAAAAATGGATAATCTGGTTTCCAGTTCGTTAGCTGCACGAGAGCTGCTGCCATTGTTTCTTTCAACGGTGCTTCCCCTTGATTTAAACGATATCCACGCTTATGCAAACCTACCCCGCTTGTATCGAGTGTTAGCATGGCATGATCTTTATGAATGGCTATTTCTACTCGATGCATTGGACCAGATTCTTCAAGACGCGTTGCAAGTCCATGCTTGTTCTTCATCCGCTCTACAATAGCTTTTTTGACGATGGCTTGGCAATCTGGCACAGAATATAGCGTGGACTTAACGGATTTACCAATAACAGGAATAGCACCATCTTCAGGGATATATTGCTCCCAAGGCAATGCTTTCGTCTGTTCGAATAACGAGTCAAACGTTTTTGCTTCAAATTCTCCTACTAGTACTTTGACACGATCGGCAGTCCTTAACCATAAATTACTTCTCGGAATAGCCGATACTTCCGCTTCATATCGCACTCGACCATTTTCTACTATTACATCTTCATAACCTAACTGCTTTACTTCCTTCGCAACAACAGATTCTAAACCCATAGCACTTGTAGCTATTAATGTCAATGTCTTTGGCATTTCTTTGTACTCCTTTATTGTTTACTTCCTTTACTATGTATAGTTTAACCGATTGAATCATGACGAAACATTTTTGTCGTTCATTTCGGGCCACCTACAATCTATTCATTAAAAAACCCTTTCCTAGCTTAACAAAAAGCTGAAGAAAGGGTCAGATGCTCATAAGTTAGACCAAATAAATGCTTGGTAAGCCATGTTCTGTACCTTTGTACTGCAAATGGTGGTCAACCTCGTACTCCAGTGGTAATCATCTATCTACAAGTAACCTCTTGTCTCTTCCTATTGGTTGAATTCCCTCAGAAAAGTGCCCCTACCTAATTTTGGGTTGCTCGCTCGCGGGGTTTACCTCGTTCCACTTCTACCGTTTCCAGTAGAACTACGTCACTGTGGCACTTTCAAGGTCATTTGATCCTATTCATCAAGAACGTAGATCAATTCCCTGCCGTTAGCCATGTATGCTACCTTGACTTATGGTTTCATCAAGCACGAACACTACAAGCATCTCAGCTTGTGCGAGCATGGACTTTCCTCTGTATGAACATGCATACAGCGATTACCTCAGCATTTATGTTTTCACTTATTTCATGTCGAATCAATGACGTATAATATCATAACATGATTCCATCGTGATTGCACTAAGTAAATATTGGAAAGTTATGAATCGGCATACTTCTTACCAAAAACAGCTTTCTCTAAATTAGAGAGTCGTTGTAACACGTCATAATTCATCGGTCCAGTTGGAGCTGCAGTTCGAGTTCTGCCGTTGTTGCTCGTTTGTTTTTTTACCTTTTCTATTTCTTGATTTAGTCGATCAATTTCTTGATAAAATACTTCGTAATCTTGAATAATCATGTCTAAAAATTGGTCTACTTCTTCTTGATTATAGCCACGAATACCTGTTTTAAATTCTTTATCTAAAATTTCTTGACTTCCAACTTGAATACGGTCTAGTCCCATTTTCTCACCTCAAACAAATACACTTAACTTAATTCTTGCAGAAGATGCTTTGTATGTCAATTAGTTTTCCCAATAAGCTGGATTTTCCATCCTCATTTCCTCCATTGTTTCTTGAATATCAAATGGTGTAATATACACGATTTCGTATGAATGGGATTGCTGGTACGCCTTCGCTTTGTGAACAAAATACTTAGGGCTGCCACCTGTTTCTTCATCGTAAAGGATTATACAGCCGTCACTTTTTTCAATAAGCCATTGATCTTTCCTTTGAAATTGATGTGGTCCTTCATACGCTTTATTATGAAGGACTTGAGCAAAATTAGCACGCTCAAATAAACGGTGGTATTGATGTTGTTGGGGTTCTGGCCATCTTCTTTCTTGATGTAGAAAAGGAGGGATAAATGCAAACTTAATATCATATTCCTCTTGCAATTCAAGTAATATTTCCCCTGTCCACATTTCTACTCCCATTTGCCCTGATAGTAAAATCCACTCTAGCCCTTCTTCTATTAAGGAAATCAGCCGTCGCTTAATCGTTTGCTTTACATATTGTATATTACGATCATCAGCTTTGAAGATCCCTAATTCCATCGGTTTATAACCCGTTACTGTTACTACTTTCATTATTTATCCCTTCCTAGTTATGTATAAAGAGCTGGACAAAACCAGCTCTTTTATGCATCAATCTCGGTAGCAGCCACATCCTGGTTTGTTCATGCCCATTGGACCTGTCATATTACCATAGCCTGGACTCATAGCACCTGCTACTTGATTTCCAGGACCTTGCATCCCAGGACCCATGCCCATCGGATAACCAGGTCCCATGTTTACACTTTGTTGCGTTTGTTGGAATACATTTGATTCAGTGTGAGGAAAATAGTTTTTGTTCACTGTATTTAAGTGATTTACATTTGTCGTATGCGTAGGATATACGTTATTTACCTCTTGTTGATAAAATTGATGCTTTACGCACTGCTTCGTAGGATGAACATGTGTTTGTGCAGGACAAGCCATTGGTTGATGGCAAGGATGACACATTTTTTTATGCATACTTTCGATCTCCTTCCTTATTAAGATAGGTTCATTAATAACCTATGTAAAAAGAGAAGGACATGTACTAGTGCATTAACCTATTTTGTTGTTGTTAACCTTATTCTACAAGCCTAATACGTAACTAGCATTCACTAGTCATTTGTTAAATCTTCTGGTGAAAAGGAGTATGGAAGCAGTTGTTCCAAAGTAAGTGATTTAACTTCTCCTTGTAAATTGGCCACATGAATCTTTGTTTTAGGTGTAAAGAATTCACTCATTACTTGTCGACAAGACCCACAAGGAGGTACAGGCCTTTTTGTGTCAGCCACAACCGCAATGCTAGTAAATGATGTTTCCCCAGCTGATACGGCTTTAAAAATGGCTACTCGTTCTGCGCAACACGTTGTCGGGTATGCGGCATTTTCGATATTACACCCGGTGTAGATGTGGTTCAACTCCGTTAAAACGGCAGCTCCAACAGGAAATTGCGAATAAGGAACATACGCTTTTTCTCTTACGTCCTTTGCATGTTGTATTAATTGTTGTTTATTCACCTTTTCAACACCAGCCTTTATAAATTACATGGAGTATTAATATTAAATTTCCATTCTTCTTTATCATACAACATAGTTGCATGTGTATGAAAGTTAACATAAAGTAAGTTAAGAACAGAATTAAAAGGGTATTATAAATGTATTATTGCAAATAGGAGGGTGAAAATGAATATTATTCTAAAATACCGGAAAATGGTGTGGATATTCATTATTTTACTTGTATTCACGGGAATTTTTACATACTTTCAATTACCAAAACGAGAAATACCCGAAATAAATGTGAATATGGCACAAATATCCACTGTTTATCCAGGTGCAACTCCAAATGAAGTGGAGCGTACTATCACAAATCCATATGAACAACAGCTCATGAATGTGGATGGGATTGCAGATGTAGAGTCGGCGTCTACAACAGGATTTTCCACTATCACCTTAACGTTAGAGGACGATGCTAGCCGAGAAGACGTCTTTGCAAATGTACGACAATCCGTAACAGATGTCGCTCGTCGTTTTCCTAATGGGGTGCAGCAATCAACTGTCCAAACGGATTTCCGAATGTCTGCGGTTGCTTCCTATCATTTTGTTGATCATTCTTATGACCATTTATATGCATTGAGGGATACCATCGACAAGTGGGAACAAACAATGATGGATATTAACGGTGTAAGTGATGTAGTAATCAAAGGGCTCCCAGAAGAAGTATTAACACTTACACTTGACAACGATGCCATATTAGCGCAACAGTTATCTCCATACCAAGTTGTAGATCGAATTAAGCAAGAGCTTTCACCAAGCGCAATCGGTAAAGCTGAAGAAAATGGACAGCAGTATCAGCTTCAAGTCGAAAAAACGTCCGATTGGCGTCAACTCGAAAACATCGCTATTGGTCAAACGAACGATGGGAAATCTATTTACGTAAAAGACATCGGCTCTGTTGAAAAGACGTTCCAAAATACAGAAGACCTGATAACGTATAAAGGAAAACCAGCTCTTTCCTTTACTATTTTTGCCGAAGAAGGCGTAAATATGGCGTCTTTGCAACAGATTATTACGGATAAGGTGGCTAATTTATCTACTGAATTACCGTCACAAACTGAGGTACAACAATTTTATACACAAAATAAAATAATTGAAGAAGTGTTTACGAATCTTTTGATTTCATTCAGCATCTCATTAATTGCTGTATTGGTCATCATGTTAATTGGTTTACCCTTTTCTTCAGCTATTCTCGTCGCTCTTTCCATTCCAATTTCGGTCATTATCGGTTTAATCCCACTCCCCTATGCTGGAGTTGATTTGAATCAAATTTCTATTATCGGCATCATTATTGCGATTGGAATTCTCGTAGATGATGCCATCGTGGTAAACGATAGCATTCAGCGTCGCTTCCAATTAGGAGATCATCCATGGGAAGGTACCGTTAAAGGAGTTATCGATGTCAGGAAGTCGATTATCACTTCCACATTAATGATTATGTTTAGCTTCTTACCTTTAACGTTTTTATCTGGTAGTAACGGCGACTTTATACGCGCCTTGCCTACAACGTTAATTATGACCATTATTGCTTCTACTCTTATAGCATTAACACTCATTCCAACAGTGCAATACGTTCGAAGAAAACGAGTGAACAAGCCAGTCCATCAAGTCGGATTATTAGGAGGTTTGTTTAAACGCATTGAAAATGGTTATGCAGACCACATCCTCCCATTTGTAACTAATAAACCATTTGTTGTTGGATTGACAGGCGTTGTTGCATGTGGGTTGCTAGCAAGCTTAGTCATAAAAATACCATTTGAATTTTTCCCTGAAGCTGACCGCCAAGAGGTTACGATATCGGTGACTTTCCCAGAAGGAACTACAATGGAGGATACGCAAAATTCATTAGAAGAAATGGAAAAAATTATACAAAAAGCAAGTAGGCAAACGATTTCCGAAACAGCCGTATTTGCAGGTTCAGGCTTACCTAATTTATTTAGCTCTAGCCTAAAGCGAAGCGGTGACAATACGGGCCAACTGCTCGTTCGAGTAAATAAAGATGAAATAAGTGCGTCTAGTTTTATTTCCGACTGGGAGCAACCATTAAGAAAACAGTTTAGGGAGGCAGAAATCTTCTTTGATACGATTGTTTCTGGGCCTCCTCCAAGTCCACCTATTGTTGTGAATATACAAGGCCCTGAACAAGAGCAATTGCTAGAGCTAGCTAATGATTTGCAGCAGAGTCTTTATGCACTATCGAGTACAGAAATAGTAACAACAAATGTTTCCAAACAACCTAACGTAACATATGAATTGAATCGAGAGAAGATGGCGCAAAACAATATTGCTCCTGATGATGTTACTTCACTAGTCCGAGTTGCAAATACTGCTATTCCATTTACCACGTTCGATAACGGAGTAGAGCGATATGACATGCAACTGCTATTAGATGATGGTATTGATAACGGGGTGGATTTAAATTCCTTGCAAGTCGTCGCTAACTCCGTAACGAATGACAAGCCTACACTATTTACGTTAGATGAGCTCGTCACACGTAAGGAATCTAAACAAGTTAATGCCATACCGCACTTAAATGGAGAGCGCGCTGTTACGATTGAAGCTTATCCAAACGAAAATGCAACGAACTTCTCCAAAGAAGCAAGCAACGTTGTAAATGAGTTTGAAACACACTTACCAGAAGGATACAGTTTTACAAAAGATGGCGAGTCAAGTGCAGAACAAGAATTTTTTATTGAAGTCTCTAAACTATTCGTTATCGTTTTGTTTTTAATCTATTTAGTAATGGCTATACAATTTAATTCTTTAACATTGCCGATCCTTATTACAAGTACTGTCTTCTTAGCTGTAACTGGTGCCATTGTTGGTTTGTTTATAAGCAATCAACCGTTAAGCTTTTTAGCAGTATTAGGAATTGTTTCTTTATCCGGTATCGTTGTCCGAAACTCAGTATTACTAGTTGAATTTATCGAACAAAATCAAAAGCAATCGCACACGATTCAAGATGCGATTATAGAAGCTGGAAGAGCGAGAATAAGACCAATTATATTAACTACTTTTACATCCATTGCCGCTTTAATACCTATCGCTGTCTCAGGTGATGTGTTGTTTACCCCACTTGCCGTTTCTATTATTGCAGGTTTAGCTTTTTCCACTTTATTAACGCTTATCATGCTACCGGCGATGTATATCCTACTTCATCGTCTTACACACCGCAGCTAATGCGCTGATATAAAAAGGAAGGTCGAATTTACGACCTTCCTTTTTATGATACTTTTGGACGCACTGTGACTGCTGTGCCGTATGCGATAATTTCTGACGCAGCTGTCGTTACATTAGACGTTTCTAACCGAACAGCAATAATGGCATTCGCCCCTTTTTGCTCTGCATGCTCCTTCATTCTTCCAATTGCAAGTTGTCTCGCTTCATTCATCATGTTCGTATAATCCACTATTTCTCCACCAACTATATTTTTTAACCCTGCTAAAATATCTCGCCCAACATTTTTCGATTGAACGGTGCTTCCTCGAACGAAACCATTGACCTCTAGCACTTCATATCCTGGTATATTCTCAGTAGTCACGATAATCATGTTGTTCCTCCTCCTTCTTTTCTTTGCGTCGATCATTCAAAAGTATTACCAATAGTATAGCGGTCATGACATATGATGAAAGTAGTAAAGCAATCCCTAATTTAAAATGAAGAAAGATAACGATATACGCCAGTATTTGAAACATAACAACCATTGCAACAAAAAACAATCTCATAGCAGCTATCTCCCCTCAAGTAGCATTCTCATATCTATTATACAGCAAACGCTACATTTGTTATGACCATTTACACATGAATAAGTGAAGTTATTCGCATACTATGCATGAGAAAGGGGGGATATGAAATGGCTCGTGGGAAAGCATTTCAAAGTAAAAGAAAAAATCATGAGAACGAAAAGCCGTTAGAAGCAAAACGATTTGCGGAAGTTGGGGAAGATAAGGCGGATTCTATGCACACTAAACGTGGTGGCGCTATCAAGGAATGATGGAAAGGTGAAGATCATTCCTTGATAATGGTCTTCACCTACTGTAATTGCTACTGTAAATCGTCTAACTGTTGATTAAGGACGTAATGAATCGAATGATATAATTCCATATACCGTTTTTTAGGAACGTCGATATAATAACTGTGCATGAGGACAAGTTCAAAATTGTCTTTCGTGTTTTGCAATTGTATTGGGAACACGTTAGTATGAGCATTCATTTTGGAATACTGAATGGATTCATCATACCATTGTTGAATTAAAGTAAATAAAGGATCTGTTTCCCGTTTTACTTTTTCAAATAATGCTCGATCTTTTTTATCTGAAGGTTTATCTAAAAGAAGGTATTGTGCTTTTAATTTATCTAACCGTTGCTTTACATCGTAAATCAATTTTTGTAACGTATGATCCACGTGACCTCTCCCCTTTCTTCCCTACTTTAACACGGAGAGACTTTCAAACATACTATTTATCTAAAAAAATGCCACCATTTCGTTTTCTTCCGTTTATTACTTCGTCGTTTTTGCTGCATCTCTTTCCGTTGACTTTGCTGCGTCTCTAGCTGCGTTATGTCTTGTTCTAGTTGGGAGATATGGGTCTGCAATCTTCTTATTTCCTTGCGATGGGTTCTTATTAAAGATAGTACAGCCCCGTCTGCCTTTTTCGAAAGGGTATTCTCAATCAATTGTACATGATTCATAACATCGACCCATGACTTCTCAAATTCATACTTGGAAATTCCTTCTTCATACGCCTTTACTTTTTTAATAGCTACCGCCATGTATGATTCCTCCTTCAATGGGATGTTACTCGTTATACTTCTCTTCTCCCTCTTGAATCCCTTTACAGACGACAAAACTAGAAGAAAAGCTACAAAGAAATTACGCTTTACAAATATAAATAGTTGAATCGTATGAAATGCGTCATCTGAAACAAACTAACACGGAAGGAGGGATAGCTATTGGGAACGAAAAACCGAACTACACAAGCTAAAAAACCGTTAAATGGCGAGCCAAAACAACGAAATCAACATTTTAAAGGGGACGGAAATCCGAAGCTTGAAGGTGAAAACAGACCAGCAACGTAATAACAAATACCAAGCCTTACAGCTCGAGTAGAAACGAGCATGTAAGGCTTTTTTTCGTTTGTCTATTTCCTTTTATATGCTTCTACGACGTTGTGCAACGCATATAATACATGACGCTTTGCATAAAACATATGAGATACGTCTTGTGCAATTGGCGGTTCTTCTGTTTTCCACCACTTTCTTTTGACAGACCGCCCATTACGGTACCAGTCATCTCGAATGCTATACTTGTGCTTTATTATTGGATATATCTGTCGTAATATTGGTGTTTTCGCTTGTGGTTCATAGAAATATTGCTCATACTCATAACGCACACCAATCGGTTCCGTATGCAATACAAAATCCAAAAAATACGGATAGTACTGTTGGTGAAACAACAACGATGCAAGCTGTTTTCCTATTGTTATGCGATTTGTTAAATGTGAAAAATGATGAACATAGTTCCCATACAAAGCACCTGTTCTTGTAGGAAACAAAACAGCACTTAAATGCAGCATATCTTGTAATAAATAATGAACGCTATGGAATACGTTACGTTTATAGTAAGGCATACGTGTTACTGGTTGCTCGATAACATTTTGTTCATTAATAATCAGCGCCGTCATTAAACGCTGCTCCTTTCGTTCATACCAAAACGTTGTCCATTCATTTTGCATAAAACGAGACACAGAAAAATGCTTTAGAAGATGGAATAACGGCACATTTATCGATTTACTTAGTTCATAAACGAGCAATTGTGGATAGGCATCAAGAAAGATTAACCAATTTGCTCGTTCATAAGTAGAAAACAGAGCGTCTTGTTGCTCTGAAGGTATAAATGGAGTCAATGGGGATAATTTCAGATCTGTCATATTCCAACCGGCATTTCGTGATACAATACTAGCCAATAATGCCCATTTGATTTCTGGATGGCGCAAATAATACGTTTGATATGCCTTCGTTCGGGATATATTATCAACGTTACACGCATTGATTGTCGCTTGTATATAATCTGTAATGAAATGTTTTGGGTATGCATTCATAGGAAACCTCCTCTATACTATCATGCACGAAATGATGACAATTACATGTTAAATAAATGATTTCCTTATCATTTTGTGCCATTATTTGATATGATACAAACATGATAGGAGGACAAAATATGAATTATCCAAATGGACAGAAGCGTAAACCTTCTCCTATACAAAGAAAAAGCAACAAACAGACGGATTTTTCTAATCGAGGGATGACGCTTGAAGAAGATATTAATCAATCGAATAAAGCATACTTACAATCTGGTAGAGCTGTTATTCACAAAAAGCCAACACCTGTTCAGATTGTACATGTTGATTTCCCAAAGCGAAGTGCTGCTGTTATTAAAGAAGCATACTTCAAACAAGCTTCTACTACGGATTACAACGGCATTTATAAAGGAAAATATATCGATTTTGAAGCGAAAGAAACGAGAAATAAAACTTCATTTCCGTTATCGAACGTTCATGAACACCAAATCAAGCATATGCAACAAGTTATCGAGCATGGGGGAATATGTTTCGTTATTATACGTTTTACTCACCATGGGGAAACTTATTTATATCCAGCAAAGAAACTTTTACCTTGGTGGGAACGTCAAACAAATGGCGGAAGAAAATCGATACCTTATCACATTATTCAACAAGAAGGACATTTCATCCCATTAGCCTTTCATATTCGGGTAGATTATTTATCTATTATTGATGAAATGAACCTATAGAAACGGAGGAAGATGAGAAATGGCCGATAATAGCCAATCTCGTACTGCACGACGAAAACAAAAAGAACAAGCAAAGAAAACCAATAAAACAAAAAAGAAAACCATTTTCAAACGTATATTCATGGCAATTTTAATTATAGGCATTGTTTGCGCGGTCGCAATTGGGGTCTTATTTGCATACTACATTTCTAAGGCACCTACGTTAGACGAAGCGAAATTATCAGATCCGTTACCCTTAGAGATTTACGACATCAATGACGAACTATTTGCCGAATTAGGAGCCGAGAAGCGAACGAAAATCACGTATGATGAAATACCACAAGTATTAGAAGATGCCGTTATCGCAACGGAAGATGCACGTTTTCGAAAACATATGGGAATCGACTTCCAACGTATTATGGCTGCCGTATATGCAAACGTCACAGAAGGATTTGGTTCTCAAGGGGCTAGTACCATTACACAACAAGTAGTGAAAAATGCATTTCTAAGCCCAGAGAAGTCGCTTGAACGTAAAGTCCAAGAACAATGGCTTGCTTTACGTTTGGAACAAAAATTTTCTAAAGATGAAATACTGACGATGTACTTAAATAAAATTTATTATGGCAACGGAGCTTACGGCGCTGCCAAAGCTGCGGAAGTCTATTTTAACAAAGAACTTAAAGAATTAACGTTACCAGAAGCCGCACTATTAGCGGGACTACCGCAACGTCCTTCTGCATATGACCCGTTTGAAAATCCAGATTTAGCTGAAGAACGACGAAATACCGTTTTAGATTTAATGGTACAGCATGAGAAAATTACTCAACAAAAAGCAGAAGAAGCGAAGCAAGTTAGCGTCCCATCGATGATGGAAGAAGGAGATCAAAATTCAGACATACCATATGACTTCTTAGACCTAGTCACGAAGGAAGTAGAACAGAAATTAGATGGTGCGAATCTGTATGAAGATGGGTTAAGGGTTTATACTACTTTAGACCCTAACGCGCAGCAAAAAACAGAAGAATTGTTATCAGAGGATAGCCCTATTACGTTCCCAAATGATCAATTCCAAGCTGGCATAACAGTGATGGATACTCAAACTGGTGCCATTCGTGCTATTGGTGGCGGTCGCAATAAAGAAAAAATTAGCGGTTCCTATAACTATGCGATTCAAGCAACTGAGCCACCAGGTTCTACGTTTAAACCGATTATAGACTACGGACCAGCTATAGAATATAACAATTGGTCCACATATCATCAAATCAATGATGAGGCATATAGTTATGAAGATGCACCTGAGATAACCATCTCGAACGCTGGACGCGGCTATAGAGGCTGGGTATCGATGCGAGAAGCACTCGTTGACTCTTTAAATGTTCCTGCAGTTAAAACGATGAATGAAATTGGCAGAGAGCAATCCAAATCATTTGCAGAAGGATTAGGAATTAAGTTTGATGACGATAAAGTCGTAGAATCAGATGCTATTGGTGGAGGGACAGAGGTTTCCACGTTAGATCTTGCAGGTGCGTTTGCGGCCTTTGGTAACGAAGGGGTATACAACGAGCCTTACACCGTACGACGCGTTGAATTTCAAGGTGGACGTACTCCAGTGGAATTTGAACCACAATCACATGTAGCAATGAAAGACTCCACTGCTTATATGGTGACAGATATGTTAAAAGATGTTGTCCAATCTGGAACTGGTACGAAAGCGAACGTTCCAGGTGTTCCCGTAGCAGGCAAAACCGGTACTACAAACCGTGAAGACGGAACAACACCGGACTCTTGGTTCGCTGGTTATTCTACCAATTACACCATTTCCATATGGACAGGATATCCAAAGCATGAAGGAGATTTAAGTAGTACCGATGATGATATAGCGATGTATCTATTCAGAGACATCATGACCCATATTTCACAAGGAATAGATACGAGAGACTTTGAAAAGCCAGATTCTGTCGTTGAAGTTGCAATTGAAAAAGGTACAAATCCAGCTAAATTACCAAGTCCTTATACGCCATCTGACATGATTACAACAGAATTATTCGTTAAAGGGGCTGAACCATCGAACACGTCCAACTCCTATGAAAAATTAGACCCTGTTAAAAATGTTAACGGAAGATTTGACCCAGAAACAGAGTCGCTACAATTATCATGGGACTATAACCAGGACGAAAATAATCCTGTTGTCTTTACTGTTACGGGCGGAGTTAAAGGAGAAAGCAAACAAACCGTTCTATCCGAGTCATCCGATACATCAGTACAAATTAGCGATGCGAAGCGAGATAGCACGTATGTGTACGATATTGTAGCTATCCGAAAAGGAGATTCTTCGTTAAAAAGTGATCCAATAAGTGTTCAGGTAAAAATACCCGCAGAAGAAGAGAAAAAGGAAGAAGAAACAGACGAAGAAGGAAATAATGAAGAAAACCAAGAATTAAATGAAGAAGAAACAGATGGAGAAGAACCTGAGCAAGAAACAGATGAGGGAACGGAAGAAAACAACCAGAATGATGATTCCACTGAAAATGGAAACACAGAAACAGAAGAAGGAAATAACAACAACGACAATGGCAATAGTCAAAACCAAGGTGATAACAAGGAAGACACCGATGAAGATGAAACAGAAGAGAACAATGATAACAATAACGAGAATACGGAAACAGAAGACAACGTAGAAACAGAAGAGAATACGGAACAGTCAAGCGAACAAGAAGCCGCTTAGCAATATTAAAAAGGATCAACCCCTCCCAGAGTTGATCCTTTTTTGTTATATCTCCTTAGTTATGTCCTAGCCTCTTTTTTTTATAATAGAAACTTTCGCATGTAGCTTCGCACTTTCTCTGAATAACTCCTTTAATTGAATAAATGAATGATAATGACTAGGAGCATGAGTAATGAATGCTAATCGCTCCTCTACGTTAAACGGTTTATATGCGAAATGTGGAAGCATTTGTTGAAAGTTCGCCTCCGTTTCATATTCGAAATCATTGATCAAACAAATCGCTTGCTTACATTTTTTCGTATAGTGTTCCATTAGAGGAAGTGCTTTGTAATTTTCACGTTGCTTAAACAAGTGAGCTAACGTTTCTTCTTCCTTCATCCATTGATCAATGAGCGATTTAACTTCCATGTTTTAACCCTTCTCTTTCTTTTTTCCTCATCCGCTTTTGCCCTTCTCTACATAAATGCAATAAAGGACACTGTACACAATTAGGAACGCGAGCTTTACAATGATATCGTCCAAAGAAAATCATTCGGTGGTGGGTTTGGCTCCATTGCTCTTTTGGTACTTTACGCATTAACGTCTGTTCCACTTCTAATACTGTATCTTTCCAACGGCATATACCTAGACGTTTCGAGACACGCTCGACATGCGTATCTACCGCAATAGCAGGTTCTCCAAATGCTACTGCACTGACGACGTTCGCAGTTTTACGACCAACTCCGGCTAATTTTTCTAATTCTTGTTTACTTGCCGGTACTTCGCCATTATAATCATCGATTAGCATTTGGCTCAACTTTCGGATGTTCTTCGCTTTATTCTTATACAACCCAATTGATTTTATATCTTGCTGTAATTCTTCTAACGATACATGGATATAGTCCTCTGGTGCTTGATATTTCTCAAAGAGTGCCGGGGTTACTTTATTAACTAATGCATCTGTACATTGTGCTGAGAGTACGACTGCAATAAGTAATTCAAATGGGTTGCTATGAGTCAACTCACAATCAGCATCTGGATACATATTTTCTAATGTCGTTAACACTTCATTTATTTGCGTTTTATTTAACATCCGCACATCCCTTTCTTTTTAAGCATCATCATCAAGCCAATTATAGTAAATTGATGACGGGTTAGGAATCGATGGTTGGCTCTCCTTGTTATTCGTTGCTTGTTGATTACGAAACGATTGACTCGCTTCTCTAGCATCTTGCACGGAACGTATGCCTTTCTTTTTCCATTCTCGTAAAATGCGATCAATGTATTTAAAGTTTAATTTCCCCATTAATACAGATTCGCGTAAAGCTGCCTTAATAAGTGCCGGTTGTTGCTCATCTTCATCAAGCCATAAGTTAATCGTTTCAATTTCAAACGGAGACAATGGTCGCCCAAACTCTTGCTCAAACAAGAGAAAAAGATTGGGCTGCTCTTCAACTTTGCTATGCTCTTTATCAACGACGTACCTATCTTCCTCAGATTGAATTAGCTGCTCCCATAATCCATCTAAAACATACGCTTCATTAATCACATTATGATTGCTTGTTTGTTGTTCTATCGATAAATACCCTTTCTGAATGAGCTTTCGTAACACTTGTGAGCATTGCTGTTCTGTTATCGTTGCATACTGCAGCAATTCTTTAGGGGTTGGAAAATCATTACCTTCTGATTGAAAGCGATGAATGTGCAACACGATCATCACATCTATTTCCGTTAAGCCTAATTGTTTATATCGCATTAATAAATGTTCCGGAAACGTCATTTGATTCTTCATTAATAAACTAATTTTACTCATGAAGCCACCTGCCTTTTTTAAAAAACAATCGCATCCCCTAGTATAGCATCTATGCCAATTGCTAAGGGTATCTATAACTACTCTAGTCTATATAATCTTCTATCATAAAAAAACCCCCAAAATATGGGGGGGAGATTCGAATTAAGGATATAAACGATTCAAAAGGCGTGGGAATGGAATGGTTTCTCTTACGTGTTCAATTCCGCAAATCCATGCAACAGTACGCTCTAAACCTAGTCCGAATCCAGAGTGTGGCACACTACCGTATTTACGTAATTCTAAATACCACTGGTAAGCATCTCCTGTTAAATCATGCTCTTCATAACGTTGCTCCATTAATTGTAAGTCGTCGATACGTTGGGAGCCACCGATAATTTCTCCATACCCTTCTGGAGCAATTAAATCAGCACATAACGCAACGTCAGGACGCTCCGGATCTGGTTTCATATAAAAAGCTTTAATTTCTAACGGATAATGCGTAATAAATACTGGTTTATTAAAGCTTTCTGCAATAGCTGTTTCATGAGGAGCTCCAAAGTCTTCCCCCCACTCAATATCGTCAAACCCTTTCTCTTTTAAAATTTGAATCGCATCATCATACGTGATACGTGGGAAAGGTGCTTGAATCGCTTCTAATTTCGATACATCTCGACCAAGTGTTTGTAGTTCAATTTTGCAATTTTGTAAAACAGATTGGACAACGTGTGATACGTATTGTTCTTGAACTTGTAAGCTATCATCATGATCCATAAATGCCATTTCTGGTTCAATCATCCAAAATTCAATTAAATGACGGCGCGTTTTCGACTTTTCTGCACGGAATGTAGGGCCAAATGAGAATACTTTCCCAAAAGCCATCGCTGCCGCTTCCATATATAACTGTCCACTTTGAGATAAGTACGCATCTTCTTCAAAATATTTCGTATGAAACAATTCTGTCGTTCCTTCGGCAGAAGATCCAGTTAAAATTGGCGGATCAACCTTTGTGTATCCATTCGAATTGAAGAACTCATACGTAGCTCGAATAATCTCATTACGTACTTTCATAATGGCATGCTGCTTCTTAGATCTCAGCCATAAATGACGGTGATCTAATAAAAATTCTGGTCCGTGTTCTTTCGGTGTAATCGGATAGTCAACTGATTCATGAATGACTTCTAACGAGCTTACTTGCATTTCATATCCTAATGGAGAACGAGTATCCTCTACAATCGTACCTGTTACATATAAAGACGATTCTTGCGTCATATTCTTTGCTAATGCAAATACGTCTTCTGATACATTCGACTTCACTACGACCCCCTGCATAAAGCCTGTACCATCTCGCAATTGTAAAAAGGCGATTTTTCCACTAGATCGTTTATTAGCTAACCATGCTCCAATTGTAACTTCTTCTCCTACGTGCTTGTGTACTTGTTCTATTGTCGTTTTCAACATATTTTCCTCCAACCTTAACCTTACTATGATTGATGCTTCTCAACAAAACGTTTTATACGTTTGGCTGCTTCTTCTAATTGCTCTAATGATGTTGCATATGAAAGACGAACGTTGTCTTCAGCTCCAAATCCTGAACCTGGAACTAATGCTACTTTTTCTTCTTCAAGTAATGCTTTTACCCATTCATCTACTGTATGAAAGCCACAAGCTACTACTGCTTCCTTTACGTTCGGAAACAAATAAAAGGCTCCTTGCGGTTTCATACAATAAACACCTGGAATTTGTGTGATCCAATCATATAGCTTCTCTAGGCGATAACTAAATGCTTGCCTCATTTCTTCTACTTTCTCTTGAGAAGACTGATACGCAGCAAGTGCGCCATATTGAGATAACGTCGTTGGATTAGAAGTAGAATGCGATGCTAAGTTCGTCATTGCTTTAATGAGTTTGGCATCACCAAGAGCATATCCTATTCTCCATCCTGTCATAGAATGGGATTTGGATACTCCATTAATGACAACAGTTTGTTTCTTTAACGCTTCTGATAGAGATGCTATCGAAACGAATGTCCCATCTCCATAAATCAATTTCTCATAAATTTCATCAGAAACAATCAGGATATCATGACGTAAGCAAATTGCACCGATAGCTTCTAACTCCTCTTTCGTATATAATGCGCCTGTTGGATTAGAAGGTGAATTCAGAATAATGGCTTTCGTATTCGGTGTAATACCTGCTTCTAATTGTTCAGGTATTAATTTGAAATCGTTTGATTCCTTTGCTTTTATAAATACAGGCAACCCGCCAGCTAATTTAACTTGTTCTGGATAGCTCACCCAATAAGGCGCAGGGATAATAACTTCATCGCCTTCATTTAATAACGCTTGAAACAACGTATACAATGCATGCTTTGCTCCTGATGTCACAATTACTTGGTTCGTTTCATATGTAAGGGCGTTGTCACGTTCATATTTCTCTACAATGGCTTGTTTTAAAGCGGGTACTCCACCTGAAGGCGTATATTTCGTAAACCCTTTTTCCATTGCTTTCTGTGCTGCATCAATTATATGTTGTGGCGTATTAAAGTCTGGCTCTCCCGCACCAAGTCCAATCACATCATGACCTGCGGCTTTTAGCTCATTTGCCTTCGCCGTTATCGCAAGAGTCGATGAGGGGGTTAGTGTTTGTACCCTTTTTGCTAAATCCATAAATATAACCTCCTATAAAGTATAATAAAACTTCATCACCCATTTATTCCTATAAAGCATTTGTACATGGAATAAAACAACTAGTCACACTTCGTAACGCTTCCCACGAAGTTTCCATCCAGCCATTCCATTATTGATTGAAATAAAGGGTATCATAGAGATTTCCATCTTTCATTTGATATGTTTTGATGACGTAGCGATTGTCCTCATCTGTATACGTTATTTCCCACAAAGGGCCTTGCTTCTCATAAGCAGGTTGAATCGTTTCTAACCTGCAAGAGGTACAATCTTGCTTCCAAGCATTAAGCATTTGTTCTTCTGAAATGACATCTAGAGAGGATACGAAAATAGGCTTAGTCTTTTTATCCTTTATCGGGATAAATACAAAGGCTTTTTCCTCATTTTCGGCTATGCCTGTTACTATATCATATCGAGAAGAGCCATGATAGCGTAAAACGTCATCAGCTCGAGTTAATTGTGTTTGATTTATAGCAATTTCCTTGGATTCAGTAAACGTCGCTGTTTTATCTTGCATAATTTGAATATACATATACAAAAAGTAAACAACAACTATGATGGCTATAATGGCTATACCCCAAACAATATATGCGAGATAACTACGTTCGGTAGATGGTGAAAACTGCTGTCTTTTCATCATTCTCATCCAATGCTAGACCAAACATTAGGTCCTGTTGTTTTAGTGTGCGATTTAACGTATCGACAATTTTATATAAATCATGGGAGTTCTCCACTCGAACAGTCGATAATACTTCCACTTTACTTTCCATTATTCCCCTCCTAATAACGAAGCATCCTTTCCATTATCAAATATTACCTAACATATTTAGCTGTTTGTTACACAACATAAACATACATCAAAGAGAAATACCTCTTTATTATAACAGTTCTTATCGTTCAATTTGATGAATAATCATCAAATTTCAAAAAATCTTCCTAACCCATCCTTAACCTGCGCGATATATTTCGTGCAGGTTTTTTTTAGACAAGCTACCATGCATATGTAGCTTGTCTTAGCTATTTACTTAGGAAATAATTCATAGTCCTCCATTGTACAATGAATCGTCATCGTACCAATTTTATCGAGTTGATACACATCTACCCATGACTCTTCTAACCGTTCTAGCAATGTTTCATTTGGTGTTTTTCCTTTTAACGGATAAATCATAGCCATGTGAGGATCGATACGGTTCAACAACTCCATGGAAGGTAAAGATGTCACAGCATAATCAGCTAATTTGACGATGTCCGCTTGAATAGGACTTGCTTCGCGCAATTTGTCTTCTAATGCTTCATCCCCATTCGCTAAAAATAATAAAGACGTTTGACCATATTGCATATAAAGCGACATACTACCATTTGTTGATGATGTAATCACTTTAATGAACAGTTGCGGAGATAATTCATAAATGTGATTCTTTTTCCAATTCTTCAACTGTTCCCTATTCATTTGTTCCATACACCTAGAGGAAATATGTCCCGTATAATATACATTAGACACCTCATATTGCTCCATGACATCCTGTACATTTCCACATTCCTTATCAGAAGAACTAGTAATAATTAAACCATTAAGCTTCTGAACGCCTAACTGATTTAATTGTTGAGTTAACTGCTGTTTGCTCTGTTTCGCACCAGTATTTACGAGTATGCTCTGATTAAATCCCGTTTGTATTAACATTGCTTCCCCGTCTGGCATTTCCAAAAAAGTAAATAATACCTCCTCCTCCCCAATAGATAGAGAAGGCGGAGCAGCAATGGTCTGTTTAATAAATAGTCCATGCATTAAAATAGCCAAGCTAATCGCATATAAGAAATAACGCTTCACAACACACCCTACTTTCATGTAAGCCTTCTTTATTAGAATGTGTTGTTTCACATCAACTTATCATAACCATTGTTCAGCTTTTTGAAGAATGTCGTGCGTAGATGCGTAATGAACAGGCACCTTAGGTATAGATTGGATAAAGTACTTGCCGTATTTAGCCTTCATAAGACGATCGTCACACACAAATACAAGCCCCCGATCCGTACTGGAACGAATTAATCTGCCAAACCCTTGTTTGAAACGTATAACAGCATTGGGTAAGGATAACGCCATAAACGGATTCTTTTCTTGTCCTTTTATTTTTTCAGCCTTTGCTTGATAAACAGGATGGTTAGGAGGCTGAAATGGTAAACGAACAATAACAAGCGACGTTAAATCATCTCCTGGAATATCTACTCCTTCCCAGAAGGAAGAAGTACCAAATAAAATGGCATGATCAAACGCCTGGAAGTTTTTGATCAACCTTGTTCGACTGCCACTCGAGACACCTTGAGCAATAAGCATGAATTCATCTATATCCATAAATTCTTTCATAACATAATACGTTTTCTTTAACATTTCATACGACGTAAATAAAACGAGCATTCTTCCTTTCGTTAAAGTCGCTAAAGAATAAATGGCCTCACATGTTGCATGAATGAAATCTTCTTGATTGTGTCCCTTAATACTTGGAAAATCATTAGGTACAAGCAGTTGAACCTGTTCATTATAGTTAAATGGAGAAGCGATTTTTCGTTGAATCGTTTCTTCTTTCGACAAACCAAGTCGTTCAAGCATAAACGCAAAGGACTCGTTCATCGTAAGCGTTGCACTTGTCAGAACTACGGATTCTTTATGCTCAAAAAATGCTTCTTTTAGCAGTGGTCCTACTTCAATAGGCTCGCTATATAAAAAGACAGCATTTTTTGCTCCTTGTGCTTCGAGTTCAATCCATTTTACTAATGGTTCTCCTTCATCCACTAACAAATAATACATCGCATCTATCGTATCTCGGATTCGATCTACGTACATTTGAATATCTTCTAACCATTTAGAAGTCTCTTCTGAATCTTCTTGGGTATGAATCCCTTGTTTACATTGCTCTAACATCGTGATGGCGTCTTTTAATTGGAAGGTAAGTCGTCCTGCCATCTCTTTTACAGTACTCCATACTCTAGAGGATTCTTTTGCTGGTTCATAACGATATTGGTAACGTCCTACATCATTAAAACTTATATTGGCATCTCTTTGCTTTGATACATACGTAAAAAGATAGCGGAATAAATCATCTGCCTCTTCTTTTATAGATTGAATACATCCATCCCATTTTCGAATACTGACTTTTAAAGCAATGTGAGTATTTGCTGTTAATAAGCTATGCATCCATTCACCAGGATTATTGCCTCCCATGCCATTTAATAAATATTGCAAAGAGACGTAGTCTAATTTGAGGCCGAAATGCTTCGCAGCCACCTTCTCTAAATGATGGGCTTCATCAATGATGACTTTTGGATAAGATTGAACCAATCCATATTGGTGAATAATATCCGTACACAGTAAGGAATGGTTCGTAATGACGATATGCGCCTTTTCTGCTTGCTTTTTTGCTCTTTGATAAAAAGATTTCATAAACCATGGTGATTTTGGATTTGGATATCCCTCAGCCTCTGCTGATATTTTTCTCCAAAATATTGCACCGCTTGACGGGAGCTGTATTTCATCTACATCCCCTGTTGTCGTTTCCGTCAACCATACTAGTATCATACACTTCGTCAATACAATATCATAATTATCCAAATAGGTGGAGAATAATTCATATTCGAATTTTTGCAATGATAAATAATGCTGCTTTCCTTTTAATAAAGCTGAACGAAATGAGCATGGTAACGCTTGTTGAAGCATTGGTATTTCCTTATCAAGTAATTGCGTTTGTAATTGCGTTGTGTACGTACTAATCATAACGCTTGATTTTGTCGTAATCGCTTCATAGATAGACGGTAGTAAATATGCTAATGATTTCCCTGTCCCTGTTTCCGCTTCAACTAAACCATGTTGCTGTGATTGATAGGCATCATAAATTGTCGTCGCCATTTCTCTTTGGCCAGGTCTTTCTTCAAACGTATGTAATGTTTGTTCTAATTGCCCGCCAGGACGAAGCACTTCTTCTAAAAATGGTGCAAATCCTTCAGTTGATAATTCCATTGAATCCTCATTAACTTCTGCATCATCTTCAACTCGTTTTAGTGCCAATCCTCGCACAATTTCCAAATCAGAACGCTCTTCTATTGCAAATGCTTTTTCGTTCAGCCAAGACTGAAAGATATCACCCATGTCACTTTTCAACTTTCCTTGTAAACGCATTAACTGATCAATGGTTTCATAAGGAAGTTGTTTCCCTTTATGCAGTAATTGAATAAATATTTCTCCTGTTACAGTTGCATCAGACAGAGCACGATGTGGATTCGAATGCTTCATATGTAAATAGTCACTTAGTTGGGAAAGCTTATATCCTGGAGCTTGGGGCATGAATATGCGAGCTAACTCTACCGTATCAATGACAGGCATTTGTAACGTAAAGCCTCTCGCATCTTGAACAGCATGATTTAAAAATCCTAAATCAAATTCTGCATGGTGAGCTACAAAATACGCCCCTTCACACATCGAAATGATCGTATCGGCAATTTCAGTAAAAAGAGGAGCACCTTTCACATCATCATCCGTGATACTCGTAAGTTGGGTTATAAAAGCGGGAATTGGTTGTTCTGGATTAACAAAGGACTTAAATTGGTCTACTATTTGTCCTCCTTGAATTAAAACGATACCAACCTCAATAATTTTATCCCCTTTTTTAGGTGCATGGCCTGTCGTCTCTAAATCCACTACGACAAATTTATCCATTGATTCCACCTCTTTTCTTTCATCGTATTTTCTCGAAAGGAAAGCTCCCAAATATACCTATTGGGAGCTACAGTTCTACAAATGGTGGTTCCTCATTTATTAATTCAACCACTTCATTTTTATCATTCATTAAAGCAACTTTCGGCTGAAAATGCTGCAATTCTGATTGTTCCACCATAGCATATGAAACGATTATAATAACATCATCTGGTTGGACTAAGCGAGCAGCCGCTCCATTTAAACAGATAACACCACTATGCCGTTCTCCAGCAATCACATATGTTTCTAAACGGGCACCATTATGATTATTCACAATTTGTACTTTTTCATGTGGCAAAATATCTACCTGTTCTAATATATAGGAATCGATCGTTATACTGCCCACATAATTTAAATTCGCTTCTGTTACTCTTGCTCGATGGATTTTCCCTTTCATCATTGCCCGCATCATGATGTGCTTCTCCCCTTATCGTCCATCTGTCATCGTTATACCATGTTCGTTTATCACAACATTATCAATTAATCTTGCTTGCTGAAATTGAACCGCTACCGCAATAATTATCTTCCTGTCGATAGTATCAATCGTCTCTAGTTGAGGATACGATAATATATCAACATAATCTATTTTACCACGGGTATGCCCTTTAATAAAACGGGTAACTTCTTCTACTATTTGCTTAACATGCTTGTTTCCTGATTGAATCAGTTGTTGTCCATGTTGTAAAGCTTGATAGATAGATGGTGCTTCTGCCCGCTCTTCCTGTGATAAATAAACATTTCGACTACTTTTGGCGAGGCCATCTTCTTCTCTTACGGTTGGTACCGCACATAAGGAAATTGGAAAATGATAGTCCGTTAGCAATGCATCGACAACTGCTACTTGTTGCGCATCTTTCATTCCAAAATACACGCGAGTTGGTGCGACTAAATGAAATAGTTTTGTTAATACCGTCACTACTCCATCAAAATGACCTTCTCTTTTCGCTCCGCACAACACTTGAACGCGGCGCTGTACTTGCATAATAACCGAGTGCTCCTCTTGGTACATCTCTTCCACTTGCGGAAAAAATGCTACATCTACTCCTGCCGCTTTTGCACATTGTATATCTCTTTGTTCATCACGTGGATAACGTTCAAAATCTTCGTTAGGACCAAATTGCAACGGATTTACGAAAATACTAACAACAACTAGGTCATTCTCTTGCTTCGCTTGTTTCATTAATTGTACATGACCTTCATGTAAATACCCCATTGTCGGAACGAAGCCAATCGACTGCTGACTGCTAGTATATTGTTTTCTTAACTGGTGCATTTCTGATAATGATTTAATAATTTTCATCGTTAGTATTCCCTCCATAAAGCTCCGAGATAACCTCTTCCTTCATGGTAAAACTGTGGGATGGAGTTGGAAACTGTTTTGTTTTCACTTCAGCAACAAATTGCTGCAAAGCACTGTGTACCACATCATTCATATTTGTGTAGATCTTCGCAAATTTAGGAACACGCTCTACTCCATATTGGAGAACATCATGATAGACGAGTACCTGACCATCACAATGTTCTCCTGCCCCAATACCTATTACCGGAATGTCAAGTCTAGATGCAATTAATTTAGCTAAAGGAGCCGGGACACATTCAAGTACGAGTGAGATCGCCCCTGATGCTTGAACAGCTAATGCTTCATCTATTAGTTGCTGAGCAGCTTCTTTATCTTTTCCTTGCACCCGATACCCGCCTAATACTTGTACGGACTGAGGGGTTAAACCGAGATGAGCTACAACTGGGATGCCGGCATTTGTTAACTTCCCTATCGTCGTTATAACTTCTTTCGCCCCCTCTACTTTAATAGCTTGTGCTCCTGTTTCTTGAATCATTCGCTTCGCTTGCTTCATCGTCTCTTCGGGTGAAATGTGGTAAGACATAAAAGGCATATCGATTACGACAAACGTTTGCTTCGCCCCTCTTACGACTGCTTTTCCGTGATGAATCATATCATCTACTGTAACAGGGACAGTAGAATCATATCCTAATACGACCATACCTAAAGAATCCCCAACCAAAATCATATCAACACCCGCATTTTCAGCCTGTTTAGCGGATGGATAATCATACGCCGTAATCATCGTTATAGCCTCATGACGTTGCTTCATTTCTTTCAAGCTGGTACTTGTCTTCATTACACGTAGTCCTTTCCCCACTCAATTTCAGCAGAATACAATATATGCCCTTGACCATTCTCGTCCAATACATACAAGGCCCCATCCTCTTCAATCCCCATCAAACGACCATACCATTTATTTTGGTGGGTATGAATAGGAACAATTTCCCCTAACTTATAACCAAATGCTTCCCAGCGTAACTTCACATGAGCAAACCCATTTTCCATATATTCATCATATCTCTTTTCAAACGTTTGTAAGATGTCTTGTACGAGTGCGGAGATATCCCATGTTTGATTTGTTTGCAAGTGTAACGATGTTGCTTTACGTTGCAGCTCTCCTATAAAAGCGGTATTAGGTTGGTTCACATTCATACCAATTCCTAGCACGATATAATTCACTTGATCCTGTTCCGCTTGTAATTCCGTTAAAATCCCAGCTACTTTTTTATCGTGAATAAGAATATCATTCGGCCATTTGATTTGCGGCTTTACTCCACAATGTCGTTTTAAAGTCTCGGCTAGCACAGTAGCTGCGAGTAAAGTTAATTGTGGTGATAAATGTGGCTCCATAGTTGGTCGAAGAATCATGCTCATCCATATGCCTTCCCCTTTGTGAGAATACCATTGTCGATGTAAACGCCCCCGCCCATTCGTTTGTTCATCAGCAATAATAACTGTCCCGTGAGCAGATCCATTTTGCGCCTGATTGTGTGCAAGCATTTGCGTAGATGGTGTAGACGTTTTATGCAGCATATGTTGTCCGAGCCACTTCGTCTTTAGTCCCCATTGAATCGTGTTTTGGCTTACTTTATTAGGGAAAGACAAGATGCGATATCCTTTTCGTGGTACTGCTTCCATAACGTAACCATCTTTCTCTAATTCTTTCATGTGCTTCCACACCGCTGGCCTACTTATATTTAATTGATCCGATAACATTTGGCCTGATACGTATTCTTCATTATGTTTCGCTAAAATGTCTAATAATCTTCCTCTTGTTGATTCCATTGCAAAGCCCTCTCTTTCAAATACTCCTTTTCATTTCGTATACGACAAGTAACAACTTCCTTTTCAATTGTTCGTAATAGTTGCTGCATCCAAGGACCAGGATGTCGATTCGGAAACAAGGCTCGCACGTCATTACCATTTAATGCAAGCTGCTTAATAGAATGAATGGGCAATTGTTCATATGTTCGCTTCAAGTTCTTGAACGAAGGAGCATCTCGATTTAATATTTGTAATATTTTACAAAAAGAAGAGAGCAACGACTCTCCTACGCCGTAAAGGACATAGCAATCTTCCTCGCTACCCCATTGCTGTACAGCTTCAGTTAGTCTAAGGGATTGTCGTTTAACATCGTTCGATAACTTCCAATCTTTAACCATTTGTGTAACTGAAAGAGATGTAGCAAGTTGATGAAATATCGTAATAGCTTCAGCCATGTCTTCCAAAGGTATCCATTCTAGTTGGGCACACTTTTGAATTAAGGAAGGCTCTTTTTCAAAAGACGGTAAATATTGATCAACTCCAGATTGTATGAAAAGCTGCCATGCTCGATTAGCAAATCGACCTTGTATGAGCTTCTCCATCTCAACAGTCTTACGTTCAATTGAAATGCGCTCTAATAAATAAGCGTTGTGCCGAATTGTATCGTATGTAGTTGCCGCTAATGAAAATCCGAGTTGACTAACAAAACGTAACGCGCGCATCATTCGTAGTGGATCTTCTTGTAAACGTTCTTCTGCAACACCGACAGTTTCGATACGTTTCTCTTTTATGGCCCCCCTACCATTAAACGGATCTACAATCGTTCCATCTAATTTCATTGCTACTGCATTCATTGTAAAGTCTCTCCGCGCTAAATCTTCTTCAATTTTTTGAACATAATGCACACGATCAGGATGACGGTAATCTTCATAACTTTCTTCTACACGAAAAGTGGTTACTTCATATGATTCGCCTTCATACCGAACCATAACTGTACCGTGATCTATGCCGACTGGGATGACCTTTTCAAATAATGCCTGGACTTGGTTAGGTAAAGCAGATGTAGCAATATCTATATCTCCTATCTCTCTATTTAATAAATAATCGCGAACAGAACCACCAACATAGTACGCATCAAAGCCATGTTCTATTAGCTTCACGAGGATTGGCTTTGCCTTTATAAATGATTTATCCATCCATATCATCCTTTATCTTCTAACAAATCAGCATATATGCGCTCATATTGCTTTACAATGTGAGCAGAGTGGAAATTTTGCGCAACGCGAGCTAAGCTGTTACGGGAAAATCGTTCCCACTTCGCTCGATTCATTAATAGCTCCACACCTAAGGATGCAACGGACTCCACATCTCCCACTTCACTAATGTAACCTGTTTCTCCATCTATAATAACTTCTGGTATGCCTCCTGTATTCGTACCAATGCAAGGTACTCCACACGCCATTGCCTCTAGTAACACTAATCCAAAACTCTCTTTCTCGGAAAGAAGTAACTTCAAATCAGCTATAGATAGTAGTTCTGCAACGTTTTCTTGCTTTCCTAAAAAGAGTACACGTTCCCGAATATCTAATTGCGTTACAAGTTGGCAAGCTTGCGAATACTCAGGACCATCACCGACGAGAAGTAGTTTCGCATTCGTAAAAGGAAGCATTTTCGCAAAAGATGTCACTATATCAGAAATACGCTTCACTTTACGAAAATTAGAAATATGGATAACGACTTTCTCCTCATCCTTAATACCGTATTGTGCCTTTAAGCTTGTTTTTTCCTTTGGTTTATATTCTCTCTCATCGACAAAATTATAAATTACTTCAATGTCCTTGTCGGTATGAAGCATTTCTTTCGTTTGCTTCACTAAACTTCTTGATACAGCTGTCACTTTATCCGATTGTTCAATTCCAAATCGAATCATATCTGTAAAGCTTGCATCTTCTGCTAATACAGTAATATCTGTTCCGTGAAGCGTGGTAACGATTTTCACATCATGTTTCACCATTTGTTTGGCTAAAATGGCACAAATTGCGTGAGGCATCGCATAATGTACGTGTAAAATATCAATTTTCTCTCGATTAATAACTTCAGCCATCTTATTAGCGAGCGCTAAATCGTAAGGAGGATATTGGAAGACAGCATAATGACTCATTTCTACTTCATGGTAGTATATATTCGGATAGATACGTTTTAAGCGAAAAGGCACACTAGAAGTAATAAAATGAATTTCATACCCTTTTTCCGCGAGTAACTTAGCTAGTTCTGTCGCAACTACACCTGAACCTCCGACAGTTGGATAACAAGTAATTCCTATCTTTGTAGGTTTCATTTGGCATTCTCCTGTTGCGCATTGTTTTGTACGATTTCTCTCCACTTTAAGTCCCCTCGTTCTAAAGCATGCATCATAATTTCTGCGCTAGCTAAATTAGTTGCTAACGGTATTTGATACACATCACACAATCGCAGTAAAGCACTTATGTCAGGTTCATGAGGCTGAGCGGTTAATGGGTCACGGAAAAAAATGACAATGTCCATTTCATTTTGAGCAATACGGGCACCAATCTGCTGGTCACCACCTAATGGGCCTGATTGGAAGCGATAGACAGGTAAATCAGTTGCTTCAGCAATTCGTTTTCCAGTCGTACCAGTAGCATATAAGCTATGGTTATGTAAAACATATTTATACGCAGTAGCAAACTGCACCATATCCTCTTTCTTTTTGTCATGTGCAATTAACGCAATATTCATCTTGTTCGCTCCCTTTATTCCATAATGTTTTCAAGTCCGTAAACAAGCACATTGAGTTGTTGTACCTTCTCAACGGATAATTTCACTCCGGTCATAAACGATTCGCGATTAATGGAATCATGTTTAATCGTTAACGTTTCACCATTTGAACCGAACATCACTTCTTGGTGAGCTACTAATCCAGGCAAACGCATGCTGTGTATTTTCATCCCATCTATATCAGCACCTCTAGCTCCACTGATTGTTTCCGTTTCATTGGGATGGCCTTGTGTTTTACTTGTGCGAACTTCTTGTATTAATTGCGCTGTTTTGACAGCAGTACCACTTGGAGCATCTAGTTTCTGATCATGATGACGCTCTATAATTTCTACATCAGGAAAGTACTTCGCTGCCCACTTAGAAAATTGCATCATCAATACTGCACCGATTGCAAAATTAGGGGCAATAATGACACCAATTCCTTTTTCATCCGCTATGCTTTCAAGTTCAGCGAGTTGGTCGTTGGTAAAGCCTGTCGTACCCACAACAGGGCGAACGTTATACTGTAACGCTAGTTTCGTATGTTTATAGCCGACTTCTGGAGTAGTTAAGTCAATTAATACATCTGGTGATACGTTTTGAAAACACTGTTCCATATCCTCATATATAGGAGCGTCTATTGCAGGTAGAGATGGGATATCTTTCACTTTCATTCCATCGTATTTCCTATCCACGCACGCTACTAAATCGAAACGCTCTTCCTTTTCAATCATTCGTAACGCTTCACTTCCCATTTTTCCTCTCGGTCCTGCAACAACGATTTTAGTTTTCGTCATATTAATCCTCCTTTTGTACTGTCCATTTATTATAAGTTCTCGTTTGGAATATACTCATTCAGCTTTTCCACAAAATAAGGGTACTCATGTTGCTCACCCCTTTACCATGCGAGCTAAGTTAGCGATAAAAGGATGCATTACTACTGTAATAAGGGATTCCTTTTGTTGTTTCATTGTTTTTCTCTTTGTTACGTGGTAAGCGTCGTGGTTTACAATGATACAATCTCTTATCATGTTAGCGAATAGCCGTCCATTTGACAAATTTTTTTGTTCTTTATTATGTATTGCTGTTTTTGAAATATTTTGTCTATAATAAGGGATGGGAATGCGTTCATCAAAGGAGGTAATTTATTGAATAAAGTTAAAGTAAACAATATCCTATTTATTTTACTAGGTGCTGCTATATTTAGTTTTGGAATTGTTCATTTCAATATTCAGAACAACTTAGCAGAAGGTGGTTTTACTGGAATCATTTTAATATTGGATCAATTTGGGCTAAATATTTCGATTATGAATTTAGCGTTAAACATTCCTGTATTTCTAGTCGGATGGAAACTACTTGGACGATCAACACTCATTTACTCCATCATCGGAACCCTTGCTGTTTCATTCTTTTTAGGGGTATTCCAAGTATATATGATAGAAATTGATTTAAAAAATGATATGACTTTGGCCGCTTTATTTGCCGGTGTATTTATCGGCGTTGGGTTAGGTATTATCTTTAGAAGTGGAGGCACTACAGGTGGTGTCGATATTCTCGCTCGACTGGTACATAAATATTGGGGCATTAGCATGGGACGTACTATGTTTCTATTTGATGCTCTTGTAATTACAGCAGCTGTCATCATGTATCTAGATCACATAGAAGGAATGTACACATTAGTGGCGGTTTTCATAGGAGCTCGCGTAATCGATTTTATTCAAGAAGGCGCTTATGCTGCTAAAGGAGCCATTATTATTTCCAATCAAAGTACAACCATTTCTACGAAGATTATGAATGAAATGGACCGTGGCGTTACGATTTTACATGGAAGAGGGAGTTATACGGGAGAAAATCGGGATGTCCTTTACTGTGTAGTCGCACGCAATGAAATAATCCGGATGAAGAATATTATTGAATCCATTGATCCACACGCATTTGTAAGCGTTTCAACGGTTCATGATGTTGTTGGGGAAGGATTTACATTAGATGAACAAAAAAATCCAATTGAGAAATAAAGAACAAGTTCGTATTTGAATGGAACATAAAACGAAGTTAACCAAATAAAGAAGAGCTTCCCAAGTGTGGTAGCTCTTCTTTCGTTATTAATCGTCGTTATTCATATTTAAAAATATAAGGACGAAACGTAGTAGTTCTAACAACGCAACAAGTGCTGCTGCTACATACGTAAGTGCCGCCGCATCTAACACTTTCTTTGTTTGTTTTTCCTCGTCATTACGTATAATCCCAGTGGAAATAAGCTGATCCATTGCTCGATTAGAAGCATCAAACTCTACAGGAAGTGTCACAAACTGGAACAAAACAGCAAACGACATGAAAATGATACCAGCTAACACTAACCCTGATGCTTGAAAAAGAAACCCACCTAAAATCAAGAAGATGGACATGTTGGAACCTAAACTAGCCGCTGGTACTAATGAAGAGCGAAATTTTAAAAACGCATATTCTTGTTCATCTTGAATAGCATGTCCTACTTCATGTGCTGCAACAGCTTGAGCAGCAGCAGAAGGCTCATGGTAGTTACTTGAAGATAATCGCACTACTTTACTTCGAGGGTCATAGTGGTCAGATAACACGCCACGTACTTCTTCTACTCGTACATCATATAAACCATTATCATCTAATATTTTTCGTGCAACTTGAGCACCAGACATGCCTGATTGATTGTATACATTAGAATACTTCTTATACGTACCTTTAACTTTCATTTGAGCCCAAATCGGGATAATTAAAATTAACGCTAAATAAATTAAATATCCTGAACTTATAAACATTGTTTTGCATTCCTCCATTAATAGTCGCAAACTTTGCTACAACGTTAATTTTAGTCATAAATCGATGGTACGTCAACTATCACGTTCTTTCGATTTAGTTAATTGTCGTTTTTCTGCTCGATATTTTCTCCATCCTACGTATGTTAACGTAATTGAAATAAAACTACCTATAGTCCAAATCAACCAAATGAACTCTGGACCTTCTGTTAAACTATATTTCGTTACAGGAATTTCTTCTAGATCTCTTGCTATGGAACGCATTAATAGCATTCTATCTTCTGTGGATTGCTCCGATAACACGTCAACTAAAGCTTGCTGATGGAGAGACATTTGTTGTGCTACATCCCAATCTAAGTCGACATACATGGCCGGTAACATCCGTTCATATAGCTCATATACGTGCTTAATTGAGCGATTGGAAATCTTCTCATCTCCCTCTATTAGCTGATTAATTTCTTGTATCGTGTAGGATTTCCAAACTTCCCATAAAGGGTCAACATTCGTCTCCATCGCATCCACGTACAACACAACCGCTAATGAACGATGATAAGCCTCTTGTTTACTACTTTCTTGGTCCATTAACGTCAAACGAGCGTCTTTCATTAACTGATGTAATGAGTATGGACCAACTTCCGTCATCGTGCTATCTATTCCATCTACAACCCTTTCCATTTTCGCCAACGTAGCTTCTGCCGCTTCATTTTTACCTTCTTCTACATATTTTAAAAACGTATAGGCATCTGATTGTAACGATTGGAATGACTCCTTTGCATACACATTACTAACCGTCATAACGATCATAACGAAAACGATGAAAAGCGCCAATTTGCTTTCTACTTGTTTTAATGCACCTATCATAAGTGGTCCCCTCTCCCACAAAGCTTGTATTTATAGTGTATGAAGAGAGGTATGTAATTAGTACAAGGGATTAGTTTGCATGTAACGATTGACGTTTCCCGTGAATCGTTAACCGATAGGCTATGAGTATGGACAGAACACTTAACCAGAACGTAAAATAACCAATTTCATTCATATACACATTTAAAGAACCATAGGATGGCATCATTTCAAAGACGTAATCAATAACGTCATTATGCAACGTCCATATGGCTGCTACTACTAAATGGCGTAATTGAATTTTATAATAGGGTGCATACAATAACCCTTGAACTGCCATAGCTCCATGAGACGCGATAAGCATGTATCCTTGCCAAGATAAAGAGCCATCGACAATAAGCGTTAATATATTCATCATAACTGCCCAAACACCATATTTAAACAAAGTAACGATAGCTAAAGCCTCTATATATGGAACATTTCGATTGAATAAGAAGAATGCTAGAAATATACAAAAGAATAAACTTGCTGTCGGGCTATCAGGAACGAAGAGTAAAAAGTGAGAAGGAGTAGCAGCTAATTGGTATTTGTACCACCAATATCCGTATATGGTACCAACGATATTAACTACCAATAATAAAGATAGAAAACTTTTGTGTCTTAATACGTACGCTATCATTTCATCACCCTTAACATTTCTTGAAAAATAGTAAAAAGAAGCTGGACAATTAATCCAGCTTCCTGCCTCTTACTCGCTTCCTTCTTCTCCACCAGATGGATTTTTAACGAATTCAGCTAGTTGTTGTATTTCTTCTTCAGGTTTACCTTTCATTACTGCCGGCATACTTCCTAGTCCATTAACTGTTATGTCTTTAATTTCATCAACAGACAATTCTGTACCTACTAGTGCAGGTCCTGCTCCTCCACCAAGTTCTGCACCGTGACAAGATGCACAATTTTGCTTGTAGATTTCATAACCAGCAGCAGAAGTATCAATTTCAACTTCTTCAACGATTTGTCCAGATTTAGCGCGCGCTTCCCAGTCAACGTGACTGCCTGCTTCCCAAGTTAAGAATATAGTACACGCTACACCAATTAACATAAACGCATTTGCGATTGGACGTTGATGTGGACGACGACCTGGCCCTTTATCCAAGAATGGTGCTAGTAATAAACCACCAAACGCTAATCCTGGAATAATAAATGCTCCTAACACACTATATGGACCACTTGCAAATTCATACTTCAAGAACTGATACAGAAATAAGAAATACCAGTCTGGAAGTGGAATATAACTTGCATCAGTCGGATCTGCCATTTTTTCAAGTGGAGATGGGGCCACTACTGTTAATGTTAAAAAGCCGATTAGGAAAACAGCACCTACTAACCATTCTTTCAATAGAAAGTTTGGCCAGAACGCTTCCGTTTTACCTGGATACTCGGAATAATCTTTTGGAATATTAGACATCTTCTTAGCCGGGATACGTGAATCACCGACGAACTTCATACCTTTTCCCCTATGCACAGCGTTCCCTCCTTTGCATCTATGAATATAAGTGCTGAAATGCTAGCCTACAATGGACCTGAAATACCTTGTTTACGAATCATTACAAAGTGAGCACCCATTAAAGCAAACAATGCTGCTGGTAAGAAGAATACGTGTATAGCGAAGAATCGCGTCAATGTTTGCGCTCCTACGATATCTGGATCTCCGGCAAGCAATGTTTTCACTTCTTCTCCGATAAACGGTGTTTGCTGAGCTATTTCTAAGCCTACTTGTGTAGCAAAAAATGCTTTGTTATCCCAAGGTAATAAATAACCAGTAAATCCTAAACCTAGCATAACGAATAGAATTAATACTCCTACTACCCAGTTAAGCTCTCTAGGCTTTTTATAAGCACCTTGGAAAAACACACGTAACGTATGTAAGAAAATCATAACGATTACGAGACTCGCACCCCAGTGGTGCATTCCGCGTACAATTTGACCATACGCTACTTCTTGTTGTAAATAATAAACAGAATTCCACGCATTTTCGATATCTGGAACATAATACATCGTTAAGAACATTCCAGAAAGAACTTGAATAACTGTAATGAAGAATGTTAATCCTCCAAAGCAGTATACAAATGCCGAAAAGTGATGAGCTGGGTTAACGTGTTCTGGAACCTCGTGATCAGCGATATCACGCCACATTGGTGTAATATCTACACGCTCATCCACCCAATCATATAGCTTTTGAAGCATGTACTACACCTCCGTATTTGGAACTGCTTCACCTAAGTAAAGCTTTCCGTCTTTAATTTTTGTCTTAAATTGATCAAGCGGTGCTAATGGTGGCGTGCCAGGAACATTGGCTCCGTTTTTCTCATATAGTCCGTCATGACACGGGCAATAGAAACGGTTCTCATGGCCTTCTCCACCTTCCCAGTTCACCACACAACCTAAGTGTTTACAAATCGGAGATAAGGCTACAATATCACCATTCTCATTTTTGTACACCCAAGCAGACTTTGGTACTTCTGATGTGTACCATGCATCAACTTGTTCGATTTTGTAGTTTACACGAACTGGTTCAGTTGTGATTTCACTAACATCTGCTACTTGAATAAATTCTCCCTCACCTTTTGGTTGTAGCACAGGATCTACAGCCATACGAACCATTGGTGCTAACATACCTGCAGCCATAAATCCGCCTACACCTGTTAATGTGTAGTTCAAAAATTGACGTCGGGATACTTGCTGTTTTCTTTCGCTCATTGTTTTCCCCCCTCTATCCATATGATACAACGTTTACATCAAACGTTTATGGAAATATATCACACAGTTTACTAGGACATTACTATGATAGCGCAAACTACTTGTCTGGTCAATAAAGACCGTGAAATCGCTTTAAGAATTATTGTTTCCAGTAAGAAGTGATTAATTCTGTAACTTGACCAATTTGCGACTGGACAAAATGAACTCCTTCTTGTGTATGTATGCTGTCAACGCCCCCTGTAGGAATCCACATAAGAGATCCGTTAAGTTCACGCTCTTTTACCTTCCATTTGGAATCAAGTGTGAACAAGAAGACATGTTGAAAGCCATCAGCTATAGCCCTTTCACACCAGCTGTTCAATCTTTTGATTTCTTCTTCCATCATACTAGTAGTTGAATACGTGTAAGAAGGTGAAAGAAACACTCTACCTTTGAAACTCTTTTCTAATTCACTTAAGAATACAGATAGAAATTCTGATTGAAAGGCTAAAGATTTGAGTTCATCTTGTTCTCCACCATAGCTAATAGGTGTCATGGGAATAAGTAAAGTGTCTACATATTCTCTAGCTTTTACATACATATGAACGTCTTCCACTTTCCATTGCATATGGACAATCTCCTAACATAGTATAAAATTAAACCGTATAATTCCTATTCTACTACAAACTGTTACAAACTACAGTAGGAATTTATATTTTCTCCTAAAAAAATCACCCCTACTATTGAGGAGTGAACAGTTGCTTAACTTTTTGTAATTTAGCAGACAATCGTTGAAACGCCTCTTTGTCTCCAGCATCCAATGCTTCATCAATTTTCTTCATAAGCTGTTCTGTTTGATAACTTGTTATGGAATGTTGCAACACTTTATCTGCAACTTCTTGATCATGATCTGTTATAAAGAAATCCTTTGGTAAAAATGGATTCTCCTCTAACACTGCTACGTAATGCGCTGTTTGTAATCCTTCTTTAAAGTTCAGTTGAATATAAACGGCCTCAGATCGATTCAAACGAATGTCATGAAAAGACTTCTCTGCATCTGTCGTCATCACTTGATTCTTATAAAAACGAAAGGGCACTTCTTCCACACAGTGCGTTGAGATGACGATTCCTCTCGGACAAAATCTCGCCTCTTCTACAAAATGAACCTGTTCCATAATCGAGTCGTGATTAATTAAATAATTCAATATCCATACACTTTCTCGGCGCTTCAGTTGATAATGATTTAAAAACCAACGAACAAATTCTTTCTTATCTTCTACCGATACAGGTGTTTGCAATTCCAGGACCTCCCTTTCTGGAAAAGAACTAAATTCAGTCTTCCTCATTGATGTGTAGACGAGCCATAAAGACTTGAACTTCTTCATCTGTCGGTTCAATTTCAACATAGCGATTCAACATTTCATATGCCTTTTGAGGGTTTCCTTCTTCTACTAGGAAATAACCAAATTCCTTCAAGAACTCACTATCTTCTTTAAAGGAATTATATGCAACTTCATAACCATTTAATGCTTCTTTATAGTATTCTAACTCATTATTAGCTCGAGCCAACTCCCAAACGTATAATGGATCTTCTTCATCCATTTCTCGAACGTGTTCAAGTAGGTCCTTAATTGCTTCGTAATCTCCATCTTCTTTCAATCGCTCTACTATGAATATAATGGCTTCTTTATATCCAGGGTCTAATGATATGGCCTGTCTTATTAATTTGTATCCTTCTCTTTTATCTTGTAGGCGAAAGGCCAATTTTCCTGCTTGTACATATAAATCTTTATTAAATTCATCTTTACGAATTCCTTTAATAGCCGTTTGATAGGCTTCTTCAATCTGTCCATCTAATTCGAGCGCTTCTGCTAAAACGCCATATACAGATTGATAAAAAGGATCTTCTTCCATAAGTTTTTTCCATACACGAATCGCAATATCATTTCTCTCTGCTCTATACGCGGTAAAACCGTATCGGAATAAAACGTCTGGAGTATAGTCACTTGTCGCTTGAAAATAGTCTAACGATTGCTCATATTCACCTAACATAGCATGGGCTTCTGCCAATCGAAGTGGAATTTCTGCTTCTCCCACACTCGAGTGTCGTCGTAATGCACGCTCATAATACGGAATACACGTTTTATATTCACCATTAGAAAAGGATAATTCCGCCAACGCGAAGTCAATAACTGGTTCTTCAGGAGCAATATTTTTGGCAAGGAACAACTTCTGTTCTGCCACTTCATGCAACCCTTGTGCTTGATATAAGTCAGCTAATTGAACAAGTGCACTTAAATATTCTTCTTGATCAGGTGGAATCTCATTTAGTAAATCAATCGCAAGCTCATCCTGCTCTTTGTCAATGTAGATGTCTGCTAATAATAAAGTTAGTTCATATTCTTCTGGATACGTTTGTTTTAAATCGTACAATATTTCTTCTGCATCATCGGTCATCCCCCATTGAAGGAACAATTGTGCTATTGTAAATTTTTCTTCCTCGTTTGCTCGGGGTTGTTCCGCCCGCAACCGTTCAATTGCTTGTTGCGCCTTTCCGTCATTCATAAGTTGTATTGCTTGCTCTAGGCCTTGCATGTTTCCACCCTTTCCGGTATTACATAAAATGGTTTGGTATTGATATAGATCGATTCTGTCCTAAACCATCTTCATTACTTATTGTTGTTGCGCGAATAACGTTACCTCGTAACACTGTAACATAAGGTATAGCATTATGATAAAACATTTGCCCCTCTGCTTCAATTGGTTCTTGCTCTAAAGGAGGATACAAATTATAATCTGCATCACCATTATATATAAATTCGCCTTTATAAGGGTAAATTCCTGTTACTTTTAACGTTTCGAATGATAACGGGTTTTCACCTAATGGCGTAGGCAACGTGCGAATCCCATACATATCAGCTATTTTTTTCCACTCCTGAAAGGCACCATTAGCATCTGGGAACGTAAAGACTGGAGTTATTGGTATATATGATGGGTGTTGCGCTTGAGCAATCCATTCCCAGGCTTTTTTGTACATTGCCGATTTGTTAGCAATCGTAACTACAATGAATGGAACCTTTTTACGTCCATAGAATAGAATAACATTCGGGTTTAGTTTGGTAAGAGAAATGCGAGGTACGAACATATAATCAATCGGTAAGCGATCCCATTTCGTTTTTGTCGCTCTACTAAACGTTTCTTCCAAGTCGCAATTATGAGTTACAGGGACTTGAATAAGAAGGCATGTACACCCTTTATACATATACCTTCGGGCAAGCGGGTCTATATAATGGGTTTGATATAAAGGAAATTGTACATCTACATACACTTTCCCAGGACCAATCCAAAATGTAGATGTATTCAATTCCATAGTCGAACGAACTAGTTTTTTTGGATCACACCATTTACCATCGTGAACCCCCATATGAAAGGAGGACCATGTTCCTTTTGCATAACTAGATGCACGATTAATAACATAAGCCTTCATACTTTTCCCGCCTTTACGGAAATCATTTGTACAACGTATGAAGGCTTTTAATCAGTTATGAATATAAATGAAACTTATTGGGCCAACTCGTTAAAATCCGTAAAAAATGTAGGATATGATATGTTGATACATTCATGGTTCGTTAACGTAATCGCCTCATTTGTACATAATGAGGCGATGGCAATCATCATTCCTATTCTATGGTCTTTATACGAATCGTATTCCCCACCGCGCAATAGCGTAGTTTGACCAGTAATCACCATTCCATCCTTCGTTCCTTTTATAGTTACGCCCATATTGGATAACGTATCCACGACGGCTTGAATGCGATCTGTTTCTTTATATCGAAGTTCTTCTGCATCTTTAATAACTGTAGTTCCTTCAGCTTGTGAAGCAACTAAGGCTATAATGGGTAATTCATCAATCAATCTCGGAATATCCTCGCCATCAATTGTTATTCCATGTAATCGACTTCCTTGAACATGTATATCACCTACTGGTTCATCACCGATATACCTCGTTACATGAACTTCAATCGTGGCGCCCATTCGTTGCAGGACATCGATTACTCCTGTGCGAGTAGGGTTCAAGCCTATATCTTTCATCGTGATATTACTATCTTGCTTCATCGCGGCAGCACATAAAAAGAATGCGGCTGACGATAGGTCACCTGGCACTTCTATGTGGATGCCGTGTAACGTTTGATTCCCTTCAATCGCAATCGTATCACCAGTTTTATTTACCGTTGCACCAAAAGCTTTTAGTAACCGTTCTGTATGATCTCGCGTTTGCACAGGCTCTATCACTTTCGTTGTCCCCTTAGCGAATAGTCCAGCTAGTAATATCGCAGACTTCACTTGAGCACTATTCACTGGTAACGTATATTCAATTGCTTGTAACTTCCTACCTCGAACACTTAACGGCAATAATCGTCCTTGGTCATTGCCATCAAAGGTTGCTCCCATTTCTGTTAATGGAATCGTAACTCGATCCATCGGCCGCACGGATAAGGATTCATCCCCATACAAACAGTAATGGTGAGGCGTTCCAGCGAGTATGCCCAGCAAAAGTCTCGTTGTTGTGCCAGAATTGCCGAGATTAATTGGTTCAATTGCTTGCTGTAAACCATACATCCCTTTACCATGAACCGTTACACAAGTCCCACTTTGATTGATTTGTATACCCATTTTACGAAAGGCATCAATGGTTGATAAACAATCCTCTCCGGTTAAAAAACCTTCAATTGTAGTCGTTCCGTTCGCTAACGCCGCTAACATAACAGAACGGTGAGAAATAGACTTATCTCCTGGTACTGTCATGCTTCCAACTAGAGGATTCTTTTTTTCGCTAATGACTATAGCTTCCACTTACTGTCCCACCTTCTATTCTTGAATCATTACATCGTATCCACTACGTTTCAACACATATTGACATTGATTTTTGTCCGCTTCTGTTTGAAAGCTTAACCGTAGTGCTCCTGTAATCCCTTCACGAACTTCTAATATTCGTATGTTGACGATACTTATGTTCGCCATTGCAAGTATATGTGTTACTTCTGAGAGCGCACCAGGCTGGTCTTTGATATCGACAAATACATCGTAAAATGCCGGGATAGCTCCTTTATTTTTTGTAGGTAAATCATCACGAAACACTTTTGCTTCCTTTAAATATTGATGCAATTGTTCATGATTGTTTCCTTCCACAAATTGTTTCAATTCGTTCATCTCTTGTATCCAATCATTTAACAACGGTATAATCGATTCTTTGTTTTGAATTAATATATCGTTCCACATTTTCGGATGGCTTGAAGCGATTCTCGTTATATCGCGGAAGCCACCTGCAGCAAGTTCATGCGTGAAAGGATAAACTCGCTGCCACTTTTTTGCTTGGTGGACGAGGGAAGATGCGATTAAATGGGGGAAATGGGAAATAACCCCCGTCATCTGATCATGTTCGCGTTTATCAACCGTAACATAATGACTCTTCGTTTCCCGCAAAAGATGCTGTAATTGGGAAACATCTTGCTCCGTGCTTCGTATACCCGGGACGAATAAGTAGTAGGCATTTTCAAATAAATGCGCTTTAGCAGCGATAATACCTTGTTTATGTGAGCCAGCCATCGGGTGACCTCCCACAAAACGTAACTGCTCGTTCGTCCATTGAGCTGCAGCATCAAGTATTGGTTTTTTGACAGATGCTACATCCGTAACGAGTTTCGCTCTATCCAATTGCATCTCATTCATCTCTTGAATCGCTTGAATACATCCTTGTACAGGCATGGCTAGCATGACAATATCAGCAAGCTGAACCCCTTTATTGAAGCTATCCACCGCTTGATGAATAAATCGATTATGGTATGCATAGTTTCTTGTATCCTGATTTTGATCATATCCGATGACGTGTACGTTAGGATGCTTCATCAAATTCAAGGCAATCGATCCGCCAATAAGACCTAAGCCGCTTACTAATATTGTTGTGTTCATCATTATACGTGACTATCCTCCAATAATTTTTGCTCCATGACTTGCATGAATTCCTCCATATCCTGTTTGTTACCAATAGTTAGTCGAATGGAGTTCGGAATTCCAATTGCTTCACCAGAACGAACAATAAAGCCATTTCTTAATAAGTATTCGGCCATCTCATCTCCTGTTATCGGCAAATGAATGAGGATGAAATTTGTCTGTGTTGGGAAATAACGCAAGCCCTGTCGCTCACAGAACGCGATGACCGCCTGCTTTATTTGCTCTGTTTGCTTAGAAGTTTCTTTTATAAATGCCTCATCATCTAACGCTAGCATGGCCGCACGATGCGCTATCACTGATGTATTAAAAGGCTCTCGACAAGGTTCTAAACTTTTAATAATCGATTCATGTGCAATTGCATACCCTATTCTTAATGCCGCTAATCCATACGCTTTAGAAAACGTTCTCGTAATAATCATGTTTCGGTATGAAGGAAGTGCTTTTAAACTATCCGGAAACTCCATGTCGGTCACATATTCATAATACGCCTCATCCATGACGACCAACACATCTTCTGGGCATTGCTGCATGAAATGATCCAATTGCTGTTGAGTAATAATCGTTCCAGTTGGATTATTCGGATTACATATCCAAACAACTCTCGTATTCTCATCTATTTGATTTAGCATAGCTTGCAAATCATGCGTACCATCAACAAGTGGAACTTCCCTCACTTCAGCACCTTCAATTAATGCGTTATGCTTATACTGCGGAAACGTTGGAGTAGCCATTACAGTATTCGTACCTTGTTCGAGAAATGCTCGACATATAATAAGCATAATTTCATCTGATCCATTCCCAAACATTAGCTGTTCTTCTTTCACTTGCAGTCGCTTTGAAAGCTTCTGTCTTATTTCCCGTGCGTATCCATCTGGGTACAGTTCTAAGTTGTCCAAGGCATCTTGTAAGCCTTTTTTCACATAGGAAGAACAACCAAACGGATTCTCATTCGAAGCCAACTTCACGATACGCTCTAAACCAAATGCCTCTTTTACTTCCTCAATCGTTTTACCAGGAACATATGGAGATAAATTAGTTACGATTTGTTTCGTTTTCATTGTATTTCCTCCTCTTATGATTTCGTTAAATCAGGACGAAGCTTAACTGCTTGATGATGATAAATATGATGCATATCACGTTGGTCGCGGTTCGTATTCACATGAATCATCACGCGGATACACATCGGCAAACTGCCAGGAACAGCGATTTCGTTCATACACATTACAGGAACATAAGTCCAACCTTCTAACTTCCTTAAAGCGCGAGCAGGAAATGTATTATTTACATCTTCCGTAGTGGAAATGAATACAGAAGCTACATCGCTTGCTTTAATTTCATTTTGTTGCACCATTTCTACTAACAATTCATACGTATGGTGAAGAATTTCCTCTTCTGTATTCCTAGGTACAGTCGTTGCACCTCGCACACCCCTAATCATACTCTGCTCACCTCTTTCTTATATACCAGCAGTTGCTCTTTGATTTCGTTTACTTTATAGGCAACTGTTGTCGGATCTCCTACTTCGTTTAACGTGACCATCCGAATATCGTGTTGGTCGTTCTTTTTATCACTCTTCATCCGTTCTACAAGATTGGTTATCTCATAATCATGCAATATGGAAGTCGGATATTGATGCTGTTGAAGCCACTTGCGATAACGTTCGATAGGAAACGTTAAAGACGGATGGTGCTGCTGGCTTAAAAATAGGGCAAAGTCAATTCCAATTGCGACTGCTTCTCCGTGACTTAATACATATTTCGCTTCTGCTTCTAACGCATGTCCGAGCGTATGACCTAAGTTCAAATAACGCCGAATACCTGCTTCTCGTTCGTCTTGCGCAACAATATTTGCTTTAATCTCTATTCCTCGCATGAGCAAGTATTCCAACACGTCGCGTTCCATCGATGGAAAAGCCGGTAACGTAAAGCACCGCTCTAATAACACTTCATCAGCTAGAAAAGCGTGTTTCACTACTTCAGCCATTCCTGATCGCCATTCTTGATTTGATAATGTCGATAAAGTGTCCGTATCGTAAATGACAGCTTGTGGTTGATGGAAACACCCTATCATATTTTTTCCGATATGGTGGTTGATAGCTACTTTTCCGCCTACACTGCTATCATGGGCGAGTAACGTTGTTGGTACTTGAATGTAATCAATGCCCCGCATATACGTAGCAGCAACAAACCCCGCTAAATCCCCTATAACACCTCCACCTAATGCAACGATTAACGACTGTCGGTTTAGACCATTTTCCATCGCATAGGTATGACATTGATAAAATACATCAATGTGTTTCGACGATTCACTAGCAGGGACGGTGAATGAACTTACTTGTGATGAGGACGGAAACGATTGTAACACCTCTTGTAAGTATAATGGCTCGACGTTCTTGTCCGTAATGATTAAGACACGATCATACTGTTTGTTTAACATAGAACCAACATCAAATCGAAGCTTGGAACCGATGTAAACAGGGTATTGATGATGTTCCGTTTGTATTCGCAACTCTTTCATCAAAAGCACCTAATTTCTTCTCGATATGCTGCTATACTTTCTTGTAGCTTCGTGTATTGATCATGAGGGAATTGCTCCAATAGTGCATTGGCTAACTCCCAAGCAACTACGTGCTCCATTACGACAGCTGCTGCAGGAACAGCACAAGCATCTGATCGTTCAATACTTGCTGCGAACGGTTCTTTCGTTTCAATATCCACACTTTGAAGTGGCTTGTATAATGTAGGAATTGGTTTCATAACACCTTTGACTATAATCGGCATTCCTGTTGTCATACCACCTTCAAATCCACCTAAATTATTGGACTTACGGTAATATCCTTTTTCTTCTTCCCAAGCAATTTCATCATGAACGTGACTTCCCTTTAAATGAGCCGCTTCAAAGCCAACACCAAACTCCGCACCCTTAAAGGCATTAATACTCATGATGCTACCGCCAATTCTAGCATCTAGCTTCCGGTCGTAATGAACGTAAGAGCCAATCCCGGCAGGCATCCCCTCTACCATTACTTCTACTACTCCACCGATCGAATCTCCTTCTTTTTTAGCAGAATCGATTGCATCCATCATTTCTTTCTCCGCTATCTTATCCAATGTACGTACAGGTGATTGATTCGATTTCTCGATACGCTCTACCATTGATAAAGAAGAGTCATACTGGGCTGTAATTCCTCCTATGGTATGAACGTAGCCAATGATTTCTATTCCTAATCCTTGAAGCAGTTGTTTCGCTACTGCTCCTGCCGCAACACGGGCCGCTGTTTCACGCGCGGAAGATCGTTCTAATACATTTCGCATATCTCGATGGCCATATTTCAATGCACCATTTAAATCAGCGTGCCCAGGACGTGGACGACTAATAGTACGTCGCACTTTCTCATCCTCTGCAATCGGATCTTCTCCCATAATATTTGTCCAATGCTTAAAATCGTCATTTTGAATAATAAGAGAGACTGGAGAACCGAGCGTGTACCCGTGACGTACGCCTCCTGCAATATCGACTAAATCCTTCTCGATTTGCATGCGACGTCCTCTTCCATGTCCACCTTGCCTACGAATTAAAGAATCGTTTATTTTCTCTTTATCAAATGGCATTTGTGCCGGCAATCCTTCTACAATGGTCGTCAGTTGTTTCCCATGTGACTCCCCAGCTGTTAAGTAACGCATGTGTACAATCCTCCCAAATATGTATCGTTGTTTAGTATTACCTTATCATACCGTTCACGAGCTTTTCCTTTCAAGTTAAAAAAAAGAGAAGAAAGAAAATAAACAAAAAAGAGAACCACCTAGGCTCTCTTCCCATTGTCAACTTTCTGATAAAAGAATGTATCAGCTACTTGAAATTGATAGTTTTGTGGGTTAAATATTTGTTCTGTACTACCGACAAATAATATTCCATTTGGCTTTAATGAATCACTAAAGCGCCTGTATACCTCTGCTTTTGCGTCTTCTGTAAAATAAATTAAAACGTTTCGACAAATAATTAAATCAAAATCTTTTTCATATGTATCTGCTAATAGATTGTGCTTTTTAAACGTTACAGTGTTTTTTATGTCAGGGGAAACCTTGTAATGAGAACCTTCCAAACGGAAAAACTTCTCTTTCACAGGTTGCGGCACTTCTTTTAATGAACGTTCTGGATACATACCTTCTTGCGCACGTTTAATTGCGTTTTCATCTAAATCCGTCGCTAATACTCTTATTTTATGTAGTGGGAAATAATTACTCAACACCATCGCTAAAGTGTAGGGTTCTTCTCCTGTTGAGCAAGCAGCACTCCATACTTTTAAAGTGCTTTTTCCCTCCATTAAAGAAGGTAATATCTTCTTCTCTAACACTTCCCACCGTTTATAATTGCGGTAAAACTCCGACACATTAATCGTCATTCGATCTAAAAACTCGAAATATAAATCTCGATCGGCTACAATAGCTTGATAATAATCGTCAAACGAATGAAACCCTCGCTTCTCCCTTAACGACGTTAGCCTTCTCTTCATTTGACCCTCTTTATATAGCGCTAAATTAATTCCTGTCTTTCGTTTTATTTGTTGGACAAACGTTTCATAATCCATCGACATACTGTTACCTCGCTCTCCTTTACAACTGCAAACACCTTAACTTATCGTAATCAAACTATTCCTCAATGTAAAGATAAAGAGGTAAAATGACACGAAACCGTACGATAAAAAAAACTAGCCCGTGGACTAGTTTTCTAATATATCTACTTAGTAGATCCAAGTATTGTTTGTTTTTTCATACTCAACTTGTTCTTCTTGATTAAAAAATAATTGAATCTCACGTTCTGCGCTTTCAGGAGCATCTGAACCGTGGACAACATTTTTTCCTACTGTAAGACCGAAGTCGCCACGAATTGTTCCAGGCATCGCTTCTGCTGGGTTTGTTTTCCCCATCATTTGTCTAGCGGTAGCAATAACATTTTCCCCTTCCCAAACCATCGCAAATACAGGACCAGAAGTGATAAAATCAACTAATTCACCGAAAAATGGCTTCTCTTTATGCTCGCCATAATGTTTTTCCGCTAATTCGGTTGGAATCATCATAAGCTTTGCTCCAGCTAGTTTAAAGCCTTTGTTCTCAAAACGAGAAACAATATCGCCTACTAAATTACGTTGTACCCCATCTGGTTTTACCATAATAAATGTCTTTTCCATAATCTCCACCCCTAAAGTATGTCGTTTGTGAAAGCGTTTAAATATGTTGCCAAAGTTGATTTTATCAAATAGTAAAAAAATTAGCAAACGGTTTATGATTTCCGTTTGCCAATATATTTCGCAATATTGATTAATGTTTGTCTTTCTTTTTGAGATGGTAAAGACTTTGCTGCTATTAATGCTTTATCTAAATACTTATCGCTTATCGTTAAAGAATAATCAATAGCTCCTGTAGCTTTAATACGCTGAATGATTCGATCCATCTCTTGTTTCGTTGGTGTATGTGTTTCCAACTTGTATAATTCTTCTCGATACAAGGAAGGGTCATGATCCATAGCGTACAATACAGGTAACGTAATGTTTCCTTGCATTAAGTCACTACCAGCGGGTTTGCCTAGCTTCGCTTCTGTAGATGTAAAATCTAACACATCGTCTATAATTTGATAAGACATTCCTACATAATAGCCATACCAATATAGGGCTCTTTCTACTTCGGGAGTTGCATCTGCAGCCACCGCTCCTAATCTACAGCTCGCTGCAATTAACAAGGCAGTCTTTCGTTGTATTCTTCGTAAATATGTACGTAACTGTTGTTGAAACTCGTATTTGTCTTTGATTTGTTCAATTTCTCCCACACATAATTCTACAATAGTCTCTGATAAAATTTGATGTGCTTTAGGGTTTGCTAAATTAGATAAGTATTCTAAAGCTCTTGCAAATATATAGTCTCCTGTATACATTGCAATCCGGTTGTCCCATTTTGCTTTTATAGTCGGCTGCCCTCTTCGTAATTCTGCATCATCTATAACATCATCATGAACTAATGAAGCTGTGTGAATTAATTCTAATGCTACTGCAACATATTTCATTCGCTCTATATCATAGTGGCCAAATTTCCCAGCTAACAACACAAATATAGGACGAATTCGCTTACCTCCAGCCTGAAGTAGTTGTGTAGAAGCTTCCCTTAAAACAGGGTGATCGGCTTGGATCGTATCGTTTAAGGATTGTTCTATCATTAATATATCGTTTTTTAAAAATGGATACATCTTCGCTAATTTCATTCCGTGTCACCTTTAGGTTCAATTTGTTTCACGCTATTGTTGAGGCTTTTCCCCCATATGCATGGCTGCTACGCCACCTGTATAGCTTTTCACTTGTACATTCGTTAAATTCGCTTGTTCAAACAGTGCTTTTAGCTGTTTTTGGTCCGGAAAGTCTTTTGCTGATTCGTAAAGCCACGTGTATTCTTTGTAACTTTTAGCAAACAATTTTCCAAACAACGGCATTATATAACGGAAATAAAAATAATAAGCTTGTCGATAACCAAAAGTAGTTGGTTGAGACGTCTCTAAGCAAACTACTTTCCCTCCTGGTTTTACAACGCGCGCCATTTCTGTTAATACTTTTAAATAATCTGTCACATTTCGAAGCCCAAATCCAATTGTAACAAAGTCAAAGCTGTTATCTTCAAATGGTAATTCCATCGCATCACCATGTATAAATTCTGTATTTCGCAAATGCAGATCTTCTTTCTTCTTCCTACCGATAGATAACATATTTTGACTAAAATCAAGTCCAACAATATGCCCTTTACTTCCAACTTCATTCGATAACGCAATCGTCCAATCACCTGTACCACAGCATACATCCAAGGCAGTATCCCCTTGTTGTACGTTCATCCGCTTCATAACATCTTTACGCCATTTTTTATGACGTTGAAACGAAATGATGGAGTTCATCTTATCGTATCGTTGATATACCTTTTCAAAAACGTGATGTACTTTCTCCGATTTTGATTGTTGTGCCATATGTTAACCCTCTTCCAAAGCTTGTTGTTTAAAATGAAACGTTTGATGTAACTGCTCTTGTATATATCTTTGTATAGGAGCAAAGTTGTATGGAAGTTCTATTATAGAAGCAGATACTTTCTCAAGTTGTTTAATAATGTGGCTTTCAATCATACGTAGTGACTGAACACCGTTCGCTTTTAGAAAAGTACTGCTATTCAATAACTCCATAAATGGCGCAACTTCTCTCGTTTGATACTTTCGCTGCTCTTGACTTAGTCGCATCGCTAACAACCAATCTCCCGCGACTTCATTAACGTTTGTCCGTTGTATAAAAGAAGCTACGCGTTGAATAAGCAAGGATTCCACTTTTTTTAACGCTTCCATAACTTCTGCAAACGTAGCAAAATCTTGATTATAAATTTTCATTTTCAATTCATTGATTTCTTTAATCGCTGATGCAAGCGTTTGTATCATTGGTATATCTTCAAGCTTTGATAATACAAGATAGTACAATCCACTAAAATAATCACCAGCTAAAACAGTTAATTGACGCTTTTTTTCTATTTCATTACTATCACTCGCAGATGAAATACTTACACGTTCATGAGTATCTAGTGCGATCTGAACAAGCATTGTCGTTATAATATACTGCTTTTGTTTTTCACGTGGAATGTCTGATTGTGTAACAAGTGTGGTGAGGAACATAATTTTGTCCTCGCTTATGACAGGGTTTTGAATGAATTTGGCTAAATAAGGATGTCGAATTTGATGCTCAATCGATGCTTTTATTTCCTTCACTTGAATGTCATTATCTTCCAAAATCATCACCTTACGCCTTTCTATGCCGTTAACCAGCAAACTCTTTTCCCATTATAGCACATATCTATATGTTGAGATAATAATATGACGTTAGCATGCCCAATCTGTACTAGATAAATCGGTGACGAGTGCAATAGCTAAAACGAATTGAAAAGAAAAAGCAGAGATTACTCTGCCTCATTCGTGTACAGTTCACCGTGACTTGTCTGAATAACCGCCTTACCTCTCACCTTTACAGCAGAAGTATGCTCGGTAAATTGGGCAATCATTACTTCACCTTTATCTAGCTTCTCAGAATGATGGAATCTAGTATCTGACCCTCTCGTTAACCCAATAACGTTGACACCATCCTGTAGAGCTTTAATTACAAAAAAGTCACCACTTTTAGTATTTGACATCGTGGGCCTCCTATTATAATACCTTATTTAACTATCTCGTATATACATGCACATGTCAATGTAGAACGCTTGTTATGTAAGCATAATGTTGCAAATAAGGCTGACTCACGAATTGGAGTCAGCCTTATAAATAGCCCTATATGTAAATTACTTTACAGCATCTTTAAGGGCTTTACCAGGTTTGAATGCTGGAACTTTACTAGCAGCAATTTCAATCTCTGCGCCAGTTTGTGGGTTACGTCCTTTACGAGCTGCACGTTCGCGTACCTCGAAGTTACCGAAACCGATTAGCTGTACTTTATCTCCTTGTTGTAAAGACTCAGAGATAGATTCAAATACGGCATCAACTGCTTGTGTAGCATCTTTTTTAGAAAGATCACTTTTCTCTGCAACTGCATTGATTAGATCTGTCTTGTTCATGCTATTCACCTCCTCCCAGGGACGGTTGTTCATGTAAGAACAAATATCATTTAATTCATTTGTTCACATATTTCACACTTCTTATACGTGTAATCACCAATAAAACTTGATGACAAGCCTTATATTAAACGATGATGGACTGAAATTCAATAAAAAACGTGAAGAAATATCATGATAAATGCGATAACACCGGCTTTATCTCGTATATATCGAGATAAAGCCATCTACTATCAAACCTTTGTAAACGTTGATATAACTGGATTTAAGGCTACTTTGTATGGTTTATTACATCCTTTAAATCCAAAGTATAAAAAAAGTTATATTTTTTATATGAAAATGATAAAAAAACCCTTATTTACCGCTCATTCAAGCGGAAATAAGAGCAATAAAATAATTAGTCACTATAACTTAATTACATAAAATGATGGGGGATGAACAAAAAAAAGCGGCATAATGTCCGCTTATAAAATAATCGCAATCATTCCCCCACTACCTTCGTTGATAATACGTTCTAGTGTATCTTTTAATTTATAACGTGCATTTTCTGGCATTAAAGATAACTTCGCACTAATACCTTCACGTACGATAGAGCTTAAAGAACGACCGAATATATCTGAATTCCAAATAGAAAGTGGATCTTCTTCAAAATCTTGCATTAAATAGCGCACAAGCTCTTCACTTTGTTTCTCTGTACCAATAATAGGGGCGAATTCCGACTCTACATCCACTTTCACCATATGAATGGATGGGGCTACCGCTTTTAAACGGACACCAAACCTTGAACCTTGCCGAATAATTTCTGGCTCATCTAAGAACATGTCTTCTAAAGCAGGTGCAGCTACACCATAACCTGTTTGTTTCACCATACGTAGCGCTTCAGACACTTGGTCGTATTCCCGCTTGGCATGAGCAAAGTCTTGCATCAATTGAAGGAGATGGTCCTTCCCTCTTATTTCTTCTCCAACGATTTCTTTTAACACTTGATCATATAAATAATCTGGAGCGTGTAAATCAATCTCGGCAATCCCTTCCCCCATCTCCATACCTGCTAATTGAGCACGATCAATATAATCGTATTCAGCAAATTGTCCAACGACGCGGTCTACATCTCTTAACCTCTTAATATCCTTTACTGTGTCTCCGATGGCATCTTGGAAATTTTTGCGTAACCAATGACCATCGTTTAGTACCATTACCCAACTTGGTAAATTTACATTGACTTCTAAAACAGGGAATTCATATAGCGCTTCTCGAAGCACTTTGTACACATCTTGCTCTCTCATTCCTTCCACGCTCATCGCAATAACTGGAATATCGTATTTCTCTTGTAGCTGCCTTTGCAATGCTTCTGTCTCTTGGCTATGCGGACGAACGCTGTTAATAATCATAATATACGGCTTACCTACTTCTTTAAGCTCTTCTACAACTCTTTCTTCCGCTTCTACATAATTCGTGCGTGGAATTTCTCCAATCGTTCCGTCCGTCGTCACAATGACACCAATAGTTGAATGCTCCGTAATAACTTTTCTTGTACCAATTTCCGCTGCATCATGAAATGGGATTGGCTCTTCATACCAAGGTGTATTGATCATCCTTGGCCCATTCTCATCTTCATAACCTTTCGCACCACTTACTGTATATCCAACGCAATCAACAACACGAAAGTTAACATCTAACCCCTCATCTACATGTACTTGCACTGCTTGATTAGGGACGAATTTCGGTTCGGTCGTCATGATTGTTTTTCCAGCAGCACTTTGCGGGAGTTCATCTTGGGCTCGCGCTTTTTCCCCTTCATCTTGAATATTAGGAAGCACAACAAGCTCCATGAACTTTTTGATAAAGGTTGATTTTCCTGTTCTAACCGCTCCTACCACACCTAAATAAATATCTCCATCAGTTCGTTTTGAGATATCTTTGAAAATATCTACTCTTTCCAAGTGATCCCCTCCCGATCTATACTTCGCCTGGACATGCAAGCTCTCATCGCATACGATTGTTTAACAATACAAGTTTATGATGTTGTCCTAGTGAAATATGACTTGTTTTTCACAAAATCAATAGAAGGTGTCATTCTACATGTTCTATGTATATAAAAAAAGACACCCCATTATGAGGCATCTTCTTGATTCATTTCATTCATAAATACTGGCTCTCCATCAACTACAGTATAGGGGAGGGTGTGAGCAGGTACAAATGGTGAGTGATCGGACAATAAATAACGAATGTCATCCCCCGTCTCGTAATCATGCTCATATTGTTGTAAAAATTGGTTCAAGTCCGAACGATAATCAACGTATATCTCCCCTTCTAAATCTACTACAATGGGTAATTGATTTTGCGTGTATGGACTTTTCACTTGAAGAGGGTTCTCATATCCTAGCTCTTCATAATTTAACGTATATACCTGGTCGTTGATCTTCTCCCCAAATGGTACATACAAATGTTCCGAACGATACGTATTTAATCGGAAATTGATTTCTCTTAGCTCTTGTGTCACACGTAAATCCATGACTTTCACTTGCAACTCATTTTCTGGATCAACGATGACGTATTGATAAACTCCACCCTGTTCGAATGAATTACCCGGTGCTTCGGATAATAGATTTTGCTGTTTTAGCCGGTTAAAATCAATAGGATACTTCTGAAAAACCGGTGTGTCTTGATCCCTATTTTGAATAGGTAATTGATACGTATTTTGTTCTTGATATTGCTCTACAGCCGTTTGAACGGATTGAAGCTGAATATCATTTGGTACTTGATTTTTAGATAAATTCTTATCGGGGTACAAACAGCCCGATAAGAAAACAGAAATCAAAACGAGCATAACAAGCGACTTACGCGACATCTATATTCCTCCGTTTTCCTCTTATCCTGTTGGTCCACTAAATACAATATAGAAAATAATAATTCCGCCAAGTATCAAGAATATGTATGCTAACACTGCTGTAATTGCTGCAAAGAAACCTTTCATCTTATATCGACTTAAATAGATGAGAACAGCAGCAAGAAACATAAAAATGATACCCGCAAAGGAAATGTACATTTTTAACATTCCTAGGGACATTCCTAATACCATTATGCCAACTCCTTTTGCTTCCTACAATTTCAGACGTATGTATTATATCATACGTTGCGTTATCCGTTCACTATCGGATTCATTCATAACCTTCCGTGTGTTAAATTGAGCCTCACTTTTGCGCTTTTCCCCATACAAAAACCGAGGTGGTTAGTTCTATCACCTCGGTTTGACTAAATCGTACCCTTCTATACAGCTCTTACGTGTTGTGTTGCTACATGATATCGTATGCAACCTCCCTTCAACACGTATCATCAATCGCCTATATATGGCTATTTTTTAAACATATTATTTAGTTGATTCATATCCATATTATTTTCGGTAATTGCTTTAACAATTTTATCCTCTTTTTGTTTAGAAACTGGCTTTCCTGCTAGCTTGGATAAACGACGAACTAAATCACGGACTGTTTGTTCATCTTTAAAATTAGCATTTTTCACCGAATCAGCTATTTTAAATACTTCTTCCGGAGAAATATTCGCACTTTTTTCTAGGTGTTCAAAAGCCTTTTTTTGAAATCCACTCACCGTTGTTCCTCCTCCATATATATATACTTTCAACTTAGTATATGCGAGGAGTACATTCATGTGAGCGATTCTTCTGACGGCTTTCTATTACTGTTTTCCTAATAGGTCGTATAAATCTTCCATTTCATGACGCCGTCCCCTAGTCATCAATTGATCGACAACTTCTTTCGGTTTAGCATCATGATAAAGCAATTGTTCGATTCCCGCTGTAATCGGCATTTCTATACATTGGCGTTGTGAAAGCTTATGCGCAGCATTCGTTGTGCGCACGCCTTCAACAACCATGCCCATTCGCTCCAATACTTCTTCTAATCTATATCCCTCTCCAAGCATATAGCCCGCACGATAGTTCCGGCTATGCTGACTTGTGCACGTTACAATCAGGTCGCCGACGCCAGTTAGACCAGTAAAAGTAAGCGGACTGGCTCCCATAGATGTACCAAGACGGGCAATTTCCGCTAAACCACGTGTCATCAATGCAGCTTTTGCATTGTCACCATAACCTAACCCATCAGAAATACCTGCACCTAAAGCAATAATGTTCTTTAATGCTCCACCTAATTCAACACCAATGATATCCGGATTGGTATACACACGAAAATGTTCATTCATAAACATTTGCTGTGCATATTCTGCTTCCTTTATCGTTTTGGAAGATACCGTAACCGTAGTGGGCTGGCGTAATGCTACTTCTTCGGCATGGCTCGGACCACTTAGAACGACCACATCTTCATACATAGCAGTTGGTAATTCTTCTTCCATCACTTCAGATACACGCTTTAAAGAATCAGGGTCAATTCCTTTAGAGGCATGGACGATTGTCGTTTTGTGTTGTAGCAATTTCGCTACTTGTTGACTTACATCTCGAACCACTTTCGTCGGAACTACAAACACAATCGCTGCGCTGTCTTGAATGGCTTCTTGCAAATCAGCCAGCGCATAAATACTTGAAGGAATCGTAACATCCGGTAAATATTTATGGTTCTTTCGGGATGTATTGATTTCTTCTGCCTGTTCTTTACGGTGCGTCCATAACTTTACGTTGTGACCATTATCGGCTAATACAATAGCTAGAGCAGTACCCCAGCTACCCGCACCTAATACAGCTATTTTCGCCATCAAATATCCCCCTTACTTACGTTGTCGAGCATAAATTTTGATCGGTGTTCCTTCAAAACCAAACGCTTCTCTTATTCTGTTTTCTAGAAAACGTTCATAAGAAAAGTGTAATAGTTCTGGTTCATTTACAAATACAACAAATGTTGGTGGAGCAACTCCGATTTGTGTCATATAGAAAATTCTTAGCTTTTTGCCTTTTAAAGATGGTACAGGTTTCATTGCTAACGCATCCATTAACACTTCATTAAGAATGCTAGATTGCACACGTTTTGTATGGTTCTCACTAGCTTGTAATACTTGTGGTAACAAGGTATGAATTCTTTTTTTCGTTTTTGCTGATAAAAATACGATTGGAGCATAGTCAAGAAATTGGAATTGCTGACGAACGTCTTCCTCAAACTCTTTCATCGTTTTCTCATCACGTTCGATTGCATCCCATTTATTCACAACAATGACGATTGCCCTTCCTGCATCATGGGCATAGCCTGCAATTTTCTTATCTTGTTCTCGTATTCCTGTATCGGCATCAAGTACAACTAAAACGACATCTGAACGCTCCATTGCTTTTAATGCACGCAATACACTATATTTCTCAAGTGACTCGTACACCTTTCCTTTTTTACGCATACCAGCCGTATCAATAATAACGAAATCACGACCATCTTTCGTAAAGGACGTATCAATGGCGTCACGCGTCGTTCCTTCTATCGAACTTACAATGACTCTTTCTTCTCCTAGAATTGCGTTAACTAAAGATGATTTCCCGACATTCGGTCTTCCAATCAAACTGAAATGAATGGTTTCTTCATCTTCAACAGCATCTGGACGTTCTGGAAAATGCTTAACTACTTCATCTAACATATCCCCTAATCCAAGACCATGTGTTCCTGATATCGGAAAAGGTTCTCCAAATCCAAGTGCATAAAATTCATAAATCTGGTCTCTCATTTCCAAGTTATCCACTTTGTTTACAGCTAATACAACAGGTTTATTCGACTTATATAACAGCTTAGCGACTTCTTCATCAGCACCTGTAATCCCTTCACGACCATTCACCATGAAGATAATGACATCTGCCTCATCAATAGCCACATCCGCTTGCGCTCTCATTTGAACTAATAAAGGCTCATCACCTATTTCAATACCACCTGTATCAATGATATTGAAATGCATATTTAACCATTCTGCTTCTGCGTAGATTCGATCTCTTGTTACTCCAGGGGTATCTTCGACAATCGAAATTCGTTCGCCTACAAGCCGGTTAAAAATGGTCGATTTTCCCACATTTGGACGCCCGACTACAGCTACTATAGATTTACGCATTTTACGTTCCCCCAATCTCTTTCTTCATGCTTTGTAATGTATGTTTCGTTTGTTTACACATTTTTAAACCTTTCATGTCAAGCAAGAAAGGTTTACTCTTAACTGTTTCATTTTAGCAAAACTGATAGGAACAAACAACGTTTTTATCGTTATTAGGCGTTTCTCAAGCTTTAATGCTTCACAATTATATACAATTCATCACTTAGTGCGTGGCTAATACCGTCCAGGATTGCTTCTAAATTAGCAGCTAATTGATCCATCTCCTCTTTATTATCACAAACGTAAATCGGAGAACCTCCCGTAACATTGTCTCTATTCATCGTGACAGAAGCAAGGATTGTTTTTTCTAACTTCACACATCTTCTTCCTTTCTTAGATTGGCGTTTGATTCACTAGGCATCCTAATCGCATTCTCTAATACAGGAACAGCTCCAATAATTTCGATTGCTCTTTTTACATTTCGTTCTTGAGGTAAAATAAATACACCAATTCTTCCATTGTCTAAGTCACGTTTAATTAACGGAACTAAGGCTGGTGTACCACTATCTCGGAACACACCTAAAGAAACAGAAACGTCATGTAGAATGGCTTGTCTTTGTCCGAGATTTGCAATAGTAGTTTTAGCATTGACATTTTTCGGCGTTATGACAAACCCCATTCCGTATTCTAATATTTCTTTTTGTCGTTGCGGTAAACCAATGTTCATAATATAAATGTTATCGACGTATAAACCAGCCCCTTCGAAGTGAGGCTCCATATGTTGAATATGAACAATATCCTTTAATGTGTTCCCACTCATCAACTTCTTAACTGCTAGAAAGGAAACGAGCGAAATAGCTAAAGCAGCCCATATATTCCAGGCGAGATATACCATCGTCGCTAGAAATGCAGAGAAGATGACTAAATAATTACGACCTTCGAATGCAATTGCTATGCCTTCAATATATGTATTTCCCCTCGGTACAAGCTCATATCCATCTAGTTCTGTTAACGTATTCCGCTCCATGTTACGTACTTCACGAAACTGAGAAGCAGCAATTGTTAAAAACGTAACAGCAGTGAATTCTTTTTCCATAATGGCTGGAGAAACGATAGCCCCTAAAAATGCCGCAATAAAACCTAACGACAAATGGATAACTTTACCATGCAAATAAGTTGGGTACTGGCGATAGTCCGTCCGCAGCATCACTACTCTAGCAATCACCCCAACTGCAACACCGAATAAAATCGGTAACGTATATTCATTCATTGCTTCATTCCCACTTTCCGTTTCATTCTTCGATTCAATTCCTTCTCTATTGTGTCCACGAAGTGCATGAATAATTCTGTTGAGAGAAGAAGAAACACAACAATGCTATACATATCCAAAAAAGCCGGTTCTCCTACCGGTTCGTTAAATCCAAGTTGATGGATATACAAAGTGAAAATCACTTCCCCTAAGAAGGTACTAATACCGAACAACACCATTCTCGTTAATATGTCGCTAGCTACTAATACTAGTAATAACGCAGCTGGTATCGCAATCATCCATTCACTAGAGAAATGAAACCATACGGGACGTGCCATTTCCCAAAATAAACCCCCTGCATAAGCAACACTTAATGAAAAAACAATTATCGTATGTTTCACATTGGGTGTTAAATGAAAAAAAAGTAGAAATGAGAAAATAAACAAAAGCAAAGACGTATAGGAAATACGATAGGAAAACACCATTACATCTAAAGAAATTGTATTCAAACAAACCAGAATGATAAAAGCGGCATGAAATCGAGTAGCAGATTTTCGATACATAAATGTAAACCAAGCCCATAATATCCAACTAACATAAATAAAATAGAGGCCGTCCATTCTATCCCTACTTTCTATCTACATTATGGGCAATGCCATACAAATTTAACCACGAATAAAAGTGATTAAATGCAGGAACACTATACAGGAAACATTTATATCTAGGAGGTCCAACATGGGCAAAGACCGACAACAGAAAAAGCTCCGGCAACAAAAACGAGTTGAAAGTGATCGAGATACGAAAACACACCCAAAAGGAAGTACCTTTATCGAAAATGAACGTAACAATCAGCAATAAACAACACGCAAAAAAAATCCTGATTTGAACGATTCAAATCAGGATTTGCAATATAGTCATAGCCTTTGATCTAACCAAGCTTTCATTCTTCCTGCATAAATATGGGGTTTCCCTTTTAATGAAACCGGTTCAGTAACCCCTAACAACATCATCGCAATCTTAAATTCATGATGAATATGGTTAATTTCGTCAATTAACGTTTCGACATCTTCTTTCATTAACGTTCGGAGTAAATGACCAGCCATCCCGAATGCTTCTGCTCCTAACACAAAAGCTTTCGCACCATCTAAGCCGTTACGCATTCCTCCTGAGGCAATGACGTGGCACTCTGGTACTGATGCTTTTACTTCCGCAATAGAAATAGCGGTTGGTATCCCCCATTGATCAAACGCACGAAACGGTTGCTTTCTCCGCTTATTTTCTACTTTGGAAAAATTCGTACCACCATAGCCTGCTACATCGAAATACGATATACCGACTTCTCGTAACTGGCGAGCAGTTTCCATTGACATTCCATAACCAACTTCTTTTACAATTACAGGAACATCTATATGCTTGACGATCGATTCAATTCGTTGCAGTCGATCTGAGAAATCTCTATCTCCTTCAGGCATAATTAATTCTTGAAGCACATTTAAGTGAATTTGTAAGGCATTTGCCTCTATCATATGCACAGCTTGTAACGCTTGATCAACCGTTGCCTCGCTACCGATATTAGCAAAAATAACACCATTTGGATTTTCTTCCCGAACGATTTGATAACTTCTCTTTTCTTGCGCATCGTTAATGGCAGACATTTGAGATCCTACCGCCAAAGCAATCCCTGTTTCTTTTGCCGCTATCGCTAAATCACGATTAATTACTTCTGTTTTCTCCCCGCCACCACCGGTCATTGCATTGACAAAAAGAGGCGAACTTAAAGAAAGTTCGCCTAATTGAGTCTGCAAGGAAATATAATCCCAATGAATATCGGTTAAACTTTGGTGAACAATCTCCATTTCATCAAAGCTATTAACCGCTATTTCATCACGATTTAACGCATGTCTAATATGATCTAACTTTCGTTTTGAACGACTCAATGTATATCACCAAATATTATTTTAATTTATTTAACTTATCGCCAATAAAGTCTCCGAGCTGAAAGCCACTATCATCATCTTTTCGATACTGTTCCACTTCTTGACGACTCTGATCTTCTTCCAATTCCTTAATACTCAAAGAAATACGTTTCTCACTTTCATTTACCTCTAGCACTTTCACTTGAACAAGTTGATTTTCCTCTAACACTTCGTTAGGTGTACCAATATGACGACGAGCTATTTGAGAAATGTGTACAAGACCTTCTACACCAGGCATTAATTCAACAAATGCACCAAAGTGAACGAGACGACGTACTTTCCCTTCTAACACTTCGCCAGGTTTAATTTTATCCTCAATTTGTTCCCATGGTCCAGGTAGCGTATCTTTTAATGATAGTGAAATGCGTTCGTTGTCACGATCCACTGACAAAATTTTCACTTTAATTTGTTGCCCTTCTTCAACTACATCAGAAGCTTTATTGACATGTTCATGTGCTAATTGCGATATGTGAACAAGACCATCGATACCACCAATATCGACAAATGCCCCAAAATCGGTAATTCGTTGGACAGTACCATCGATCACTTGCCCAGGTTCAAGGCTTTGCATTAGTGATTGCTTCTGTTGTTCATTTTCTTGTTCTACTACTGCACTATGAGATAGAATAACGCGATTTTGTTCACGGTCAAGCTCGATTACTTTCAACGTTAAAGATGTACCTTTATAATCATTAAAATCTTCTACGTAATAAGTTTCAACGAGCGATGCTGGAATAAAACCACGTAAACCTACATCTACAACAAGTCCACCTTTTACGATGTCTTTTACCATTGCTTCAAACACTTCGCCAGTTGCTAATTTTTGCTCTAGGTCGTTCCATGCAGCTTCCGCATCCACTGCACGCTTAGATAAAACAATCTCATCATCATCTGCTTTTTTTACTTTTAACGTAAGTTCGTCACCTTCCGCAACTGCATCAGAAGCAGTTTCTACATGTAAATTGGAAAGTTCACTAATCGGCACAATTCCTTCTACTTTATAACCGATATCAACAAGCACCTGCTTGTCTTCTACTTTAACAACCTTACCCGTAATAACGTCACCTATAGAAACGTTCGGCATTTCTGACATCTCTTGATTCATTTCATCCATTTTACAAGACCTCCTTCAATTCCAACACAACAGCTAAAATATAAATAAGTTCTTTATTCTAACTTCTAATATTTATAGCTTTTTGTCAAGCAACAAATGTTAATTATGCTCATTTTTATCTAAAATATGACGAATCCCTTCCATGATTTCATCTGTTACTTCTTGGGAAGACGCTTTCCGCTCTCTTAATTGTGCCATCGGAATGGGTTTTCCGTATACGACACGTAGTGGGTCTTTTGATTTATACGTACCTACAATCGCACAGGGAATTACTGTCGCTTGTGAACGTAATGCAAAGAAACCCGCGCCAGCAAGCCCTTTACCGAGTGTACCGTCTTTGCTTCTCGTACCTTCTGGAAACAAGCCGAGCGTGTGATTTTCATCAAGTACTTCTAACGCTCGCCGAAGAGCTTGACGATCTCTCATGCCTCGCTTAACAGGGAAAGCATGTAGTTTACGGAGAAAACTTCCAATCACTTTTTTTTCAAATAATTCCTCTTTCGCCATAAAGTAAATTTCCCTCGGCACCGTGATTCCAAGTACGATAGGGTCGTAATTAGAAATATGATTTGAACAAATTAAAACAGGTCCTTCTTTAGGGATATTTTCCACCCCTTCCACTTGAATGCGGTATTTTGGGTAAAAAACTACTTTACACAATGATTTGATTATTTTATACATCTCCATTGTTTATTCTTCCTTCCCCTGTATATCATATACAACTTGTAAAATTTCATTAGCTACTTCTTCTATGGATAAAGATGTTGTATCAATTTCGATCGCATCTGTTGCTTTTACGAGAGGAGATACTTCTCGTTCAGAATCAATCTTGTCTCTTTTTCGAATGTCTTCTTTTAATTTCTCCAAATTAGAAGGAAAACCTTTAACTGTGTTTTCTTTATGTCGACGTTCTGCTCGTTCTTGTACAGAAGCAATGAGAAATATTTTCACTTCCGCATCAGGTATAACGTGGGTTCCAATATCACGGCCGTCCATGACAACTCGCCTTTGCTTCGCTAACTGTCGTTGACGATTCACCATTTCTTCACGCACGTTTCTATGCTTCGCTACTATAGAAACATGATTCGTTACTTGTTCCCCTCTTATTTCCATTGAAACATCTCGTCCGTCTAATAAGATTTTTTGGTCCTGATCTCCATGAACTAATTCGATAGACGTATTGTGTAGTACATGGCCAACTGCACATTCATCTTCAAGGGTTACGTCTTCTTGCAATACTTTGTATGTTAATGCTCGATACATCGCACCCGTATCAATATAAATATACGATAATTTATGCGCTACAATTTTTGCTACTGTACTTTTGCCTGCAGCAGCTGGTCCGTCAATGGCAATAGCAATATGATTATTCATTATATTCATCCCTCTTTTACGTTTCATTATTTCCATTTCCATCATACACGATTAAGCTTCTTTGTCGAGCAGCGGATTTTGAAATACTTCACGCTAAACGTTGAAAATATTATGTATAGACAAAACGAAACAAGCAGTAATATCTGCTTGTTTCTAGGTTATTGTATGCTTCAAAATGATAACACATTTTGAAAGAGTCGGTCTATTGTTTCTACTACATTTCCCTCGGTTAGTTGCCAGACACCAATGTATTTATACACGGGTTGCATGTAGTATAAATGGTCTACGCGAGTGAGCATCCATTGAAAAGCAACTAATAAAAATGCGTGAATACATGTAACTAGCACAATCCATCTTTCTATCCGCTTCATTTTAAGTCACCCTATCTAACTTCCATATTGCCCCACACAACATAGTCTAGGCATTCTTTACAGTAGTCCGCGTTTTTTGTTTGCTAATTGGCGCTCGAAGCAGTATCGAATAACGCACTGTTGATCGTTTTCACTTATCGTTTCAAATTCAACAGATACTTGATCTCTCTTCTTTCCTTCGCTTTCCCATATACGTATGACGCGAGCGGCGGCCTTAACATAAGTAACATCCCCTGATTTGAACGGTAACACAAACCATATTTCTAACATGTTGTTCTCTTCCATTTCATGTTGAAGTGGCGCAATGAAGGACAATCCTCCCCCACTAATATCAACGGTTATGGTTGTAAATGGTGAAAATTCTTGAATGATATTGTGAACACTAACATCTAATGCCGCCTCTACCCGAACATATTTCCTGCGTTGAATTCGATACATTTCTTCTTTATTAGGGAAAGGTACGACAATTACGGGTATGTTTAACTTTCGTCTTTCACATATTTCCGTTTGAAATGTATATAGCGATTCATCCTCACCAATGAACGTAACTTTAAATTGCGTACCATCTAAGAAAAAACCAACTTTTCCAGACTCCTCATGAATAGGATAATCAAGAAATAATGAATGATCATTATATTCTACCAATGTCGAACGGTAAGTCGATTGCAGATTATCATCATCTATTAATTGTAATGTTAATGTTGTTCCAATTTTAAACAATACTCCCCATCCTCCTGTTAATCGCATTCGCCTATCAATATTATGGCAAAGACGAAAGAGAAAGGAAAGGGATTTTACAATTTATCTAGGTATTTTGGCCGAATTTCATTTCGGATTGCTTAAGTCTTTCTACCTTCTCCTCTATACCATCTTCTGCATTAATGAAAATTCGATACGTATTGTCACCCATTGTCCCAACAAATTCATATACAAGTACCTCTTCCTTTAAGTCATTTTCTATTATTGCTAAATGATGTTCTTGTAAATGCACCTTTGGACTTACAAACTCTCTAGCTTCTTCTTCAGATAAAGCTGGTTTCGGAATGTCTCGTTCTTGATGGTTCATAAAATAATTTTTTGCAGACAAACCAATAATATCCCCATTGTCTAATGCAACTTTCACTTGGACAGAGTCAGGATACACTCTAACGTCATCTTGCACGTATAAGAAGCTATATACACCTACTTGATCATATTGTGTCGTTTGGTATGCCTCCATATTGTCATATTGATGTTTTTGCAAAAATTTCTCCGCTTCTTTCATTCCATCATACAAACTGAATTGTGCATCCTTTACATCCCGGCTTACTAAAATGCTTAATGGATGACCACCTTGTACAGTCATATCCATATATCCTCGTTTATTTTTCCCTTCATACGATAAACTATATGTCGGTACGTCCGCTCCATCTCCACTTTTCGTCACATTCATCTTTGCTTTTTCAGGGATAGAAAAAACGTCCTTTGCCTTTTGAATGACTTGCTCTTTTGACAATTTCTCACCTGTAACGTTTTGATAGGGCTTTTCCTTTGAGGATACACCTGTAAACGTTGGCCCTAAATTCGCTTCCTCATATCCTTCCACTTGTTTTTCAACTGTTTTAAAGCCGTCAATGATTTTATTATCCGATTTATCCTCTGTCGCAAGGGCCAGTTGAACGTCCATCCAGCGCAACTGATCATTTAACACCATATATTGCACTTTACGTAACTCTTTTTTTATTTCACCTGATTGTTCATACAGTTTGTTCAACGTTTGCTCCTCTTCTTTGGACAATGGCTTCTTTGTTAAATCTCTAACAGCCGTACGATAACTAAAGGTTCCAATATTCGAGAGAAATTCCTCTGTTTTGTTAAATGGCATTAACGTTAACGGTAATTGGCCAACATCGTTATGAGCCTCCGAAGTTAACCGCCAGATTTCTGCTAATTGAGGGGAAAGCTGTTTTTGGGAGTTCATCGCAAGTACGGTGCCGATTTTATCGTGGAGAAGATCCATTTGATACGATAAGTCATGGAACGCTCTTTGATAATTATTCTCCGCTTGAATCAGAATTGCATTTTTTTCTTGATGTTCTTGATATCCCCATACTGCTGTACCAATTACCCCTAATGAAAGCACACTAATGAATATCCACCGAATCATACCTCCACTTCCTTTCTTTATTTTGCAAATATATGTTTACCAATTTTCTTAATTTGGGGTCTACTCCAAATCCAACTTGATGTAGCTGTTTCCGGATTAAAATAATAAATAGCCTGCCCAGAAGGGTCCCAACCATTTAAAGCATCCACAACTGCTTTCTTCGACGTTTCATTTGGGGTAAGCCAAATTTGACCATCCGCAACCGCTGTAAATGCTCGAGGTTCAAAGATAACCCCTGAAACAGTATTCGGGAAACTAGCGCTCTCCACCCTGTTAAGTATGACAGCCGCGACAGCAACTTGTCCTTCATATGGTTCCCCTCTTGCTTCCCCATGGACAGCGTTAGCCATTAGCTGAATGTCATTTTGTGAATATCCAGCCGGCACGTTAACCGCAGTAGCTCCGGATTGTTCTGCTTGCTTATTATTTTGCTTGTTTTGTTGCTCCGTTTCTTTTGGTTGATTTTGCTTTTTCCATGTTCCTCCATAGTACTTAAAATCTTTCCCCGATTGGATTTGTTGTTTTACATATTGTTCATCGTATTGTGTCGCTTTGACGAGCTTTTTCTTTGCTTCTCTCCCTAACAAACCATCCACCTCAAGCCCATATTCATATTGGAAATTACGTAATGCCCAATATGTCCCCCACCCAAACACACCATCAATTTTTCCGTTGTAATAACCAATATATTGAAGTCTTGCTTGTAATTCGATTACGTCATCCCCTGTAGCACCTTGCTGGACAACTTGCTGGCTAAAGGCTTGTGTTAGCTGTGGATGCGTAGATGTAACAGAAACACTTATGACGAAGACCATCATAAGTAAATGAATTATACGTATAGATTTCATTTCAGCTCCTCCTGCAACATGTAATAAGTCATTCGTTCTTTCTAGTTTCTGAAACTAATATACTTTTATACATGAAAGCTAAATGAGCGCAACAAAAAAACAGCCTACATAAGTAGACTGCTTGCAACTACACACTCGTTTTTTTATGATGAATTGGTATAACATTCCGTTGTACTTTTGATTCTATATGATTCGCTAATTTTATTTTACGAAGGGCTAAGTACCATAATACGAGCATGAAAGGAATCATAATAAACACCCACGTTCCTTCCCAAACTTCAAGCACAAAATCATAACTACCGTGAACGATTATCGGAATACATAATGCCACAGCAATCATTTTGTTCTTGCTCGTATTAGTACCATATTTCGCCCTTCCCATATAGTAGCCCATTAATACACCGATTAAAGCATGGGATGATACAGGAAACAACGCTCGAATAAAAGCGAAAGAAATACCTTTAGCAAACAAGTAAAGAATGTTTTCTAATGTAGCAAACCCTAAACTAATGGAAACTCCATACACGATACCATCGTAATGACCGTTAAACTCTGTATGTTTATATACGAAAAACAAAAAAATAAACCATTTAAAAAATTCTTCAAGTCCAGCAGACAATACAAAAGAATGCAAAAAAGGAGATTGCAGCAAGCCTTCCTCACCAAAAGCATACTGAATAAACATGAGAGGAAATACTAATAATGCACCTAATATAAACGTTTTAAATACGAGTGAAAAAGGTTCAGGATCGAAACGGTCTTTTAAATAAATAAATGCTAACAACGCAAATCCTGGTGCTACCGCTGCAGATAAAATTGAAAACATGACCGCTCCTCCTCTTCAATAAACATCTACTTTATCGTATCATGAATATATTGGGAAGTTAATAATATTTTAATTGGTTGGTGATAAAAATGAAAAAAATTCTAATTATACATACTGGTGGAACCATTTCCATGAAGGAAAATAAAGAAACGGGAGAAGTAGCCCCAGAAAAAGAACATCCACTTTATGATCTACTCCCATCTCTAGCATCATTAGCAAAAATAGAAGATGAGGTGTTGTTTCATTTACCATCCCCTCATATTACGCCGGCGCACATGCTTTCACTAGGTCAGCGTATTCACGAGCAGCTATCTAAGAAGGACATCGATGGCATTGTCATTACTCACGGTACCGATACGTTAGAAGAAACAGCCTATTTTTTAGATTTGTATGTCCAAACACGAAAACCTGTCGTCGTTACAGGTGCGATGCGATCCATTAATGAAATAGGCTCAGATGGATTATATAACTTGATGACCTCTGTCCGTGTCGCATGTTCTGACGAAGCACAAGATAAAGGGGTTCTCGTCGTTATGAATGACGAAATACATACAGCGAAAAACGTAACCAAAACATCAACGAGTAACGTCGCTACATTTCAAAGCCCGCAATATGGACCTATCGGGATTGCAACGAAACGAGGAATTTATTTTCATCACACATTGACGAAGCACAAATCTTATCCCATACAAGTCGTTTCTAGTAACGTTGCTTTACTGAAAGTGTATGCTGGGATGGATGGAAGCATTCTAGAAGCTATTCAACAAACGCAATTAGATGGATTAGTGCTTGAAGGATTAGGACAAGGTAACATTCCTCCATCACTTGTTGCCCCGTTACAATCCATTCTAGATAATAATATCCCTGTTGTTCTTGTCTCCCGTTGTTATCAAGGCATCGTCCAAGATGTGTATAGCTATGAAGGCGGAGGTAAACAGTTAAAAGAGATGGGCGTTATTTTTTCGAACGGCTTAACTGGTCCTAAAGCTCGAATTAAATTGCTTGTCGCTTTAGAATTAACAAAAAACAAACATGATTTAATTGCCATGTTTGCCTCCTAAATCACAAAGAACCTAGCTCTCGTTTTTGAACTAGGTTCTTTGCCTAAAATTGTACTAATTCCCACCTATTGCTTTGGCAATAAGCCCCCCATGATGACGACCATTTTCAATAAAAATTTCATTATTGTTATATCCGGCAGCAATGACGCCTGCTATATAAATTCCACTAACGTTCGTTTCCATCGTACACTCGCTAAAAGAAGGACGTCCTGTTTGCTCATCAATCTCTATTCCCATATTCTTAAGGAAATGATGATCTGGATGATACCCAGTCATGGCAAAGACAAAATCATTTACTACTTCATGCTCTGCACCGTTTACGGAATAATACACTTTATCTTCAGTAATACGGGTAATATTCGCTTGAAACTCCATCTTAATTAAACCGTTACGTACAAGTGACTCAAACTCAGGTAAAATCCACGGTTTCACACTTTTAGAATATTCCGCCCCCCGGTACAACACTGTTACATGTGCGCCCGCCTTAACAAGTTCTAAAGTAGCATCGACTGCCGAGTTTTTTCCACCGATGACAACGACTTGCTTGTTAAAGTATGGATGTGCTTCTTTAAAATAATGCATCACTTTATTTAAGTGCTCCCCTGGGACCCCTATGTGATTCGGATTGTCGTAATACCCTGTTGCAACAACGATATGCTTTGCTTCATACTGTCGTTTTTCTCCATTTTGTAACGTACTTTCTATATGAAAAACCTCTAGATCTTTCGTTACTTTATTCACTCTTTCGTAAGCATGTACACGTAATTGTTTACGTTCTGCAACTGCTCGATAATAGGCAAGTGCTTGGTTTCTTACTGGTTTTTTTCGCTCTGTAATAAACGGCATGTCCCCTATTTCCAATTTCTCACTTGAACTAAAGAACGTCTGATGTGTCGGGTAATGGTATATGGAATTAACAACGTTTCCTTTTTCAATCAGAAGCGGCTGTATACCGCGTTTCTGTAATTCTATAGCAGCAGACATACCGCATGGGCCTGCACCAATGATAATAACTTCTTCCTTTTGCACTTCATGTTCACTCCTCAAAAAAAACATATAAAGATGTCGTTCTATAGAACAACCACAAAAAAACATCTCCTACCACTCTTAATGATAGGAGATGTGATAAAAAGTTTCAACCTAAATCCATCCACGGAAACGGGAAGCTTCTGCCATCTTTCTTACACCAACCATGTAAGCAGATAAACGCATATCAATTCTTCTCGTTTCAGCTGTTTGATAAACATTGTCAAAAGCTTTCACCATTACTTTATGAAGTTTCTCTTCTACTTCTTCCTCAGACCAATAATACCCTTGATTATTCTGCACCCATTCAAAATAAGAAACCGTAACGCCACCAGCCGAAGCTAATACGTCAGGCACAAGTAAAATACCGCGGTCTGTTAAAATCTTCGTAGCACCTAGTGTTGTAGGGCCATTTGCTGCCTCTACTAAGATAGAAGCTTTAATATTATGTGCATTTTCTTCCGTAATTTGATTCTCAATAGCTGCTGGAACTAAAATGTCACAATCTAATTCTAACAACTCTTTATTTGTAATCGTATTCTCGAACAAATTCGTTACAGTTCCAAAACTATCTCGACGATCCAATAAATAATCAATATCTAAACCTTCTGGATCGTGTAGCGCACCATAAGCATCTGATATACCAATAATTTTAGCGCCTTTATCATGTAAGAATTTTGATAAGAAGCTTCCTGCATTACCAAAGCCTTGAATAACGATACGAGCACCTTTTAGATTGATATTACGTTTCTTAGCCGCTTCTTCAATACACATCGTAACACCATTCGCTGTAGCTGATTCACGTCCGTGAGAACCACCTAATACAATTGGTTTACCTGTAATGAATCCAGGATTATTAAATTCATCAATTCTACTATACTCATCCATCATCCATGCCATAATTTGAGAATTCGTAAATACATCTGGAGCTGGAATATCTTTCGTTGGACCAACAATTTGACTAATGGCACGAACATAACCACGACTCAGTCCTTCTAATTCTCTAAAGGACATTTCACGAGGATCGCATAGAATACCACCTTTTCCTCCACCGTATGGTAAATCAACGATACCCGCTTTTAAACTCATCCAAATCGATAAAGCTTTCACTTCTTTCTCCGATACATTCGGATGGAAGCGAACGCCTCCCTTTGTTGGACCGACAGCATCATTATGTTGAGCTCTGTATCCTGTAAATATTTTGATAGAACCATCATCCATCCGCACAGGAATACGAACCGTCATCATTCGAACCGGTTCCTTCATTAAATCAAATACTTCATCCGGATAACCTAGCTTCTCTAACGCTGTACGTATAATTGTTTGAGTAGATTTAAGTATATCCATTTGTTCGTTTGCAGTATTTTCTGCATTATCGGCTACCATTCTTCATTTACCCCCTATGTATAATCGGTGTCATCAATTAATTATGTTTACAGGAAATATTATACATGTTCTTTTTATTTATGCAACACTATATAACGAAATATATAAATGTTTTTTATAAAACCTGTAAGCGATTTCATTATAAATCTGTTTCCTCTTTCTTTCAATGAAAATTTCACATAATATTAAAACATTTCGTCATATTGCATTGCACTCCTTATGTGTAAGAAAATTAACAACCGATACTTCCAGAAAAAGCTTGATCAACAGGCGTTTTAATAAAATATGTCTCTTCGTCTTAAGCACCTATAGCTATCGTAACATGTTCAAGTTGTTTCTTCTATGTATTTGACCGAATAAATCGCTTTATCTTTCTTTTTTTCAATTAAAGCTACATGGCATAAGAAAAAGACCGCGTCATTACACGATCTCCTTAATGAATGAAATATTTCACAATGTTTTTTACAGCATGGTGTGGCATGATTACTTTGCCATATTCGGTCAAACGATGGGATGTTACTGTAGTTGGAGATGAGAATTCTGACATAATTGCGATGATGCTATCGTGATTGTACTCTAGTAAGTCATGTTCATCTAATTGCATGTAATACGTATCATCCATATAATATACTGCTCCCGTAACAAGGTGAATATCATGCAAATGTTGACTAACTAAAATAATATCTTCAAAGCTCGAAAAAGCAAACATCATTTCTTTACATTCATCTAACGTCACGTTCATTTCCACATAATCTTCCTCTATATGATGATCTGCAACGTCACTTTGGGTAACAACAATTAGCATTCCTTGTGCATGCATAAGGTGTACTTGTACTTGAAGCACCCCTTCTAGTTCAATACCCAATTCATCTGTTGCTTCAAACATCATATCGTGAAACAATTGATGAACACTAGGTAAGTCATACCACAAGTCTTCTTTTGTTAGGCCACGTTCTAACAAATCATCAAAGGTGAGAAAAATTTTAAATTTATTGTAAGACATTCTTTCAAGACGCATTCACTCGGCCCCCTTGAATGCATATAATAATGCTTTTCTTACTATATGTTAGCTATTTCATATTTGCTACCATTTTATCAAGTATAAGCGCTAAAAGGGCACGGGACAAGTATTTTAACTATTATTTAAAAGCCATTTTTCCCAATACAGCTTTCTACTCCCAATGTAGTATGGCGCTAAGTCGCATTTCTCTTTTTTTGAAAGGTGGGTAAAGGCTGCTCCCATTACCCCAATAGAGATAGAGGTATACCACTGCTCTAATTCGTGAACTAGCATCATAGTCGCTTCTCTATTCTCCGCTTCATTACAAGACAGAATGAAGTGCGTTGGTTGTATGTGTTCGATTGCCACGTGTAAATCGGATGCAGTGACTCCAGAACCTAAAAAAAGAACGTCATTGCTTTTCATCTGCAAATAAATTGAAAAAAGAAATAAAGGTAATTCATCTGTTTCATTTGGACCACATACACTGATAGCCGGCGTTGATTGTATATGCGATGACGGCGCACTAAACATCATACCCAATCGATTTCTTAGCCAATTTGCAGTAAATTGATACGGACCAGATGTTACACAACCCGATTTCTCTTTCACATTTACCAGCAACGGCCCAGCGACATCAGATATAATAAACTCAGCTGAAAATAAACGAAAAGCTTCATCCATTTTAGCATTTAATGTATGCTTATCAAACTTTAATGCAGCTATCAATAAAGCGTCTATCATTTGCTGAACATAATCTCCTGTGGTCGATACACCTATCCCTTCATTCGTATTATGTTTAAGCAAGGAAGCTGCTTGTGAGATCGTAAACCCGTTATGTACTTTATCCACAAGCCATTTAATTGTCTGCACGTGCTTATCTGAATATAAACGGTGACTGGCTTCATTTCGAATGGGTTTTACAATTTGATACCGCCTTTCCCAAGCTCGTAACGTACCAGGCGGAACCCCTACCATTTGAGAAACTGCTTTCACATTATATTTTCCTTGTTCTTGATCCACGAGACTTCTCCTCATCTTTTTTTATCATCAGTATAATAGAAATACAATCTTTGTGTAAATATTGTTGATGTTTCGTTTAACCATAACCCTTTAAAAAAGCCTTGAAGAACGAATCTCCAAGACCAATATACGTATAGGTTTTTTAATCTTCTTTTACATCCAATACTCGAAAACCTGATTGCTCTAATTTTTTTACAAATCGATCAATATTCGGGGATTTCTCTATTTTTAATACAATTCTTCTTGCCAACTTATCTGTTTCATCGAACGTCGTTAAGGATATAACCGTTTCATGGTACTGTTTTACAATATCAGACATGCGAGCGATTCTACCTTCTGATTCTTCAGAAGTAAATGCTATACGAACTCCTTTACGCTTCATACCGAAAGCACTTTCGAATTGTTCAATAACATCGAACCTAGTTACGATTCCAGCAAATGTATGGTCAGTCCCCACCACTGCCACAATTGGAAAACCTTTAAACGTCGTTAACGTATGTTCAAACACATCATCTTCTGTAACAAAATACGTTTGATAAGAAACAACATCTCCTGCAACTGTTTCATCGAGAAAGATATCCTTGCTTTGATTCCCTTCAAAGTACGATTGGTAAATTACTTGTCGGGAAATCATGCCTTTAAATATCCCTTCCTCCAAAACTGGCATCCCTTCTATGTCATGCTGATTAAGGGTGTTTAAAGCATCTCTTAATGGCGTATTCATTTCGACCGTCCAGCATTGATGATTTGGTTTCATAATTCCTCGTACAAACATCACCTTCACCTCTTTGTTGTAATATTAGCGTTCTTCTATTTATTTCGACATTTCAAAGTAGATTTCCTTTCATTCTACAAAATAATTATGCTTCTAATTGTTCAGCTACAGCCATATAATAAACCGTATGCTATCATATAGCACTTCAAAGGAGGCGTTATATTGTTTACACAAATAAAGTACTACTACCCTTATATAAGCCCATTAGATCCATGCCCTCCGATTCGTGTAAAAAGTTACCAAACTCCACCGCAATTGTACATTGGCTTTCAACCACCTAACTTACAACAATACACCCCTAGGCAAGCATTAAAGTGTGGAACATTATGGCCAGCTTTTTATAGTCCTTATCCTAATCAAAATAGGAGAGATGAGCATGGATAAAGAAATGTCACAAGAATATTATGCTTTATTAGAAGAAATTCAAGCAGTTGATTTTGTCCTTGTTGAATTAACTTTATATTTAGACACTCACCCTCAAGATTATCAAGCCATTCAACAATTCAATCAATACGCAAAACAGAGTAAACACTTAAAAAAACAGTATGAAAGTTTGTATGGTCCCTTACGGCAATACGGTGAAAGTTATTCTAGTTACCCTTGGAATTGGGCCGATGCACCTTGGCCGTGGCAAGTATAACATGGATAAAGGAGGATATACGCTTGTGGTATTATGAGAAGAAATTACAATATCCGGTACGCGTCAGCACGTGCAATCCCCAACTTGCTAAATACTTAATGGAGCAGTACGGGGGCGCAGATGGGGAATTATCAGCAGCATTACGTTATTTAAACCAACGTTATACCATCCCAGACAATGTTGTCGGGCTGTTAACAGACATTGGCACAGAAGAGTTTGCTCATTTAGAAATGATTGCAACGATGATTTATAAACTTACAAAAGATGCTACACCAGACCAATTAGAACAAGCTGGCCTAGGAGCCCATTTTTCCGTTCACGACAGTGCCTTATTTTATCAAAATGCAGGAGGGTCACCTTGGACAGCAACGTATATTCAAGCTAAAGGTGACCCGATTGTTTTAGTAAACATAATAAGTGTATTAATTTCGCTTGCACTATTTTCTTCATTATTATTTATTAACCCTTCAAGTACTTGAAGGGTTTCTTTTTACATTATTTGAACATTAAATACATCATCTAATTTTATTGTTATACTTTCTTTTGATTGATGATCAATACCTTTTAATGTACGATGGTTCCGATCTACACTCAATAACTTCATATCTGTATAACTGTAATCAAATCCGTTATGATATTTAACTTGAACTGTTAAATCATCATTAAAAGCCCTTTTTAACTTAAAGTCAATTTCCATAGCCTCGTCTTCTGCAAGTACACCCTTTGTAACTCTTTCATCTTCTTTCCAAACTTTTTTTAGCTGCTCTACGTGTTCTGGAAGCATTAAGCTAGTCCATTTGATATTACCTCTATCTTTTAGCATTTCAACACCTCATTAACGAACGTTTGTTCTTATGATATTGGATATTAGGTGGTTTGTAAAGAGATATTCGCAATTGGAATTAATAAACAAGCAAAAAGAAAAAATCCCCTACCGAATTTATAAACGATAGGGGTTTTTTCATTTTTTATATCCATTAAGGTTATTAATTATAGCCATCTTTTTTTTCTATTTTACTTAAATAAAAAACATTCCCTACTAACTCTTCTCCTCTCATTTTCCTGCTAAGTGTTAAATTTTTTTCCTTCATGATAATAATAACTTCTTTTCTTAACAAAGGGTCTTTGGCTTCCTGTTCTTTAGTTCCTGTAGAAATTATTCCTTTATAGACTTTTCTACCAGAAAAGAAAAATAGAGGACAAACACTTATTGCATCAGTCTTAACGTATATAGAAATTACATAAAAAATTATTAATAAAGAAACTGATAAGTTTATAAAAGATGAATGATCTAATGAAACTAGAGGTAAAAGTAAAGTTAACAGAAAAAATGAATAATCATTAGCACTTAGTACTTTAATATCTCTTATAAAAAAATCTTCACCTTTTCCACCTTGCACTAATAAACGTTCATACCCGGAAAGAAGGTATTTAATCGTAATTTTGTATAAAACAAGAGAAATTACTAACGTAATAATCACAAAAAAAACTTCCAATATAACTTTGTTTATATCAATATCTTTATCAAATATCGTGATTGTGCAGCTATCTAGATTAATAAAACCATTACTAACAATAAAACGAAAGATCATGATTAAAATTAGTGGAATATAGGTTATTATCCAAAGTACTATTTGTTCAGATTTCCCCCACATAAATATCTAACCTTTCATTAAAATCCCTCCCTAAAAAGCTTCTCTTAGTTCTTTTGTTAGAAAGGATTCTACTATTTTATCCGAAAAGAAATATAATAGTGGTTCTATAGATTTTTCAGAATCTATTCTTACCTTATTTTCGATTACATCGATGTGATCAAACAAAGGCCACAACACCTCGTATTTTTTCACATAACTTTCCTTTTCTTTTTTATCCGATGGCATGTCCTCTTTAATTTTTTTTAATTCTTCACATCTCTCTTTAAAAGAACTTTCTAGCGCTTTTAAAGTAGGTTCTTTTATTCCTGCTAGCCTTCTAGAAACCATATAGTGAGATGATTTTTCAACAAACACACTGATGTTTGATTCTTCATCGAAAAAGTTCATATTTGTTATAGCTTGAAGATTTTCTTCTTTCCTTCTTGAAATATTATCATCGAAATCGAATGTAAACTCCAAAGTTCTTGGACTGGCTACAAATAAAAGGTCGCCTAAGATAATCAGTTCTATTTTCCCACCAAATTCTATTACATCATCTTCCTGAATCGTCAAGTGTTTTCTATGCCTAACAGTTGGCATTTTTTTAACACTCTTTTTGTTCATTGCTGACAATTTCACTCCTCTGTAATATATAAAATAAGCACTCTCACTATGTAAAGTCAATTTAATTACTTGAAATTTCACATTGTTATCCTCAACTGTAGAACATCGATTTAAGGACTGCACTAATTTATTTTTTTTATTTTTTAATGCTTCATCGCTATTAAGGTCTAATTTCGCAATATAATCTTTTTTAGTTAGCTCATCGTTATATTCTGATACAAAAAACTTTTGTTTCCCGTTTTCATCCTTATATTTTAAATTGTTTAATTCTTTTTTTATATTTTTTTTAACCCACTGCATAAGATTTAAATCCAACTGCTCTCTTTTAACATTGTATAAAGCATCAGTCTCGCTAACTTTTGAGACTAAGAACACGCTCAAATCAACTTTTTCGAGTTCTTCCACTTCAATTTCACTAAGCTTATTAACAAAATTGTCTTTATTATTCAAAACCATAATATAAACTCCCCCTCTTTAGTCTAAACTCCCCAGTTCGACAAAAAGGGCCTATTGTCCTTCTTTTAATAATAAATATCTTCTTTTCATGGTTTAATTATAACAGAACATACGTTCTTAACCAAGAAAAATAACTTAAGCCCCCATCCAACTAAGGACGGGGCTTATTTATTACTTAATTAAAGCGCCAGTCGAAGGATGTACATAAATATTACCCTTACCAAAATCGCTCGTTTGAATAGTAACAACATGTGCTTGTGGTTTGCCTAACACCTTGTATTTCAATCCACCAAATTTTCTAGGGTTAAGAAATGCTTTTTCGTTACCTTTGGTAGGAGCTACATTAGTCGGATAAAAGCGCCAACTAGATGCACCGGAAGGTAGATAAACATACTCAGCATTGCTACTGGATCCACCAGATGACATGCTACCTAAATCAGACTTATACACCCATGAGTAGATTTCTTTAAGCAGGACTTTATTACCTTTCACTTGCTGTACCGTGTAGGTTTTGCCTTTGACATAGCTCGGTATATTTTGGCCAGTAACGTATTTAGATGCTGATTTACTTAAATAAACCTTGTCGCCTACTTTTATGTTGTCGCTTGGTTTAGATGGTTTATCAGCTACGGTTGTGCCATCCAAATCCTTAAATCTAACTCCATAATAACGACAAATAGCCTTAGCATGTACTCTAGCCATACCTTTTACATAGTGCTTTTGTTTACTACCGAAAATTAATTCAAAGTCCTTGTCACCAGACATAAAGCCATTTTCAACCAAAACAGCAGTCATATGCGTTTCACGGCATATGTGCAGATTTGTCCAGCTATTAGGTTTAGATGCATGTAAGCCGTTACCATGCGTAGAATAACCAGCCTTTTTAATCTCGTCAACAATAATATTAGCTAACTCTTTAGCATCATTTGCTGTATGCCAATAAAACACACAACGCCCGTTAACATCGGAGTTTACGTTGTAATTAGCATGTAGAGAGTAAACTAGATCAACGCCTTTTGCATTATAGTAATTGGTTCGTGTGGTTAAACCTACGTCAGGGCTAAAAGGCTTTTGTTTCATCAACATCTTAAATCCGTTATGCTTTAGTAGTTTGTCTAACTCTACCCCAAGCTTAGAATTAAAATCATGCTCTGCATATTCTTTTCCGTTTTTATACACTCCCTTACTAGGCGGAAATGTATTAGATCCGTGTCCAATGTCTATTGCTACTACTTTTGTCATTTACGCCACATCCTTTTTAGGTTTTTTATATGTCTGGGCTTGCAAACTGTCTTTATGACCTTTTGTAGTTGGATCTACCACAGCGTTATATAAACTAATAACAACTAAACTCAACACGTAAGGATTACTTACAGCTTGCTTTAACACATCAAATAACGCTCCCCATGTAGTTAAATCTGCATAGGATAAGCCTGCATAAGCTAAAATTGGCGCTAATATAGATAGCACCAATTGAGCGTAAAATATAGGGTTGGTAAAACGTACTTTCCAGTTGATTTTCATAAAAAATCCTCCCAATTATAATTTGGCAAAAAACAAAGCAATCACACCGCCAATAACCCCTGTTATCGTGGCAGTAATAATTGCTTTTGTAATCATGCGTCTAATCCACTTTGTATCATCTTGTATGGATGTTAGTGTAGTTTGTAATGATGTGATTTTTTCATCTTGTTTAATGTCGTTGCTTTTCAATATCCCCACATCTTTTTCAAGATTAGATACTCTTTTTTCAATGTGATCCACGTCGTTTCTGGTTGTAGCTTTCCAAATGTCTATGTTATCTTGTCCATTCATAACCAATCCTCCTGGTTTTTAACATAAAAAATAACGCCTATTCAGCGTTTTAATAGGTATCCCATGTAACTGCTTGTACTTCTTCTACCGTCTCTAAGTTATCTACATATCTCTTCATCTCCCTATACTTTGTTAACTGATTATCTTTGTGTTTCTTTGCTTCTTCGTATACTTGTATAAATTCTTCTCTTGTGTGCTTTATGGTTCCGTTATTTTCGGTATCAACATAAACATGATCTATCGTACTATCCATCATTAATTCTTGGTACTGCATAAGCATATTCATTTGATCATAGCTGTTATATCTGTAATGATTGCCGTTTAGTGAAACAAAACCGTGCAATATACTTGATTCACATTCATATTTTAATTCTTCCTTTTTCATATCTTTTTGTTCCTCTAAATGCTTCTCATCATCACGAACAAGACCGCCATTCACCAAACGGTATATATACGGATTTATTAGCACCTCATGATCTTCATGTACATCAACCTTAATAGACTGTTCCCCAAGAGAAGATGAGGAAATGCCATGAAGCCTGCTTTCCTGGTCTAAAACGGTGTACATAATCACGACATTCACCTCCTTAAAATTCATATACCGCTCTTAATTGAATACTATTAGAGTTATTTCCACCGTTGTCGTTCATCGCATTACCTGTTAACTTATTATAGCTAGCGTTTATGATTTTACCTGTAACATTAACATTAGAACCAGAGAAAGATGAAGTAAATATATCATGAATACTATCCATCCCTCGCTGAATTGCCATTTTTGGTATAATTGTATGCTGAACTGCTACATTCCTTCCTGTTCTAGCCCATTCTAGTATCCACCCGTTTTCGCAATCATGTATATTTTTATCTGGTTTTATATTTGCTACATCTGTCAAATAAACAGAACCAGACCATAATATTTGTTTTTTGCTTCTTATAGGATAGTCACCTTTAAGAGTATCCCAAATAGAATCTTCATGCGAGTACGCAGAAGGATATCTACCCTCTACTAGTTGAACCCCATCACATTGTACCCAACGATCTGTATCCGCCCACACAACAACCATTAGTGTATCATCAGTAGCAAAATTACTAGGAGTTTTAAACGTCATAGAATGTCTAACGACAGAGTAATCATTTGGTACTTTGCTAAACTTTCCTACCTTTATTCTCGTCATTTTAGCTCCGAAAGCATTAGCATGCCAAACTGTAAAAGAAGGTATTCCACCAGACATAACCTTCCATTGACGTTTAAAAAAACCTGAAAGGGTATAAGTTGTACTAGGTGATATTCCAGTAACGAGCTGCTGAACAAAATTGCCACTCTTAACGACAATAGACTGTGCTCCTAACATAGGATGAGCATCCGCCACGTCTGGTGCGAGCACTGCCGCTACTCTAGGATCTCCTCCACCTATTCTCCAACCCACTAAAGGTTGCCTAGAATTTGGAGCCATATCTAACCAGTTATATGTTGCTGAAACACCTCCACCAGTTTTAACCATTTCGAACGAATGGTCTTTTATCTTATTTTGTTTAGGCGATATTATATATTTTGTAGATGTAAATTCATCTTGTAAAAAGAAATCGCCATCTACAGCTGTAACATTACCGAATACACCATTGGATCCTTGGATATCGCCAGCGTATTTTGCATTTCCTTGTGTATCAAAATACAATACGTTTTGCCATGGGGAAGCTTTACTGGATCTACGTTGTATAACGTATCCAAGCGTACTGTTCATTACAGTGCGTACCAAACCATCGCCTCTTGCTGTTACAAATCCATCAGCATTCGTAATACTTACACCGTTATATTTTGCCCCCTGCATTACTCCGTTGGATTCCATATATTCTTCTGCGTCATTAATTGCGTCTAAATATGCAGCTTCTGAAACTGCATTAGCATGGCCTTTAGCATTGCTTTCAGCTTCATCAGCTTGCGTATTGGCATACTCTTTTGCTAAGCGTAATTTTTCTTCAGCATCTGCAATTGCTCGCTTTTCTTCTTCTGTTACCCTGCCATCCGCATAAGCCTTCGCTTGCGTTTTTGCAAGTTCTGCCTTCGCTTTCGCTACTGCATCGGCGTGGTCTTTAGCGTTATTTTCCGCTTGATTTGACACGTCGTTAGCGTGCTGTTTCGCTTGCTTAAGCTTAGCCTGTACATCATCGATACGTGCTTTTTCTTCCGCCGTTACTATTCCGTCTGCGTATGCTTCGGCTTTAATGCGCTCAGCTTCCGCCTTTAGATTGGCGATATATTCGGCGTATGCTCGTTCATCCTCGGGTGCTGGCGTCCAGTCGGTGGCGATGTTGCCTTTTTCGATTTTAATTGAATGAAAATGAATTTCATCGCCCATATTAAAATCGGAAATCCAAAAGTGCATATTATAGTTCGGTGCGTTTTCGTCAGTTATCTCATATACACATTCAAATTTAAACCAGTTTGTTGTTATTTTACTAATATTTCTAGATATCATTTTAGAACTATTCCCTAAAACTCTCACATTAAATTCTCTGTTCCCTTTGATATAACCAGAAAACATATATCTTTCTCCAAATGATGTTGCCTTAGGAGCTTTAGATTTAATAGGTAAAAAGAAAGCACCTTCATTCGTTTCACTATCATTATCTCTAGCAGCTTTAAATGTAGCTATATATCCCGATGGTACTGTTGCATCTTCTGTAATGGTTTTTGTTGTGGAGATTTTATAAGGAGACAACGGATAATTAACACTGTCTAAGATGTAGTTTCTCACACCCGGTCGGACATTATCATACAAAGGACTCCAATTATAATCAGATGGATTGCTGCTCTCATTAGCTGTTGTCTTGTTATAAGCAAGCCCTAAGTATCGCTTACCCTCCGAATCATCCGACATGCCGTTGCCGTCTTTATCATCTGCGTACTTTACCCATGTATAAGTAGTTTGACCGTCTTTACCTGGTGCTCCAGGTACACCTTTGTCACCTTTTACAAGCGACCATTTATAATCACTGTATCTACTGCTCTCGCTGGGAGACGTATTATTGTACGCTAATCCGATATACTCTTTACCGGTTGGGCTGTCAGACATACCAGACGTTGGAGTGTCGGCATATTTTACCCACGTATATAGCGTTTGACCGTCCTTGCCTCGCGGACCTTGTACACCTTGCGGACCTTTATCGCCCTTATCCCCTTTAGCCCGTTGCCATTTGTAATCGTTAGGGTTGTTGCTATCAGCTTGCTTAAAATCGGTATACGTACCAATGTACTCTTTACCTGTCGGGTCTTGGCTAAATCCTCCGCCTGTGCTTGTATCCGCATAAGCTATATGCAAGTACGGGGTACGACCATCCGCACCAGGTTTACCCGGGATGCCGTCCTCGCCATCAGCACCTTTGATCAGTGACCATTTATAGTCGCTAGGATTGCTACTATCTTGAGACTTATCATCTACATATACACCCATGTATAGTTTACCGGCAGGAGATTGACTGAAACCGCCACCACTTGCGGTGTCCGCATAAGCAATATGAGTATATGACGGCTTACCATCGACACCTTTAGGCCCTTGTATACCTTGATTACCTCGTGGACCTTGCAATCCCTGTAAGCCTTGGGGGCCTTGTTCGCCTTTTGTCTTTTGCCAAGTATAATCACCGGGATTGCTTGATTCTTGCTCGGTCAATTTATTTGTAGCAATACCGATATAACTCTTACCAATTGGAAAATTAGACATACCATTACCCTTTTCATCATCGGCATATCTTATCCATGTATATCGAGGCATTCCATCTTGGCCATCTTCTCCGCGAATGCCTTGTGGACCTTCTTTGCCTTGTTCACCTTTTGGGCCAAGCACCTTTGACCATTTATAGTCACTAGGATTATCACTCTCATTTGATGTTGACTTATTCTCAGCAATACCGATATAAGGCTTGTTTTCAGGATAGTTAGACATCCCCCCACCCTTCTCGTCATCGGCATACTTAATCCATGTGTATAAACTTTGACCATCTTTTCCAGGTGAACCTGGTATACCCTGAGGGCCACGTTCTCCATCAAATATATTTGTAACGGTGATTCTGCCAATTGAAGCTACTTGCTCTAAAACAATTTCACAAGCAAATACTGCTTTTTCATCTATTTCCTCAGCTGTTGCTGTGATTGTTTTTCCGCTTTTGTTCCAATTAGAAACTGGTAGGCCATGCTTATCATATTTGCGCCAAACATAGCCGTACAGCTCACCTTCTTCATCAACTTCCTCTCCATTAAGAAATACCTGGGCAGTTAAATCTGTAGTACCTAGTCCATTTTTGAAAGTCTCCCCAGCGCTAGAAGCAATTGTAGTGATAAGCATTCTTGCAAGCCTTTTTCGTATTTCGTCGCGTAATGATTCCCATACAGATTGAACTTCTTCCTCGCTAAATTCAATATAATCACCGAGTTTTATTTTTTTGCACTTTCTTCTCTTAATGCTTCCAGACATCTCAAAAACACGTGCCTCCAAAAATAAAGGAGGGTGAAATTTAGTATCTTTAATTCTTAATGTGTCTCCGAAACGAGTTTTCTGATTTTGCATATTTGGTACATTTTCCAAATCAGCAATGGTCGTTTCATATTCTACAACTTCATTCACTCTTTTTTCTAATTCATTTTCTGTTAGCACACGCAAACGATCCAATGACATGTTTTGATCATCCGACTGAGGCTCATAAGTACCAATTATGTGTTGTAACTCACCCGTCACTGGATCAGGTCTGCCCCATCTTTGCAATGCTTCTTTGTCCTCAACAAAGATTTCTAATCGTGTTCCATCGTCTTTTTCAGGACCTAGTCCAACAAGTGCAGTATAGACATTATCCGTTAATTCACGTCTGCTTATATGCAACAAATCCTTGCCGAACTCAACCTCTCTACCTCGCCACTGTCCTATTTGTTGCACTAGATCCACATATCGGCCAGTAATTTTATGGCCGTTTGTTTCAATGCGAAAATCCAACTCTAAATCAAATTCAGTTGCAATACGTTTTAATAACGAATAAGGGTTTGTATGTTTCTTGATATGAAACGTTCTAACTCCCGTACCTTCAACAATACCTACTTGCCATTCTGTACCATCTAGCGCTATTCCAGCCGCTGAATCTGGTGTTTGTTTTTTTAAAGTCTGAGGCTTTATTACTGCTGATTTCTTTAACACTTGATAGCTTCCGACGCAAAAAACGTTCATCTCTAAACTATCTTCATGAATTTTTCCACTTTCATGTATTAGCAACTCACGGAAACGTCCATCTTCGTCTTGTATGATAACTTTGTTCCTTTTACCAAGGTACTCGGAATATGATTTATCGGCAAACGTTGTAAAGTTAAAAGTCTCCAGTGTATCTTTCAATGATCTTTTATAAACATCCTCAATTATCTCTTCATTAGGTATAATACCGACTATTTGATCTGTTTGCCCATCTATTGCATGTATCATAGCCTCCCTCCTCATCTATATCGTTCTCTATATTTACATCTCCCCATAAAGCTATTAGCTGGGTGTAATATTAGCTGATTTTCACCTTTACTCAAATTAAAAAAGGATCCTCCAAAATCTTTGAGGTCCTTGCGGTCTTCACCGTTTATTAAGAGCTGTTTGTTAAAATGGTTAAACGTCACAGTGTCTCCTGGATAAACAATGTAAGGAGTTTGGTCAATTGTTTCCTGCGCTAATTCATACACATTAATATAGTTTATCCTAGTACGGAATGTACGATTTCTGTCCTTCCAGTTACCAATATATATTTGAATGTATTTAAGTGGATTCTGAAACTCACCTGTCTGGTCTGTATATGTTCTTGTTAGTGGGACGTAATGCTTGCCGTTTCTTATTTCCGCAATATAAAAAGTGAATTTTTTACCTACACGTTTAACTCGCAAATACATAAGAGCTACTCTTTTCAAGTTGTCGTATTGATAATTACCGGAACCTATTAGATATCGTGTATACTTATCTTCATATTCACCAACACGAGCAAGTCCATTTCTGCGAGTGATGTTTCTGTTATTATCATTAATCCCCATTTTTCCTATCATGTTCAACGCTTCATCAAACATGTAAAATTCCATTCGGTAGTTGTCTTCTTCTTTATTCGATATGATGTCAAAAGTAGACTCTATCTCAAAGTCTTGAGTAGGCGTAATCTCTTTTATCAGCGCAGGACCGTGCATTTTATCACCTGTCCCGAAATTTTCAACTAATATCCCTGTGCCATCATGTGCAAAGGATCCTGTAACCTTACCAATCCAACCATCTATACGAGTAGGATTTTTCATCCATGCATCTAGTGTGCTACCGTTCTCTTGTAATATAGTTTTTCTACTATCAACAATCTCTACATCATCTGTGGCTGGGGTGCCAATTAACATATATTCTTCATTCTGATTCTGCACCATAGCAAAAGTAGACGGTTTTAATACATCCAATTCAATGATTGGTGACGATTCAGTTGTCCCCTCATAGTGCATCGTAAGTACATCGGATTCAAAATCAAATGTGTTTTCCTGCCCATATTTAAATGGGTCAGAGCAAGAAAAGACCAACATACAAATTAATTCATTCGATTGCTCTTCTGGAATGTTATTCTGTTCTAAAGTTGCGTAATAAAATACACTCTCATCGGTGAATGATAGCTGTTGCTTAGATCCTTGTAGCAAAGTATTTAAACAATCTATACGCTCCCTAAACCCCTCATTTGTGCTATCAGACAGTTTGTATTTAACCTCGATGCTTCGCATTTCTAAAGTTAAGTCATTCGACTCTAATGCACCATCCATATGAGGAACATCGATGTAGTTAATCCTTTGCTTTATATTCCCTCTCCCTGTCACGCTCAAAGTTGTGAAGCTTCCGTTTTCATCCGTTAATGTTTCGTCTAAGTTTATATTATTAAAAAAGGTTTGTATGGATAGAGAGGCACCCGATGTACCTCGTTCATTAATATCTACAAAACCGTACATATAAAGCACCTTCTATCTTCTAAAACTATTTTCTATATTGAAATTTCTGTTTTGTTCTACAGTAATATCTTCTACAAATTCAGTAAATTTCGTTCGACCTATTCTCACATTTATATAGGCTGGTTGCTTTGTATTTAAGTTCACATCAGTATTCACAGCCGTTTGTACTTGAGCCACACTTCTATGCCTAATACTTCTTAAGCTAGAAGTAATTTGTGATCTTCTTATCTGCATATCGGGTCTGATGCTGTTGTTGGCTACTTCTGCTAGTTTTGCTGTTTTTCTTTGAATAGGCTTTTTCGCTCGTTTAATAGATTGGCCTATAGGTCCGGCAAAGTCCATACGATGAATATCCCGTAATGGTCCAGTTTTTGCCGGGGAAAACGGGAAAAAGTCTCGCACAGCACCGACAATATCTTCTGTTATACCTACTACTTTGTCCTTCATTGCTATAAGACCGTCACCTAAACTACTAATAATCTTCTTACCACTTTCGTACAAAGAAAAGTTGTCAAAGAAACTTTTAATTCCGTCCCAAGTGTCTTCGATACCTTCTTTGATATTGTCTCCTACGTCCATAACTGCATCAAACATATCCTTAAATTTGTTTTTTACTTTATTAACGATTTTACCTAGGATACTGCTAAAAAAGCTCTTTATACTGTTCCAGATACTTTTTATTAAAGTAGATATTGCTCTTGTGATGTTGCTTATTGCAGACTTCATGCCTTGGAAATCACCTTTAACAAGTGCCTTAATAAACTTTAATACACTGCTAAAGAACGATTTAATAAACGTCCAAATAGATTTAATGATGTTCCAAGCCATCGTTGTATATTGCTTGATAACATATGCAATCGCCGGAAACTTATCTTGTATATAGCTCCAGATTTTTGATACCTTTTTAACGATCCAAGATGATATTTTATTCCACGTCTTAATCGTCCATTTTTTCACTTTATCCCAGTTCGCGATTACAAGAGCGACAAGACCTATGATAGTTGCAATGACCCAACCAACAGGACCTAAAGCAATAAACCAAGAAGCAGCCATTCGGGCGGCATGAAATAATGATTTAACCGCCATAAGTGCCCATCTGGCGATAAACTTAATTGACGTGGCAATCATTTTTGCTAAAGCGATGGCCATCTTTTTCCCTGTAGCTATTGTCCAGGCTAACGCTATGCGACCAGCATTGAATATTGCCTTCGCGCCCATCAAAGTCCATCTGGCTATAAATATAATTGAGTTTGCAATCATTTTTGCTATAGCTACAACCATCTTTTTCCCCGTAGCTATTGTCCAGGCTAATGCCATACGACCAGCGTTAAAAAGTGCTTTTACCCCCATCATTGTCCACCTGGCGATAAACTTTGCTGAACCCGCTATGAAATTAGCTACTGTCTTAAAGGTCTGCACCACAAAATTTTTCAGTGAAGCAATCATCATCTTTACACCAGTGACAACTTTAGCCCGCATCATACCAGTGGCTTTCCATATTCCAGTGGCCATACCACCAAATGCTGCCTTGGTTAGCAGTATAAACGGTATTAAAGCCATAAGTACTCCACTTAACGACAATACAACTGCAACCACTTGGCCAATTGCCGGGTGATTATCCATTAAGGCTGTTGTAAACTCTAAAAAAGCATTCACTATATCTAATATTTTTGAACCTAATGGTGCCATGCCTTTTCCTAATTCAATAAGAAACGCGGTGATGTTGCCAATTAGTGCGATTACTTTTGGGCCATTCTCTTTTACATAATCGATAAAGTCATGAAATGCTTTAGAATCTTTTAATCCTGCAGTCCAGTCTGAGAATTTTTTAGTGAGACTTACTAATCCTCCTTGCATATCAGTAGATAAAGGACCAAATGCAACCATTAAGTTCATAATACCTTGCATGACATTACCGAAAGTTTTACCTAAAGCGATCATCGCTGGACCAACATTTGCATTTAAAAATGAAATAAATTCTTTAAACTCTTTCGTTTTCATTGATTTACTTAAACTCTTAGAAAGTGTATCAACCGCTTTAACTGCACCCTGAAAAGCCGGCTCTAACTGCTTTAGTAGCTTTTTTAATCCATTTAAACTGCGAACAAAAATATCCATTACTGGCTTTTCGAATTGCTTTGCGAATTTACTCCAGAACTTACTGAATGATTGAAGTGACTTTAACCCTTTTTGCTGCTCTTTGGACAACCCTGCCGTAGCTTGTTTAATCTGTTTTGTTATCTCTGCACGTTCCTCTAAGTCACTTGTATTCGCTAATTGTTCTCGTAATTTTTTAATATCTCCATTAGCTGTAAAGACATCATTTAGAGCGCTAGTAGCGACTGATCCAAAAGCAACAGCTCCTGTTCCAGCTGCCGCAAATGAGGTCGTTAATCCACCGAGCGCAGCAGTTAAACTAGCAATAATCGGAGATAGTGCCGGCAAGACTGAAATTAATCCACCTTTAAAAGCGTTGCCTGCAACAGTACCAACTGATTGAATAGTGTTCGCAATCCTGTCCATAGATCTGTGGAATTTATCTACCCTAGCCTCTATCGGAATAACAACTTTGTCATTTAAAGATGTTTTCATCTTCTGAAGCAAGCCCATTTTACGCTTAGCTTCTGATGTATCTGCATCTATTTCCATTTCAGCTTTTGTCTTATCTTTTGCAAAAGCATTCAATGTTGCACGTGCCTTCTTAAGATTTCGCTGTAAAGGTCTAGTATCAGCATCCACTTCAGTATCTTCTACACTTTCCGATTCTCGTTTGAACTTCTCCGTCACTCTTTTTGCTGCTTGGATTGCTTTTCGGTATTTGCTTACATTTGCTTTTAATTCAGCTTCAATCGAATAATTGGCCATTGCATCACCCCTTTCTACTGTTGTGTTGAAGTGCAATTTGAGCAGGGGATAGGTGATTTATTGGGAAATCTTCTTTCTCCGCGCCAACCAGCTCATCATCTACTTCTTTTAAAATCTTTTCGTAGTCGAAGAAATCCTTAAAGCTTTTAAAGACATATTCTTCTTTCGGTTTCTTCTCTGTGCCCGTGTTTTTAGTCGCACTCGCATTCCTTGTAAGAAAAGCTATTTTATGCATTTTATACTCTTCATCAATTTCTTTGTATTCTTGCGCATATCGTTTGTAATGGAACTCCGATAATGTCATCAATTCCACATCTCTTAATCGTTCCATTCCAAGCTTACGCATTGCATAGATAACAATTTCGTTATACGTTAAGCCTCTTTCGGCTCCTGAGTTTTCGTTTTCATATCTTTTGGAACTAGATTTCGGGTCATAGGTCGCTTTCCCAATTCTTCAATCACTTGTTCTCCAAATTCTTCAAATCCTTGATTCTCCGCAATATCATCAAGAACCTGTTCTAAGTCCTCATACGTTTTAGGTGACTTATTATCATGCGCTGTAGCCGCCTTAATAATCTTAGATAAACCGACAATGTTTCCTGTCTGTAGTTTAGGTATAAGTAATTCTAAACCTTCCCCTAAACTAGCTCCTTCTATTTCAAACCCTAGCTCTTTATCAATCTCCGTTAACGTTCTAAGTCCGAATGAAAGCTCAATCTCTTTGCCATTAAAGTTAATATACATAATTCAATTCCACCTTTTTAGAAATTATAAAAGAGAGGACTTCTCCTCTCTTTAAGCCAATGGTTCTGTTTGATTAACTGCCCCTAGCCCATCATCTGCAGGATCTTCCGCTAATACATCATGAAAAACGTACGATAATGTGTCTATGTCTCCTTCAGGCAGCGTAACAAATCCTTTTTGTCTAATCCCTTCTGTAATAAATGTACCCTCTACTTCCGGGTCATCTTCAGTAGGATTCGTTGCTTCCCATTCAGAAATATACCCTTGTCTATATTCTGCTGCGAATTGAGTTACAGTCTCTGCACCACTGTCATCTACTTTCTTATCCGCTAAATCCACTTCCCACATTTCAACCGGAAAATCCTCTACAATTGAATCTTCCAGCATCGTAAATGTTGGGTCTTTGACCGACTGTAGAGCTGTAATGCTCACTTCATCCTCCAGCGCTGATGACCCTGATACTGCACCATCTTTCGTTTGTGTTTTTTCCCTGTCTCTAGTATAAGATTTACTATGCTCTGTTTGAAACACTAATTTTGCTGCTTCCGATGCCTCACCAAGCTTACGAAAATATAATACCTTGTGTACACCGTTTGCGATTTTCCCCATTTTGTTCCCTCCCTATGTTAGTTTGTATTCAACTTGAATAATGCCGTGTAGCAAATTATCATTGGTTGTGTTGTCATAGATTTCATTAGATTGCAGTTCCTCTAGCTTTATATAATAATTTTTTAAACGAGTTAGTTTCCTTAAGGATGTTTCTAATTGATCCATCATTCCTGAAAACAGCGCTCGATCATTTGCATAGCCCCAAACGTGTATCGTCTGCGATATTCGTCCTGTAATAATCCCTTTATTATTAATCACATCAGTGCTGTTAGATTCTCCAACATGTACAAATGGATAAGTAAGTCCTGGGCTACTAACAGGAGCATAATCAATTGTTTGGTATCCGAGGTCTGTTGATATTTGAAATACTACATTAAACAGTTGTATTTTGGGTGATAGCATTTATCCACCTACTTCACTAATCGATCTAGATCTTCTAAAAACCTCTTTCTTTGTAGCAAGAAAGAATCTCTCATAAACCATGTTGCATCCATGAAACGTGTCCCATAATTCAAGTAGGCTGCATAATCTGATCCAGCTATCGTCCGATACTGCATACTACCTACTTTTATTGTTTTCGTATGCCTTGCCGTGTGTCCTGTCCAATAGCCCTTATCGAACCTCTGTCTTTCGTTTTCTAGTGTTTCATCCGTCATCTCGATGGTGTTAAATTTAACAACTTTATCAACATCATCCTCAATGCCTTCATCCATACGCTCTAATTGAGCAAGCAGTTCATTTAATCCATCTAACTCCATTCACTTACTCCTTCTAAATAAAAAACGCTCTCTGACTTATAAGGAATATGCCGGAGAACGTTATATTTTTGACCTTCAATGACTGCTTTATCTGCATAATCCTTATACGGTCGTTGTAAGCGCACTGTAGCGACTTTTTTATTAAGTGAACCAAATACCGCCGCCGTCTTTTCTAACGTCACAGGCGAAGCATTACAAGGCAATAACACCCCTTCATCGACTATTACTTCATTCTTACCAGTCTCCGGGTTGTATCCTCTTCCTAGTGTCTTATGAAGCTTCACTCTATCGGTATAACGCATTAGAAAAAGACCACCCTTCCCTTCTTTTCTTCCTGTTTTGGAATGTAAGCACTTAGAATCGACAAATAAGGAGCAAAGTCATCCTCTTTATAAGTGACTGAATGCCCCTCTACTGATTCTGATTTCATTCCCTCACTTCCACGTCTTTGGAAACGAGAAATAGATAGCTCCTCAATAATGAAATTCAGTTCTTCTGGTATGGTAGTTAAATCGGTATATTGCTTCAGCCACAATTTTAAATGCGCTGTGGTATTTGCAATAATGATTTCCAACGCTTTATCTTGTAGTTCATCATTGATTCCCAAAACAATTTTCATATTATCAAGTATGGTCATAAGAGTTACCTCAATTCCTGTTCAGCCTGGAATGCTTTTTCTTTTCCTTTGACCTTATCACCATTTGATAGTGTATAAGTGCCACCACCCACGTGTTTAGGATATTCTTCTTTCTCTTGTTCTGAAGCATCTATTACAACATTAAAAGGTTCGATCACTGGTTCTTTCAAATCATTATTACTTGACGATAATTCTTCTACACGTTCTTTAGTCACTTGGCCGCGATAAGGATAGTTATCTCCTTTTTTATATGCATGACGTGTGTGTACATCTTTAAAGCTTGTTAAAACTCTATACATACAATTATCCTCCCTTTAATTAAGCTTCAGGTTGGGACGCAGGCTGCAGCTTAGCAAACGCATTATCATTCACAATCATCACTGCAACATCCATTGTTGCGCGCATCGCTACCATTTCTCGCTCAAACAAGTTGATTGGATTGCCATCTTGATCTGTAATAGTTGAGATAGTACCTTCTTCCGCTAGTTTGTAAGAGATATCAAAAGGAATACCGTAATACAATTGGTCAAAGTCACCAGTGTATAAAGTGCCTTTTTTCATGCTCGTAGACTTAAGATTTACAACTGGTAGACCATCAATTTTTTTAGCAGAACGATCGTAAATAGGTTGCTGCAAGTTCCCTTCACCAACTGTAGCTTGACGTAAAGCAGTAGCATTTTGGTTTTTGGATATAAACGCATTGGCTTCAAAGTCACTCTCAAGCAGATGATCCTCCATGGAAAGTATGTTACTACCTGTAATCTCCCCTTCTACAATATGCCCTGCATTTGTTACGGATTGCTCAATAGATTGAGAGAATGGGTTATTTATATTAAGAATACCTGCTTCATCAAACTTTTTATAAAATGCTTCACTAATTTTAGGGCGCATTTTTTCAAAGAAGTCGGACATGCTGTATTGCAAATATTCTCGTGAAACAGGTAGGATAACCCCAAGCTTTTTCGCTGTCATAGTGATTTTTAACCATTTAGCTTTAGAAGTTTGAATTCTTTCCCCTTCATTAACCCAATAAGCTCCCGGTCCTTCTGCAAAGTAATCAAAGGTTTTCTCTTGCTTGTCCATTTCTTCATAAACACCAAGCTGCATAATCTTAGAATTCTGCATTACATCTTGCATAATAAGGGTGCCTTGTTCTTTTGGAATAACCCCATCTTTTGAATCGCTCATCATAACATTGTCAGGGTTAAACGTTTGCTGTCCAAAGAACTGCAAATTTAATTTCATTTTTTTACTCATAAAATACTTCCTCCTCTTTCTATATGATTCTTGCTTGTTTGGCCATATCAGCTCGTGAGTTATGTCCTGATTTTTTGTGTCCTTTAAACGACTGACTTCTTTCAGGTGGATCTTGTCTTAGCTTTTCTTTTACTGCATTATTCACAGCTTCATCAAAAACTTTTTTTATGTTGGAGATGGAATCTTTAATTTTTTCATTGTCACCTAAATGAATGAGCGATTCTGCAAATTCTGTAGGCAATCCATCTTCTTTCAAATCAGTTACAATTTCTGAATGCAGCTGTTTTTGATTAAGTTCACGTTCCCGTTGTTCTAACTGCTTCATGCGTTTTTCATAATCAGCTTGTTGTTTTTCTTGTGCTGTCATCTTTGCATATTCCGCAGCATCTTGTTTCGCTTTATTAATCTCATCCTGTTTTTGCTTTTCAAACTTTTCTTGTTGTTTTTTCAAAGCACTTTCTACAGCTTTGCTGATTTTACTATCAACTTCAGATTGAGTAAAAGTTTCCTTCCCTGGGTCACCTTTTGGATCAACTAATGGTTCAATTGGGTCTGGGTCACCTTCCGCAAAATGCTGCAGATTCAATTTCAATGGTTTTATTGTTTTAAGCATTTCTTTTCCTCCTACCCCACACACGCACTATTCACTATCCATTTCAATGCATTAAAAAAAAGCCCCAGACACGCCATGTAAGCCCATCTACGACCTTTTTAATGTATTTACTCTATTAAGTTATGAATGCCCGTGTACGATTGATTTTTGCATAATAAAAAGCCCTGTTTATAACGTCTGTTGGCTAAAGACGGGTGTTATTCAACTACTTCCCAATCCTCCGACAACATGTCAGTCTGTGAAGCTATCCATCCTATTTGAATTTGATTTGATGTAGTTTTGATGGCTAACACATCGACTATTGTAGGTTCACCTAGATATTCACCGTACCCATACCCTAAAGTTCCTTGTAAATCAGTTCCTTTAATCAAAAATATAAACTGATTCTTTCCATTCCAGCCTGTACGACTAACTCTTTTTCCTGCTTTTAAACATTCTAACGCTTCACCAAAATTCATTTAATCACTCCTTAATCAAAGTTGTACGGAAATAAAATCTTGTCTTCTAATTTTTTTCCGTTTTCTTTATCTTGTGTTTTCAACTTTTCGAAAACATCATATGTTTCTTCTAAAAAACCATATTCCCCAGTTACTGGATTTCCATTGCCATCATCAATTAACCTGCTAATAACAAGCTTTGTTCTATCTTCACAAGAACTGTATAAGTTAATGTATCTTATGAGCGAAATTTCTTTGCCGTTTACAAATACCTTCCCATCTGAGGGTAAATCTGTATCGAATTCAATTCTTACTCTCGGCATTTAATCACTCCTATCTCGTTTTTATTTCCACTTCCTCTTAATTTCTCATATCGTCATTCAACCTTATCTTTATCAAGTATTCCGTTAATCCTTTGCACTTGCTCTTCCATTCTTTTTGTTGCTTTCAATTTTCGTCTATCAACGTAAATAGAATAAGAGAAAACAAAAAGCGCAAATAATAATACGTTTAATTGCAATATCTCTCCTAGAGTATTAGGAATAAAAATAACCATTAATGCACTCCTTTCATCAGTGCGTTTTCTATGCCCGATAGATAAAAAACATCCAGTTATTTATAAGCCTTTTTAGTCTTTAACGCACAACACTTCATTCCATAAAAAATAAGCCCCGTACAGTCAATTACAGCCCGTGCAGTGCTTATTTCCTCATAATTATTCCTGTTATTGTTTAAGCCCAAATAGTATACTTCTAAGCCTGTTTAACATCTATTACTCAAAGACAACTTTATTTTCAAACAATTTTTTTAAAAAAAACACACAGTTTCATTTCCTGCGCGCTTTACAAGTTAGACTCTTTTCAAATGGAATTTTCATCGACCTTATTATCAACCAAATACTTATCTCCAATTTTTTCTTTTAATAGAGTTATAGTACTTTCTACATTTCTGAGAAATTTCATCCTATCATTTTCATCTTTAAACCCTTTAAATTCAAAATTAACGGCATTGTCTTCAAATAACTCGTCATATTTTTTTTGGATTTCTAAAAGCATTTTATCTATCTCACCATCGGCCTCAAGTTCCTCAACTAAATCATTATCAACTAATTCACCTTGTTCATTAAATATCCACATAGGATAACATCCATAATCTAAAAAAATTTCAATAGTCTTCATGTTATCCACCTTTCTACTCTAGTGATCTTGGATTTGCTCCCACAATAAATCCATTATTTCCAACAGTAACTGCAACTCTGTGAGTTTGTCCGTTGAAGACTACTTCATATATCGGCCTTCCGTTTCCTCGTCCTTGTTTACCAACCAGCTTACCTTTACTTAACGCTTCCATTATCAAGTCAGGAATTTCACTTGATTTAACCCCTTTTGTAGCGAATTCATTTGCATGTCTCATTACGTGCTCAAAGCCTGCTTTAGAATTCCCTTTTTCCAACCAAACTAGTTTACCACTTGAGGTCTTTGTAATAGCTATCAATTCATCAGAATTATATTTAACTCCCGTACTCTCTAATTCAGTTAATAATTCTTCTGATATCCAGTTAGAATGTGACTGTTTCAATTTTACTTTTCTTATTTCTTCTATTTTCTCATGGTTAGAATTAACTTTCAACTTCTCTTTTTCACTATCCAAAGAAGAAGAAGTGTCTTTCTTTTTCTCAAATATCTCCTTACGCCAATCACCTAAAACCATACGTGTGCTCGAACGACAAAATGGATGCATTGGTGGAGCATTTACACCGATTACCTTGTCACTCACTTTAAACTTTTCTCCGTCCAAAGATCTACACGTTTTCGAAGTTTTCTCATCTAGCTTTGCAACAAACTGATACTCAGCTTCAAATCCTTCTTCTTCAGCGAGCGTTTCATATGATAACATTTGCGATTCAATTTGAACCCTGGCAGCTTCCGTTATTAAAAGTCTCTTGGCTTCAAACGTTGTAACGTCAAACTGTTCTCTTATGTCTTTAACAAACTGGTTAGGGTGCACGCCACGTATGATAGAGCTATTAATAATTTTCTCTAATTGCGATCTAAGAGCACTCATATCTCCCCATATTCGACTAGACCATGTCGCACCGTGAAATGACGCGCCTACAATGGCTGTTATTGCCCCTCTGGTAACATTCAAGCTTTTTCCTAATATACCTGCTTGTCTTGCTACTTCATCTACTCCTACTCGTTCTAGATACTCATGGAACATCTTCATTTGTTCATCTGCCATAGCAGTTAAATGAGCATTCAAATGGAGCATGAGCAGTTCCTGACGGTTTATCTTCATCTTTGTGTTATACGTGTATAGTTCTTTGTTGGCTTTGTCGCTGAAGTTCTTTTCTTTCACATATCTAGCTGCAGTTGCTTCAAAGTCTTTCACATCAAACTCCGATATGCGCTTTTTAGCTTCTTTAGGTGTGAGTTTGCATTTATTAGCATACCGGGAATAGAAAGCATGTATTTCCTTATCTGCTTCCCTTAACGCTGCACCAATAATCTCTTCTAACTGCTTAACGATGTCTTCATCTTTCATTTGTTCCCGGCTGATATTATCTTTTTCACGTTGCACCCAGTAGCTTTCATCTTCTTCTGGCATCTAATCACCTCAATTCTGCATGTAATTAGATGCTGCGTCCCGATGTTTATTTCGCTCTTCTTCAATTCTTTTTTTCTCTTCTTCTGGATTCTCAACTATCATTGGGATAATTTTTAGTTTCGTTTCCTCTGACAATTCACCGCCAAGCGAGTTAAACATATCTACTGCATCTTTAGTGCTCTTAGGAAGATTAGGAGTGAATTTATAAGTTACGCCAGCAAATTCTCCTGCTTTAGCTTCATTGGCCAAGCTCATAACATTGTTGATTAACTTATAACGCCTGTTAAGTGAACGTTTAAATAACCGCTCTTTGTTAATACGAATTTGCTCTAAGCCAAACAGTTTATATTTCATTGCTTCTCCAGTCTGTTGGCCACTGAATTTTTCATCATTCAAGTCCGGTGTATTCGTGAACTTATGGATGTCTGTTTGCAATCGACCTTTATATGATTCCGCACCAGCTACATCATATTTTTTATAAATGTAATCCGCATCAGCTTTACTACTATCAGATCTTGTTTCTAAAAATAGAATATTTGATTTTTTCATTTCTTTCGCTTCTTCTGGTCCAAAGTCCATATCACCAACTATTTTTAACAATGCGTCATTAAAATCTGACATGTAGTTAGCTGTATCCGATTGAGCTGAGTCGTATAAATCAATCTGATCAAGAACACCCTCAAAGTCACCTTGTCGGAATCTATTATTTGCATGCTCATTAACAGGAATATCCCCAAATGGGTGATTCTCTTCTTTCTCAAAGGTTAATTTGTAATCTCCGTAATTTGATGTATAATACGTGAATATCTTTTGATCAGTGTAAAGTAAAACTTTTATTTTCTTATCTGCTCCATATCCGATCTCAAAATACCTCACAGCAGCTACAATATTCTTTTCAATCGTATTATCATAAATTAAAAACGTTTCTAAAGGTGACGATAGATACACTTTTGTTTCATCAAATTGATTTCTATGGAGTAATTCATATGCTCGGCCATATATAGATAAGTCTAATATGAGGTCTGAATTAAGTGCATCACTCTCGATTATTTTATTAACGTCATTTATCTTCTCTTGTGTCTCCGGATTTTTATGATTAACTGTAATCGGTACACCAGCCAGGAACCCTTGCATAAAGTTCGATACATATTTAGCATAGTTATGCCTTGCTCTATGGTCTGCTTTATCTTCTTCTTTTCGCCTTTTTAACGAGGAAATCGCTGTGTTGTTACCTCGATAATAGTCATCTAACTCACTCAATCTAGGACGTTGATGCTCAATGTGATGGGCAATCATAGCAGATAAATCCTTAGTGCTATTTAATAATTCTTCTGTAGATTCATAGGTGTATTGAATATTTGCTTCTTTACTAAAACGCCTCTTAGGACTATTGTCTGTATCCAATCCCTTTTCAAACTTGTTAGCCACCTTTTTCACTCCCTTACAAACCTAATTCCTTAATTGCCTTTACTTTTTCTTTTTTGTCTTTCAAGTCAACGACCTCATAATCATCTAAGCCATACCAAACCGCTGAGAAGGTATGTGGATCAATGTTAAATTCATCGTATATGGTGTTTCCTTGTTTATCTTTTTTGTAAGTTAGGTTCTTTAATTCTCTGATGGTGTTAGGACATTTATCAGAGCAAACAATTCGGTGAAATCTCTTTACCTTTTTCGTATTTTGCAACCTGGATCCTTTAGGCTTATATGCCCCTGTAATATTGAGACCTCGTTTCCTTAGGTAATAAATCGTTTTGGGTTCAGCTGAATCCCCTTTTACCTTTTCTTTTGTTGCAGCAAACTCTTGTAAATCATCGGCGATTTCAGGATCATCTTTCTTTTTGCTGTAATATTCCCAATAGATATAGAGAACCTTATTTTTATCATCAATAGCCATTCTTAAAAGAGCGTTGTATGATTCTTCAAAACCAAAGTCCATACCTGCTCTATACATTGGCCTGTAAATAGCTTTGATTTCTGCCATAACTTCATCATGTGGTTTGCTCTCAAACTGCGGTAATACTTTAGTTCCAGACACGCCGAAACGACCTTTCCTTGCTACTCGGTAAAAGTCTAAATCGTAAACTTTAGTTTTTTCAAGTTCTTGTATATAACTCTCTGGAAGAAAAAGATTATCGTCTGCAGTTGAGTGATGATAATACGTATCTCCTACTACAACTGTTCGTTTTTCGTATAATTTCTCATCATCCAAGAATACCACTTCGTCTTCTTGTGCTTTATTCTTGATAAAGAAGTGAGAATATGTCCAATTACCCTCATCAACTGGATTAGTAGATAGTATCATGTGAAGTTTTAATACGGGGTGCCTTAGACGCCCAATTAACTCTTTAAATCCTTCATACTTAATTTCTGAACACTCTTCTAACCAAATCAATGACACGTTATGAATGGATTTTAACTTTTGTGGCTTATCCATCCCTTTAAAAATGATTTTAGAGCCATTAGGGAAACGTATTTGCATTGGAGAAGTTACTGCTTTAATACTGTTTTCCAACTCCAAATCAATGATTAATTCCTCAAATAACGCAAAACACGATTCCCTTATTGTCTCGTATACTTCCCTTACTACTAATGCGGTTCTCTTTTCTTCTAAGAGTTTCAATATAATCTTTAGGGCTACATGATAGCTTTTACTGGATCCGTAACCACCAACTAGAAACTGAAATTTTTGTTCCCAGTCAAAGAGAAAATCTTCAAAGTGTGGGTTTACTTCTTTTTCAATCATGATGAATCACCTTTTCGCTTAATCATGATTTCAATTGGCCCTGACTCTTCATTTGTAGATATCTTTTCAATTTCGGCTTTCGTCTTATCAATAACAGCTCTCATCTTTTCAACTTCCAACAGCCTATCATCGTCATAGTTAGCCAACTCATAAAACTGTTTCAACATGCTTCTTAGTTCGCCCATAGCACGACTTTGGGAATTTAAAAAGTTCGCCTGTTTATCCCAAGCGAACTGTATTTCCCATTCTTTTTCGGTGACCATTTCACCATCTTTTTCTTTTTTTAGCACTTCTGTAAGATCATCTTTATCTTCAACAAACATAATCTGTTGCGCTCGCATAATGGATGCAAACTGCATTTTTATGTTCATCCAGAGTATGTCTAATGGAGCAATACTATCTATTTCGTTTACTATCTCCAGCGTTTCTTCTGGTAGGTACTTGGCGAATAAGCCGTGTTTAACAGCATTGCTATTTCCTTTAGGAGCAGCTCCTCCAGAGTTTCCTACGGCATTCTTATTCCCCGGCTGCCCACCTCTTTTTGTGTGCACACTTTTTTCTTTGGGTGCACCCTTGTTACGCTCCCAACCATGTCGTCGCTTCCAGGACTTTACGGTATTAATTGAAACGCCGTATTTATCAGCTATATCTTTGTATTTCATGCCTTGAATATAGTCTTTTTCTGCCTTCTTATGCTTGTCCATTTACATTAACACCCACCTCCAGTTGTATTCGACTTTGTTTTGTCACAAAGAAAAAGACACCTCCAGTTCGAGATGTCTTATAAATATTTTTATTTTCTTTTGTGATAGTTCAATACATCTTCCTTCAAGAATAGCCTTTCTCTCGGCGTTTGCTTAATCGGCACTAGTGTACCGTGATCAACCAATTGCTTTATATTCTGCCTGCTGCAACCAATTAGTTCTACAGCTTCTGTAGTTGTCACCACTTCTGTTTCCATGAATTTGCGTAGCTCGTCCGCATTATTAAAGCAATACTTATTCTTTGTCATGCTTCTTAAACCTCCACCTGATTATTATATCTATTACCGTTATTATTAACCAAATTACTGCTATTACGGAGGTGATAATATCCAATGTATGCAGATTGTTATAATCTATGGAGGTGAAGTGGT
>NZ_AVPG01000035.1 GCF_000775615.1 Pontibacillus litoralis JSM 072002
ATGATAGGTGTGGGCTATTTGACGCTTACTTATAGAGGCGAGTGAATAGAAAGAGAAATGACAAAGCCTAAGAGCTTATGAATATAACGAAAACTAGGAGAATGAATAAGAAAGGTCTATTTTAGAGATGTAAATAATGAAGATTTAAAATGAAAATCGGTAATTGTAATTTTCTCCTCTTTTGGATATCCTTATAGTATAGCCTGTGAGGATTAATTACTAAATTCAATCCTTTTTGTATTTACATAGCCTTTAATGAATCTGAGTGGGATAATCTTTTACATTTATCTGTTTTTATGGCTGGACTCTGGAATATATTATCTTACTTTTGCCAGGCACAATTTGCTATTATAGTTGAAAATTGAATACCAGGATAAAACACTGAAAAATATCTCTTAACCCACATGATAGTAGGAAGATTAAAAGGAGAGCATTTTCATACTTTAGTGAAAATAGAAAGTTAATTTCCGACTTAACTTAGTGAGATTAATTAGCACCTAAGGAAAAACATATCTTCTCCTAATTTTTTATTTTCGAGGAGGAATAATAATGATTTCGTGTAGCGTAAATAAAGTAGCTAAAATGTATGGAGGAAGCTATATTTTTGAGGATATATCGTTTGAGGTAAAAGAAAAAGAGAGAATTGGTCTAGTTGGCAGAAACGGTAGCGGAAAAACTACATTAATTCGTTTACTGGCTGGTGAGGAAACACCTGATTCTGGACAGATACACTGGAAGAAAGGATCAACCATCGGTTATCTTACACAAATTCCAGATTTTGATAATGAGACAAGTACAAAAAGTCTATTAAGTTCAGCATTCTATCCTTTACTCCATATAAAAGATAAAATGAGAAAACTGGAGGAAGAAATGGGGATAGAGACGGATTCAGATAAACTACAAAATCTCATTGTGGGGTACGGGGATTTACAGGAGCAATTCAATCTAGAAGGTGGATATGAGATTGAATACAATATTGAAAAAATTGCTCGGGGTTTAAATATTAACCACTTACTCAATCAAAATTTTTCGCAATTAAGTGGTGGTGAAAAAACAAAAGTTGGTCTCGCTTTAATGCTACTCAAAGAACCCAATTTATTATTGTTGGATGAACCGACCAACCATTTAGATTTAATAGCGGTTGAATGGCTAGGTAATTTTCTTAAGGATTATAGTGGAACTGTTCTTATTATTTCTCATGATCGTTATTTCCTAGATGAGGTTGTTAACAGAGTACTTGATTTGGAAGATGGAGAAGTAACTACTTACCACACAAATTTTTCAGAGTTTGTAAAAGAAAAGGAAGAGAAACTTCTAAGAGAATTTCAATCTTACGAGGAGCAGCAAAAGAAGATTAAGAAGATGAAGGAAGCAATTAAACGGTTAAGAGATTGGGCGAACAGAGCCAATCCTCCAAGCGCAAGTCTCCATAGACGCGCAAGAAACATGGAAAGAGCACTAGAAAGAATGGAAAAGTTAAATCGACCTGTAATTAATCGTAAAAAAATGAACCTAGAAATGAATATCTCAGATCGAAGTGGAAAAGATGTTATTAAGCTTACTAACGTTTCGAAAAGCTTTGATGAAGATCTATTATTTGACCAAGTTAAATTTGAAGTGGCTTATCAAGAACGTGTTGCATTAATAGGAGAAAACGGAACTGGTAAATCTACATTAATTAGATTAATTCTTAATCAACTTGAACCAGATAAAGGGAATATTCATGTAGGTAGCAATGTCAAAATAGGATACATATCTCAAGATATCTTTTCGTCCATTGCAGATGAAACTGTTATTGAAACATTTAGGGATGAGGTAAAGGTAACAGAAGGAGAGGCAAGACATATATTAGCAAGGTTTATGTTCTATGGATACAAGGTTTTCCAGAAAGTCTCTCAACTTAGTGGGGGAGAAAGAATGCGTTTAAGGTTAGCTCAATTGATGTACCAGGACATTAATCTGCTCATCCTAGATGAACCAACGAATCACTTAGATATTGAATCGAGAGAAGTATTGGAAGAAGCACTGGAAGACTATCAAGGTACCATTTTAGCTGTAACCCATGATCGTTATTTTCTCAATAAACTATTTGATAAGATTCTTTGGATTGAAGCAAAAAATGTTTTTTGCTTTGAAGGGGACTATAACTGGGCCAAGGCAAAAATATCAGAATTAAGAGAAGACTCACTTCAAGTAAGTGGAGAAAAAGAGACCGAAAATGCTGTAAGAAATCAATCACTAGTTAAAAATAAAACTAAGGTTAATGAAAAATTAGAGAAGGATTTGCTTTTACTAGAAGAAAAAATTGCTGAGTTGGATAGTATGCTGTTGGAAATTAAAGATATTAACCAATTACAACAAATATATAACGAAAAAGTAGATATGGAGAAAAAATGGGAAGCAATTTGTGATCAATTATAGCAATCAAAAAATGAATGCTGAAGGAATAATCCATTCAATTGTTAAATCGCTTACAGATAGTATCGTAGAAATATCGATTAGAAAGTTAACAAAAGAAATAGAGCAAATTATCCCAAATAACTTCAAAGTGAAGAAAGAATGCTACGTCTAAAATTGGTAAAAATATCCCTAAATAATTATCAGGACGACAATTGTTGTTCTGTAAATGCATTTTTTAACAGTATAGGCCACATCCCTAAAAGTTAGGCGGTAGTTTTTTTATGTTGGTTTACAGAATCAATACTTAAAATTTCGCCTCTTGGATGATCAAAAAATAAGATAACAATACCCAATCTAGCATATTTTCCTAAACGGATAAAATTCCGTAAACTAACTTTATTCCAAGAAGTAAAATTAGTTCACGGAATTTTATCCTTTTTTTTATTGATTAAATAACTAGAATTATTTGATAATTCTAGTTATTATGTGGTAACATAAAAATGTTCATAAAATTACTAAAAAGGAGGTACATAAAATGAAAATCGAAGAACTAGAACTAGATCGCACTGCAGAAATGCTTACTCATCGTACTTGATAGTTTATAGGCTGACGAGATTCTCTTTATTGAGATTCTCGTCATACCTCATCAATTGGGTAGGAGGTTAGCTAAATTGAAAAAGATTCAATTTAAAGATAGTGTAATGGTTTTAGAGTTGCTAGATGACGTATTAATTTCTCATCAAAAAGCTTTAAAAATCAATAAGAGTGACACTATTATGAAGGTAATAGATTTATTAAAAAAAGGTACTGCTGTTGAAGAATTGAGGAATTGTATCCCAAATGATGATGTAGTAAATTTAATTGAGAAGTTGAATGCAATAAACGCTTTGATAGAATCTTGGGAGAATAAATATAAAAATCAACATGTCGAAAGGCAACTATTTTATTGGGAGCAATACGATGACAACCCTAATATGCTTCAGAATAAATTGGAAGATTGTCGCGTGGCAATAATAGGATTAGGTGGAGTAGGCGGGGTGGTTCTCCAAAATCTTGTAGCCGCAGGGGTTAAAAACTATATTTTAGTTGATTACGATAAAGTTGAATTACATAATCTTAACAGGCAATATACGTACAATTTAGAATCAGTCGGAAAATTAAAGACAAGTGAATCTAAAGGTTACATTGAGCAAATTTCCAAGGATTCAAATGTTATTACTTTTAATGAACAAATACTCAGTCATAAGGACTTGAATATTTTAAACGACTTTCCGATTGATATTATTGTTAATGCGGCAGATCAGCCTTTTAACATTTCGGAAGAGATCTATTTATATTGTAAAAAGCGTAATATACCCTTCATTACTGGGGGATTAGGTATTTATAGTGGATCTTTCGGCCCTTTGTTAGATCGTTATTCCTATGAAAAACAAATAGCTTTTGAAACTGTAAATGATCCGTTAATAAAAAAATATTATAGTGGTTCTCCTGTAAAGGGATCAATAGGTACTACTAATAGTATAATCTCATCTTTAATGGCCCATAACATTATCCTTTATCTGATAGAAAAAAAGCCATTTGCTTACGAAAAGCAGGTTTCCTTGAATTTTAATAATTTATCATTCGACATAAGAGTATTTGAAGGGGAAAAGAATGAAAAATCTACGTACAGCTAAAAAAAGTAAAGAGGAAGTTATTATTGAAATTGACTCTCTACCTTTCAATTTCAACCCATTGATGGCGATAGACTATAACAGTAAGCTAGTCGCGAGTACCATGTACGAGCCTTTAATCTCAGATTTTAACTGTCACATTGAAAAGAATATTTCCCAAGGGAAATACTTTATAAGACTCTATGACAGTTATAGGGCAACCACACGGGATATTTATAATACTATTCTGTACCATTTGAACAAGGAAAATGGTAGTCCCTATAAAAAAGAGTTACTTCCCATTAAGGGCGCTATGAATTACATAAAAAAAGTTGTAGAAGTGGATCAGTTAGGAGTACACATTGAGGATGATAAAAATATGTGTATTGAACTAGAGCACGATATAGATTACTTTGAGCATGTACTAGAGGGGCAATTTCTTGTACCGAGTACTGGAGAAGGTATTCCCATTAATACCGGACCCTACAAAATGTTGCATACCACTGATACGTCTATATCATTGGAAAGAAATGATAGATATCATTTGACCACCGAATGTAGTGTAAAGTTATTAACGTTTTTGCTGAATCAAGATATTTATCGGAGCATGCATTTATATTTGCAGGGAAAGGTGGATATTACATGCAATACGCAATTCTTTCATGAAAATGAATGGGTAAAAGATTATGAGGATTTTCAGGAATATGATTTATCATTACTCTATTCTTTTGAAATTAACCGTAAAAACACTGGTTTAAAAAATCTAATTATGTATAAATATCCGAGGTCTGAGGTTTCAAAGCATGTTTATGGAAATTTAAAACCTATTAACAATTTATTAGGAGAAATCACCAAAAATGTAACCTATGATCAAGATCCTGAATTTGCCTCTGGTGATACTAATACCGTTAGCATAATTTATGCTGATTATTACCCTAACCATATATTAGTAGATCGATTAAAGATTATGCTTGAGAATCTTGAATTGAAAACTAAGATAACAAGGGTAGAGGATTTCAAAGAATACGTTACCATGGATAAGACCAGATATGATATAAAACTTCATTTATTTCTTCCAAATTATGATCACTTATCGAGTTTCTTTAAGTTTTTTATCAATGATATTGAAAGTGCTTCATTGAGAAGAAATTTAGTTGATTTGTACAACAATAGAAATAGAGATGAGTTGATAAGATGTTTTGAATCTACTACTCATTATATTCCTTTATTCCTAGGGAAATCTCAGTATTTAAAAGACCCACATATAAAAGGTTTTAAAATGAACAGAATTGGTTTATTATCCGTAGCAGAGTTGAGTTATGAAAATTAGTAAATTGGTGAGGTTTTAATTTTGGTCGATTGTATAATTAAGTGCAACAGCTTAAAAAATAGAAAGTCATCGTGATTCCGCGTATAGTTTAGGTTGACCAAAACACAAAACATGCGGAGGGAATGCACGATGACTCAAATTCATTCTAACATGAAAAAGCGTACCTATACACATTTAACCGATATTGAAAGAGGGCAAATTGCCGCATATTTAGAACAAGGACTGTCACTGAGGAATATTGCAAAGAAAATGGGGCGCGACGTAAGTACCATATCACGTGAAAAGAAACGAGGTAGCGTCCAACAAATAGATACCTTTCGCAAACCTTATACGGAGTATTTTCCTCCGTGTTTATGAAGAGAATCGCCGTCATTGCGGATCACATTCCACTATCATGAAGGCATGGGAATTTATCAAATTTGCGGAAGAGAAAATCCTGAAAAAGAAGTGGTCTCCTGATGCAGTTGTTGGCATTGCGAAAAGGAAGGAGCAATTTGAATACATCCCCTCCACAAAGACGTTATATAACTGGATTGACGAGGGAAAATTAACAATTGTGAATATGGATTTGGAAATGAAACTCCGCCGTTCAACCAAAGGAAAAAAATTCTCCAAGCACAACAAGGTTCACGGCATGAGTATTGAAGAACGTCCCAAATCCATTGAAACAAGAGAAGAATTTGGACATTGGAGATAGACACGGTTCTAGGCCACACAATCAACAAATTCCCCCTATATAGCAGAATCATTAAAGGTGTTGCACTTAATATTGCAATTTAGGAGGTTTTAATTTTGAGAAATAGAAACATACTTTATGCTACTGGGTTCATGGGGAATTTTTTCTTTGAAAGAGGAATTTGGATTTTATATTTAAGCAGTATGGGATTATCACTTTTTCAAATTGGAATTTTACAATCCGTACTCAGTGCTACCATGTTTGTGATGGAAATGCCCACGGGTGTCATTTCAGATAAAATAGGAAGAAAAAGAGCATTACTTCTGGGACACATATTTCTAATATTTTATTTTAGTGTGTTCCTAGTATCTACTGATTTTTGGTTGTTCTTTCTAGGGCATGTTTTTTATGGAATAGGATTGTCATTTATATCTGGCACGGATCAGGCTATGTTATATGACTCATTAAAAGAACAGAAATTGGAACATAAATATGGTAAATCAATTGGTTATTATAATGCATTAGTCATAACGGCCTTGGCCCTATCGATGGCTATGGGAGGATTTCTTTCGGAACTATCTTGGAACTATGTATTTGTCGCAGGGATTGTAACTCAGATTATTGCCATGATTATTAACTTATTTTTAAAGCCACCTTCTATAGTTGAATCTGGAGATGAGGGTGTATCTTCTATTAAAGACATCGTAGGGGAAGCGAAGGAATTTATAACTTTTAATGGGGCATTCAGATTTTTAGTAATATCTATATCTACTTTTGTTGCCATAACGTCAGTTTTTTATATGTACGGTCAGGAATTACTGAACCAACAGGGCATGAGTGTGAAAAACATTTCACTATTGTTTGCTGGTATGGCTATAATTCAAGCAGTGGTTTCAATTCTGTCTCCACAACTAGCAGATAGATACTCTGGAAAAAAGGTTTTAATAATAACGTTCTTAACCATTGGATTTTTGTACTTATTGATTCCTATAAATAACATTTTCTTATTGGTTTCTTTTATTATTATCAATTGCATGTTTGAAGCAGTTGGTGTTGTTTCAAGTAAAATTATAAATGATGAGTTGAACTCGAAAACACGAGCTACACTTTTGTCCCTCATAAGTTTGCTTGACTCAATCTTAATGTTCTTAGCGTTTCCACTTATAGGTTTTCTTGCAGGTTATGCAGATATCTCACTGATACTAACAGTAATAGGTGTTGCTTCCATTATTATTTCTTGTTTCACTCTGTTCAAATTTTATAAAATAAAGACGCTGCATAGTAATGAAAAAGTAAAAACAAATATTTAATAAAAACAGGAGGGTACTTATGCAAATTGAAAGAGTTTCCTTAAAAGAGTTAACTTACGATGGGTTTATGAAACATTTCGCTGACAAAAAACCTGTAATTCTTACGGGAGGCATGGAGGATTGGAAATCAAAAGATTGGACATTGGATTATATCGATAAAGTATATGGTGATAGAAAAGTAACTATCAGAAAGTCTGATATAGATGGAGTGAAGACGTTTAAACAAATCATGCTTTCAAATTATATCGAGAATATTGATAACAATCCAGATAATTGGTACTGCGATTGGGCCTTTAATGAATTGGGGCAGGGAGATTTAGAAGAAACGTACACACCACCTGAAATTTTCACTCGTGAAACGATAAGAGTAGATGAGAAAGAACAGAAACTTAAGTGGTTCTTTTTAGGCTCTAAAAATACAGCTACTCCACTTCATCAAGACTTTAATAGCACACATGCTTGGAATGCAATTATATTCGGATCTAAAAAATGGGTTTTCTTCTCAAATGAAGATACACCATACCTTTACAATGGAGACATAGATATGTTCGACAAAGAGGATATAGAAAAGAAAAGTTTGATTAATAAAGCTAATCCTATTTATGTGACACAATATCCTGGAGAGATTATCTATGCTCCACGAGACTGGTGGCATCAAGTAGTCAATATAGAACCAACTTTAGCTGTCAGTGAAAATTTCTGGTTTGAAAAAGAACTAGATACTCAATCTGAATTGAATATGGGGAGACATTAATTGAACTATACAAGGATGTATTTGTTGAATTTTATGATCAATATTTAACTGGTTTAGCAAAAGATATGGGGAAAGGAATCCTAAAATATTATGAGCAGTCAAATGGTACAAATAATAATACGATACTAGATTTATGTTGTGGTACAGGAACTCTTTTATTGAACTTTGCTGAAAATAGCTACCAGGGTATGGGTATAGATATTTCCGCAGACATGCTTGCGGTGGCTAAAGAAAATTTAGATGAGTACAGGGATAAGGTTAAACTTGTAGAGAGAGATGTAACTGAATTTGAAGTAACAAGTAAATATGATCTTTTTACCTCTACTGCCGATGCTCTAAACCATCTTCCGGATCTTAATGCTCTAGAAAGCTGTTTTAAGTGTGTTAAGGATGCAATTACCAATGAGGGACTTTTCATATTTGACATCAATACCCCTGGGGGAATTACGAGAGGGGAGGGTATGGCGCTTTTTGAAAACGAGTCAGTATTTGTGTTGCGAAATGAGTCGTTTGAACAGCTGAACAATAAAGGGATCAGCATAGTGTATGGAATGTTAGTTTCAGATTTAAATTAAAGCCGCTATTTAAGCTAATATCCTAATGAATCAAGTAGTAGACAATTATTGTTTACTGCTTTTTTTGTGCCTATTTTAAGGAAAAGAAGTGAAATGATATGGAAATGCAAGTTTTTATAAATAATCTCGGTAAATACAATGAAGGAGAAGTCCCTGCTAATCTACAAAACTATTTTGATTATGAAGCCTTTGGCGTGATATAGAAATTAAGGATAGCTTTCTTATTACGTCAAATGGTGTATTTGAATATGCTCAGTAAGTGGAAAAGCAGCTTATTATTCGTACAGGCTGCTTTTTCTATGGAAAGGATGATTTCATGTGAAAAAATTAAAAAGCTATACCCGTATTTGGTCAGTCGAAAAAGTGATCTGTTCCATTAATAATTTTTGATTACCTTTTCCTGTCACATTCAATCAAATGTCATGGTTTGTACTTTAGTAGTCGGTTTGACACATAGCTTAGGGAGCATAATTGACGAGCCAGGAAACCGATATCAAAGGAATATTGCTGCACTAAATAGCGGAGAGGCACTAAAATAATCACTCTTCAAAAGCTAGGGATAATAAACATTGTATGCCTCTAAGTACTAACTAGAATAACACTTTTTTATTTGATTTAGTACCGCTCCCCCTTAAAAATATTTACATTACAGAAAATATATGGTATAATCTGGAGGTGTTTGTTGATGAGAAAAATAAAATCAATTATCGTTACAGCATTGGTAGCAGTAGTAATATTGTCAGCAGGTTCTATTGCAGTACAAGGGTTGGGGCACCAGCATATTTCTAAGGGGTCTGGTACGAAAGTTTATATTCAGGGATATAATACTATAGGTCATAAAGGAACAGGTTTATATGGTACGAATAAAGAAAAGGTAGTAACTGGAGTTAAAGTAAGATTAAAAGAAGGCAAATTTAATAAAGCTGCTAACAATTATAAAAAAAAGGGCGGTTGGACGAAGAAGTTATCAAAATTTAACAATCCATTTCAAAAAGCTAAAACTTCTTATAGCTGGAGATATTAGTCTGGTAGTTTAGTTTGTAGTCTTTAAAAACGTATAAAGTACTGTCCAAAAGTCTTGTTGTTCTCAGAATGAATAAATTATTTCATGAATGAAAAAGTGAAGGAGGTAAATATGATACTAAATATAATCAAAAAATCATGGTTGCCTCTTTTTTTTACGTTAATTGTATTTAGTGTTATTGCTGGTGGAATTTCTATGATTTTATCTGTAGAGGAAAAAATGACAAATACTATTAATAAACACACGTATCGAATTAATCTGAATCAAAATGATACGGAAATATACTTTACAAACGCAGATTTATTATCATGGTTAAATAGACAAGTTAATCATTTTACATTTTATAAGAATATACCAGCATCTGATAGTCGCTTGAGCTATTCAAATGAAGGTTCATCTATATACAATGTAGAAAAAAACTCGGCTAATATTAATGTTTGGAATAAAGATGATCAAATCACTAAAAATGGAGAAAATTATTTTTATTTTGATCAAATGGAGTATGAAGTGGTCGGTTACCTTGATAGTTTTACTAATGTAATAGCAAGTATTATTCCTTCACTAGAAACCAATCCAACAGAACCAATGAATGGGCAATACTATATTGACGCTGGAGAAAAAAGTGAACTGCTCATACAAGATTTATTAACTGCAATACAAAAAATAAATAAGGATCCTGAATTTAGTTATGAAAAAGTGGAAAAAGAATGGGTAACTAATTTATTTAATCAAAGGTACGCGTTGCTTATATTCCTTGGATTTAGTACTCTTCTATTTGTTTCTGGATTTACTATTATACTTTCATGGGTAGAAAAGTATAAAAGAGAGATGTTTGTTAGGCGATTATCAGGAGCAGGTGAAACCCGTTTGTTACTAAGGATTTACTTCAATATGTTAAGTATCCGATTCATAGGTATCATGATTGCAAGTTTAATCATTTTTTTAGTTACTAATATTTTTCATTTATTACCTTATGATACGGTATTTCGTTGGGAATCGATCATTGTAGGTGTTGTGCTCTTCTTTATGATGGATATATTATACACTTTTCCTATGTTATTTATTAACCAAAAGAAACAATTAATTAAAATTATGAGGTAGTAAAAATGCCAGTTCAACTAAAATTTGCTTTGGGAGATATTTGGAGAAAAAAACTTTATTTCATTTCATTTTTTATTCAAATTATGCTTATCATACTATTGATTACAGAATGTTTTTCTTTGATATATAAAAAGCAAGAGGCCTTTTATCATTTATCGAAAGCATTTGATACATCGAATGCTTTTTATATATCAATGGTGGAGAAAGAAGAGTTTGTAGGTGGAGAACATGAAGAAAATATAATGAAAGATTTATATACTTATATAGATAAAAATGATAAGTATATAAGTTTCGCGAATATTGAAAATTATATAGAGATAAAAGATATTCCTAAAAATTCGCTTTCTGTCGAGGTGGAGCAAGGTCCTAGCAAAATTTTGGCTAATAAAACGCTATCGGTTTCACCTAATTTTATAAATGTATTTGATCTTTCCTTATCACAAGGAGAATTTTTTGATGCGAGTTGGGAGTATGTAAGCGATAAAAATATACCAGTTGTGCTTGGTTATTCATATGCAAAGTATATGGATATTGATGATGTATTTACTGACGTCGATAATCAAAAATATAAAGTTGTTGGTTTTTTACAAGATGGACAAACTTTTGTAGATGTATCATTTGGAGAAGGTGTTATTGGGTTAAATGATGTTATATTAACACCAATTGATGTTACAACATTTTACAATTTGTTTGTGGATGGAAATTATGCCTATGAAACCTATCTTGAAAATTCAACGATTATACTTAAGAATAGAAACGATATAAAAGAATTGAGAGATATTGCTAAGCATTCAAAAACATATAATTATAATTTTAATAGTGTGGAAGGCGTTTCTGGGTATATGGAAAAATCTACGCAAGAATCTGTAGGTGTGTTTTTATTCTTATTAATATTGATTATTATTTTTGCTTCAACACTAGTAATTATTAATACTTTGGAATTTATTAGAAAGAATATGAGAGAATTTAGCATTCATATTTTTGGTGGGGCGACCAAGAAACATATTGCACTACGGATTTTTTTACAAATATTTATAGTTTGGTTACTTTCTTTTATTATTTCTCTAATAATATCCAATCAAAATTTTATTGTATTAGGTGTTTCAGTAGTAATTTTATTACTTTGCTTAGGAGCATGTCTTCCTAGCTTTATTACACTTTTTAAACTTCAAATAAGCGATATATTAAGGAGAAAAGAATAAATGATCGAGCTGAAAGGTATTTCAAAGGTATATAACAAATCTAAACCTAATGAAGTGAAAGCTCTACAAAACATTAATTTAAAAATAGAGGCAGAAAGCATGCTGGCAATTATGGGGCCATCAGGTTCGGGGAAATCTACGCTACTTAATATATTAGGCTGTCTAGACGTGCCAACCGCAGGCATATATAAGTTAAATAATCAAGAAATACAATCTTTAAGTCAAGGAAAATTAGCTGCTGTACGAAACCGGCATTTTGGTTTTGTCGTACAGGATTTTGCACTAATTGAAGAATATACAGTTATGAAAAACGTTGAAATCCCGCTTCATTATAGTAAAAACAAAGCCAATAAAAAAGAAAGAATATTAACTTTGCTTGATACACTTGGTATGAAGGAAAAAGCGTCTGAATATGCATATAATTTATCGGGCGGACAAAGGCAGCGTGTAGCAATTGCACGCGCATTAATTAATAATCCAGATATTATTTTAGCAGATGAGCCGACCGGTGCATTAGATCAAGAAATGGGCGAGCAAGTATTATCTATTTTCAAAAGGATAAATAAAGAGCAGAATAAAACTGTTTTAATCGTAACACATGACGACAAGATTGCGAAACAATGTGAGGGAATAGTAAATATAGTAGATGGAAAAATATATTGAAGTTTATGCAGGTTCTCACTCAAAAAGGTCATGAGGTCATTTTGTGCATGATATATAGTATTTCAAGTATTAGAGAAATCCTATATACAGGTTGTTGGAAAAGTGTGATTTTTAAAATCGATCTTTTTTGGAATTAACCAATGATAAATCCAGCGGTAAATGGTTTTAAAGCTGATGGAACCTTGAAATAAACGACCGACAGTTTGTTATGGAGACTAAGTAAGCTCAAACTTTTCATTGATGATATGTGCAAGGTCTGGAGACCATTTACTAATACGTCCACACTGAATAGCCTTTAAAAACAACGATGTTGCTTCATCTTCCAAACCATTAAAATAGAGTGAGAGTAATTATAGGTGTCCTGAAACCCTTGGTATTACTAGGGTTTCAGGATTCTTTTTTTATAGTGTGGCACAGTTATGGCACACTTTGAAAAGTCGTCTTCATAAATTGGTTGCTGCTGTAATGTTCAATCTTTGTTTTTTCACTGGTGGCGATTTCATATATCCACTTTGCGATAGTTGGACCTTGTCGTCCAGGTCGTGTACTGCCAATAATAATGCCTATTTTAGTCATATATAAGATAATCTCCTAATGCTTGTTTAAATGTATTGTAATTGAAAATAAATACATTGTAAGAATAAAAAATAGACTTTGTATCGATACAAAGTCTATAGAGATTAAAGTTGTTTGCTGACATTCAGTGCGTCCTGAATCAGCTGAACACCTTCCTGAATTTTATTTTCCGGAATGCTCGTTGTATTTAATTTGAGAAATTTATAATTGTGTACGTAATCAGGTAAGTAATTTCTTTTGTAGTCATCCACTAAAATATGTCGTTTGATTAATGCATCATGAAGCCTATTCATATTAATGTGTTTCGGTAATTTAATCACAGTGTGCATTTGATGATTATCATTAAATGCATAACCTGATAAATGAGTACATAATGCGCGGCGTAGTATGTTGGCTTTTTGTCGATGACGTAGCACTATTTTGTCCTTATGATGCGCATACAGTCCGCTTTCGATAAATGTTTGCATAATCACCTGGCTTAAAGAATTAGTATGAATGTCAACAATCTCCTTAAAGCGCTGGAAAGTATCAATCAAGTGCTCTGGAAGTACTGCAATGCCCAAGCGTTGGCCGGGAAACATAATTTTAGAGAAACTTTTTAAATAAATCACGCGTTGGTTGGTATCCATTTCATAAAGTGTCTGGTAACGGTTGTTGCCTTCAAAATCACCTAAGTAATCATCTTCTATGATATGAAAATCAAAGGATTCAGCCAGTGCTAAAATTGTTCGCCTTTCTGCGTCACTCATCGTTGTACCAAGGGGATTATGGAGTCTTGGCATTAAGTAAACAAAGTCGGGGCGGTGTTCAGCGACTGATGCTTCAAATTCATTTAATTGAATTTGGTTAAACCCTCGATGATAGGTGACATACTTTAATGGCAGGCGTTCGACAAGGTTAATCATTTGATGATAAGTGGGTTGTTCAATTAGAATTTTGTTATTTTGTGTCATTAACATGAGCGAAATAATATGCAGTGCCTGCTGCGTGCCACTGGTAATCATAATTTGCTCTGTTTTAGTGAAAATTTGATCGTCTGACAATAGTTTTTGAAACCACAACTTTAGTTCTTTATTGCCTGTCGTTCGTCCATAAGTAAATAACTCTGTTTTTTCATTTTTGACAGCTGTTTCTAAACATTGGGCATAGTTATCTAACGGAAAATCTGTCCATGATGTTGACGCTGTAGAAAAATCATAGACCCCGTTAAATACATCACTTGTTTGCTTTCTTGAAATGATAAAATAACCGACATTTGGTTTCGCATAAATTCGGTTCGTATCTATTAACTGTTCCAATGCTTTTGTGATGGTAATTTGACTGACCTTAAAATCTTCCATTAATGATCGGACAGAGGGCAGTCGCTCTGGGTACATATTTTTGTCAATCCGTTTTAGTATTTCACCTGTCACCCATTGATGTTTGTTCATCGTATCCCATCCTCTCTGACTTTAACCTACCATTTATCCGTGTGTTGTCGTTATTGTTTTGTTTTGTGTGTATCGATACACAACTAAAAATAAAACCACTTTTTTTCTTTGTCTGCTTTTATTCTAAAAAAGAAGGAGGCGAAGAATGATGGGAAAAAATAAAGCATTACTGGCAGCAATGGTATTCTCCGTTATTATTGGATTGTCCTTTATGTTTGTTAAAATATCGTTATCTTACGAGGGACAATTACTTATATTGGCTCAGCGGTTCACATTTGCTTGTTTAGGATTGGTCATATTTCTTATCATCCGACCAATTAATTTAAGGTTAAACCGAAATGAAGTCATGATTGTTCTGTTGATTTCTTTATTCTATCCAATCATATTTTTCAGCAGTCAAATACTCGGATTGGATCAAACAACGGTTACTGAGGCAGGAATTATTCAAGCCATTGCACCTGCTGTTACTGTACTATTAGCCAGCATCTTTTTGAAGGAAACGGTGCGAAAAATGCAGGGGACAGGCATTATATTAAGTATTGCCGGCGTGGTTTACTTGCAGGTGATGAACGGCTCAGGTGGTTATAATTTTCATTTAATTGGAAACCTGCTCATTATCCTATCTATTTTGGCAACAGCAGTCTGGCAAGTAATGTCTAGAAGAGCGACACGAACCATCAAACCGATTCAAATTACAATTTATATCCTGCTGATTGGATTTATTTTCTTTAATGCAGTTTATTTTATCAGTGGTGGTTCATTCGGGGAGTATACCAGTGTATTGGCAGAGATGCCGTATTTAGGTTCCATTTTATTTTTAGGTGTTCTGTCAACGTTTGGCACATCCTTATTAACAATTTATGCGGTCTCAAAATTACCAGTGATTCAAGTCAGTGTGTTTAATAATGTTGCGACATTAATTACTATTCTTTCGGGTGTACTCATTTTAAATGAACCTTTTTATTACTATCATGTAATTGGTGCCATAGTAATTATTATGGGTGTGATTTTGGTTAATTCAAATAAGAACACAATAAGGAAAGCAAAGATGGCACAAAAGGAGCAAAGCTAGTTTAATAAGTATACGTCATTAATAAAATGATTAATGTTAATCATTGCTATGTTAGTAAATTTTGGATCGATACAACGCTCATTTTTTATTTTCAAAAATATTTTTGTTTTTATCATAAAAAGCTAAAAAATCATGTCATTCCTCTGAAAAAATTTGGATGCATGCTTTAAAAGCAGGTAGAACTCTAAGTAATTTATTAGGTTCATAAAATTGAGATAGTAATGAACATACTTTAATAAGAAAACTTGATATAATTAAATGGTAGGAGGTGGTTAAATGATAAAATATTTGATGCCAGCTTTGTTGAGTGTGATGGTTATTCTAGCAGGTTGTAGTAATGATTCTACTGAAAGTGAAACAGACGTTAAAGAATTAGTTTCGCAATTGAGTGCTAGTAATACCGTAGAATCTGCTTCAATAGATGGTAAGAATCTTGTTGTTCAGGATGGTGGGGAAGAGAATGTTTATAATCTTCCGCAAGACGAGTTTTTTGTATCAGTAGCTCCTTATCTTACGTATACGCATCCATGTGAATTCCATAGTTTAACTGGGTGCCAGGGTGAATTAATAGGTGAAGAAATGGATGTGAAAATTACAGACGAACAAGGTAAGGTTCATATTGACGAGACAGTGACGACTCTTGAAAATGGTTTTATGGATTTCTGGTTACCTAGAGATGAACAATATACAATAGAAGTTAATTATCAAAATAAACAAACCGAGTACTCTTTCTCCACTTTCGAAGAGGATAGTACTTGTTTGACAGACTTGCAACTAAAGTAGTATTTCCAGTTCGGATCTCTGAATGCTTTCAAGGTGTTCGGAGATTTTTTATATTTGCATTCAATAAGAATCACTTATAGATTTGTATGCTAGTCGTATAGATCGTCATATGAAATCCTAATTAAAATTTAGACTTCCTTCTTAATTTCATAAATTGCTCGCACATTTTAGGCGAACAATTAATGATTAAAAACTAATAATCGTTCGTGTTTCGTGTTGACTTCTTCAACAAGGCTTAGTACAATGAGAATGCAATAGATCATAAAATTATATGTAAACCGTCGTATAATATTAGGGATAAGGCCTGAGAGTTTCTACCGGACTACCGTAAATGGTCCGACTACGAGGTGAATTGCTTGTTTGATTGACTATGGTTTTTCTAGTGAATCAGCGATTTCCTTATAGGTGGCAAGAGACTCTAAGCTAAGTGCTAAGAGTCTTTTTTTGGTTTTATGAAACTTACGACGGGGGAGGGGTAACAGAATGAGAAATTATTTTAACTTTGATGAATTAGGTACGAATTATCGCACAGAATTTATGGCAGGTTTAACAACGTTCTTGGCGATGGCATACATTTTATTCGTAAACCCTAACACGTTAGCACTTGTTGGTATTGAGGAACTTCCAGACGGTGTCACAAGAATGGATCAAGGTGCAGTGTTTACAGCAACGGCAATCGCGGCTGCTATAGGATCGATTATTATGGGAGTATTTGCGAAATATCCAATTGGTTTGGCTCCTGGAATGGGATTAAATGCATTCTTTGCTTACACAGTTGTTTTGACACAAGGAATTAATTGGGATGAAGCGCTAGCGGGCGTGCTCGTTTCTGGACTTATTTTTATCGTTTTAACCGCTACTGGTATGCGTGAAAAAATTATTAATGCAATACCAGCTAATTTGAAGTACGCAGTTGGAGCAGGTATTGGTTTATTTATAGCATTTATTGGGTTGCAAAATGCGGGAATCATTGCAAGTAATGAAGCGACGATGGTTCAATTAGGTGATTTGTCAACTTCTACTACTTTGTTAGCCATCTTCGGTGTTTTCATTTCAGTTGTTTTACTTGCTCTAGGATTCAAAGGTGGAATATTCTTCGGAATGATTATCACTTCTTTCGTGGGGATACTAACTGGCTTAATTCCGAATCCTTTTGGTGTAGATGGTGGCGGGCTTGTATCTGCTCCACCTTCTGTAGCACCTACTTTCGGGGCGGCCATTGAAAACTTACCGTCCGTCTTAATGTCTGGTGAAATGTGGATCGTTATTTTAACATTTTTATTCGTTGACTTCTTTGACACAGCTGGAACGCTAGTGGCTGTTGCAACACAAGCCGGTTTAATGAAAGATAATAAATTACCACGTGCAGGTCGTGCGTTATTTGCGGACTCTGCAGCAACAGTAGCAGGTGCGGTTGTTGGTACTTCTACAACAACTTCCTTTGTAGAGTCAACAGCAGGAGTTGGTGCAGGTGGCCGGTCAGGTTTTACTGCTGTCGTAACAGGTAGTTTCTTTTTACTTGCGTTGTTTTTCTCTCCACTATTAATGGTAGTAACTCAAGAAGTAACGGCGCCAGCTTTAATTATTGTTGGGGTTTTAATGGCCTCTGCATTAAAGAATATTGAGTGGGATCAATTTGAAATTGCCGTACCAGCATTTTTAACTGTTCTCATGATGCCATTAACGTATAGTATCGCAACAGGTATTTCTATTGGGTTTATTTTTTATCCAATCACAATGGTGTTAAAAGGTAGAGTGAAAGAAATACACCCTGTTATGTACGTGTTGTTCTTTGTCTTCTTAGGATACTTTGTATTTCTAGTATAGTAATAGCCTTTTAAAGAGTAGCTTTCTTTTAGTTAATCATAGCTAAAAGAAAGCTTTTTTATATTTTTATATAAAATCTATTGCATTATAGATAGAATAGATGATATAGTATTAAACGTTGCGTTAAACAAAGCAACAACATGAAGTGCCGAAGAGAAATAACTTAAAAGAATTTCAAAAAAGTTATTGACTCTATTAAGAGGAAGTGTTATATTAATAAAGTCGCTGCTAAACAAGCGATTAAACGATTTGATCTTTGAAAACTGAACAGAACAACTTGTAAACAACCTGTTAATTTTTTA
>NZ_AVPG01000036.1 GCF_000775615.1 Pontibacillus litoralis JSM 072002
GTTCTCTTTTTGAATGGCATCCACATCTTTTAGAGTAATCTCCTTGCCGTCAGTCCCTTCAATCGGGTTTAAATCTTTAATCCATTTATAGATGGTTACATCTGATACACCATACTCGCTACTTAAATCTTTTACAGAACTTCCTGAATGATAAAGATCAACAACCATTTTTTTAAAATCATCATTATACCGTTTACCATTACTTTGATTACTCATTGGACACACCCTCCTAAAAGTTATTTTATCCTGAAATATTCATAGTTCTAAAAATCGGCTTGATTGGACCTAAGATTTAATGACTTTAAGGGTCATTGGTAAATATTACACTGTTTAATCAAACCAACTTGATTTTTCGCCGCAAAAGTTGTTATTTTGGGCATACTTCTCCCTTGACTGAAAATAGTGTTTTTTTTCAGTTAATAAAAAGCTGATTCTAAGTTACTCAATCTGGAGTTTTTGGACTCGGCCAAATACGTTCCAAAAGAATTTCTGATAGACGAAACTTGAGGCTAATTTAAAGTAAAGGGATCTACCTGATTTCACCAGTTTACTGGCAACCTTAATAATCCGAGTACGTATGGTATCTATTCGCATAGCCTTTTGCCCTTCTGGAAAGCAAAGAGTTCGTAACCAATTCGTTAAGTTATAAGCGAGAAGACTTAACATCATCTTTACCTCGTTGACTAGGAAAGGATTACTGCTCATTCTATCAAAATAGAAACCAATCTTCGCTTCCTTGATGTAGTTCTCCATTGTCCCTCTTTTTTGATAAGCTAGGACGATATCTTTAGGGGAACCCACTTCAAAATTTGTAACAAAAAAAGAATGAGTAAAGAACAGTTCACATGCAGGTCGCACAGATTGTATAATCACCTTTCTTGGTTTTGACCATGACTTTGCCTGATAAATGGTTTCTTCAAAATAACATTCCATTTTTGAAGCATCGATAGGTGCAGAAGAAGGGTGGTATTCTTTCGCAAGGTTTTGTAGTTGTATATTTGACTTTAGCCGGATAATAAAATAAACCGATTCCTTCTCGCACAATTCATATAAGGCTGGAACGGCAAATCCACTGTCACCGCGAAGGAATAAACTCGTTTCTGGAAATTTCTCATTGTAGTGTTCAATCAATGGTTGAGTAAATTCTACAGCGCCGTTTGAAGTGTAAACATTTCCTGGACGCAGTTTTGCTTTAAGAAAGTCACTAGTCGCACCATCAAAGGCAACCAAAGGATGATATCCCACTGTTCCATAGTGGGTATTGAATAACGAATTTTCTTGATTTCCATAGTTATCGGAGTGAGTAGAATCTAAATCAATGAATAGAGCTTCAGATTTTCGGAACGCATGAATTTTATCAAGTAATTCTTGATTTGCTTTATTTAAACAATCAATAGATCCATCATCAAATCGAGTGTAAAAACGTGATAAATTTGGTTGGGAAGCTAACGCAGGGATCTCTAAAATTTGCGTGAACACAGGATCTTTAGTTAGATTATCCGCTGCATCATCTTCAGGATAACCAGCGATCATTTGATAAATTTTTTGACGAAGTAAGTTTTCATTTGAATGAACATGGTAACGCCTGTTGTCATTCAGGTTTAAAGACTCCGCTAGTGTAGCAGAAAAACTTATCTTTTCATCAAATTCTCTAAAGAGGAATTCGCCGGTATCTGATGAAAGTTCTCCTCCGTCATTGGATAGTTTAATTTTACGATTGAAATCAAGAGTTAATTGCGGTAAAGTAGCCATCATAAGAACCCTTTCTGTCGGTTATTTGGTGGTACTTTTAACCTTATCAGAAGTGGGTTCTTTTTTCATTTATTCGATGCATGACTATTTAATGAAAAAGCGTATTAGATGGGCGATAACAGCCTATCAATGATTTTCTATGAATAATTCAGGTTTATAAATTTAACTTAGATGTGTCCATGAAACTATACTAGCATCAACCATTAAAAAACTTTTTTAGTTAAAAAATACACTATCAAAATTAAAAAGTTGCGCACATGAATACTAATTAAAAATGAAAGCGTCAAGGAGGTTAGGCGATGGCCCTAAAAGACAAAATAGAATGCGATGGAAAATAGCGGAGAAGTATAGCCAAAATGGTTCCAATGTAACAATCTTAATACTAGTCAAATGTATTATTGGATTCTAAGATTTGAAAACAATCGAATCCTTTTCTAAAAAATGGCTAACAGTCAAAGTGGATCAAAGTGAGCGAGTGGTTTCTCATGTTCAAGTATGTATTTACATTCACATCGGGAACGCAACGTTAACGAATTTGCATTTTGAATATTAGCACGTAGCAGTATTAATCTTTATGTGAAGAAATATTTTGAACATCCTTTTACGTGAATAAAAGGATGTAGGTAAAGCATAACGTTATGAAATACGCTTCAAACGCAGCCAGCCTTCAATAAAGACTGGCTGCGTGAACAAATAGTATTATACGTGTTGTAACCCAATACCATATTTATCTAGTGTTTGGCGAATTTCTTTTTGTAGTGTTTCTGACGGTAAATCCATAGGAAGCCGTAACACAGGTTCAATTTTGCCCATCATGCCTAACGCAGCTTTTACAGGAGCAGGGTTTGTATCTTTAAATAGGACATCATTTAATTCCATTAGTTCATAATGAAGGTTCTGAGCTGTTTCCACATCACCAGCAAACCATGCGTCATGCAATTGCGCAACTTTTCTTGGTTCAATGTTAGCAGTTGCACATACCGAACCTACTCCTCCTATTGTAAGCATTGGATAGCACAGAAGCTCAATCCCTGAGAATAGAAGAAAGTCTCTTCCACATTTAAGTAATACGCGATTGACGTGTTCAAAATCTTTATTGGACTCCTTTACTCCAATAATATTAGGACAATCGTTACTTAATTGAGCTAACGTATCCACATGAAGATTCTGAGCTGTACGCCCCGGAATATTGTAAATGATAATTGGAATGTCTACTGCATCGGCTACTGTTTTAAAGTGTTTGTACAATGCTTGCTGGTTTGGTTTATTGTAATAAGGAACAATTACCATCGCAGCGTCAGCACCAAGCTCTTCTGCTTTCTTCGTTAGGCGCATCGTTTCTTGATGATTAGTAGAACCTGTGCCAGGAACGAAAGGAACGCGTCCATTAATCGTTTGGATTGCCTTTTCCATCACTTGTTCCCTTTCTTCTACTGTTAAAGAGCTAGGTTCTCCGGATGTTCCCGTAACAGAAATGCCATGGGTACCATTTTCAAGTTGAAATTCTATCAATTGTGCTAACTTTTCATAATCTATGTCGTGATTGCTTTTGAAAGGGGTAATTACCGGTGTTACGGACCCTCTTAATTTCGATTTAATTTCTGAATAATCTCTCGTCAATTTAATTCCTCCTTCATTATAGGTAAACCTTAAAGACCAACATCCTATTCATTAACATCCAGCTGTGCATGAAACGCTTCCATTTGAAAATCTGCGATAAAGTTATTCCACTGTAGATGAACCGCATCATACAATCCTATTATGGAATCATGAAACAAAGTTACTGTCAGCTTCCCTTGAGGTTGGAGGGAGTTCAGTTCACAGATTCCTTTTGCTTTGAAAAATCCAGCTAATATCGTTACTTCATAAGTACCTGGACAGGGCAGTGCATAAGCTCGGTCATATTGAATGTCAACATGTTTTCCCCGCGCTTTCATAGATCCTCTTATTTCGTAACTACTTCCTAAATAATCTTGAATCTTTTCTACCCTACCTGTTGCAAGAAGATTTCGAAGTAATGTAGAGCTTACCTTTTGTTCATGCTTTTCGAGCTTTGATACGGTGGTTACATCAAAGCTACCTTTACTATCCACTTGAAGCTGCGCCATATCTCCTTGACCTTTAAAGCCATACGTATAATCAAAGCCCGCTACTGCATGTTTACAATTCAGTCCACAAAGGTAATCCTCTACGAATGTATAATGAGGAATTTTTGCGACGTTTTCATTGAATTCTACCATGTACAATAGGTCTACTCCGAGCTGTTCGAATATAGCTTCCTTCACGGGTAGTGGTGTTAAGTACTGTTTGATTTGTTTCCCTTTCTTTATAACAGAGGAGGGATGCGGAAAAAGTGTCATTACGGCTAATTTTAAATTTTTCTGATTCGCTATTTTTTTGGCAGCTTTGATAATTTTCTGATGCCCTAAATGAACTCCATCAAAGAACCCTAATGCCATCACACACGCTTCACTATTTTGTTGTATCTGTTTTTGTATCGGATAGTCTATCATTACCTTTTTCATTTATCCGCCTCCTACTCTACCTTAATGAATGCCTTTATATTGTCCTGCAAAAAAGGCTAAAGGCTCGCCGTCCCGTACATTTAAATGCTTGACCTCGCCTACATAAAGCGTATGATCTCCCGCTTCATGTGTCGCATAAACTTTACAAGCTAACGTAACAAGAGAATGCTCCAATACTGGTAATCCGCCCAATCTCTGAAACTCTATCTGACGTTCTTCTTTCATTTGTCCAGCAAAAATCATAGACATTTCTTTTTGCTCTTCAGATAAAATGTTGACAGAGAAAGTTTGCGATTGTTGAATAATGCTATTCATCTTGGCATTTTTCCCTATGGAAACTAACACCAACTTCGGCTCAAGGGAAACAGACATAAAAGCATTTGCTGTCATCCCGTGTACATCGCCTTCAAGCTCCGCTGCAATTACCGTTACTCCTGTGGCGAATTTGCCCATTGCATTTCGAAACATGCGGTCTTCCACTTTCATCACCTCGTCCCATAGCTATTCCGGTTAAATTACAAACGTTGGTTTTCTCTTTTTTAGTTTTGCGGCTTGCGTTTGTACTTTTTCATTGGTTAAAACGTTTAATACTTCAGTAGCTTCCTCAAACCAACAATCCGGTGCTTCATGTCCCCAGAAAGTTTGTCTTAGTGGGTCATCTAACTCCCAACGAATGGGTTCGAAATCTGGATCACCTGTGAAATAATCACCATTATATAATTCAATTCGGTGGCCATCTGGATCGCGTAAATAGAGGAAGAAAGCATTAGATAAACCGTGTCGTCCCGGGCCTCTTTCAATATTTGGTGCATACCCAATGGATGCAAGAACATCACAGCCGTCAATTAAACTCATTGGGTCTTTTAACCAGAATCCAATATGGTGCAATCTTGGTCCAGGACCGTTCATATATGCTACATCATGAACACTAGGTTTACGGTGAAGCCATGATGCCCAAATTTTATCTTCTTCACCAGTTGTGTACTCAGAGCATGCAAAGCCAAACTCATTAATATAGTAGTTATGCGCTTTTTCCACATCAGAAACCATGCAATTAAAATGGTCAATACGCTGCACTTTGGCTCCTTTATACAGATCATACTGCTGCAATTTCCGATCCACTCTATCCATATGATGGTAAAACTCAACAGGCAATCCTGAAATGTCTTGATAGCGAAATGCTCTGCCTAACCCTTTTTGCTCTCCTTCTTGAAGCCACTTTATTTCATTACCGTCCTTCTGTAGTTTAGTAGCTAATTGTTCTAAGTCTTCTTCCGATTTCACTCGATAACTAATTACTTCAAGTGCTGGTGTTTCTCTTTGTTTCAGCAATAGACTATGATGGTTATGCTCTTCCAGTCCTCTTAGGAATATTTGATTGTCATCAGTCTCTGTTATAATAAAACCTAAAGCGTCATAAAACTTCTTAGATTTCTCTATATCTGTTACATGGAGAACGGCTCTTCCTGTACGAATAATATCAAAGTTCATACTTTCACTCCTCACACTTTTGTAGCATTCGCCCTCTTATAATTCGAATTATTCAGAAAATCTTGAACGTAATTCTTTAATGGCTCTTTATCAAACTGTTCAAAATAGGTCATCCCCATTTTGATTGGATCACCGAAAAAGTAATACTCATAATGCGTTTGCCTACTCCCGAATGCACTCATCGTGACATCCCAAGCTAAACGGAACAATTGAACTCTGTCGTATCCTTGCAGATTTTTGGCTTGTAATGCCCGGTCAAGCAATGGCCCAATCTCTTCATGATGAAAGTCGGCTTCTGTCGGTATTCCCATTAGACCTGAAGCACCTAGAATACGTAGAATTTCAGCTATTCTTGGATACACTCTTGGATACCAGTTCCTCGCTGCATTTAATGCTGCAAAATCAGGAGTCATCGTACCCCATTTATCCAGCTTGGCATTGTGCTCGGCTTTAAATAAATGGGATTTCATATTTTCTAAAATCAACATGACTTCGGTACCCTTATCCATGACATGCTGGAACTTATCAATACCAATTGCATCCATAACACTTAATATAATCCCAAGTACAAATTCCGTTTTTACGATGTTTTTAGCTACTACTTGGTGAGACATGTGCACAACAGCATTTGTTTCTATAAAAGTACGGTTACAGATAGAGGAATTACCGCATACAAATACTTTCTCCCAAGGAACAAAAACGTTATCAAAATATACGATAGCATCCCCTTCTTCAAAGCGGCTGCTTAGTGGATGATCCCATTCGCTCTTACCGTAATCAAACGATTCTCTACTAATATATTTAAGACCTGGCGTATTATTTGGAACAACAAAGGCTAAAGAATATGGATCATCTAATTCTCCAGCTTTTTTCACAGTGGATGGAAAAACAAGTATTTCATCTGTAATACCACCTTGTGTCGCAAGCAATCGAACACCATCGACAACAATTCCATCCTGGCGTTTTTCCACTAAGTGTAACGCTACATTTGCATCCTTTTGTTCATGCTGAGCTTTTTGGCGATTCACTTGTGGATGGATTAGCGTATGCGTAAGGCTAATATCATTCTCGCGTGCGTAGTCGTAATAATTTCTAGCATTCTCTGCAAACATAGGATCATCTTCAGCAAATAAATCATTAGCTACTCCCATCGCCATGACTTCAGCATTCAAGTAGTCTGGTGAACGTCCCATCATTCCCCCAGAAACACGAGCCCATTCCTGAATCGCTTCTCTTCTTTTTATTAAGTCCTCTATCGTTTCTGGACGGTAAAATGTCATACCGACCTTATCCCCTGTTTGTGGGGAGGTATAAAGCATTTTGTCTGGTTTTTCATATTGCTTATCGTAAAGCTTCGCCATCGATTGAATCACATTTTTAAAGGCAGGATGGGTGGTAACGTCTTTCACTCTTTCACCGTGGATATATATATTGTTATTGGCATTTTTTAAGCGCTCTATATACTGTGCTCCTGTTTTTGCGGGCATACGTTTTCCTCCTCAATGTCTTCATTTTTTACCAAATTGCGGAATGTGGTGATCTCCTAAAGCTACGTGTACAACTTGCATTTCTGTATAAAATTCAAAGGCATAGTATCCCCCTTCTCGTCCAATACCGCTATGCTTAGAACCTCCAAATGGAGTGCGTAAATCTCGAACATTTTGCGAGTTAATCCAGAGCATTCCAGCATCAACTGCTTGAGATACACGATGTCCACGCTGAATATCCTTTGTCCACACATATCCCGCTAATCCATAACGGACATCATTTGCTAGTTCAATAACTTCTTCTTCATCTTTGAACGTCATTACTGCCAGAACTGGACCGAATATTTCCTCTTGAACGACTCTCATAGAATGATTCGCATTCAGTAGTATAGTAGGTGGAATATAATTTCCTTTTCTATATTCATCAGGAACGTTTCCTTGGTACACTTCACAACCTTCTTGTTTAGCTAATTTGATATATGTGTTCACATTTTCATAATGCTTCGTATGGATTAAAGGACCTACTTGAGTATCATCACTTAATGGATCTCCGACTCTAATGTTGCGAACTCTTTCTTTTAAAGCTTGAATAAACTGTTCAGCTACATTTTCATGTATGTAAAGTCTTGAGTTCGCTGTACAACGTTCACCGTTAAAGGAGAAAATCCCCCACGTACAAGCGTCTAAAGCTCGCTCTAAATCCGCATCATCAAATACAATGATGGGGGACTTCCCACCTAATTCCATTGAAAAACGTTTTAATGCATCTGCTCCATTTCTCATAATTTCAGATCCTGTTGTCGTCTCTCCTGTAAATGAGATAAGTTCCACATCTTCATGTGCTACTAAAGAAGCTCCGGCTTTTTCGCCATAGCCATGCACTACATTGAAGACACCGTTTGGAAGACCAACACCATCAATAATTTCCGCTAAACGATTAGCAGTCAACGGCGACCACTCTGCCGGTTTCAAAATAACGGTATTCCCTGTGGCAAGAGCAGGTGCTATTTTCCACGTTTCCAACATAAATGGAGCATTCCACGGGGTGATGAGTCCTGCAACGCCAACAGGTTTATGAATCGTATAATTTAGGAACTGATCATCTACTTGATAAGCCTCTCCGACCATTCGACTTGAAACCATTTCTGCATAAAATCGGAAGTTCTTCGAAGCACGACTGACCATTTTCTTCGTAATACTAATAGGTAACCCCGTATCATATGACTCTAATGGAGCAAGCTCATCGACATGTTTATCAATGGCATCTGCAATTTTATACATATAGCTTAGTCGGTCTTGAAGCGGTAGGTTGCCCCATTCCCCTTTAAATGCTTTCTTTGCCGCCATAGCCGCTTTGTTAATATCTTCTTTTCCACCAGAAGCTACTGTATTTATTTGTTCATTAGTGAATGGATCAATGTTATCAAACTGATCATTTGATTCAGCATCCACAAACGCACCGTCAATATACAACTTTATATTTTCAAGGCCTGCCAGAATGCTTTGACGTGATTTAGATACAACATTTACACTACTCATTTTATTCCTCCTTGCTTATTGCGCTAGATTTTTATTGATGGAAACCCTTCCATTTAAGTTTGCGAAAATTCGGTAAAGTCTGTATATTTAAAGTATCATACGCTATAGTATATGAAAAATATCGATAAAATCTGTTTGACATATCTTTTTGGTATCTTGCATGAAGCGAACCATTTAGCATCAGTAAGAAAGAAAGGGGCATATTATGGATTTAAGGCAATTACGTTATTTTCGCGCTGTGGCAGAGGAAAAACAGATTACAAAAGCTGCTAATAAACTTCATATGGCTCAACCTCCTCTAAGTAAGCAAATGAAACTAATGGAGGAGGAGCTGAATGTGCGCTTATTTGATCGTCAAGGGCGGGTACTTGAGTTAACCAAAGCAGGAGAAATCCTTTATCAAAAAGCTGGGCATATTTTATCTGATTTCGAGGACGTATTAGTAGAAGTCCGCGAAACAAGTGAGGGAATTCGCGGGCCGATAAACATTGGAGCCAATAAGTCTTGCTTTTCCTTCTTAAGTGCTACGTTAAATCGATTTCAAGTCAATCACCCCAATGTATGTTACCAGCTTCGCGAAGGCGATACGTATCTACTTGAAGAGTGCATTCGCAATAGGGAAATCGAATTAGCTGTTGTACGAAAGCCATTGTATTCTGAAGAAATTGATACCCTTCCGCTTCCATCTGAACCTTATGTCCTCGTCTATCCAAATACTTGGGAGTTGACTAGTGACGACGATGAACACATAAAATTTGCACAGTTAAAAGATATTCCTCTAATGTTACTGCATCGGATAAAGGGGACTGGACAGTTTGAACTTATTGTAGAAGAATTCCGAGCACAAGGAGTTGAACCTAATGTTATATGCGAATGCCCTGATGCTGCGATGTTACTTTCCTTAGTTTCAAGTGGAATGGGAGCTACAATCGTACCTGAATCGACGTTAAGCGCTTTTCCCTTTCAACATTTAAAGAGTTATAAACTTGCTAATACTAATATTACGGCTAAATCTGTAGTTATATGGCATAAAGACCGATATTTAACGAAAGCTTCTCATCAATTAATCCAAACGTTTAAAGAACAATTTTTCCATGAACAGCCGAAAATCCTTTTATAAAGGGAAAGACCTTATCACCCTTGCATGTAAGAATGATAAGGCTCTCTTTATTCGTTTACAGAAACAACTTCTGTATTTCTATTATTACCTTTAGCTTGCTGCTTAGAATTGGTTTTCAAACTAACCACGATAAATACTGCTGTAGATAAAGGAAGAGCGTACATTAAAGGATCAATATGGGTCCACGGAAAAGGGAGTAAATAATCTTTACCAAACAAAGCCTTAGAAACACCAAAGACGGAAGATTGCGAACTTTTTAAAAATAAGAATCCTAATATACTAAATAAAAAGCCGACGATAATACTTGTTTCAGCTCCCTTTTTAGATGCCCCTTTCCAAAACATTGCCCCAATTAAAGAAGGTAAAAATCCTGCTGCACATATTCCGAACCAAAATGCTGTCGATTGAGCAATAATTCCTCCAGGTAGAATATAAGCTAACAAGATAGCAAGAATAACTCCAATTATAACACCTAAGCGTGCTGGCTTTATCTTATTCCATAAAACCGTTTTAATTCCTAAAGGTTTGAGGATATCTTCACTAAATGCCGCCGCTTGAACGTGGATGAGAGAACTTAAAGTTGAAATCGTTGCTGAGATAAGACTAAGGGTGAACAAATAAACGAACCAGTCTGGCATAAGGGAATTGATTAATTTAGGGATGACTAAATCTGTATTCCCTTCTGCAACTTGAATAGCTAATTCACCTGAAGTCTCCATGAAATATACATTACTCAGCGGCCCGATCATATACGTAGCACCGGCCATAAAGAAGATAAAGATACCACCAACAATAACAGATCGATATAATGACTTATCACTTTCTACTGTCATGGAACGCATCACCAATTGAGGTTGAGCTAACACTCCAATCCCTACTCCCATTATTAACGTGCTCACCAACGTCCACCACATCGGAGACCCTACATCTGGAAAACTTAACCACCCATTGTGACCATCAGCAGCTAATTCTTTTGGAACCATATTGTTTAACGCACTTAACGCTCGATGTCCATCAACCACTCCACCTACAGCGTAATAGGTAAGGAAGAGAAATACGACCATTCCAAGTAACATAATAATGGCTCCGAATGCATCCGTGTACATGACAGCTTTAATGCCACCTGAAATAACGTACAGGCTTACGATAAATGCGATTAACAGTAATGCTACGTTAAAATTTAAAGATAACGATTCTTGAACAAACCTCCCTCCACCAATCAACACGATACTTGTATAAGCTGGCATAAATATAAAAATCATAATTCCTGAGAAAATCGTAATAAACTTAGAATCATAATGTTTTCCTAAGAAGGTTGAAAAGGTGTTGGCATTTAAATGTAAAGACATTTTCCTAATTCGTTTTCCAAATATAGCAAAGGCGACAAAAATACCTAATACAATATTCAAAAAGGCTAACCATAGTAAGCCCATTCCAAATACGGAAGCAACGCCTCCAAAACCAACCATCGCTGATGTACTAATAAATGTAGCTCCATAGGATAGTGCCATAATGACGGGATTCGTACTTCTCCCTCCTACTAAATAGTCCTCTTGAGTAACGGTTTTCTTATACCCATAATAAGCTAGCCACGACATGATCGCTATGTACACAAGAAGCAGTGGAATTAAAATAGATACGTTCACTGTTCCTCACCTCCTTTATTCCACATCATCGCACCGTAAACGACACATCCTACTGGCGCTAAAATGGTACCCAACCAAATAAATGCCATCCAAAAATCTTCAATTCCAAACATTTTTCCCCTCCTAATATTTTTAATTGAAATCAAAGAGTCTCATACCAACTCTTTTTCCATCAGTGGATGCATCCATCTACTATGCCATTTTGAAGAACGTATGCAATATAAAAAAACCGTTTTCACTTAAAACGTTCGTGTATGTTGTTAGACTTTAAAGTAGCATGTTGAAACTCGATTAACTCGAGAGACAACGCCAAGTAATGATGTTTACAATACTCTTCAAAATGTGTTTTAATCGTTTCAAACACTTGTTCACACGTAGCTTTTTTTACTTCTTCTGTTCGGCCCTTCCCTATTTTCAAAATAGCATGAACGAATGCATCCTTTTCTTTTCCATCCGCTATATGATAATAGTTCACTTCATGAGCTCTACTCCGAATGCCTCCGATAGGATATACTTTTTTTTCAATCAATACGCTATTAATTTTTTCGAGTAATAGTTGAATATCCGTATGCTGTGAAAGGTTATCGGTATACTCTAAAATGACATGTGGCATCTATCCTCACCTCCGTTATTCAATGATCGTATTTTTAAGCTTTCCTAATCCTTCAATTTCAGTAATTACCTCGTCTCCTACTTTCGTGTCAACCGTTCCTTTTGGGGTGCCAGTCAATATGATGTCTCCTCGGTTTAATGTCATAAAGCTGCTTAAATATGCAATTAACGAATCCACACCAAAAATCATATCTTTCGTAGAACCTTCCTGTACGATTTCGCCATTCAAATACGTACGCAACGTTAGATTCATTGGATCTTCAATATCTTCAGCATCCACAAACCAAGGACCTAGCGGTGTACTATTATCCCGATTCTTCACTCGTAAGTTAGGTCTATAATAGTTTTCTAAGTAATCTCGAAAGGCATAATCATTGGCAATCGTATATCCAGATACATAGTCCAGCGCTTCTTCTTGGGATACATTTTCTGCTTGTTTCCCAAGAACAACAGCTAACTCACATTCATAGTGCATCTTCGTAATGTCTGAAGGGCGCTTTGTACACCCGCGATGCCCAACAAACGTATTAGGCCCTTTTAAAAAAACGAGTGGTTCTTTAGGCGCTTCAAAAGAAAGCTCACTTGCATGGTCAAAATAGTTTAAACCTAACGCAAAGCAAGTTTGTGGTTCAATAGGGGGAAGCCACACAACAGCTTCCTCTTGTACGTATTTCCCATTATCTAGCTTAATTCCGTCGTAAGTAGCAGTCGCAACGTGAATATTCCCTTCATAAGCTACACGAGCTGTTTTCATATACTATTACCTCCAAATTGATTACTTCACTGTATTTTCTAAAGTACCGATCGATTCTATTTCAATGCGTATATGGTCATTTCTAGTAACTTTTGGACAGTTTTCTGGAACGCCAACCAATAAAACATCTCCTTTATATAAAGTCATAAATTCTGTTACATCACTTAGTAATTGCGATACGGATCTCACCAAATTTTTCGTTGTATTTTGTTGCTTTAGTTCGCCATTAACATAGACTTGTATTGTTTTATCATCTATGTTTCCAACAGCTTTTTTTTCCATTATCCATGGACCTGTTGGACAAAAACCATTACGCACCTTCTCTTTTATCGCTGGTCTAAATACACTCTCATGTGGAATACTTATATCATTCACAACTGTATATCCTTCCACATAGTCTAGTGCTTCTTCTACACTTAATTGAGTAGCTTTTTCCCCAATAACGACGCCAATGCTAGCCCCAACCTCTAATTCATCCACTTCAGCTGGCATCGGCACCTCTCCCCGATGCCCAAGAAACGTATTTTTTGGCTTAATATATAAAATAGGTGCTTGAGGTGGCAACTTATATGGATCTTGCGTTAATGCTTCGCCCATTTGCTCTAAACTACTTTGATAGTTTAGCAATACTCCATAAACAGTACCTGAAATAGGCGGATTCCATATTGATTGAATTAAAGCCGTATTACTATTCAGAGATTTTATTTCAAAAGAATCAACATCAACCTCCAGCACGGACGATTGAATAGAACCCCCAAGATTCGCCTTTACAAATGCCATTACGTGCACTCCTTTTTGTTACCTTGTATTTTTCAGAACTATCTGATTTTAATGTAACACTCTATCATTTATATTTGAAATATCTATAGCGTTTGTTTTCTATATAAAAAATGTATAGTAACAAATTATTAAGGAAGTAGATGCCAAATGTATACGATGTAGATATCACCAAAATTCAAGGGGAAGACATCACAATTATATGCACCATATAATAAAAAAACCCGCTTTCCCAATGTTGAATTAGGGAAACGAGCGTTGAATAGCACACTGCTGGAGATTTTGATGCATATCTTTTTCTTCTACTCATTAACCTACTTGAACATCTCCTTTTTCGTGTCTTGATTTATGTGACCAGTATAATACAAGATTGATCATTGAAATAGACAAAAGAAAAAGACCATTTATTGGCCTCTAACGTCACTAGTATATAAAAGAAGCCTTTTATAATTCATTCTCTATAATCAACTAACTCTTTTCACTGACCATCCTCCATACTTTCCGTTATACTTCTTTGAATATAAAAACATGAGTTCAGTCTGATAATCAATAAGTGCAAGTGCTTCAGTCTTTATGACTTTAAGTATAATATAATCATTATAGTTATTATCAATCTCAATCGTAAATCCTATTTGTTCTATCTCTTGCATACATTCTTCCACATCTTTTGTTGGTATTTCGAGTTGGTGAGTAATTACGCATGTATTGTCTTCATATAGATTAATTTCTGTTTCCTTTACTCTAATTCTATTGGTTTTAAGTCTATTTTCCATTTCAGTAGATGATTCAGAGTAATTATATAAACCTTCTTCAAACATATGGTCAATTTGTATACGATTATAGTCTAAAATCCATTTTCTAAATTTATGGTATAAAGGCAGTAGATTTTCTTTATTTAAGCCATAAACATCACACCCACGGTCATCATACATGTGCAATAATGTATTCCTTGTTAAATTTAACAAATAAAGGTTTCCCATTATACTTGGCTTTCTACCAAAATCCTTATTACTAATCGCTTGAAAAAGATAACCTCTACGAATGTCTTCCTTTTTAACCATTAAACTGTAGAAAGTTGTTCTCATTTCAGTATCCTCTTTATCATACTCATAGGGTACTGTTTTGCATTTTAGTCCATATATTAATTTTTTATCTTTAAGGAAACGTTGTATATTAGGCAAATCATCATTCCCTCTGTACCCAATGGATTCATTAATAGACGCAATTAACATAATGGTATCATTCTCATCAAAAAGAAAGTCAAAAATAGATAGCACACGATGATAAATTTCTTTAAAATACTCTTTGCCTTCTAATTCGATAAGTCCTAGTTCAAAACGAATCCAATATTTTTGATTTCTTATCAATTGGTTAAATAGCTCCATATTTAAGCTCCCTTAAATAAATTTAGTCATTATTATAATAATACTAGTATAGAATCACGGACATATTCAAGTGAAATTTATACAATCGATTTTGAGGAGGATGTGTCCAATGAGTACAAGAAATAACGACATGGATCTACGTCAATATTTAGGACACAAATAAGTTAGTTTTTTTTAGTATCTCGTCTTTTTCTTCGAACACAAAAGCCCCGCCCTCCTCTAAAGTTAGGAAAGCGGGACTTACAACCATTTGTCGAGGCATTAAACGCAAAAAGACGGCACCTAGTCGTCGCTAGATACCGTCAAATATACATTTACATTTTATCAATACCGAAGGTGGGATTCGAACCCACAAGCCCAGAGGGCACAGCATTTTGAGTGCTGCGTGTATGCCAGTTCCACCACTTCGGCATAAATTTGGAGGCGGTAACCGGATTTGAACCGGTGATAAAGGTTTTGCAGACCTCTGCCTTACCACTTGGCTATACCGCCGTTGATTAATCTATAAATATTATATGATACTATCCTAGAAATGTGCAATTCATTTCATTATACATAAATGGAGCGGAAGACGGGATTCGAACCCGCGACCCCCACCTTGGCAAGGTGGTGTTCTACCACTGAACTACTTCCGCATGGTAATGGCTGGGCTAGCTGGATTCGAACCAGCGCATGACGGTACCAAAAACCGTTGCCTTACCGCTTGGCTATAGCCCAATTATGTAATGGGGCGACTAATGGGATTTGAACCCATGCATGCCGGAGCCACAATCCGGTGTGTTAACCACTTCACCATAGCCGCCATAAATAATGGCAGGGGTAGTAGGAATCGAACCCACATCGACGGTTTTGGAGACCGTTGTTCTACCGTTAAACTATACCCCTATATTAATTAAATAAATGGTGGAGGGGGCAGGACTCGAACCTGCGAACCCTGAGGGAGCGGATTTACAGTCCGCCGCGTTTGGCCAACTTCGCTACCCCTCCATCACAAAAAGATAAGAGTGCAGGCCAGAGGACTTGAACCCCCAACCTACTGATTACAAG
>NZ_AVPG01000037.1 GCF_000775615.1 Pontibacillus litoralis JSM 072002
TCTTTGCAAACTATAGGAATATACCTATAGTTTTTTGCTTTTACAAGAAGAATGGAACTACAAAATAAATGAAAAAAGCTATCTTTGGAGCATGCTCTGAAAGATAGCTTTTTTTCATGAAGTGTCATCTTTAAATGGTTTGAATAAATTCCATAGCGCTATACAATAGTAACAAGAATACGACTGCAATTATTTTTAATGAAAAAGTTTGAAAAGTTGTCATCATTTTATAGGATGTAACCACTTTTCAATTCGTTGTTTCTTTGATATAGTTAAGTCACAATAAAATGAAACTGTATGGATAATGGAAGTTGGTGAAATTCCAACACGGTCCCGCCACTGTAATAGGTTAAATTGCCTTGAGTCAGATCTTTTATCTATATAGCGGATTGTATAGCCATCTCGAGGTAGGGTGGGCTATATAGCTTAGTGATACATGTACCTCGCTAGGCTTTTTTTATTGTAGGAAAGGGTGATGATGTTTAAGTCAGTTTAGATAGAACCCCTTTTCTTACCTTAACATCATGGCGAATGTGTTACAAAGGTGTGACAACTATGAAGGAGCAAAGAAGCTTTTTCTTACCATGATGAATTGACATGAATTTGTTTTTGATAGTATAGTTAAAGTAACACGATGATGTGTACAAGAAGCAAAGGAGCTTTGTGGAAAGAGAAATCTTTCTACAGAGCTCTTTTTTATTTTATTAAATAAAGAGGAAGTGAGAAAATGAATGAAATTTCTTTTCGTACAACTTTATATGCAGGAACGAATTCATTAGATCGTTTAGTGGAACTGCAAGAGGAAAAAATATTTATTGTTACAGATCCGTTTATAGTGGAAAGTGGAATGATTGATCATGTAGTTCGCCGTATTAAACAACATGCAAATGAATATTGTGTATTCAGTGACATTGTCCCGGATCCACCAGTCGAAAAGGTTGTAGCTGGTGTGAAAGAGATGGCAGAATTTAAGCCTACGAGCATTATTGCTATTGGCGGTGGATCTGCTATTGATGCTGCGAAGGCGATGAAGGATTTTGCGATGAAGATTTATCATATGGATGCTATTCGCGTCATTGTAATACCAACAACAAGTGGTACAGGCTCTGAGGTTACTTCTTTTTCTGTTATTACAGATAATGAAAAAAATATTAAATATCCACTTGTTTCGGACACTTTGTTACCAGATGAAGCGATTTTGGATGCGGAACTAGTTAAAACGGTTCCTAAAACAATTACAGCTGATACGGGAATGGATGTATTAACGCATGCAATTGAAGCGTATGTTGCTACAGGAGCAAACGATTTTTCTGATGCTCTAGCTGAAAAAGCGGTGCGATTAGTGCTCCGCTATTTACCGTTAGCTTATCAACACGGTGAGGACATAGAAGCCAGAGAAAAAATGCATCATGCTTCTACGTTAGCAGGAATGGCATTTAATTTAGCTGGGTTAGGTATTAATCATAGTATCGCCCATGCGTGTGGTGGAAAGTTACATATCCCACACGGTCGTTTAAATACAATTATTTTGCCATATGTTATTGAATACAATGCTAGCTTAACGGATTATCGCCAAAGAGAATTCTCAGAAGCCGCTATGAAGTACAACGAGTTAGCTAAAGCAATCGGTCTTTCACCTACAAATGTTAGAAGTGGTGTTAAAGGATTGATGAAAGAAATTGAGCAGCTAAGAAAGAAATTAAATATGCCGTCAAGCTTAAAGGAATGCGGTATTGATTACAATCATTTTCAAAAGGAAAAGGGAGCTTTAGCAGAGGCTGCATTACAAGATGGATGTACGAATACAAACCCAATTGTACCTTGTAAAGAGGATATGGAAAGCATTATAGAGAGCATGTATTAAAACGTTCACAAATTAGAAAAATAATAACATTGAATATATGCTACAGGTGATTTATAATGACAGTATAAAGCACAAAGGCGTGCTACTTTAACTCTCAAAGGCAATGGGGCTTTTGAAAAAGATACTTATCTTTTTTAAAGGTCCCATTTTTTGTCAACTTTAATGAAATAAGGATGATTCTATGGAAATGGAGCACAAGAGTAATCGCGTTATACAGGAATATGTCCCTGGTAAACAAGTGACACTGGCCCATTTGATTGCAAATCCTAATGATGATTTATACAAAAAGCTAGGTCTTACGAAAGTGAACAAAAATGCAATAGGTATTTTGACTATTACACCAAGTGAAGCGTCGATTATTGCAGCAGACATATCAACGAAGTCTGGAGATGTGGAAATTGGCTTTGTAGACAGATTTAGTGGTTCTGTTGTCATAACAGGGGATATTTCCTCAGTTGAATACGCATTGCAAGAAGTTGTAAATGGACTAGCTTCCCAGTTGCACTTCACTACTGCTACTATCACGAAATCGTAGGCGATAAACATGAACAAAACTTTATTTATAGGTAAAACTGGTAGTGGGAAAACTACTTTATGTCAAAGATTACATGGCGAGCAAATAGAGTATCAAAAAACACAAGCAGTTGATTACTATGAGAATGCTGTGGATACACCAGGGGAGTTTTTGGAGAATCCGGTATTCTACAAGGCACTGATTGTAAGCGCACAAGATGTAGATGTTATCGTGCTCGTTCAGGATTGTACACAAGAAGAAAGCCTCTATCCTCCTTTATTTGGTTCGATGTTTACAAAGCCGATCTTAGGAATTGTAACGAAAACGGATCTTGCACAAGACTTGGATCAAATTAATCAAGCAAAGGAGCAGCTTGAGGAGGCTGGTGCAGAAAAAGTGTTTGAAATTTCTACCGTCAAAGATGAAGGGATAGAAGAATTCACTGACTTCTTAGAACGAATTTAGGCATTAAGGAGAATGTTTATGGTTAAAAGAATTGTAATAGCCGATGACGAACCTATTACAAGAATGGATATACGCGAATTATTACAAGAGTCTGGTTACGAAGTAGTAGCTGAGGCTTCCGATGGTTTTGAAGCAATTGATGCTTGTAAATTGCATAATCCTGACTTAGTGATTATGGACATTCGTATGCCAGTTCTAGATGGTTTGAAGGCTTGTAAGAAAATAACCCACGATAAACTAGCTGGAGGCATCCTTATATTAAGCGCTTTTTATGATAAGGAATTTATTGAGAAAGCGAAACAAGTAGGTGTCCTTGGCTATCAAGTAAAGCCTTTAGATGAGAAATCTTTTATTCCAACCATTGAAATGTGTATTGCAAAGGCGGAAGAAATTAAAGCACTTGAAAAAGAAATACAAAAAACATCTCAAAAATTAGAAGATCGTAAGTCAATTGATATTGCTAAAGGACTTCTAATTAAAGAGCATGACATAAGTGAAGAAGAAGCTTATAACATGCTACGAAAGATGAGTATGGATCGAAGGTGTTCGATTGGAGAGATTGCACGAACAATCATGGTTATATATGAATAATAAAAAGCGAATGATTGAGTTATGTGAAGAATATACCGATTTAACAAAGGATGACATAGGTAAATTACTACAAATGGCCCACGCAATGGATTATATAAACGAATCAATTAACTGTGATGCATTTATTGATGTACCAGTGAGAAATAGTAATGATTCGATCGTCGTCTACCATGTTCTACCTGTTACAGAGCCGTCCCTTTACAAGAATTCACCTGTCGGACAGCTAGCATTAAAGGAAAATGAACCAGGCGTAGCGGAAATTATCCAAAACGGTGGATATTTAAAGGGCCATAAAGCATTTACTCAAGAAAATCGGGTCGTGCTGCAAGATATTTTTCAGATTCAAAATGGGGACAGGATTATTGGGACCTATTTGACTGAGATTGATTTGAAGAAAGTAGTCAAAAATGCTCGTAAGGAAGCACAAGGCAAGCACTTAGTGGACACGGAATTAAATCATTTCCTAGATGATGCTGTACTTATTTTTGATGAAAACGGAAAATTAACTTTCCAAAATGCTAAAGCGGAAATACTATGTGGTTACTTTGGCATTAAGCATGACGATATACACTATGATGAGTTATTTAAAAATGATTTACCATTTGCTGAGTTAGTTGAGAATCAAGAAGATGAGTTTAAACTGGAAATTCAAAAAGGTAACCATCATTATTCTTTTAAACAAATTTTCTTTCATGATAATGAGCATTTCACTTATGCCATTATATTAAGAGATATTACGCAATTAAAGCAAAAAGAAGCAGAGCTCGTCTTCAAAACGGTTGCTATACGGGAAATACATCATCGCATCAAAAACAATCTGCAAACAGTTGCATCTATACTTCGAATGCAATCAAGACGTGCAGAAAATGATGAAGCAAAGGAAATATTAAAAGATAGTGTTAATCGAATACTGTCTATTGCTACGACACATGATGTATTAGCTAGACAACCTGGCGATGAAGTAGAGATTAATGAAGTGCTCCGTTCGATCGTGACGAATATTCAACGTAGTTATGCGGGGAATAACAATATTCAATTACATTTGAAGGTGGATGAACGCATCATTGTATCAAGTGATGTCGCGACTACAGTTTCTTTAATTGTAAATGAACTCGTTCAAAATGCGTATGATCACGCTTTTCCAGAAAAGGAACACGGAGATGTAACGGTAGAGATGACGAAAGCAAATGATTCAATCCATGTTTCTGTTCGAGATAATGGTGTTGGCTTTGATATTATGGAAGCTATGAATACGAGCTTAGGTTTAACGATAGTAAAAGGTTATGTTGAAGCTAAGCTTAAAGGAACATTACAATCACATAAACAAACGGAAGGAACGTGTATTTCCTTTCACTTTCACTGTAACGCTAATACGACGAAGTAAAAGCGGAGTCCAAGAGCAAAGAAGCTCAAGGTAAACAGAGTAAGAGAATGCTGTATAAGCATCACTTTTACTTTATACCTTGAGCTTCTTTTTTTATCCTAACTTGGTCGTATGGCAATACCTAGTGAATTTAAGCTTTTATTTTAAGGAGGTGGTGTTTTGAGGGAAACGATTTTAAGTGTAGGGATTGATATTGGTACTTCTACGACGCAGTTGATTTTTTCTAATATTACGATTGAGAATATGGCTTCGAATTTTACAGTACCACGTATTGTTATTGTTGATAAGGAAGTTATATACAGAAGTAATATTGCATTCACACCTATTATTGAGAACAACAAGATTGATCAATCATTGATTCAACGATTTGTCGAAGAAGAATATCGCAAGGCTGGTATTCGTAAAGAGGATACGCAAACAGGTGCTGTCATTATTACAGGTGAAACAGCTAGAAAAGAAAATGCAGAAGAAGTGCTAAATGCGTTAAGTGGTTTTGCTGGGGAATTTGTTGTAGCAACAGCTGGACCAGATTTGGAAAGTATTATTGCTGCTAAAGGTGCAGGTATTAGCGAGTATTCTGCTGATAATTCTGCAACAGTGGTCAACTTAGATATTGGTGGCGGTACGAGTAACTTAGCTGTCTTGCATAGAGGAGAAGTGATCGATACGGGTTGTTTGGATATTGGTGGGCGCTTAATTAAAGTGCATCGTACAAACAAAACCATTGAATATATTTCGCCAAAAATACAGCAAATGATAGAGCAAAAAGGCTGGAATATACAAGTGGGACAACAAGCGACCGAAGCGTTGTTACAGCCTGTAGTTGATGAAATGGTGCAATTACTTAAACAAAGTGTTGGAGTGCAAGAGAAATCTGCTTTTTATGAAACAATTATAACGCATAAAGGTTTAAAAGATCATAAGCAAATCACCCATATTTCCTTTACTGGAGGTGTTGCCGACGCATTTTATCATGGAGCAGCAGGCGATGTATTCATTTATGGCGATATAGGAATTATGTTAGGTCAAGCGCTTGCTAAATCAAAGTTAGCTGAGCTTTTCACTATCGTTAAGCCTAAAGAGACGATTCGAGCTACTGTAGTTGGGGCAGGATCTCACACAACTGAAATCAGTGGAAGCACCATTTTCTATACAGATACTATATTTCCAATCAAGAACATTCCGGTGCTCAAGTTAACCTCAGCAGAAGAGCAAATAGATGAGTCGATGATTGCTACAGCTATTAAAGAGAAAGTTACTTGGTTTGAGTCAGAAGGGGATAGGCAGAATATAGCAGTTTCCCTTCAAGGAAAGAAGAATGCGAAGTTTCAAGAAGTCCAAACCATCGCTGCTGGTATTGCGAAAGGAATGGAAGAATCTATTCAGGCCGGCTATCCATTAATCGTCATTGTCGAAAATGACATGGCTAAAGCGTTAGGTCAAGCATTGCAATCCTTAGTTGGTAAGCACCATAACATTGTTTGTATCGATAGCATTCAAGTGGAAAATGGAGATTATATCGATATTGGACATCCAGTAGCAGAAGGATCTGTTTTACCAGTTGTTATTAAAACGTTAGTGTTCCATTAAAGGACGGCTAACGAAAGAGAGGAGAAATACTTGTGATATTAAACACAATGTTGTTTGACAAAAAGTATGAGTTCAAAACCTTAAATGAAGTAATGGCAAAAGCAAATGAAGAGAAATCTGGAGATATGCTAGCAGGTCTTGCAGCTGAATCTGCTGAGGAGCGTGTAGCGGCGAAAGCGGTTCTTTCCAAAATAACGCTTGAAGAATTACGTAACAATCCAGCAGTTCCTTATGAAGAAGATGAGGTTACGCGTATCATTCAAGATTCTGTAAACGAGAAAATTTATCAAGAATTGAAAGATTGGACAGTGGAAGAGTTTCGTGAATGGATTTTAGATGAGAATACAACTGGGGAACAAATTAAGCGTGCTTCCCGTGGTATTACTTCTGAAATGGTAGCTGCTGTTACAAAGCTAATGTCCAATTTAGATTTAGTATATGGTGCGAAGAAAATTCGTATTTCAGCTCATTGTAATACAACGATTGGTAAAGAAGGGACATTATCTTTCCGTTTGCAACCAAACCACCCAACGGATGATCCAGATGGCATCGTTGCTTCTATTATGGAAGGTTTATCTTACGGTGCAGGTGATGCGGTAATCGGATTAAATCCAGTAGATGATTCAACAGAAAGTGTTGTACGTGTACTGAAGAAGTTCGATGAAGTGAAGAAGAAATATGAAATTCCAACTCAAATTTGTGTGCTTGCTCACGTAACAACACAAATGGAAGCTATTCGTCAAGGTGCACCAACAGATTTAGTGTTCCAATCTATTGCGGGTTCTGAGAAAGGAAACACAGCATTTGGTATTAGTGGCGATCTTATTGAAGAAGCTCGTCAACTAGCTTTACGTCAAGGTACAGCTTCTGGCCCGAACGTAATGTACTTTGAAACAGGTCAAGGAGCAGAGTTATCCTCAAACGCTCACTTAGGAGTCGACCAATTAACGATGGAAGCACGTTGTTATGGTTTTGCAAGAAAATATGAACCATATCTAGTAAACACAGTTGTAGGTTTCATTGGACCTGAGTACTTGTACGATTCTAAACAAGTTATTCGTGCAGGCCTAGAGGATCACTTTATGGGTAAACTTTCTGGAATTCCAATGGGTTGTGATGCATGTTACACCAACCACATGAAAGCGGACCAAAATGATGTAGAAAGCTTGGCAATCCTATTAGCAGAAGCAGGATGTAACTTCTTTATCGGTGTTCCACATGGTGATGATGTTATGTTGAATTACCAAAGCTTAGGCTACCATGAAGCACCAGCTTTACGTCAGCTCTTAGGATTAAAGCCAATTGAAGAGTTCGATGAATGGTTACAGAAAATGGACTTTGTTGATGCTAATGGCAAGTTGAAAGCAAAAGCTGGCGACGCATCTACATTATTAGTGTGAGGAGGATGACAGATGGTAAATGAAACAGAACTGAAATCGCTAATTGAGAATATTTTGCAAGATATGGTTGGAAAGCAAGAGCAACAACCGGAACAAGTGCAAGAAGAAGTGGTTGCTCAAGCGACAGCTGAAGCTACTACTACTGCATCAACAACATGTACGGTAGCATCAGATGCATGCCTACCTGATATTACGAAAGTGGATGTTAAGACAGAATTACTTGTAGATGAACCTTACGATCAAGAAGGGTATTTACAAATGAAGCAAAAAACTCCAGCACGTATTGGTGTGGGGAGAGCAGGAGCTCGTTTCAAAACAGCTACATCTGTACGTTTTAGAGCAGACCATGCAGCAGCTCAAGATGCCGTTTTCTCTTATGTAGATGAAGACTTTGTTAAGAAGAACGGATTTACTGCAGTGGAAACGATGTGTGCGAACAAAGATGAATATATTACTCGTCCTGACTTTGGCCGCCAATTCTCTGAAGAAATGAAACAAGAGATCAAAGCAGCATGTGGTACTCCTCAAGTACAAATTGTTATAGGAGATGGCTTAAGCTCTGCAGCAGTGGAAGCGAACATTGAAGATATCCTACCTGCTATTAAACAAGGTTTACAAATGCACAACATTAACGTAGATAACGTGCTTTTTGTGAAACATTGCCGTGTTCCTGCAATGGATGTTATTGGTGAAGTTACAAACAGTGATGTTGTTTGCTTATTAATTGGAGAACGTCCTGGATTAGTAACAGCTGAATCCATGAGTGCTTATATCGCATACAAACCAACAGTAGATATGCCAGAAGCAAGAAGAACTGTGATCTCAAACATTCATTCAGGAGGTACAACACCTGTTGAAGCAGGAGCACATATTGCTGACTTAATTAAGAAGATGCTGGATAAGAAAGCTTCCGGATTAGACTTAAAATAAGTAGTTCATCAACCGTAAGAACGGAGGAATTAGCATGAAGCATGATCCAATTCACGCGCAAGTGTTAGGAGTAAAAGTCATTTCAAATGTAAGTCCAGATATGGCAGAAAAGCTTGAATTACAGCCTCACCAGAAGAGCTTAGGTATCATCACTTCTGATATTGATGATGTGACGTACACAGCTCTAGATGAAGCAACGAAATCAGCTGATGTAGATGTCGTATATGCCAACTCTATGTATGCAGGTAGCGCCAATGCATCTACTAAGTTAGCTGGAGAAGTAATTGGTATTTTAGCAGGAACTAGCCCTGCGGAAGTAAGAAGCGGCTTAAATGCAGCAATTGATTTTATAGAACATGGTGCTCACTTTACTAGCGCCAACGATGATGATTCTATTATTTACTTTGCCCATTGCGTATCACGAACAGGCACGCACTTATCAGAAGTAGCGGGAGTAAATGAAGGAGAAGCAGTTGCCTATTTAATTGCTCCGCCACTTGAATCCATGTACGCACTAGATGCTGCGTTAAAGGCAGCAGATGTACAAGTTGCAGCATTCTTTGGTCCACCATCTGAAACAAACTTTGGTGGTGCATTGTTAACAGGCACCCAATCCGCTTGTAAAGCAGCATGTGATGCGTTTGCTGATGCTGTGAATTTCGTAGCGGATAATCCAACGAATTTCTAGGTGAATGTCCATGGATGCCTTAGGATTAATTGAAGTAAAAGGTTACTTAGCAGCAGTAGAAGCTTCAGATGCTGCACTGAAGGCTGCTAACGTACAACTGATCAACATGGAAAGAATCAGAGGTGGCTACGTAACAGTACAACTAACAGGAGATGTGGGCGCTGTAAATGCCGCAGTTGCCGCTGGTAGTGAAGCTGCCAATCAGTTTGGCGTATTGATTTCCAAACACGTTATTTCAAGAGCACATGAAGAAACACATAAGCTACTTACTGGCAATCTATTAGAGCAAGACGAGCAAGAAAAGGTAGAAGAAGTGATACAACCATTACAAGCTGCAGAGCAACATGAGCAGGTACAAGTTATAACCAACGAAGAAACAACACCTAAAGAAGAAACACCTAAAGAAGACGTAGCGCTCGTTCCAGAAATGACAGAGGAAAAATTATATTCCATGACGGTTGCAGATCTTCGCAAACTTGCACGAGAAATTCACCCAGAGCAGGCAACGCCCAACGATATTAAGTTTGGGAAGAAGGAATACTTAGTTAGCCTGTTAGCACCATTGATACAGAAAGGATGATAGTGAATGTTAGATAAAGATCTACAATCGATTCAAGAAGCAAGAACGTTAATCCAACAAGCAAAACAAGCACAGAAGAAGCTAGCTGAAATGAGCCAGCTTGAAATTGACCGCATCGTGAAAGCAATGGCGGATGCTGCTTATAGTAACCGCGAGCGTTTAGCGAAGCTAGCAGCAGAAGAGACGGGATTCGGCTTATGGAAAGATAAAATTGTAAAGAACTCATTTGCCTCTGTTGGTGTTTATGAATCTATTAAAGATATGAAAACAGTCGGTGTATTAAATGAAAATAAAACAGAGAACATCGTAGAAGTAGCTGTACCAGTTGGAGTGATTTCGGCATTAGTTCCATCAACGAACCCGACATCAACTGTTATATACAAAGCGTTAATTGCTCTTAAAGCAGGAAATGCTATTGTTTTCTCCCCGCATCCAGGCGCACTTAATTGTATTTTAGAAGCAACGAAAGTGATCCGAGAAGCGGCAGAACAAGCTGGTTGTCCACAAGGTGCAATTGCTGCTATGACAGTACCATCTTTACAAGGTACAGAGACGTTAATGAAGCATAAAGACGTTTCACTTATTCTAGCAACTGGTGGTTCCCCAATGGTGAAAGCTGCTTACTCTTCTGGTACACCAGCCATTGGCGTAGGTCCTGGTAATGGCCCAGCATTCATCGATCAGTCAGCGAGCATTCCGAAGGCAGTAAAACGCATTATCGAATCCAAAACATTCGATAACGGTACAATCTGTGCATCAGAACAATCCGTAGTCGTTGAAGAATGTAAGAAAGATGAAGTGATCAAGGAGTTTGAAAAGCAAGGAGCTTATTTCCTATCTAGTGAAGAAAGCGCCAAGCTAGAGAAATTCATTATGCGAGCAAATGGATCAATGAACCCAGCCATTGTAGGTAAAAGCGTTCAACACATTGCAGATTTAGCAGGCTTAACTGTTCCAACACAAACGAAAGTCTTGATTGCACACGAAACACAAGTTGGCATGAAAGTACCATACTCTCGTGAAAAATTAGCTCCAATCCTTGCTTTCTATGTAGAGAAAGATTGGATGAAAGCAATGGATCGTTGTATCGAAATTCTAATGAATGAAGGTGCAGGACATACTATGACGGTCCATTCGGAAAGAGAAGAAGTTATCCGTCATTTCCAACTGAATGTTCCCGTTTCTCGTTTATTAGTAAATACACCAGGAACACTAGGTGGAATTGGAGCAACAACCAATTTAGCACCAGCATTAACACTTGGCTGTGGGGCAATTGGAAAAGGCTCTACATCAGATAACGTTAGTCCATTAAACTTAATGAACATCCGTCGCGTAGCATATGGTTTCAAAGAGTTAGAGGATATTCGTCCGACAGAAACTCCAAAGGCGGAAGTACAAGAACCGCAAAAAGAATTAAACAATGATCTTATTGAGCAAATTGTTCAAGAAGTTTTAAGTAAGCTTACAACAAAATAGGGTTTAATGAAATTATTTATATAAATTACAACTATTCTAGGAGGAATTTAAAATGGCAAACAGTAACGCATTAGGTATGGTAGAAACAAAAGGTTTAGTAGGCGGAATTGAAGCAGCAGACGCAATGGTAAAAGCAGCAAACGTTACACTTATTGGTAAAGAACAAATTGGTGCAGGATTAGTAACTGTATTAGTAACAGGTGATGTTGGTGCTGTTAAAGCTGCAACAGACGCTGGAGCTGCAGCTGCTGAACGTGTAGGTGAATTAGTTGCTGTACACGTAATCCCTCGTCCACATTCTGAAGTAGGCGTGATTTTACCTAAGAGTGAATTGAAGTAATAGCAAAGAGAACAGATGCACCAAATGGGAATGGGCCTTTACTTTTAGGTCCGTCCACTGTGCATCTGTTTCTTTCTAAAAAGGAAGTGACGTTATGGCAGTGATAACGGAAAGCGAACTTAGAAAAAGACTTAAAGGTAAAAATCTAAAAGACGAGAAAGTATTCAAAGTACCTAAAGGATCCATCATAACCCCATCGGCTAAAGGTTTCCTGAATGAATATAGCATTCAATTAGAATTTGTTGATGAGACAAAGGAAGAGGAACAAGACGCCCATGTAAGAGAGTGGAAGCCACCAGTACGTAAACAGCCAAAAGCTAAGAAAAGCCCTTTGAAGTATCAGCTTCTCCATGGTGGATATATCGACGAGAAACCGGAACATATGACAGCGCTATACGGCAATGTTCTCGTATATAAAGACCATAAACGAATTCAATTCCGAGGAAAACTAGATTCACTAGAGTCGAAGATATTAGAGGCGCAAATGCAAGCATCTACATTAGGTATGGAGAAGATGGCAGAAGATTTGCAAGAAGTACTCGATTTTATTCGTAATCTAGTGCGATGTGAGGTGCTTGGTGAAGAAGTAGAACAAGTACAGCTATTGAATATGAACGATGTAGAGCTTCGTGAAATGTCCCATCATCCTAAGAAATACTTCGGATCTGGTCACTTTTTCCCTGATTATCGAATGGGAGAAGGAATTGTTATCTTAAATGGTTTAAGAAGTCTTACGAGGGAGACAGAACTTTTAGCTTACCAAGCATTTAAGTTAGAAAATGGGGAAGCGGAACGTGGAGATATTATTTTGGCACTGAATCGCTTATCGTCTTTATTTTGGATTATGATGTTTAAGTACAAGACAGGATATTACAATGCTAAGAATTAGAGGTGTCAGACGTGGATAAGCAACAATTAGATCAAATTGTACGTGAAGTAGTGAACAAAGTAATGGAAGGTTTCTATTTCGAAGTGGAAGCTTCTGGTAGGCACATTCACCTTGATAGACCTACAATTGATGCTCTTTTTGGTAAAGGCTATCAATTAACGAAAGCAAAGGATTTGTCCCAACCTGGTCAATTTGCATGTAAAGAACGCGTGACGATTGTAGGACCAAAGGGTGAACTGAAAAATGTAGTTATTCTTGGACCAGAACGTAAGAAATCACAAGTTGAAGTATCCTTAACAGATGCACGTGCCTTAGGAGTACAAGTTCCTGTTCGTGAAAGTGGCGATATTAAAGGAACACCAGGCATTACACTTGTAAGCGGAGATCAGCGCGTTGAATTAACAGAAGGTTGTATCGCAGCAAAAAGACACGTCCACATGTCTCCTAGTGATGCGAAACGCTTCCAAGTTGAAGATAAAGAAATCGTACAAGTGAAAGTAATGGGTGACAGACCGTTAATCTTCGACGATGTTGTCATTCGTGTACATCCGAATTATCGTACTTACATGCACATTGATATTGATGAGGCAAATGCTTGTGGACATAAAAAAGGTACTCTTGGACAAATCATCAAGCGAAGTATCTAGGAGTGGTATGAATGGATTTTAACGAATTGCTTGAGCAAGTATGGCAAGAATTATTGAAGCGCTTAAATACGATAGAGAATAAAGAGAAAGCAGTGGTTATAGGACCATTGCCAAATGAAAGAGACGACGATTCATTTGAATATATAACATACACAACAGATATGGATGCTTCTAGCTACGATACTTTGTACATTACGAAGTTATCGAATGCCAGGTTAAGCCGTTTAGCGTTAGGAATGGCGGATAATGAAGAAGAAGAATTTATCCTTTCTATGTTGTTACGTGGTAAGAAACTAATGATTGATTCCAAAGGCATAGAATACCGACAGTTTCAACATACTGCGCAGCACGCGTTGCTAGCTATTTATAAAGAGTATGAACAGAAATTAAAAGAGTTTGGTGCACAACTGATTAACGAACAACAAGAAAAACGGATTAATCAAGAAGAAGCACTTCCTGTTCAATCTCAAATCAAGAAGAAAGTAATTACTGAAAATGATATTCAGCGAGCGCATTTTAATAAAATCGAAGAACTAATGATTCCATCTACTAGCATTGTAACGCCGCTTGCTCAAGACTTTATTCGAGAGTGCAAAATGGTTATTACTCGCGAGAAAGGAGAATAACGATGATTGTTGGTAATGTCGTTGGGTCTGTTTGGTCCACAAGAAAGCATGAACAATTAAATGGTTTGAAATTCCTCGTTGTTTCTCCCCTCTACGCCAAAGATATGTCCTCTACTTTTGTGGCAGCTGATATTGCTGGAGCTGGTACAGGAGATACGGTTCTAGTTACAAGAGGAAGCGGTGCAAGAGCGGCATTTAACGGTGAGGTGAAGCCGGTCGATTCTGTAATCGTTGGCGTCATCGATTCCGTAGAAATTAATGAATCGTTCATTGAAGGAGGTAGCTAAATGGGTATTAATGAAATTATTATCTACTTAATGGTTCTATTCATGATTATAGGTGCCATTGATAAATGTTTAAATAACAAATTTGGTTTAGGCGATAAATTTGATGAAGGTATTATGGCAATGGGATCTCTAACATTAGCTATGGTAGGGATTATCGTTATTGCACCAGTACTAGCAAATGTATTAAGTCCTATTATTGTTCCTGTATTTAGCGTATTAGGTGCAGACCCAGCTATGTTTGCAGGTAGTTTACTTGCGATTGATATGGGTGGATTCACGCTAGCGGAAGAATTAGCAATTAATTCAGATGCAGCTATGTATTCAGGTGTTATTCTAGCATCTATGTTAGGTGCGACAGTCGTATTTACATTACCAGTTGCTTTAGGAATCATTGAAAAAGACGACCAACGCTTTTTAGCAACAGGAGTGTTAGCAGGTGTTGTAACTGTACCACTTGGTGCGATTGTAGGTGGAATTGTAGCAGGATTCTCTCTTCCAATGGTCGTTATGAACTTAATCCCTATCTTTATTCTAGTTGTATTAATTGTTCTAGGACTTTGGAAAGCACCAGAGAAAATGGTCAAAGGCTTTACCGTTTTTGGCTATGGTGTTGTAATCGTAGCTACAATTGGACTAGCAGTTGGAATCATTGAAACGTTAACCGGCATTGCCGTTATTCCGGGTACAGGCTCATTAATGGAAGGTATTGAAATCGTAGGAAGCATCGCGATCGTATTAGCAGGTGCATTCGTTATGGTAGAAGTTATTACACGAGTATTCAAGAAACCACTATTAAAGCTAGGAAAAGCCCTTGGTATGAACGAAATTGCTGCAGCAGGTATGGTAGCAACATTAGCGAACAACATCCCGATGTTTAACATGATGAAAGATATGGATGAACGCGGGAAAATTATCAACGTAGCATTTGCTGTTTCTGCATCCTTCGTCCTTGGAGACCACTTAGGATTCGTAGCCGGTGTAGCCCGCGATATGATCTTCCCTATGATTGTAGGTAAGATGGTCGGCGGTATTACAGCAATCTTTGTAGCTATGTTTATCGCTAACAAAATGTTAGGCAAAAACGAAAATAAAGCAGCCAAAAAAGCATCTTAACATTGGTGGATAGAAGGCACTTCATGAACAGCATGAAGTGCCTTTTCGATGTGCGCCCTGCATGGGCGAAAACTTGGT
>NZ_AVPG01000038.1 GCF_000775615.1 Pontibacillus litoralis JSM 072002
ATCGGGTCACCTTTTGTTTTGAAAAACATAAATTAAATACGCCAAATGATATCAATATCCTCGTCAGTTAACACGAGGTGATCGACAAGCTGTGCAATAGTTGTTTTTGCTTTTTTTCTATCTACGCTTTTAATGTCGGCTAAGAGTGATTTTGCTTTTTGTTTTAGCAACCCCGATGTATCAATTTGTTCTAATGAGTCCAACTGATTACGTAATAATTGCCGTTGTTCTTTCACGTGCTTATTAGACCTTTGTAGATCTTCTTCTTCAATCAAACCTTTGCCATACGCTTCAATTTGCCTCATCATTTGTTTATCTAAAGCTTCTAGAGCTTGTTTTAACTCAACTGCATCTTCATTTTCATTGCTAGCCACCACTTTCAGTCGTAATTCTTTATTAGACAAATTAGTTAAGTTTTCAATTTGTGTAATTACCTCATTCTCTATATCTTCACGATGCACAGCGTGATGCTTACAACCATGTGCTTTTACGTAAGACGAGCATATATAGCGATAATACTCATACTTTTTATCACCTCTATTTATACGAGCAGAGCTACCTTTCATTGTACTTCCGCAATGACCACACTTTAATACTCCCGTTAGCAGATACGTTTCGTTTTCGTGTTGCTTGTTTATTTTTCTTGAGTCTAATATATTTTGTAGATTTTTGAATCTTTCAGCAGAGATAAAACCTCTATGATTGTCCTCTTTAACAATCCATTCCTCTTTGGGACGCACAACTGTTTTTCCATTTACTTGTTTTCTTTTGTTGGTCACTCTTGTTCCACAGATCGTTTCAGTTCTTAATAACCTACGAACCGCCGTAGAATCCCATTGCTTACCACGTTTCGTTTTTACATTCATACTGTTGAGCCATTGCGCAATTGACCGAGTGCCGTGACCATTTTCGGTCATTTCAACCATTTTCACTCCGTATTTAGCTTCTTTTTTGTTTATTACGTACTTTTTATCGACAATATCAAAACCAAAGCAGGGTCCAGCTAAAGCCATGTTAGTGTTACGTGCAAGGGAGGCCATATTATCCTTCACGCGCTCGCTAGTTCGACCGCGCTCAAACTCTGCAAAAACACCCAACAGGTGTAATACCATTCTTCCTGCTGCAGTAGATGTATCAAAACTCTCTGTTGCTGATACGTAGTTACAATCATGCGTCTCCATGAATTTTATTACTTGTAGTAAATCAAATAGGTTTCTACTTAACCTATCCAATTTCGTTGTCATTAAAATTTCTATTTTTCCTTTTTCTATGTCTTTTAATAATTTTTGCATTTGTGGTCGCTTTAAACTGCCTGCCGAGTATCCATCATCAATATAAAGTATAGGTTTATCCCACCCCATAACTTTGGCATAAGCTTCTAGTCTTTCTTTTTGTTCTTCTAAAGAGTGCCCAGATTCTACTTGTTCATCTGTACTGACCCGAAGATATGCAGCGACTTTCATCTCCATCACATCCTTATAAAAAAGAGACAGGGGATCAGCCTGCCTGGTTAAATTAATTAGCGCTAAGTAATTTAGTCAAGTTCTACAATATAAACAACTACTTTACCGTGTATTTCTAAACTGTCGTTATCAACATTTGTTATATAGTCATAAAAACGTTGATCATGTGAGCTAGGCTTAAAAATAATTCTTTCGCCATCTCTAAAATAATGTTTTACAGAATAATCGCCGCCATCGGAATAAACGACAATATCCCCTTCTTTCAAGTTATGGGATTCGATAGGCTTAACAGCAATTAATGAGCCGTGAGGGATTATTTTGTTCATAGATTCACCGTTTACCTTGAGCATAAAAATATCGTGGTCTCCAGCCCATTTCCCCATGATAGAATTAGGAACTTTGACTTCAGATTCTTCTATCATACCATCTATACGCAATGGTAAACCTGCCGATATAGATTGGGGGAAGTAGTTATAAGTGGATGTTGTTTCTTTAATAGTAGTATTCTCTTCATCGTCTTCTTCCCAGCCCATCAAATAAGCAGGGGAGAGTCCTAATGCCTCGGCTAAAGGTTGGATTATATAGATTGGCATGTTTTCAATTTCGTTGCTTTCGTATCTGTATATAGTCGCTCTATTTTTACCTAACATTTCAGCCAACTGGTCAACGGATAACTTAAGTTCTTTTCTTCTTTTTCGTATTCTATCACCTATTTTCATTATCATCACCTCTCTTTCAATTAGATAATAACACATTTTGTCGCAAATATGCAACTTTTTATAGACTAACTTAAAAAATATTATTACAAAATGCGACTTTTTTCTTGACGTTAATTTAATAATGATTTATGATGAAACCAATCGCATGATACGCGACAAAAAGGAGGTGGTACTTGTGATGAATGTGAATAAGTTGAAAGGGAAAATTGTTGAACATGAAATGAACATCGAAGAATTAGCTGATAAGATTGGTGTAGATAAGAGTACTCTCTATAGAAAGTTAAATAGAAAAGGTGAGACTTTATCAATTAAAGAAGCTAATTCCATTGTAAATGTATTGAATTTATCTAAAGAAGAATCAGTTGCAATTTTTTTTAATGGCAATGTCGCACCATATGCGAATGAGGAGCTTGAATGTTGTTGATGAAGAAATATGGTTAGTCCCACATTCATGACTTCATAGCATATAGCAAGGAGGTGTAAATCTTGCGAAAAAAAGTTAGTTATAACGTAAGACACTTCAGGCTTGTTGATGGAGAAAAACAAGAACTTAATTCTCATGATTATAAGGAACTAGCCGATCGATGTAAGTTAGCTTATGCGTTTATGACAACAGGTAAAGAGCATGTGTTAGTAAATAAGTAATCCCTTGTCGGGGATTGCTTGATAGGACAAGCCTTTGAAAAGAATAGGAGGGAAAGTAAATGACCGAACAAATGACTTTTGGAGAGATGCAGAGATACACAAAGCGCTTTAATGACATTTTGCGCGTGACTAATGAGCAAATTAAACAGCGACGCTTAGCTAATCTTATGACTGATTTAGAAATGGCATATCGCATCCCAGCGCTCAACAATAAAGAGTTTAATCGCAACCACACAGAATTAATGCAACTTTATCGCTCTGTATCAGCTGAACGTAGTTTGTGAGGAGGTGAGATAAATGTCTAGTAAGCTATCTATGTTTTTACTAAAGGACCAAGAAAAAGCGGACAAGCAGTTAGCTGTTTATGATTATAACCTTATGCACGCAATCCGGTGCGTGGCCCAGGGCGAGTTTGAAAACGCAGCAGTGCACCATCGTAACGTAGCCAATGCGCTAGAAGAGTTACAGCGTATGAAAAACAGTAGAAGTGCGACTGATGAAGCGATAAGGTTGTTGAAACTCATAGATAAGCAGGAAGTTACCAGGAGGAATTGGTTTTGAATAAGCTACTGGATCCTGATGTGTTTTACCCTATTGCATTTGCGATAGTGATCGGGGTTATATTGGTTTTGTTTTAAAAGAAAAAAGCCTGATGTTGGCGCATCAGACTAAAAGAAAGAGTTTATCGGCATTATTATAACTTGTCTTGTTGAAACAAAGCAAGAACATTTAGGAGGTAAATTACTAATGGAAATTAAAATTTCAATAGATCAAGCATTTACAAACGCGGTTTTATCCTTGGCACAAGCCTTATCAACTAGTGGTCTGTCTAAAGTGACAGAGGAACAAGTCCGACAGGAGCCTGCAGTACATCAACAAGCTCCAGTGCAACAAGAACAACCAGCTGTGCAACAGCAACCGACTGTTCAATCTGTTCCAATCCAACAACAAACAGCTGTACAGCAACAACCTCCTGTACAGCAAGCTCAACCAGACGCGGTACCGACAGTGGAGCAGACTTATACAATGGACCAGCTGGCACGTGCTTCCTCTCAGTTAATGGATGCAGGCAAGCAGACAGAATTGGTACAGCTGCTTGGTCAATTTGGTGTACAAGCTTTGACTGCTTTGCCACAGGAGCAATACGGCGCGTTTGCTACGAAACTACGGGAAATGGGAGCGAAGATATAATGGCCAAGCAAATTGCACATGCTGAACGGGCGCACGCTTTGTTATCTGCTAGTGCATCAAATAGATGGCTAGCTTGCCCGCCTAGTGCTCGACTTGAAGAACAGTTTGAGGATAAAGGGTCAACGTATGCAGCAGAAGGTACGTTGGCTCATGAGATTGCGGAGTTAAGGTTACGAAAGTATTTTGTTGAGCCGATGGCCAAAAGCACATTTACCCGACGTCTCAACAAAATGAAAAAGAATGAACTGTTTCAACAAGAAATGTTAAAGCACACGGAATCGTACCTTGATTACTTAAAAGAATTAACTCTAGGCATGGAAGTGAGTCCATATGTAGCTGTGGAAAAGAAAGTGGATTTCAGTACTTATGTTCCCGAGGGATTTGGAACAGCGGACTGTATCATCATTGGTGGAAATACATTATATGTTAATGACTTTAAATATGGTAAAGGTGTTCCAGTAAGTGCGGAGGATAACCCTCAAATGAAACTTTATGCTTTAGGGGCTTATGCTGCATACAGCTTTCTCTATCCTATTTCTAAAGTGCATTTATCCATTGTGCAACCAAGACTTGATAATGTTTCAGAATATGAACTGCCACTGGAAGATTTGCTTAAGTGGGGAGAAGAAATCAAGCCTGTTGCCCAAAAAGCTTTCAAGGGTGATGGAGAGTATGTTCCAGGGGAGCATTGCAAGTTTTGTAAAGCAAAAGCAACTTGTCGTGCACGTATGGAACAGTACAGCACGTTGGATGATTTTAAACAGATGAAACCACCGTTGATTAGTAACGAAGAAGTTGGCCAAGCATTAGAGAAAGCAAAACACTTGGAATCATGGGTTAGAGCTCTAAAGGAGTATGCACTTAAAGAAAGCTTAAAAGGAAATGAAATTGCAGGATGGAAAGCTGTTGAAGGACGAGGAAGTAGAAATTATGTAGATCAAGACAAAGCTTTTCAACATCTTAAAGCACACGGAATTAAAGAAGCTTTGCTTTATGAAAGAGTTCCTTTAACAGTTCCTAAATTAGAAAAAGAACTAGGAAAAAAAGAGTACCGTGAGTTATTAGAGGAACCGGGATTGGTACAAAAATCACCGGGTAAACCAACCCTTGCTCCTGCAACAGATAAAAGGCAAGCAATAACTAATGAAGTTAGCGCAACAGAGGATTTTAGTTAATGGGTGTTATTGGAGATTACCACAAATAATTTTAAAAGGAGAAATGGAACTATGACTAATCAAAACACACGTATTGTATCAGGGGAAGTTCGCTTTAGCTTTGTGAATCTATTAAAACCGAGGGAAAACCAATACGGCGGGGAGCCGAAATACAGTGCAACGATTCTTTTACCTAAGTCAGATATAGCTACTAAGCAGAAAATTGACGCTGCTATCGAGGCAGCTAAAGCAAAAGGAAAAGCTGAAAAATGGAATGGTGTAGTACCTCCGAATGTGGCGGTACCTATCCACGACGGTGATGGAGTAAAACCGTCTGACGGCATGCCGTTTGGTCCAGAGTGTAAAGGTCATTGGGTGTTTACAGCATCAACAGGAGTTGACTATCCGCCAAAAATTGTTGGACCTGATCTTAGTCCAGTTATGGACGCAACAGAAGTTTACAGCGGGATGTACGGAAAAATTGCTTTAAATTTTAGCCCTTATGCTTTTGCTGGTAAAAAAGGTGTGGGTGTTTACATCAGTACAAACGTGCAGAAAACTCGTGATGGTGAACCTTTAGGAGCATCAGCTCCAGCTGCTGATGAAGATTTCGCACCTGTTCAGCCACAACAACAGCCGATGCAACAGCAACCAATGCAAAATCAAGGAAACCCTTGGGCAGGTAATCCAATGGGCGGTCAGCAATATCAGCAACAGCCTCCGGTTCAGCAACCGATGCAACAACAAGTTGATCCAATCACAGGTCAACCAATTAACGGTGGCGTGTATGGAATATGATCAAAACGCTTAATATTGATATCGAAACTTTTTCCAGTGTAGACATTAAAAAATCGGGATTGTACAAGTATGTGCAATCCCCTGATTTTGAAGTTTTGCTATTTGCTTATTCCATAAACGGAGAGACAGCACGAATAGTTGATATTGCACGGGGTGAAGAAATACCTCAAAACGTTGTGAGTGCTATGAGAAACCCAGATGTTACTTTACATGCATACAACGCAGCTTTTGAGTGGTACTGCCTTAGTAAATATTTTGGTCTTTCACTTCCTGAAGTATGGCTTGATCTATGGCGAGATACTATGCTTCATGGTATGTATTGTGGCTATACAGCAGGACTAGGAGCAACGGCAAAAGCTATCGGTCTCCCGCAAGATAAGCGTAAGATGACAGTTGGCAACTCGCTAATAAAGTTGTTTTGTACGCCTACTAAACCAACAAAGAACAACGGTAATCGTACTAGGACTTTACCTCACCATGAGCCGGAAAAGTGGGAGCTGTTTAAAGAGTATTGTATTCAAGACGTTGAGGTTGAAAAGGAAATCGAAAATCGTTTATCTAGGTTTCCTGTTCCAGAAGCTGAACAAAAATTATGGGAGCTTGATCAACAAATCAATGTCCGAGGGATCAAAGTAGATCAGGAATTGGTCGACGGAGCTATCTATTCCAGCAACTTAATTACGTCGGAATTGAAAGAAGAAGCTGTAAGCATAACTGGTTTAAGTAATCCGAACAGTGCAGCTCAATTAAAGCAATGGCTTGCACAACAAGGGCTGGAAGTAGAGAACTTACAAAAAGATACCGTTTTAGAACTCTTGGAGAATACTTCTGGAGACATAAAAAGAGTACTTGAGATTAGACAGGAAATGTCCAAAACTAGCGTGAAGAAATACCAGGCTATGAAAGATGCAGTGTGTGAAGACGGCAGGGTAAGAGGGCTTTTACAGTTTTATGGTGCTAACCGTACAGGTCGATGGGCTGGGCGTTTAGTGCAGGTGCAAAACCTTCCACGTAATTACTTGGATACATTAGATTTGGCCCGAGAACTTGCTAGAGAGAAAAAAGCAGATGCGTTAAAAGTTATTTATGGAAACGTGCCTAATACGCTGTCTGAACTTATACGCACAGCATTTATACCATCAGAGGGTAATAAGTTGGCCATATCTGATTTTAATGCTATTGAAGCTAGAGTGATAGCTTGGCTAGCAGGTGAACAATGGAGAATGGATGTTTTCAACACGCACGGAAAGATATACGAAGCATCAGCATCAGCCATGTTTGGAGTGCCTATAGAAGAAATAACAAAAGGATCTGATTTACGTCAAAAAGGAAAAGTAGCTGAACTTGCTTTAGGGTATCAAGGTGCTGCAGGTGCGTTAATTAGTATGGGAGCTTTAAATATGGGGCTTGCAGAAGAAGAACTTCCTGACATTGTAAAGCGTTGGCGCTCTTCCAACAGAAGAATTGTAGATCTGTGGTACAGCTTGGAAAATGCTGCATTAGCTGTTATGCGTACAGGGCAACCACAGGGTGTAAAAGGTTTATTGCTACAACGAGAAAGTGATATACAAAACGGGTTAGACTTCTTAACCATTACGTTGCCAAGTAGTAGAAAGCTTTTCTATGTAAATCCGTTTCTTGCTGAGAATGATTTCGGTAAAGAAGCTATCCACTACCGTGGAATGAACCAAACCACAAAAAAGTGGGAGAAGATATCTACTTATGGCGGGAAGTTAACGGAGAACGTTGTACAAGCAATTGCTCGTGATTGCTTAGCAGTTACATTGGCACGTTTAGATAAAGCAGGCTATGAATCTATCATGCATATACACGATGAGGTAGTTTTGGATGTACCACAAGAACGGGTGGACTTAGAAAAGATAGAAAATATTATGAAACAGCCTATACAGTGGGCTCCTGGATTACCGTTAAATGCAGACGGGTTTATATCGGATTACTACATGAAGGATTAAGGAGGGCAGTCAGTTGGAACAGGAATACGCTATTTATAAAGGTGAAAAACTTTTATGTATAGGTACAAAAGAAGAATGTGCAAAAGAGTTAGGCGTTCAGCCTGAATATATCTATTGGTTAACTACACCTACTGCAAAACGAAGGTTAGAGAGCAGGAGAAATCCTGAAAAATGTACAGTCGGTATTAAGTTATAAGGAGGGTTTGTATGCCGCGTTATAAGTTGAGGTGCAGAGGGGATAAATACAGGCCTGTAATTAAAGTTTTAAAAGTGAAGAATGGAGTTCCTACTAAAGTAACGTTTAACGGTCAAGTTTATGCGCTGGTACACAGTGATCACATTAATGGGAGGAAAAACTATGCATCTAAATGATTACCAAAAAATATCCTCAAGAACAGCAAATCCACACGAGAATGAGCTGTTGAATTATACTCTGGGACTTGCAGGCGAAGCTGGGGAATTTGCCGATTTAATTAAAAAAGGTCAGTTTCATGGCCACAGTATCCCGTTGGATGAAATAGAAAAAGAATTAGGTGATGTACTTTGGTATTTATCGCAGATTTCTAGATTATTCGGGTTATCACTCGCAGAAGTTGCCCAAGCGAATATAGAAAAACTGAACAAGAGGTACCCAAAAGGTTTCAGTAAATCAAGTTCAATTAACAGGCAGGAGGTTTAACTTATGAGTGACCATCTTAGACGTTCTATTGCTGAGTTCTCAGGGGTAGCGATTAGTCAAGAAGAAAAAGGAGTAGCTAAATACGGTAAACCCTTAGATCCACGTGATAATTATAATTGGTTGGAAATGGCGAAAGAGGAACTTGTAGACGGTTTTAAATATTTAGAAGCTGAACGGGTTAAACGCCAGCGTAGCGTCGCGCGCATCCGTGAACTTTTACATCTCCTGCAAGGTTGTGAAAAGGTGGCGGTTAAGATTGAGGAGCATCTTGATAGACTGGAGGGTTCTCGCTGTGATTGAAAAGCTCCTTAAAAAGCATGCGAAAAACTTTGTATCGGGTGAATACCGCGAAAAAGGGTTAGAAGGCATACATTTTCACGAAAATGGGTCAATCTATGTAATGGATGCACACAAACTATTAGCAATTAAACGTGCGCATAACATTTCGAGTCGTACGATACACTATAAAACTGGAAAGAAAATGGATGTTAAATTTCCGGATGTTGTTCGCATTTCAGACGTGAGCTATAAAGAATCTCTTACGTTAAACATGAGAGATTTAGAGCCATATCTGAGTTTAATAGAGGTTGCCAGTAAAATTAGCATGGTTGGTACTTTGGAAGTTGAACGTGGAGAATTTCTCTTGAGGGTAACCAATGAAAATAAAGAATCTTTTAAGCTTTATTTAGGTAAAGTTGAGTCTGATATAAAAGTTGACATAAATGTTATGTATTTTTATCAAGTGTTCTGCTTCTTTAAAGATGCAAAAGTAGACAAAGTCATTTTATCTTGTGGCGGTCCGATGCGCCCTGTGTCTTTCACGGCAGAAAACTATGAAATAATCGTTATGCCTGTGAGGAGGTAGTGATATGGACCCGTTAAAAACATTGCTGGACAGCAAGAAATCGGAGATTAAAACTTTGAAAGCTGAGATTAAGATACTTGAGAAAGATGGATCCGGAAGCATGAAACGAGGTGCTCTTAGCAAAAAAATATCGAAGCTTGAAGATTTTGTGTGGAGTTTCAGTCCTAGATACATGGAGCCGAGACAAATAGGAAGCATCGTTATTAATTATAAATTATATAGTCGTTTTATTAAAGGGTTAAAGGGACATTTCTTAACTGAAGAAATAACAGAAGAAGCGTTACTTGTTAGGTATTATAAAGGATCTCGTAAAGGGGTTTTACGACTTAATGATCTGTCTAGCTTTTTTCCGGAAGGCAGTGAATTTTCGCAAGCTGAATTACAAGAGGTATCGGTGCTGTGAAGAAAAGAAAGCCTAAATGGTTCCTGCTATTTCGTTTTGAAGGAGAACAAAAAGTGTTTATCTATGAACCTTTGAAGAAGTATGAACTTAACGCAAGGAAGCGTCAAGGCTGGAAAGTCCTTGGCTAGAAAGCAGGTGAGAACTTGGTAATACATTATGATAGAGAACTAACAATATCCACTGGAGGTAGTCGAAAGGCTACCCAGTGGCCTGCTCAAAACTTATATTGGTCTGAGTTACTAGACAAGCTTCGTACAGCAGTACGTGGCCAAGAAACTCTTGAAGAGTATTTAAAACTACCAAAAAGGCAGCAAGATGATTTAAAAGATGTTGGTGGATTTGTAGCCGGTGAATTGAAAAGCAATCGTCGTAAAGCTTCTAACGTACTTTCTAGGGATATTATCACGCTTGATTTAGATAACATTCCTGCAGGTGGAACAGACGATGTTATACGCCGTTTAGAAGGGTTAGGATGTGCTTACGTAGCTTATAGTACCCGTAAACATGAGCCTGGTAAGCCTAGGTTACGGGTGCTAGCTCCTTTAAGTAGAACCGTCACGGCAGATGAGTATGAGCCGTTAGCACGTAAATTAGCATCTATTATCGGTATGTCGTTTGCGGATCCAACAACCTTTGAAGCGTCGAGACTGATGTATTGGCCAAGTTGTTCAGCTGACAGTCAATACGTATACCGTTATGCTGATAAGCCATTTGTAGACGCTGATGGACTGCTTAACATGTACAGTGATTGGCACGACATTGACGAATGGCCAAGAGTACAAGGCGAAGATAACAAACATGTTCGACTTGCTGCTAAGCAAGGTAATCCAACAGAAAAACGTGGTGTTGTAGGAGCATTTTGTCGGCAATATGACATTCACACTGCTATTGAAACCTTTTTACCTGGTGTTTATGAACCGTCCGACGATGGGAGTAGATACACCTTTGTAGAAGGGTCTACTGTTGGCGGTGCAGTCGTTTATGAAGATGGGTTATTTCTCTATTCTCACCATGCGACGGATCCGTGTAGTGGGCGCTTAGTGAATGCGTATGACTTGGTAAGGCTCCATAAATTCGGTGAATTAGACGACGAAGCAAAACCGGATACGCCCATTAACCGGTTGCCTTCTTATACACAGATGGCATCTTTTGCATTAAATGATGCAGGAGTTGCAACAATTATTAATCAAGAACGGTATGAACAGGCTGTTGAGGACTTTGGCACATCATCTGATACGCCTGCAACTAAAGATGGTTTGAACTGGATTCAGCAGCTGAAAATAAGTCCAACAACTGGCCAACCTCAGAAAACGATTGAAAATATTTTAATTGCTTTAGAGGGAGAGTCTAATTTAAGAGGGCGCATTAAACTGGATGAGTTTGCGGACGCTATTATCGGCATTGCTCCTTTACCCTGGGCACCTAGAGATCGTGAGAACGGGGAATTTATTTGGGGAGAAAAAGATGATTCAGGCTTAATTATATATCTAGAAAAGATATTAGGTTTTCAGTCTAAAGACAAGTTGATGCACGCTTTAAATCAATGTGCAGCTAATCATGCTTTTAACCCTGTCACAGATTATCTTAACAACTTGCAATGGGATGGTGTGAAGCGTCTTGATGGCTTATTTATTGATTATCTAGGTGCAGCAGATACACCTTATACCAAAGCTGTTACTCGTAAATCATTTACTGCAGCTGTAGCAAGAGCCATGCAACCAGGAATGAAGTATGACACGATGCCAGTGCTTACGGGAGCGCAGGGGTTAGGTAAATCGACTCTCGTTCATAAGATGGGACAGGCGTGGTTTACCGATTCTATTGAATCGTTTGAAGGTAAAGATGCAGCTGAACTCCTGCAGGGTGTTTGGATAGTTGAGGTAGGTGAAATGAGTGCCTACAATAAATCAGATTTAAATACCATTAAAGGGTTTTTGACGAGAACGGAAGATCATTATCGTGCTGCCTATGCACGTAAAACAGAGAAGCACCCTAGGCGCTGTGTGTTCTTTGGAACTAGTAACAGGAGTGATTACTTAAAGGATCCTACTGGTGGCAGACGATTTTTACCTATTGATGTAGGTATTCAACAACCTGTTAAAAACGTGTTTCAGGATTTAGATAGTGAAGTTGATCAATTGTGGGCAGAAGCTGTTATGAATTGGCGGCTGGGCGAGTCTCTGATTCTAACAGGAGATCTTTTAGAAGAGGCGAAACGACAACAGGAAGGCCACGCAGAACAAGATCCTTGGGAAAGTATTATTAAAGAATTTGTAGAACGTAAAGTCCCTGTAGATTGGAATAAAAAAGACATTGCTGCAAGGAAACTCTATTGGTCTGGTGAGTTTGGAAGCAGTGACACAGAAACAGTTGAACGTGACCGTGTGTGTGCTGCTGAAATATGGGTGGAATGCTTCAACGAAAAGGTAAATCGCATGAAGCGTTCTGAAACAATGCGTATCAACGATATTTTAGACGGCATTCCAGGATGGCAGAAGAAGCCAAACTCTTTCCGTTACGGACCATACGGAAGAGTAAAAGGTGGATACGTTAAATTGCAATAAAAGTGTCAACCTTCTAAAGGTAAAACGTCTACTTTCTAAGTGAAATGTCAACTTTGTTAAAAATAAGAGTGTCAACCTTGTCAACCTCAAATTTTTTAAAGGTTGACGGGGAAAGTTGACAGCCAATCCGTTGATACATCTATATTTATTATTATCTGTCTACTTTGTCAACTTTAAATATATAAAAGTAAATAAATAGATATATATAGAGGTATTAGGCAGTTACTATATACGCCTAATCGCCCTGTTTATGTACTATATACGTGCATGCGGGGTTAAGGTTAACAATTTGATTTCCGGAGGTTTGAAAAAATGCGAGAAAAAGATATAGAAGAATACCTAAGAAAGAGAGCCAAAGAAGCAGGTGGAAAAGCGTATAAGTTTGAATCACCTGGGAATGATGGTGTGCCAGATCGATTAGTTATTTTCCCGGGTAACAATATTTACTTTGTTGAGTTAAAAGCACCTGGGAAGAAGCCAAGACCTCTGCAATTAAAGCAAATGCGGGATATATCCAGTTTCGGTTGTGAAGTACTAGTGATCGATTCAAAAGATGGGGTAAATGAGTTCATACAAGAAGCGAGAGGTGCAAATGGTTAAGTTTACACCGCACAGCTACCAGAGATATAACATCAATCGAATATTAAATGATCCTTTTATTGCTTTATGGCTTGATATGGGCTTAGGTAAAACTGTAATTACACTAACTGCTATTAACGATTTAAAGTACAACCGTTTCGCAGTGAATAAGGTTTTAGTGATTGCACCTAAAAAGGTAGCCCAAGGTACTTGGACGAATGAGGCTAAAAAGTGGAATCACCTGCAATTATTACGTTTTTCCATTGTGCTTGGAAGCCAAACAAAACGAATCAGAGCTTTAAACACACCAGCTGATATATACGTGATTAACAGGGATAACGTAGTATGGCTAACTGACTATTACCGTAATTCTTGGCCATTTGACATGGTAGTAGTTGATGAATCGAGTAGCTTTAAAAATCACCAGTCAAAAAGGTTCAAAGCCTTAAAAAGTGTACGACCGCATATCAAAAGACAAGTTCAGTTAACAGGTACCCCTTCACCTAACGGGCTACTGGACATATGGGCGCAAATCTTTTTACTAGACGGTGGCCAAAGATTAGGTAAAAGAATTACTGGTTTTCGGGAACGGTATTTTGAACCGGATCAGAGGAATAGGGACAGGATATTCTCTTACGCACCGAAAGATGGAGCCGATAGAAAAATTCATAGTTTAATCAGTGACATCGTCGTGAGTATGAAAGCAGAGGATTATATCGAGCTTCCAGCTGTTACTTATAACTCGGTTCCGGTAGTTTTAGACGATAAAGCTAAAAAAGCTTATGAGAAGCTGGAAAAGGAAATGTTGCTAGAAGTGGATGAATCGGAAATTACGGCTACATCGGCGGCAGTTCTGGGGAATAAACTTCTGCAACTATGTAACGGAGCTGTTTACGACGAGGATAAAAATGCATTAGAAATACACAATAACAAGATGGAGGCATTTCTGGAATTAATTGAAGCCCTAAATGGATCTCCTGCACTAGTCTTTTATAATTTTCAGCATGATAAAACGAGAATACAAAAAGCATTGGCCAAAAAAGGATTACGTGTAAGAGAGTTAAAAACAGCCCAAGATGAACTTGACTGGAATAATAAAGAGATTGATATACTACTTGCCCATCCAGCATCAGCTGGTTACGGATTAAACCTGCAACAAGGTGGAAACCACATCATTTGGTTCGGGTTGAATTGGAACCTAGAACTGTATCAACAGGCTAATGCAAGGTTGGCCAGACAAGGACAAAAAGAAAAAGTGTTTATCCACAGGTTAACAGTACAGGGTGGGATGGACGAAAACGTAGAAGAAGCGTTGAAAGGGAAAGCTGCAACACAAGAAAGTTTGTTAACTGCATTGAAAGCACGGATTGAGAAAGTGAAGGAGGATGCCTGATGCACATTACAGAAAAACAGCTAAAGTTAATTACTGAAACGGCTTCACGAGAAGCAATAAGAGCTTTTAAAGAGGATGAAGACAAACGGAATCAAGAAAAGCATGACAGGCGTTTACGTAATATTAAACTACTGCTGAAGCATTACAGGGCTCTAGTGCTTCACTGCGAGAAGCTAGAAGATGATTTAATAAAACTCGAGAATACATCTATTCAGGACTTGGATATTGACGAAATTAACGTCGAAAGCATTGAATCTATTAAGCAGAGTAAAACGAAGTCCATTGCTATGGTGTATTTTGTCAGAGGGAAAATGGAAGCTTACAAGCGATCTTGTAGTGAGGATGAGTTGAAATATTTTCGAGTACTCGAGATGAAGTATTTAACAAAACGTAAATACACCACGCAAGATATAGCTGATGAAATGAACATCGATACCAGAACAGCGCATAGATGGTTGGACAAGGCATTTAAAGAGTTGCCAGTTATATTTTTCGGGGTTGATGCGATAAAGTTTGAAAGGTAAGCCTGTCGCAAATCTGTCTTGAACGTGTCATAGATTACATGTTAATATGGTAGTGTGAAATAAATATAAATAAATTTAAAAAAGCACTCAAGTATATTAGCTTGGGTGTTTTTTCTTTATGAAATAAGGGAGTAAAACAACAACTTTATATTTACGTTCGTTAATATAAATGCTATAATATTAAGTAAGGAAGGAGGGAAAAAGGTGAACATGGAAGATGTCGAAAGAATACTTAGATTAATAACTTGGTCTACAGCTAGCATAGCGGCTACAGTAACCACGATAAAAAACTTAGGTGAAATGAAAGACAGGAAAAAAGAGAAAAAGAAGAAGCGACGCTCTCCAGGCAAGAAGAAACGTCGCAAGTAGTCCAGAGAGGGGAAGAAATTCCCCTTCTCAATAAGAATTATACCATGTTCACTAACGATATGAAAACTTATGATTGGTTCAATATAG
>NZ_AVPG01000039.1 GCF_000775615.1 Pontibacillus litoralis JSM 072002
TCATTTTGATCGGTGCTATTGCCGTTGTCCGGAATTACTGGAGTCAATACGTAACGAGTAATATACGTGTTATAATAGTTCATAAATGGAATTTCTACTCTGACTTGTGTCCTAAGTGGCTTAGATATATCATCAACTTCAAATTTTACTGTTCTTTCATTTTTTTGTTCATTTACATCAATCACTTCAGCATCTACAAACTCATCGTTTCGGTCTACTTTAAACCATTTAATCCAGTCGCTATGATTAAACGTAATCACAGCAAATTGTTTCCCGTTTTCCACAACGAGCTTACCAGGTTTATTGACATATTGATCCATCATTGATGTTTTTTCTTCATTTTCTTTTAATACGTTAATTTGTAGATCATATGTGCCGTCTTGTATGCCTGTACTAGCATGTGAGGTTGACGGAAGCATAGTGGAAAAAAATACAACGAAGGCAAAAAACGAGATAACATATTTCTTCATTTTATTTGTCATTTGTTTCAGTCTCCTTAATTAGAAAGTTTCTTTTCTTTGTTTTATTATACGAATGAATAGTACGGCACCACTTAAAACAAATAGAGCTACAAACAAATACAAGCTTGATAGGTCACTAGTTTTAGGGTTATCAATAGGTTGGGCGTTTTTCTCACTAGTTACCGAAGTGGTTTGATTTGTTTTGTCCCCCTTCTTATCCGTTCCTTGTGTATGATTTTGATCTGCTTTTTGTCCACCGCTTATTAAAGAAAGAGAAGATTTATCGAAATCAAGCTGGATAGTATAACTATTGTCATATAAAAAGTCTTCTCCGTTTAATTTTTGGTTAATGTAAACGTCGATTTTGGCTTGGACAGGTGAATCCACTGTGCTAATCGGAAACTCTGATACACGTGTATCTGCACTTTTATTCTCCTTTATTATTTTTTCCGCATGTCCTTCTACTGCTAATGATGTAATCCATTTACTATGATTCATGGGTACTTGGACACTCATTTTTCCGTCTTGAACAATTAACGTCGCGGGTTTATCAAAATAATCGTTTGCAATGGAAACATTCTTTTCTCCTGCTTTTAACACGGTGTAATTAATAGAATAGGTACCATCTTTCATTTCAGTAGCGTTCACATGGAAAGAAGGCACGAATATAAATGATATGATGATCAGTAAAGCAAATAATAATTTATAAACCGGTTTACTACTCACTTGGATTCCTCCTCATTTTCTTTTGTAATGATTATCATTCTCAGTTATTAATAAAAAAATATATGCTTTGTTAACCCAAAGCACGAGCAAGTATATGGAGTATTGGAATCTTATCCAGCTTTCTCAATTGTACTTTTGCTATGAACCTTTACATCATGTAAACCAATTTGATTGGAGAGAACGATTCTTTCTCCATTTTTATTTACTGGCGACTTATTGTTATGGGCTTCTTTAAATTGATTAGAATGCAACCAATTTTGAAAACTTGTTTCATTTTCCCAATACGTTAAAACCATCACTTCATCCTGTTTTTCTAAATTGCGGGTAGATGTAACGTATAATTCAATAAAACCAGGCATCTCTTCAATCCCTTGTCGTTTTTGGAAACGACGTACAATATAGTCTCCAAACCCTTTTTTTATTTGGAGTGTATTTGATGCAATAAACATGTGGTCACCTCCTTCATTTTTAGGAATAAACACATTATATGTAAATGGAATCTTTACAACGTGTTAATATTTACCTACAGATGTAAACACTTACATGTTAATTGATAATGATTCTCTTTGTCAATAGCATTCCTGATAATTTTGTCATTTTAAAGTGGAAACTCTTAAAAATAAATGGGGGTATTCAATTAAAAGAGCAGATATATTGTCATTTGAAAAAGAATAGTATAAAATTATCTTGAATTAAAGATAAAAGGAGCTAATAAAATGACAAAAGTATTTTATATAACAGCACACCCACTTAACGAAGCAGCCTCTTTCGGAATGAGCACTGGAAAAGCATTTATGGATACGTATAAGGAATTGAACCCAGAAAACGAAGTAGTTCATCTTGATTTATTTAAGGAATATATTCCACAAATAGATGCAGATGTATTAAGTGGTTGGGGGAAATTACAAGCAGGTGAGTCCCTTAACGAAGAAGAACAGAAGAAAGTGAGTCGTTTATCAGAGTTAGCAAATCAATTTATTGCAGCAGATAAATACGTATTCGTTACACCAATGTGGAACCTATCATTTCCTCCTGTAATGAAAGCATATATGGATGCGGTAGCTGTGGCAGGAAAGACGTTTAAATATACAGAACAAGGATCAATTGGTTTATTAACAGATAAAAAAGCACTTCATATTCAAGCTCGTGGTGGCATGTACTCAGAAGGTATTGCCGCAACGATGGAAATGGGCCATCGCTATTTAGATACAATGATGCAATTCTTCGGCGTCCCTAGTTTTGAAGGATTATTCGTAGAAGGCCATGCAGCAATGCCGGATAAAGCAGAAGAAATTAAAGAGAACGCAATTGCTCGTGCGAAAGATATGGCACACACATTTTAAATTAAAAAAGAAACTTGCTTGGTTCATTAAGATAGTTATATTGATATAATATATAGCATATAAAAGCACCAAGTACCTATTTCATTAAGAGGTACTTGGTGCTTTCGTTCATGCTATACTGGAACTTCAATTATTCGTTCCGCGTGCTATAATTTTATATTTGCCATGACCGACTACGGTTTTTTCAAAGTCCATTCCCATTTCATCGAAGTTGTCCATAACGGTCATATCTACGACAACAGAGTTTTCTAGTTTAGCAGCTGTTACAATCCCTTTTAACTCCTTTCCGTTTCGTTGGAAAGCAATGAGATCACCGACATTTGCTTTATTTTCTTCATTGGATTTCGCTTCTTCGTTTTCTTTCTGCTTGTTAAAGGCTTCATTCATAAGGCTATCTTTCAAATTATCATCTGACATACTCGGACTCCCCTTCCTTAATCATAAGGCTGCTGTGCAATTAACCCTTAATAATTATCCCAACGCATTATGCACCTTAAAATATAAGAATAACATGAACGTAGGATAAAGAGAAAATATAATACATTTGTATTGAATTACAGCTGAGAATGAAAGAAAAATATGTAATAATCATATCCTTTTTTTAGCTTGAAGTCCATAAATGTCAGTGAAAATGAAAATAGAGAATGATAGTATAGATAGTAAGTAAATAAAGTAGAGAGGAATGGCCGACTATGAATATTTTATTAAGTGGGGGAACCGGTTTTATTGGTAAGGCATTGGTGAGATATTTTATTCAGCGTGGCCATGTAGTCTATGTGTTGACGAGACGATCTAAACAAGATGAGGAACGAGTGCGTTATATTCCGTGGATGACAGGTGAAGAACGTGAACTTGATTACTTAAAGGACAACCCCATTGATGTGTGTATCAATTTAGCTGGGGAACCAATGTATGATGAAAAGTGGACTTCAATTAAAAAAGAACGCATAATAACAAGTCGAATAGAGGCTACTACCCGGATGATTTCTTTAGTGAAACAAATGGAAGTGAAGCCTCATACGTTTATTCAAGGGTCTTCAACGGAATATTATGGTTTCGCGCAGGATGAGCGTTTTACAGATCGAAGTCTACCACATTTAAATTCCTTTTCTAGTGAAGTGTGTGAGATTTGGGAGAATACGTTTCTGTTACTAAATGAGCCCAAGGTACGTATGGTGACAGCTAGAATGGGAATTGTTCTTGATGATGAGGATGGTCCATTGGAGAAACTAGCAACTCCTATTCGCTACTATTTAGGTGGAAAAGTAGCGTCAGGGGAGCAATGGGTATCTTGGATTCATTTGTACGACCTCGTCCGTATGTTGGATCATATTATAAACTCGCCAGCAATAATAGGCCCTGTCAATGTAACATCACCAAATCCAGTTCGTATGGATGAGTTAGGGAAAATGATTGCAGAGAAGTTACATAAACCTTATTGGCTCCCTTTACAAGACTGGTTACTAAAGATGATTTATGGCGAGCGGAGTGACTGGATTATCGAGGGAAAATATGTGTATCCTGAGAAAGTGACGAAGCAAGGGTTTACCTTTTTGTATCCCACATTGAGTGATGCTTTATTTGAAATTTATTCCTAGTATTTTGTTGCATTCGTCATAGTAGAAAATACAAAGTAAGGAATATAATGCGTTTTGGAGTGGTATACATAGAATAAATAGATGGAGGTGAAAGTGTTGGATTCGAACAAAGTGATTGCGTCTTTATGTTATTTTAGCATATTTTTTGCGCCGGTTATTTTACCGATTGTTGTATATTTTGTATCAGAAGGAGAAACGAAAGTACATGCGAAGAAAGCGTTCTGGTCTCATATTGTTCCTTATTTAGTGCTTGTAACAGGATTTATTGTCTTTGGAGTGGTAGGAATTACAACAAATAGTGGAACGATTGCCGGTTTGTCTTTTATCACTATCTTTCTTATCTTTGGATTGTTATGCCTTTTCTATTTTATATGGAATATAATCAAGGGAATTCAAGTGTTGCAAGGGAAAGCATAGAAAACTATAGCTTCTAATCTTTAAAGGATTAGGGGCTTTTTTTATATGAATGGGAGGATTTAAAATAGTAAAACTTGAATTAAAGATAAAGCATTCTAGGGAGTAGGAGTACACTCTCTTCTTAAAGTATCGTATGACTAAGAAAAATAAGGGGACAAAATAGTGAAAAAAGGTATAGGATGGGTGTTGACTGCAGCAGTAAGTATTCTTCTTTTATTCATTTCGTCTAATCAAGAAGAGCAAACATTTGCCCCAGTAGTTCCAGCAGACGAAATATTAAATGTTCCTCATAGAGGAGCTTCAGCATATGCACCAGAGCATACGATAGTATCCTATGAGCTAGGTCAACAAATGAGTGGGGATTATGTTGAAATTGATTTACAAATGACTAAAGACGGGGAATTAATTGCGATGCACGATGATACACTAGAACGAACGACTGGGGAAAGTGGAGATGTGTCCGCTTATACATTAGCAGAAATAAAGCAGATGGATGCTGGTTCATGGTTCAATGATACATTCCCTAGCTTAGCTCAAGATTATTATGAACAATTGACAATTCCAACTCTTGAGGAACTATTTCTTCACTTTGGTACGGGTGTTCGTTATTATATTGAGATAAAATCTCCTCGTGAAAATGACGGGATTGAGGAGAAGCTTTTGCAGATGATGGATGCACATAATATATCGTCTAAAGATGTGCTGATTCAGTCGTTTAGTGTGCGAAGTTTGAAAAATGTTCAGCGTTTAAATGAGGACATTTCGTTAGTACAGCTGCTTCGCTATGATCAGAAAGCTCGTATGACTAAAAATGAATTAGAAGCCTATAAGCAGTATGCGATTGGAATTGGGGCCAATTATGAGCAATTACATGAGGAGTATGTCCACCAAGTACGACAAAACGGACTTGAGTTACACGCCTATACGGTGAATAAAAAAGAAGATATGCATCGGTTGCTAGATTGGGGGGTAACTGGCATATTCACTAATTATCCAGATCGACTTCGGGAAGTGTTAGAGCAGAGAGAATGATAAAAAGATGATGCCCTTTAGGAACATCATCTTTTTTCGTGCGATTATAAATTCGCTTTTGCTTTCACAAATTCTACAACTTCTTCTGCAGTGTTCATGGAAAGGATTTCAGATTTATAAGAAGCCATTTCTTCTTTCGATAGGTTTAGAATCTGTGTGCGAGCTGGAAGAATAGAAGTGGCACTCATACTGAACTCATCTAAGCCTAGACCAAGTAAGATAGGGATAGCAATTTCATCTCCTGCCATTTCTCCACACATGCCTGTCCATTTACCTTCTGCATGAGATGCTTCAATAACGTTATGAATTAAAGCTAATATTGCTGGATTGTATGGTTGATATAAATAAGAAACGCGCTCATTCATACGATCAGCTGCCATCGTGTATTGGATTAAATCATTGGTACCAATACTGAAGAAATCTACTTCCTTCGCAAATTGTTTTGCCATGACTGCTGTAGAAGGAATTTCAACCATAATACCAACTTCGATATTGTCGGATACAGCAACGCCTTCGTTTGAAAGGTTTTGTTTCTCTTCTTCAAGTAATGCCTTCGCTTGACGGAATTCATCTAACGTCGCAATCATTGGGAACATGATTTTTAAGTTACCGTAGACGCTTGCTCTTAATAGTGCGCGCAATTGTGTACGGAAAATGTCATCACGCTCTAAGCAAAGACGGATTGCACGATAGCCAAGGAATGGATTCATTTCTTCTGGTAGGTCTAAGTAATCTAATTCTTTATCGCCACCAATATCAAGTGTACGAACGACAACAGGCTTATCACCCATTTGCTCTAATACGGATTTGTATGCATCAAATTGTTCTTCTTCCGTTGGTAGCTGGCTTTTACCCATATAAAGAAACTCTGTACGGTACAAGCCGACTCCTTCACCGCCATTATTGAGAACCCCTTCTACGTCTTCAGGTGTACCGATATTGGCTACAAGTTCTACGTGTTGTCCTTCCTTCGTCACAGTTGGTTCGTTTTTTAGCTTAGCCCATTGTACTTTCTTCTCGTCAAAACGAGCTTGCTTTTGCTTGAACGATTCGACTTGTTCCTCTGTAGGGTTAACAATGACTTCCCCATCAATACCGTCCACGATGACAAGGTCGCCTTCTTGGATAGAAGCCGTTACTTGTTTCGTGCCTACAACTGCAGGGATTTCCAAGGAGCGAGCCATAATAGCTGAGTGAGAAGTACGGCCACCAATATCCGTCGTGAAGCCCTTAACGAACTGTTTATTTAGTTGGGCGGTATCAGAAGGAGTTAAATCCTCTGCAATGATAACAACCTCTTCATCAATAAGGGCGGGATCAGGGAATGTTACTTGAAGCAAGTGTGCCATAATACGCTTCGTTACATCTTGAATATCCGCTGCTCGTTCTCGCATATATTCATTATCCATGCTCTTAAACATATTAATAAACATATTCGCTATTTCGTCTAAAGCTGCTTCCGCATTCACCTTGTCTGTATTAATTTTATCTGTAATTGGTTGAATTAATTCAGGGTCACTTAACACAAGTAAATGAGCAGAGAAAATTTCTGCTTTTTCTTGACCTAGTGTTTTAAAAGCATGTTCTTTAATTTTTGCTAATTCTTGTTTGGAAATTTCCAAGGCTTCTTCAAAACGAGTAACCTCTTGTTCTGTATTCTCAACCGTAATGGTTTCATAGGAAAGTTCTGGTGCTTCAAGTCGATACGCTTTTGCGATGGCAATTCCGTTAGAAGCTGCAATACCTTTCATACTGGTCATACATTATTCCCCCAAGTTTTCTTTTTTCAGTGTTTCTACAATAGACTGTAATGCCACTTCTTCATCCGTACCTTCTGCTGTAATTTTAATAGTTGCTCCGAATGGAATACCTAGAGACATAATTCCCATAATGGATTTTAAGTTTACGGTTTTCCCGTTGTATTCTAAATTAACATCTGCGTTGAAGTTACCTGCTTTTTGAACTAGTATAGTTGCAGGACGTGCGTGAACGCCTTCTTCAGATGTGATTTTCAATGTTTGTTCTACCATAATGAAACCTCCTTATACTATCTTGCACATTAATGGTTTGTACAACTATCTACTTTACCTGTTTTCTATGGTGCATTCAAGAATCGTGTCATAAATGCTAATAAAATAGTTGTCCATTCTCTTCTTCAGTATACCCGTTTCAAAGTCGTAGAAATGCTTTTATTTCTGAAAACTATGTGAATATATGGAGGAGGTAAGCTTGGAAATATCATCTTGCTCCTTGCTACCGTTTTGTGCTACATTATCATTAGGTAGTTGTACGTCTTAGGAGGTGGCTTTATTGTATACATTTGCAATTGTTTTACTTGTTATTGATGCTTTAGCTCTTATTACGTTAGTTCTATTACAATCTGGTAAAAGTGCGGGACTAGCTGGATCGATTTCAGGCGGTGCAGAAGAATTATTCGGTAAGCAAAAAGCACGTGGCATGGACGCTTTTTTTCATAAAGCAACTGTCGTAACGGCCGTTTTATTATTCGTGCTTACATTTTTAATAGGATATGTTCTTGATTAACAACGAGCGCTTTGTCTCGTTGTTTTTTAATGCTTCATTGTAGAAACTTGTGAGTAGTTTCGAGAATTTAGATTATGATATGATAAAGTCATTCTCATGCCATTCTATTCTTTCTTTATAATGCTAATATGATCAGCATGTTATTTAATAGGAACTGTAGTAAAAGGAGTGCAAGTATAGATGAAAATTAAACAACCTCAACCATTTACGTTTGAAGCAGGTAAACGTGCGGTATTGTTATTACATGGGTTCACAGGTCATTCTGCAGATGTGAGAATGTTAGGTAGATATTTGCAGAAGAAAGGGTATACTAGTCATGCACCGATTTATAAAGGTCACGGGGCACCACCGGAAGAAATTCTGAAATATACACCAAAAGATTGGTGGCAAGACGTGCAAGAAGCTCTGCAGCACTTGAAAGACTTAGGTCATGAAGAGGTGGCTGTTGTTGGCTTGTCATTGGGCGGGGTATTTAGTTTGAAGTTAGGTTATAGTGAAGCGGTAAAAGCAGTAGTGCCAATGTGTGCGCCTATGTTCTTTGACAATGAAGAACAGTTGAAGCAAGGGTTTAAGCAATTTGCTAAAGAGTACAAACAGTTAGAAGAAAAGTCAGAAGAGCAAATCGAGCAAGAAATGGAAGCGTTATTAGTCAATTCGACAGAAACGTTTACAGAGTTGAAAAACCTAATTAATACTGTGAACAAAAACGTTGATATGATTTATGCACCAACGATGGTTGTACAAGCAAGAAAGGATCAAATGATAAATACAGATAGCGCTCCATACATTTATGAACATGTTGAAGCGGATTTGAAGCACATCAAGTGGTATGAAGAATCAGGTCACGTTATAACGCTTGATAAAGAGAAAGAAAAGTTACATGAAGATGTGTATAACTTTTTAGAATCACTTGATTGGTCTGTGGAATAACACAGAATGATAGAAAAGGAATTATTAATGAAAGAAGGTGAATGGTATGAGTGAACTATTGAAAAAACAAATTATCGACATCATTAATGAGAATACGACAAAACCATTATCCGTACAAGAAATTGAAGAGATGGCGCAGTTAGAGGGATCAGAAGAATTTACGATGTTAATGAAAGCACTGAACGCATTAGAGGAAGAAGGCGAGCTTGTTCGTACGAGGAAGAATCGTTACGGATTACCTGAGAAGATGAACTTAATCCGTGGAAGGATACAAATGCACCAGAAAGGGTTTGCTTTTCTAATTCCAGATGATGAAGAGCAAAGAGATGTATATATCCATCACTCTGACTTGCATTCGGCGATGAATAATGACCGTGTGTTTGTACGGATTGAAACGAAAAGTGATGACGACAAACGCCCAGAAGGTACGGTTATCCGCATAATAGAGCGTAGTACGAGCAAAATCGTTGGTACGTATGAAGACAATGGATACTTTGGCTTCGTCATTGCCGATGATAAACGTATCCCGAACGATATATTTATTCCTAAAGGGGCAACGAATGGAGCGGTGGATGGACATAAAGTAATTGTACGTATTACGAAATTTCCCGAAGATCGCATGAGTGCGGAAGGAGAAATTGTCGAAATACTAGGGCACAAAAATGACCCAGGTATTGATATTCTAGCTATTATTCATAAGCATGGTATTCAAGCGGAATTTCCGAAACCTGTAATGGAGCAGGCGCAGCAAACTCCTGAAGAGATTACAGAAGAGGAGATTGTGAACCGTCGCGATTTACGAGATGAAACCATTGTTACTATTGATGGAGCGGATGCGAAAGATTTAGATGATGCTGTTACCGTTCGGAAATTAGAAAATGGTAATTATCATCTTGGCGTACATATTGCAGATGTTAGTTATTATGTAGAAAAAGGCTCGCCTATTGATGAAGAAGCATATGAACGAGGAACAAGTACGTACTTGGTTGATCGAGTTATTCCGATGATTCCGCATCGTTTGTCGAATGGAATATGCTCCCTGAATCCGCAAGTAAATCGATTGACGCTTTCTTGTGATATGGAAATTAACTCTAAAGGTGAAGTAGTTAAGCATGATATTTTTCAAAGTGTGATTAAGACGAAAGAACGAATGACATATAATGATGTGAACCAAATCTTAGTTGATGAAGATGAAGAGCTAATTCAGAAATACGAAGAGCTTGTCCCTATGTTTAAGGATATGGAAGAATTAGCTAGCATCCTTCGGCAAAAAAGAACAGATCGAGGGGCAATCGATTTTGATTTTAAAGAGGCGCAAGTACTTGTTGATGAAGAAGGGAAAGCGTTTGATGTCGTATTGCGAGAACGCTCTGTTGCTGAGAAGTTAATTGAGGAATTTATGCTAGCAGCAAATGAAACGGTGGATGAGCATTTCCATTGGATGAACCTTCCGTTTATTCATCGTGTACATGAAGAGCCAGACGAATCCAAGCTACAACACTTCTTTGAGTTTATTACGAATTTCGGCTATGTTGTGAGAGGTTCTGCTAATGATGTCCATCCGAAAGCGTTGCAAGAAGTGCTAGAGGCGGTAGAAGGAACGCAAGAGGCGAAAGTTATTTCGAAGATTATGCTTCGTTCCATGCAGCAAGCACGTTATGATGGGGATAACTTAGGGCACTTCGGGCTGGCAGCTGATTACTATACCCACTTTACATCGCCGATTCGTCGTTATCCAGATTTAATCGTCCATCGACTAATTCGTACCTATCTTATTGAAGGAAAAGTAGACCAAGAGACGAGGGATTATTGGAAAGAAGAAATCCCTGAAATTTCCCGTCATACCTCGGAAAGAGAACGTGCGGCCGTTGATGCAGAACGAGAAACAGACGATTTAAAAAAGGCAGAATACATGCAAGATAAAGTTGGGGAAGAATTTGAAGGGGTTATTAGCTCGATTACGAACTTTGGCCTATTCGTTGAATTGCCAAACACAGTAGAAGGCCTCGTACACGTCAGTTATTTAACAGACGATTACTACCATTTCGAAGAACGTCATTATGCGATGATCGGAGAACGTACCGGCAATGTGTTCCGTATAGGGGATGAAATAACGGTTAAATGTATTAACGTGAACATGGAAGAGCGTGCCGTTGATTTCGAAATATCAGGTATGGAGCCGCCGAAGAAGCGTCCACGTCCAGAACGTCCTAAAGTAATTAGAACAAAACAAGACTCTTCTTCTTATAAAAAGAAAAATGCAAAAAGCAAAAAGAAGAAAACGAAACAAAACAAACCGTTCTATCAAAATAAAGGTGTACCTAAAGGAAAGAAAAAGAAGAAGAAATAAGCGAAAGGATGGTGTTGTTGCCATCCTTTTTTGCTTATGTTAGCCATTTTTCATATAAATGCCATTCATCGTTTGAGTTCATTACGAAGCGACTAGATAGACTTGATGCTGCAGTTGGAGAAAGGTTTAGCCAAATGTTTTCTACGTTTGATTGGCTTTGTATATGAGCAGCTACTGTACTCCAAAAACCAGCTTGGAGATGGAGGTCATCCCAGAAGTATTTCACATGCGCATACACGTAATCCTTTATGTCTTCTTGAATAAACATAAACCGTTTTCCTTTAGAGTGTATATAAAAAGAACCAGTGCTCAAGTATGCATCAGTCAAATACAGACGATCTTTTGGTAAAGGATAATAGGCTTCATAAGAGAAAATCGTATTCTGGGTAGAAAGCAAGTATTCTCTTATTTTGTCTGTGTTCGTTATTTTTTCCCAAACTTCGCCATCCTTCTGTAAGTGGTGAAGAGGAAGTTTAACATGTTGAATCGTTGTCATATGTTTTAAATCAAGCTTTTGTATGACTTGACGTGCGGCGCTATTGGTCCTTTGGGTGTAAGCACCAACCCATTCTAACTTCGTATTGTGCTGTATATAGCGAATGATTTCATTTAATAAATAGGTAGCATGCCCATTCCCACGGTAACGAACGTCACTGCGGAGACGACCTAGCATGGCGTAACGATGATGAAACGTCGTGTAACCAGCAATCGCTAGCATTTGGTCACCATTAAATAGCCCAAATACTGTATTGTTCTCACGACTAATCAACTCAGGGAATATACGGATAACGTAATCATCATCTATATTTGTTTCCATTTGCTTGAGTACTTTTAAATCATCCATACGTAATTTTCTAACGTGTAATACGCCATTCATTGTTTATTTCTCCTTTATCTGATTGAACTATTCGGAATTTTCTACACTAATATTCGCACAAAGAACCTTTCCATGTCCATAAATATATTTCACCCGTTATAATGGTTGGTACAATTGGATATTGGACAGATTTTTGCTATAATATAAGTCACGCAATAAGAGGAGGAACGGTTATGCCAAAAGGTCAAGGAAAAGCAATTGCCCAAAATCGCAAAGCATCCCACGATTTTATCATAGAAGACACTGTTGAAGCAGGAATGGTATTGAAAGGAACGGAGATTAAATCCATTCGCGCTGGTCGCGTCAATATGAAGGATTCCTTTGCTCGCATTAATCATGGTGAAGTATTCGTGCATAATTTACACATTTCCCCTTACGAACAAGGGAATCAATTCAATCATGATCCAACAAGAATGCGTAAATTGCTCCTTCATCGCAAACAAATCGATCGCTTAATTGGCGAAACACAACAACAAGGTTATTCCTTAATACCATTAAAGATGTATATTAAAAATGGTGTAGCGAAAATGCTTCTAGGTGTTGGTAAAGGGAAAAAGAAATACGACAAGCGAGAAGACTTAAAACGCAAACAAGCTAAGCGAGATATTGATCGAGCAGTTAAAAATAGTGGTTACTAAACCATTCCCATTAAGTACCACACCCTATTATTTGAAAGTTGATCGAGATATGTTATAATAACTTATGTCGCCAAAGAAAAGGCGCAATGACAACTGAATATGGAGTGCAATGATAAGCTCCATTCCGTTCAGTTCTCCTTATTTTATATGGGGACGTTACGGATTCGACAGGGATAGGTCGAGCTTAAGTTGCGAGCCGAGCGGTACCTCGTTAAAGGCCATGCCTAAATTATAACTGGCAAAGAAAACAATTACTCTCTAGCAGCTGCATAAGCTGATTCTAGAGGATCCTTCCTACCATCGCCCGTGTGGTAGATAGAAGGGTCTCAAACTGAAGCGGGCTATGCGTTCAGTCGCCGTCTTAGGGTGAACGAAGAACTTAATAAGACTAGCTACACGGAAGCCTGTCGATAGGCTGAAGTGCTAGCGAATGGCTAATATATCGACTACGCTCGTAGAAGCTTAAGTGCCGATATCTTTGGACGTGGGTTCGACTCCCACCGTCTCCACTTACAAAACCCAAATACTTGGGAAAACGTACAGTGGTATTTGAAGCAAGAAAAGGTATTAAGAACCAAAAAAGTGTTAGTAAGAGCAGAGATTAAATTCTCTGCTCTTTTTTATGTGCGCCCTGCATGGGCGGAAACTTGGTG
>NZ_AVPG01000040.1 GCF_000775615.1 Pontibacillus litoralis JSM 072002
TTTTGTCACCCCCGACTTTTGGTGATGAACCAAATAAAAAAGAGTTTAGCAAATACTTCATTTGAAGAACGGGAAGACTTAGAGCAAGAAATAAAATTAAAAATAGTTGAAAAACTATACACTGTTGAATTCAGCGATACCCCAGTTTTTGGAACTTAGTATCATGATTTTTAGTAGAAATATTAGACACAGTCAAAGTGATTCATCGTGGAGTACTTATCGGAAATATTTAATTACTATCAATCTGATATAATAATAGACGCAACAATAATGAACGGAAATAAACCATACCAATATACCAATAAGGATTGTTATCATTGTGTACAGATCTAGAACTCAGATTAGATTAAAGATTAAGGTAATTTTCTCGATAAGAGAAAAAAAGAAGGTTGGTATTCAATCTATTCCTTTTTTCGTACGTAGCAATCAGTGTGTTTTTACCTTTTTCAATAATATAAATAGATAGGGGATTGTTATCAATAAAGCAGGAATAGTATAAAAATACCACAAACCATATATGCCTAAAAGACATCCAGTAATAATAAAATATCCACTTAGTTTACCTTTATTGTACAGTCTGAAGGAGCCAGTGATCGCCAAAACACTTCCTACTATTGCTAAAATACCGAAATTGCCCAGTGTGTAGGAATCATCTACAATGGCAGATAACATAACTGTTAGGGATATTAGTATCCCTAACAGTCCACCAATTATAATCGTAGTTCTCATTTTATACCTCCTAATAGTTAATAAATAATTTTAATAAGTCATCTAAAAACATTAATATAATAATGTCAAACGTGAGCATTATCCAAAAGAATTTCCTTCTATAAAATACAAAAAGAACACTATTAGATATACCCGCGAATGGAAAATAATAAACGATCAAGTTCGATACAAACATAGTAAAACTATTGTCAGATGAAGAAACCCATGTTTGTATTACAACCAATAATCGTCAATCTAGCAACTACCAATACAGAAAAAATGGCTATTTTGAATCGATTTAATAATTTAAACGGCGTAATATCATCTACCATGCTTTCGATATTTTCATTCATATTATTATGCGTTTTTATCTTCATGAAATCGCTGTCCATTTTATTAAAATCTGCCTTACATTCTTTACAACTTTTTATATGAGTATCTATTATTTTTTTGCTTTCTTCTTCTACCTCGTCATAAAGTGGGATTAATTCTTGGACTAACTGATGAATTTCCTGCTTCATAGGTACTCTCCTTTCTCTAGACTGTTATTCTAAACAAACGCGTTTTTACCGCGTCAGGAGATAGGGAAACCAAAGCTGATATCTCCTCATATTTGAAACCATAATATTCTTTTGTAATTAGTATAGTTTTGTCTAAGTTGTTTAGCTTCTCAAGTATATAGGAATATTGTGCATTTACTTGAGTAATTGATTCTGGATCGTTATAAGAAATTAAGAGGTTGTTAATAATGTCGTCATCTTCAAGTAATGTAGGTTTTTGTTTCCTGTGGTAATCAATGTAAGCGTTCTTTGCACATGCAACAAGAAAACTCTTTAAGTAGTTTATCTCTTTGACTTGGCCAGGATCTTTAAGAAGCTTTGAAAAGATATCTTGAATTATATCTTCAGAGATAAACTCATCTTTTGTTAGTGCTAACAAGATTCTTTTCAGATACCAATAATTTTCTTTATAAATGTTTTCAATTTTTTGGAAGGTACCCATATATATTTATCCTTTCTTTTTGCACATTCATATGTGAGACGATATTTAAATAAAAAAGTAACAAACAATTTTTTTCGTTTATTTTTTCTGGTTCATTCCTCTTTGTAATATGAACAAGCAAATAATACACTTGTTTAATTACAAAGAGGAGGGTTTTTATGAAGGATTTAGGAATCATAGACTACACAGTAGAAAGGCTTTCAGAATCACAACTTCCCCAAATTGAAGGTGGTGAAAAGAGATTGATTAATCAGGCCCTTTCATATGTTAAAAGGGGTGGAGAAGTAGAAGAGGGAAAATACACGCAGGTCGGTTTTGAGGCATTGTATAAAGCAGAAAACGGAGAACAATTAAAACAATTTATTCGGTTTTTGAAATTTAGTGATACTTTACGTATTGATTATATCACGGCTAGCTCTCCAGACAATACCTCATCTTTAGTCCAAGTGATTCAACTTATACCTAATGAAAAAATTAGAAAAGTAGTCACTTTTAAAGACGGGTCACTTGTAGGTGAACATAGTAAAGAGACAGATCGTAAGACAATAGAATTAGACTATGATCTGTCACCATCAGAAAAAGAAATCAATAGTAGATTAAGTGATGGTCCGGATTGTATTGTTAATGGTTGTTGTCAGTTCCGTTACAACGGGCTACCATGGAACCCATTGGTAACATACAATTGGTGTGGCAAAGGTTGCGGAGGAGGTACTCCAGTAAATCCGCTAGATACTTGCTGCAGAACACATGATTATTGCTATAGATCTTTCACAACTTATCCTGATAAATGCGCTTGCGATCAAAATTTTATAAATTGTGCAAGAGGAACAGATGAAGCTGGAGGCTCTCGTATGATTGCTGCATTTCAAGGTGTTATGACTTGGGAAGGTTGCTAAAAACATTAGTGTGACTAACTATTAGGCTGTTTTTTAATCATATATTATAGGTGAAAAGGCGGTCTAATTTTTCTTATAGTTAATTGTTATTTCATTGCTCAAATTACTGTTATTCTAATATTGCCTTTCATGTGTCATTTATATTATAATTACACATGATAAGTTCTAAAATATTTGAATGGGACACCCCAAACTGTAGTATGCGTTTAGTCGCTATACTTTAGTTTGGGGTTTTTTGTGTGAAGGGAGAAATTAAAATGAAAAAAATTCTATTATTAGGGTTGATTAGTTTGTTATTTGCTTTTCTATTTGGTTGTTCCTCAGAAGAAAAAAGTGCTAAAGAGAATAATGAAGCTATGAAGGAATCATATCAAGAATATGACACACATCTACAAGATAGAATAGGTGCAGCAAATGAATTATTAGAAACTTTTTCAGGTGCTTTAGATTCTATTTATATGGGTTCAATGTCTGACAATCAATTTGCTAAGATACTAAAAGAAAACATAATTGAAAGTTCTAATGAGTTAGTAACATAAAGTGAATCATTTGATGTCCATCCAACTTTGTTTGAAATAAATCAGAAATTCCTAAGCTATGTTAACGGACAACACCAGTTATTTTTGGACTCAATTAATATGGCCAATGAAGAAAAAGTAAACAAGGACCTGTTAAGAAAACGATTAGTCGAGATGAAAGAAACACAAGCTTTAATTATTAACACCTGGAAGCAAACATAATCTTGAAATGTATTTAATAGTACTTACTGTGAAAATTAACAAATAAGAAAATTATAAAACACTTTTGTAAAGAGGGTAATAAAGATGGATACACATACGTTTTCCAAGATAGAAAACTATATGCTATTGTTAGATGAGAAAAATGAACAAATGGAACAGATTGAAACTAAGATGTCTATGGAATATGAAGAACTGAAACGAAAGCATGAATATCTAATAAATAATGAGAATATCACTAGAAATTATGAACGTTTAACAGATTTTCAGAATCGCTTCAATCTCGTCAGAAAAAAATAGCCCTCATCCGTCATGCGATCAAAGCGCTCGTAATCGAGATAGCCACGTTCAAAAACATACATGCATTCCTTAGGATTAGTTTGAAAAATCTTTCATATAACGAATGGCTAGATAAATTCCTGATACGAGTATTGCCAATGAATATTTAAATAAAAAGAAAATTTGCCACATGTATTCTTTGGGAAAAATTAAATCACATAAAACAACTACACATAAGAGGAGATAAGAACTCTTTAAATAAATTTCGTTTGTCCTTTCGTCGACTTTTCCAATTTTGAAACGAAAGGTGAGCACAATACTTAGTGCGATGAAAATCAACACAACTCCCCCAACGATAAGGACATTCCAGTTGCTGTTCGATTGTTCCACCCAATTCTTTAGAGGGGAGAAGGTTGCTAATAACATAGCAGGAACAGACTCAGGATTCACTCGGATCACTTCCTTTCGAATAAGTAAAAATTTCGGTCACTTCAACTTCAAAGAAGTTGGCAATACGAAGAGCTAAAAGTAAAGATGGTACATAATTTCCTTTTTCCATTACAAAGATGGTTTGTTTTGAAACACCAACTTTTTTTGCTAATTCCATCTGTGACATCTTTGCAAGAACCCGGTGTTCATAGACATTATTTGAAACCGAATCACCAAAATCCTTTTTCATATTTTTCACCTCTTAGCCAAATAATAAAGTATACTTTTACAAAAGTAAAGTGTACTTTATTATTTTAGATTTTTCCTCTTAATTTCCAAAATTATATTTGTACAAAAAACTACTGAGGTATAAATTAACTATAGACAAGTTATAGCTAATTTAAATAAAGGGGGTGGTACAAAAGGAAGCGTAACTAAGCGGAAAGGAGGAAGACCATGAAAAAAGAGTTCACTAAAAAGGGAAAAAAGATCAACAGGAACAAGTTACTTGGTTTGAGGAAGTAATCGACCAACAATTCGATGATGACGTTTTTGGAGCGTGTACCACGAATACTTTTTCGCTCAGTGATTACTGGGGAAACGATGGGGGCTGGTGTACGGCTTCTCACGAGTGCATGGGTTTTAATGGTTCTTTCGTCCATCGATAATACGTTGACCTTGCCACTCCTAATGCAGATAAAATAGCCGTTACTGTATACTTTCCTAGCTATTTATCCACCAGTCGTAAAACTACTTCTTTTTCAACTCCTTTTTCACTTCTAAATACTTTTTTAAAATTTCATTCTCCATCTGTAAATGTTCTATTTGTGCATTTTTCTTTTCCTCTTCACTTTTCCATTCGGTCCATGTCCAAAGGAATACTATTTACCTATTGGTTGATCAAAACGGTGGATTTGGTTCTCTCTGTACCATTTCATCCACGTTTTTATTTGTGAAACATTTTTTATATTGTACTTTTCCATAATCTCTCTATTTGTTAGTTCGCCACTCATTTTATCTTTTACAACCGACCATTTAACTTCACTAGAATAAACGTTTTTGCCCACGCAAAAACACCTCCGAATAGTATTTGTTTGATTATACCATGTCGAAGGTGTTTTTTTATTGTCCCATTTTATTGTGTTAGTCTATATTGGCTAGGGATTTTTTTTGCGGCTGTCATCATCTAGATTGGCAGCCACTTTTATATCTTGTGAATAAGTTGTGGATAATAAAAGCGCGTGATCGATGCCAAATTTGGGCAACTGTTAGAGGAGAGAATGGTTATGGGACATATCGAATAAACTAAGGGGGCTTAATGGAGGTGAGCGAAAATGACAGTTGTCCCTTTGGATCAAGTACGCTTAAATAAACAAATGAGATTTGAACGGAATTTATTAAGGGAGCTTATCCTTGAAGAGGTGCATCAAGATGTAGAAGTAAGCTTTCGGTTTTGGTTCCATTCGTATTATGTGTATGATACGGCTATTCGAGAAGAGGCTTTAGAACAAGCGATGGAAGCTTTCTTGTTAGGGGCGGAGGCAAGTATACTAAAATGCAATGGACAATCGGAGGGTGCTATTCGCGAGCAGTATAGTGAAGAGTTAAGTAGCATGGCAGAGGATTTCTATGATTATTTAGATTATTGGCAAGAAGCAACATCACGACACGGGTGGTTCCATATAAGAGCTAAAGATACGTGTTCCGCTTTTTTTTATCGGTGGTGGGAGCTTGGTTTGAAGAAGGGAGAACGTCGTAAACGGTTACGCCTCGATTAACTAATCATAAAAACCGTCCTTGTCCCATATATTGAAACTAGTTACGATGAGGGGGAAAGAAGGATGGGTAATTTATTCAAAGTAATAAGTTGGTTCATTGGCTTTTGCTTGCTCGTTTTCTTAATTCGTTATCCAATAGATAAATCAGAGGGCTCCTGGAATACGTGGTCCCTTCCCCTTGCAGGCAAAACCGTTGTAATAGATCCTGGTCATGGTGGAGCGGATGGAGGGGCAGTCGGTAGTGATGATACATTAGAGAAGGATATTGCTTTATCCGTTTCACAACAACTGCAAAATTATCTGCAGCAAGGTGGAGCGCTTGTGTATATGACGCGTGAAGCAGATGAGGATTTAGCGGATGATGATATAAGTAGTCTTTCAAAGCGTAAATCACAAGATATTCGTAGGCGGATTGAAATGATTGAACAAAAGGAAGCGGATTTCTTTATAAGTATTCATTTAAATGCGATTCCATCAACGAGGTGGCATGGTGCGCAGTCTTTTTACAACCCTGCTTCACCTGAAAGTGAGCGATTAGCGAAAATGGTTCAGTCAGAGATTATTCGTAATTTAGAGAATACGAAGCGGACAGCCCTTCCAATTCGCAATGTATATTTGATGAAACATACCGGTGCTCCAGGCGCGCTTGTGGAAATTGGCTTTCTATCCAATGTTCATGAGCGTGAATTGTTGAAAACAACAGAATATCAACAGAAAATGGCCGCTTCTATATATGAAGGCGTTCTGCGATACGTTTCAGAGGAAGATTCCCCATGAGCATTTAAATAAGGAGATGTGTTATACTTGCCTATAGAATACGAGAAAAGGTTGGTGACATTTTTTGCTTACGAAAGAACAAGTAGTACAATTACTAAATCCAATACAAGACCCACATTTACATACATCTTTACAAGAAACAGGCGGTATTGAAGAGATAACGATTAAAGAAGAGAAAAATCATGTAAGTGTGAAAATTAATATTGCACAACCAAACACAGCGGAGCAAATGCAACTACAACAAGAAATTGTTAATATTTTGAAAAGCGCTGGAGCAGCAACGGTTGGTCTTCGTTTCAATCAGCTTTCAGAAGATGTTATTCAACAATTTTCTACTACTGAAGAGAGCGATTCCATTTTGGATGGTAACTCGAAAACAACCTTTATCGGTATTGCTAGTGGAAAAGGTGGCGTTGGTAAATCAACGGTGACAGTTAACTTAGCTACATCTTTAGCTCGCTTAGGTAAAAAAGTAGGTATTATTGATGCGGATATATACGGTTTTAGTGTTCCAGATATGATGGGAGTAGAAGAACGTCCAGTTGTACGTGGAGAGTCTATTATACCGGTTGAACGTTTCGGGGTGAAAGTTATTTCGATGGGATTCTTCGTGGAAGATAATTCCCCAATTATATGGAGAGGTCCGATGCTCGGAAAAATGTTAACGAGTTTCTTCCAAGAGGTAGAGTGGGGCGATCTTGATTATTTATTAATTGACTTACCACCAGGGACAGGAGATGTGGCGTTAGACCTACATTCAATGTTACCTTCTTGTAAAGAGATTATTGTAACGACACCACACCCAACAGCGGCTTTCGTAGCAGCTCGAGCTGGCCAAATGGCATTGAAAACAGAGCATGAATTGTTAGGTGTTGTGGAGAACATGGCTTATTTTGAAAGTAACATGACAGGGCAGAAAGAATATGTATTCGGACAAGGCGGCGGACCGAAGCTTGCAGAACAGTTAGATACGGAAGTTTTAGGTCAAATTCCGTTACAGCAGCCTTACGAAGAAGAGGATATTTTTGCACCGGGCGTTTATCAAGCAGACCATCCGACGGGGCAAATTTTCTTAAACATGGCAAACAAAGTAGTTCAGAAATTAGAATCATAAGGAATTCGATTAAAAAATCCTAGCCCCGCTGATTGGTGCTAGGATTTTGTTATACATGACTAATTAAGCTCCGCCACTACCTTCAGATTGTTCACTTCCGCCACCACTATCTTCGCTTTGCTTATTATCATCTTGACTTTGTTTTTTATTTGATGCTTTCATTTCTTCGGCAGCCTTTAATACAATTTGGCTCATTTTTTCTTTAAACATTGGTGTATTCATCGTTTCTTCGATGGTCTTCTCTAAATGCTCTCGAAATTGCTGGCTTTTTACTACAGTGAGCATTTGTTGTTCCATTTCTGGATTTTGTAAGAGTTCAAGCATACTTTTTTGGTAGGTGGGGTCTTTCATTAAGTCTTTCATTAGCTTTTCTTGTTCTTTCATCATCGACTCGGCAAAGGTTTTGGAGAACTGCGGATCTTCAAATTGTTTACTCCAGAATTGTTCTCCTTTTTTTGATGTAACTGTTTCCTCGATTGCTTTTGTTACAACATCCGATTCCAGTGCAAGTTGCTTCTTCATGTCTTCTTCTTTCAGCACTTCTGTTATCGCCTTTTTGCCATCGTCTGTTTTCAGAATATCGACCACCATTTTTTTGGTCGTGTCGTATGCGGCTTGATCACCACTCGAGGACGAATTACCTGTACAAGCTACTAAGAAAGCAATTGATGCTAATAGGATGAGGCCCTTCACTTTATTCACAAGAACACCCCTTTCAACTTTCGTCCCTATGCTTAATATGAGATAACCGAATAAAAATATACAAAGGAAACTAAGGAAAAAAGCGTCTCTTCATGATAGAATATCAAGAGATAATCATTAGGAATGAGAACAATGAATGGGACATAGGGGGCACTAGTGTGACGAGTCGTAATTGGGTGAAGCTATTTTTTAATACGTTACTATTGGGTGGCGTTGTTACGTTAATTGTAAGTTTCTTTGTAAAAAGTGATGCCTATATGATGGCACTTCAGCCGTTTAATGCTTTTGAGCTTTTAGGAGTAATGCTAACATTTTTAGGATTTGGTTTTATATTTAGTGTGATAAGTCAGATGGGTTTCTTTGCTTACTTAACGGTTCATCGTTTCGGATTAGGAATCTTTAAATCGTATTGGATACCTATTCAAATTGGTCTGATCTTGTTTGCTGTATTTGATTTAGTATATTTTCCATATCAAAAAGCGGCAGAAGAGGCTAGCATATGGCCATACATATTGACTGCAACAATTATAACGATATGTAGTGTAGCGGTTGCCTACGTGAAAGCGCAACAGACGAATCAGAAGGCTTTTATTCCAGCCCTTTTCTTCATGATTGTGGTTACGGCGATTGAATGGGTACCAGCAATCAATGTATCAGATGTAGACTATACATTGCTCATGATCTTCCCATTATTTGCATGTAACGCCTATCAGTTATTATTATTACACAAATTAAATTCACCACAGCAATCAGCCAACTCTGCTAAACACGCTACATCTAAAAAATAATCAGCACAGAAAATGGGTATGGAGACTATGAGTTCTCATACCCATTTTTCAATTTATTCGATTGGAGCGGATTTGGCATCAGTTTTGGCGATAAGTTCAGAAACGGAGACAAATTGTAATCCTTTATTTTTTAAACCGGGTAAGATGGTCTCTAAAGCCTGATTCGTTTGCTTAACCGAATCAGAAGCGTGAAGCAAGATAATGTCTCCTTCCTTTGTCTCCTTCATTACATAATCTACAATGTGATCGACACCAGGGTTTTCCCAGTCGTGCGGGTTCACACTCCATTGAATCACTTGAAACTGAAGTTGGTCGGCTAATGTAAGCACTTCTTTGTTGAAATGTCCGTTTGGCGTTCGTAACAATGGAACATCCTCATATCCTAGTTTACGGAATACCTCTTTTGCATATAGAAGATCCTTTTTTACTTGATTGATATCCTGCTGAATATAACTCTTATATCTATAACCTAGCATACCTAATTCATGGCCATCTTCTACAATTCGATCAACGATTTTAGGATGATTTTCCGCCCATTCTCCACTTACAAAGAAAGTCGCTGTCGTTTCATACTCTTTTAAAGTATCTAATATAGGATGTACTTCTTCTTTTCCCCAGCTAATATTAAAGGTTAGTGATAGCTCTTTTTCATTATTTTCCGCACTCGTTAAAGCACGTGGCCCTTTATCTGTTGAGAAAACAGAAAAAACAGTTTCTTTTTCAACATACAGAAAAACGGCACAAAAAAGAGCAGCAACGATAATAAGCCCCCATTTTTTAAAACGTGTCCACTCCCACACATGAAAGAATTGCACGAGTATGTCACCTCACAATTAACGTTTTAATATCAATGTATGACGAGCAAGTCCAATTATGAACAAGCATGTTTGATAAATAAACATTCTATAAACGGGAAATGCTATTACAACAAATTGGTCTAAGAGGTGATATAGGTGCTAGGACTTATTCTTAAAGATGACGAACGAAAAGAGATGGAATACTTGTTAAAACGAGAAATGGATGAATTATTGCAAGATTTACAAGATAACCGAATTGATTATGTCATTAAACAGGCTATGAAAGAACGCTATCACGTTTTGTTTACGCTTTATCGTCGCTTTGCTTCAGAACGAGAATGCCTGAAATACATCCCAAATAAAATCAAATTACAATGAACATTCTTTTATGATGAAAAAAATATCGTTAGTAAAAGGCATAAGAAAGTAGAAGTATGTAATATTTATTTAAAAAACTATTGCGCTCCTTTTGATCATGTGGTATATTTTTATCTGTTGTCACAAAAGACAATTTCTAATCAGCTAATTAATAATATCTTTTTTAAAAAAGTGTTGACGCACTTTCGAAGATATGATAAATTAATTAACGTCGCATTGAAAAACGACAAGCAAACAACAAAACAGTAACGAAAAAACATCAAAAAAGATGTTGACATATCGGAATTGTTTTGATAAGATGTAAAAGTCGCTTTAAAAAATGTTGATCTTTGAAAACTGAACAAAACAACTTG
>NZ_AVPG01000041.1 GCF_000775615.1 Pontibacillus litoralis JSM 072002
ATGTACGCCTGAGTTAAAAGAAACTGTTCAAGAAAAGTTGGGGGAAACTTGGTCACCTGAACAGATTGTCGGCTGCTTGTATCAAGGAAAACTCAGTTTTAAAACCATCTATCGTTGGATTTACAATGGCTTATTAGAGGTTCCTTTAACCGTTCTTCGCCAAAAAGGAAAACAACAAAAACCACAAGAAACACGAGGTCGCTTTAACATTGGTACACCGATCTCCAAACGTCCCAAAGAAGTCCGTAAACGTGAAACATTCGGTCATTGGGAGTTAGATACAGTAGTGTCTAGCCGTGGTCAAGCAAAAGGCTGCGTGGCTACTTTCATTGAACGCAAAACGCGCTCGTATAAAGGGATTCTCATGCCAAATCGTTCCGCTAAATCAATGGAAGCAGCAGTGAAACTTTTACATGAGGAGTTGCCAAAAGGTCTATCCAAACTGCTACAACAGATCGTGGAAAAGAATTCAGTTGTTACAATGAACTTGAAAAAGATTTAAATATCCAAGTGTATTTCGCAGATGCGTATTCTTCTTGGCAACGTGGTAGTAACGAGAATGGCAATGGTTTACTACGCGAATTCTCTCCTAAGAAAACCAACTTTGATCATGTGACAACGGATGAATTGGAACAAGCACTGAACTTAATAAATAATCGCCCAAGGAAATGTCTTGGATGGAAAACTGCACACGAGGCCCTTCAGGAAGAACTGTTGCACTTAATTTGACAAACTAACAAACATAAAGATTTCTAAGAGTAAACTGATAAATATGTAGCTCTTTTTGATGATGAATTCTCAGTTTTATTGTCAACCCCGAGTTACGGTGATTAACCAAATTAGAACCATTTTTACTTATAATTTCCTTTATTCTCTTTACAGTGTATTTCAGAAATGTTAAGATCATTTATAGTATTAATCCACCATATTTTTACAATAAGAAGGAGGTCAATTTTAATAGGGGTAGAATCTCACTGAAACAAAAAAAGGAAAGGAAGTATATAAAATGTCAACATTAACTAAAAGACTATCAAAAAGTAAAAGTTTCACAGTTTTAATGCTACTAACTATTGTTACTTTCATGTTTTCTAGCTCTTTTTCAGCTTTAGCTTCTACTCAAAACAGTGAGGATTGTAATTGTGGGGTTACAGATGGCGAATTGGATGAAAACGATGTCAATTACGTTGAGGGCCAAGAAAAAAGTGAGATTTTAAGAGCATTAGAAACAAGCTCTACTTTTGAGAACAATGTTAACCATGATTCTATCAGTGATGCTACAACTAAAGTTATAAATCTAGGTGAAAATGATTATGCAGATGGAGATGTCCTACAAGTAACTAGTTTATATGAAAATTCCATGGAAGAAATCGACTATGATCTGATAACCGTGTTTGTTGAAAAAGAAAGCAAAGAAGTTTTAAAGTTAAGTTATTTCGAAGTTGATTCTGAAGTTGTTGATTACAAAGACTTTGATGAAAAGGGACAATTAATGCTACATAAAGAGTTTACTTATGAAGATTTCAGTGAGGGAAACTTAGAAAATAGCATAACTCATTATAGTGTATATGAACAAATAAGCACTAGGATAGATAAAGATAGTTTCTGGTATAAATTTGCTTGTGGTTTCTCTGGTAATGTAGCTTGTATGGCTGGTTGTGTAGGTTCATTTGCTGCTGGTCCTGCGGGTAGTGTACTATTTACAGCTTGCACGGCTGCTTGTACTACAGTATGGGGTGCTGGACTCTGTTAGTATAGTTCTGATTGTTGTAGAATTTAATATGTAAAAGATAAACGGTTGCAGGACCAATTTCCCTGTAACTGTTTATCTTTGTTATAATATTTTTAGTGATTTACGCCATATTATAATGTAATGCGTTTTGACGAAACATTTTTAATAACCAAATAATAAATTAATAAAAGCAACCAGTAAGCAACCATGTAATATAATGAAAAACTTACGAATCCATTGCCTTGAATTAAAGCTATCCAAAAGAAAAGTAATGATATCGGGAAATACATTGAAAGTAAAATTTTTGGACCGATTTTCAAGAAACTTAATATAAAGGTATCTTTTTTCTTTAACATAATGAGTGTAATTAAACCACAAATAACTTCAGGCAATCCTAAAACTATCCAAGCAAGCTCTAACTCTCTTTCTAAGATAGGTAAGGATAAAATTGCAAGACCCATTATTCCTATATTTAATAGAAAATATGAAATGGTTGGTTTTTGTTGGGTTCTAATTTCATCATACGCCTCTAAATAATCTTTGGAAAGAGAATAAGGTGATTTAAATTCACTTAAAATTTTACTTACAGCTTCATCATTGCTATACCCTTCATTCTCTAATGAATTTACTCTATCTTTTAAATGAATTTCAATTTCCCATACAATACTTTCTCTTTCTTCCTCCGGTAATGATTTAAGATTATCTGATAGTTTACTCAAATATCCATTTATAGTTGAACTCAAACTACTCAGCTCCCTTAATTGTTTTAATTACACTTGAAGATTCATTAAATATGTTTATACGGTTTTCTAGAATCTCTTTACCCTTTTCTGTAAGTTGGTAATACTTCCGTCTTGGACCATCTACTGGATTATCCCAGAAAGAATAGGACCATTTGTTGTTTTCCAATCGTTTAAGGATAGGATATATTGCTCCATCAGACAAACTTAGATATGAAGTGTTTTTCAATGTAGATGTAATCTCGTAACCGTATAGGGGTTTTTTCTGAATGAGCAGCATAATAGTTAATTCTATAACCCCTTTTTTAAACTGGAGTTGCCATTTGTCATTTTCCATTGCTCTCACCTCTTGATTTTTATTATACATTATTGAATATTATGTGGCAATGCGATATATGTACTTATACTATATATATAGCGTGGATGTAGTATAGGTGTATGGACATACCTCTATTAGGTCATTATGATGAAATGAACGAGAGGATGTGTCCAGTTTTGAAACAAAAACGATACAGTCAAGAATTTAAAGAAACAGTGGTCGAGCTTTATCGCTCGGGTACACCCGTCAGTCAATTATCTAGCGAATATGGTGTTTCAGAAATAACGATCTATAAATGGATTAAACTCCATTCTCCTATTGAAGGGGCTCAGGACTTAACTGCCGCAGAAGTCGCTGCGATCCAGAAGGAAAACCTGCGTCTCAAACAAGAGGTAGAGATCTTAAAAAAGGCTATGACCATATTCGCACAAAAATAGATGACCAAGAGTTGATTGACCACATTACTTAATGAAAGAGATCCACAAAGAAAGTGATGGTCGTTACGGTGCCCCCTAAAATCTTTGAAGTGTTAAAGCTAGAAGGCGATCAAGGTAGTATCAACCGTATTCAGCGTATCATGAATTGGAAATTGAATTGATGAGGAGGTCGTAGTTCATAGGATTTCTAAAATTATCAAAAGAAATATATTGTAATAAATTGAATTACACTCTACAATGTGTAATATATAACAAATTTTATAATTTTTACTGTGGTTTTGGTTTTTTTAATCTTTTTATATTGCATGTTTCATTATAGTTATACTTCTAGTTCCGATTGGATATTACATTAGATGCAGAAGAATTTGGCGTATGAATCTCATCCCTTTTCACGTATGATATGATCTTGTCAGTTCTTTAGCCGATGAGCAGGCATAAGTACCTATAAAAATGATAGAGTCAAACGCTGGAGTGGTTTCTATTTCTCTTCATTTCTCCATTTTTAATTGTATGTTCTTGAAAAATATGTATGAATACTTCTCCTTAGACAATATAAATAACAAATAAATCTATAAATTAAATTAATTTTATTTGACTTCCTTATCTAATTAGGTGCAACAATCATATTTATAGATCAGAAAGTTAAGAAGTTAACCTTGATAGATTATAAGAAGGAATTATGAGGTTTCGAGCAACTCGAATTTCTTCTAGTAAGAGCTCTAACCACTAAGATAGGAGTGAAAGGATGTCAAACCTTTTAGAAATTAAAAATGTTCGAAAATCATTTGATGATAAAGTCGTCCTAAAAAATATTACATTTAATGTGCCACCTGGATCAATTGTTGGGTTTATTGGTAATAACGGGGCAGGTAAATCAACAACTTTTAAAACAGTACTAGGATTAATTTCTAAAGATGCCGGTACAGTTAAAATATTTGGTGAAGAAAATATAAACAAACATGTCAAGATTAAGGAAAAGGTTGGAGTCGTATTTGATGCTATGAATCTACCGGTTCACCTTACAGTAAAACAATTAAATAAGGTTTTTGAAAAGATGTTTGATTCTTGGGACCAAGACAATTTTTATCGATTAGTTAATTCTTTTTCTTTACCTATGAATAAGAAGATAGATAAATTCTCACGTGGAATGTCAATGAAATTGTCTATAGCCGTTGCATTGTCGCATAATGCAAAATTATTAATTCTAGATGAAGCAACAGGGGGTCTTGATCCATCATCAAGGGAAGAGGTGTTGGATGAATTAAAAAGTTTTGTGAGTAAAAGTAACGGTGGTATATTACTTTCTTCTCATATTATGAGTGATGTAGAGAGAATAGCTACACATCTTGTTATTATAAAAGATGGAGAAATTTTATTAAGTGAAGAGACAGATAAGGTTTTGGAGAGTTATGCAATTGTAGATGTTGACGGGGGAAAACTAACCTTAATTAACAAAGATATAATTGTGGCAAAAAGGAACCATGGTTCTTATTTTAGTGTACTCGTGTCAGATGTACACAAACTCCCTAACGGGATTACTCCTAGAGCGATCTCAATAGAAGAGATTAGCGTCTTATTGACAAGGAGTGAAAAATAAATGAGGGGTTTATTATTAACAAACTATTACCTAGTTTATCGAACTTTCTTTGTGTTCATGGGAGTAGCGATATTAGGTTCTGGATTAGTTTTTTATTTTGGAGATACTTCAATGTACGGTTTGATTGCTATGTTCACTATCTTTTTTGCGGCGATTCCTGCACTTGAAGTTATTAAATATGAGAGTAAGTCTGGTTATGACAAGTACGTACTTACTTTACCGGTTACTAGAAGTAATATTGTACAAAGCCACTACTTTTTCTATTTTTTAGTTGTAATTATCGGTACTTTATTATCATATGGCATATTTTATGTACATGGTCTAGTTTCAGATACACCAATCGATGATGGGATATTTAAGAGTATTTCTTCAGGTACTTTCATAATTCTTAATGCCGGAGCGATAGCTTATCCACTCCTCTATATTTTTGGGGCAGAAAAATCGGATGCTATTACAATTGGAGGTGCATTTGGGGGGCTTTTTGCATATTTTGGATTACAAAGCGTAATTGGCTACCTAATAAAACAATTCCCGCTACCACATTTAAGTCAGTCTTTATACGTTTCCATTTCCTATACAATATTTGGTGTTATCATATATATTCTTTCCTTTTTCATTTCTGTATTTATATACAAAAATAAAGAGTTTTAGTATACACAATGTTTTTTTCTTAGTAAGGCGATATTAATTGTAATCGGTTACTTATCAGAAGAAGAATCAAGTATTGGTGTAGGATAATATAATTTTAGCAATAACACGTAAAACGATAACGATTATCTTCAAAAATGAAATCGTTTAAATATATTCATTATAGTTATATAAGTGAAATGCTGGAGAAAGCAGTGTTTTAGCAGATTTTCTCTAGCATGTCTCAATTTTTTAGTGTTACTGCTAATATATTATTCATCATTATATTTTTATATATGACGAATTGTAATATTAAGTGCAACACCTAAAAACTGTGGTTGAAATAAAACAACCCATAACAGCTTCGTGTAAAATGTAAGTACTATTTCACAGCTACAGAGTTATCCCCCTGTTACTTTCCACTTCCCTCTGCTAAAAAGTCGGTACCTACTGTTAAATAGTTGATACATGGCAAAAAGTAGGAAAAATATTTATTTTCAATATCGATTCAATCATAAAATCAATACAAATTCGGGCTGGATCCAATAGTGATTCAGTCCTTTTCCTTATGTTCAATATCTGTTCAATCCCTTGCCAGTAGCGTGTTCAGGTGGTTTTTATATTGCTTTCTATAGAATTCGTAAGAACACGGGTGAGAATAAGAGAGTGAGGAGATAAGCGTATTTTTGAGCTGTTTTTTCTTATTTCTTTTCTAAATACAGCAAGCGCAAGGAACAATTCCACAACGAAGAATCACTGGATAGATTTCTCGTAACCCAGTTTGAGGAATACAACCAGCGTTTCGCCACACGTTGCAACATCGGTTTTGGCCAAGCAAGATTTGAACTAGAAGAAATGTTTAACGAGTGATGAGAACTACAAGAAGAGGTATAAAGTTATTTACACAAAATTATTGACAGTCACAAAATATTATTAAGACCTTAAATCAAAAAAGTCATAAAAAATAAGGAGTTATACATATTATCCATGAATAATATGTATAACTCCTTTACTTCTTGTTCAACAATCGAGCCCGTTTACCGAAAATCGTATACACATGATGAATTTATTTAATTGGGATCCAGATTTCTGAGTATAAATCTGGACTATTGGAATCCTTATCCGTATATAATTCAAATTCTGGTGTACCCGCATGCTCATACCCAGTGGAAGGGAACCATTCGGAGAAAATCCGTTTCCACGCATTTTGCATAGCAGCAGGCATTGCTCCGTGCACTTCAAAAACCGCCCACTTGGAAGCAGGGATTTCTAAGCTAAGCATCCCTTTTGGAACCTTCCCAGCGTACGAGGTTGCCACCCAATAATTAAACACATTTGCCTTTTTTTGCTCTTCACTGACTTTTCCACAAACACCTAAAACTCCTTTTACTACCCTGTCATTCAATTGAAACAGCAAATCGCTTGTTCCATTTTGATTGACCTCTTCCCAGAATTCAGGAATGCCTGCTACGTTTTCTTCCTCTGCCACACAAGAAAATTCTCGCTTAATCCCAATGATTTGAAACGCATTCTTCTCGACTACACTATACTTCATTGGCTCTGCCCCTTTCAAGGTTACCTGGATGATCAGGCGGTAATAGGATTGCAGTTTTCCCTTATTCTTTCGCGCTTCACTTGGAGTAATGCCGTGCTGTCTGCGGAAAGCCTTCGAAAAAGCCTCGGGAGTGTCATAGCCATATTTATAGGCAAGGTCAATAATCTTCTCGTCTGTTGTCAGCAAGTCTTCTCCGGCCAATGTTAATCGCCGCCTTCTTATATAGTCACCAACCGTAATTTCTGTCAAAACTGAAAACGTTCGTTGGAAATGAAAAGGTGACACATTGGCTTGTTTAGCAATGCTATCTATCGTCATATCTTTCAAAATATTTTTTTCCATGTACTCAATTGCCTTTTGTATTGACTCCACCCATGCCATGGCCTTCAACTCCTTATTGTCATTTTAGCAACTTAAAAAAAACCTATCCTGTCAATTAATGCTTTGTTGTGGCAGGTTTGATTCACTTTTGTATGAAAGGGTAGCTTTAGTGTAACAAGAATTTTATATAGAGCACATTCATTTAGAACATGTTTGATCAAACTTTTTAAAAGCTACATCAACATCCTTTACTCCATTGAATGCCCCTAAAAAATTGAAGCCATGCAACCTATAGTTACTTTTGCAGTTGATTTAAAATCAGTTTCAATACATCGTTCTGTGACATATCATTAGTCAGTATTGTTTCTCCATCCACGCCAAGGTAATCGTTTGGATTCCACCAGGCACGTAAGAAATCTTCTCCAAATTCGAACTTTTTCGAACTAGAGTTGTGACGTATCACTGTTTCCTCAAAGGATAAATCAAAATAATAAGTATATGTATTTTGGTTATAGGACTGGATTAATTTATTAAGCATTTCACCATAACGTCTTTTATACAAGATTCCTTCCACAATAACAAATTCACATTTATCTTTACCATATTTTGCGATTTGGCTAATCAAATCAATTGATAGGTTCCCGTCTCTATCGTGAACCTTTAACATTTCACGGCGAACGACATCCTGAGAGACCAATAGTGTTCCATGCCCCAAATGGTTTTGAAGACTTTTCGCAGTCGTTGTTTTTCCACTACCAGAGTTTCCTCGTATGATAATTAGCCTAGATTCCATATTATCCTCCCTCAAGTTTTTGAATTATTTTATTAGATATGCTGTTATGTAACCTGACCCGTTTTAATAAAAAAGCGTCTCTGCTTACAGAAACGCTCCCGTTTGTTAAATAGATAAGCACCCTACTAACTTTGCAGGGTGCTTCAATTACTAATAGATTCCCTTTGCATCAGCAGGTAATTTTCTTACATAATGCAGATATTCCATCATGTTCTTATCGTCATCAGCTGGATAAGTGTACGAAAGAGATTTTGCCACGTCTCTTGCTAACGCCCGAAACAATTCACAGGTAATAAATACAGAATCCCATATATTTTCGTAACTGCCATCGGAATATGTTGCTTGATACATTTCCCAGTATGATTCGGGAAGAAACTTTTTGAAGTACTTTCCCATCTTCCCAGTTGATACTTGAAAATCATATTCAATTCCAATCCACCAATCCACCAATTGACCATCTCATCCAAAGACTCTCTTGTTGTATTTTTAAACATTAGCTTTGCATGTGGCAGCTCATCACGCCATATGCCTTTCGCAACGTTTTGTAAGCACCACCAAAAATTATTTGTACAACTATTGAACTGGCCTTCGGTTGGCTTTTTTACATGATAGTCTATATCTGAAGGAGAGGGGATTGATGGTAAAAAATTATCTTTATCTATTAACGGAATCGTAAGTTTATCTTTTCCATACCCTTCAAGCATTGTTTCTTTTGTTAGAAGTGTTAGGTCAATCCGGTTACCATCCGTAAATAACATGGGTAATCGGAAAATAGTGTGGAAAGAGGGTTAAAAAGAACCGTCCTCCATTGCCTTAGTAAGTGTGGAAAAATCAGCACCATAGATTTCTTCAAACACCCATTCATAGCCAGTTTGTTCCCAATTTGGGAATTGATCAGGTAACATTTTTCCGAAAGTAACTTCAACATCTTTGAATTTCTTTTTCCTTTTCACTTTACGATAGGCTTGAGTGAATAAAATCTTTGCTCTTAGGGCTTCAAATGAGTAACCACGCCCAACATGATTCATTGTGCGTTTTCGTAAAATATCAATTACTGACTTGTCTTCAACACCACGCTCTTTTAACTCTTCCAATAGCTCTTG
>NZ_AVPG01000068.1 GCF_000775615.1 Pontibacillus litoralis JSM 072002
CAGCGATTCCTCGTTCGGAAACTGCTCTTTGCGCTTTGTATGTTTCTTGATTTGTTTATTAAAAGACTCAATTAAATTCGTCGAATAAATGCTTCGCCAAATGTCTTTTGGGAACTGATAAAACGTTAGAAGATGTGGATTTTCAAGCAATGATTGCGTGACTTTTTTATAAGATTTGCCCCATTTATCACAGAACGCATCCAGCGCTTGCCCGGCTGTTTCTGCGTCCATGGCTTGGTGGACTGTTTTGAAATCCTCGCAAATTTCTTGGCGATCTTCTACACGTACTTTATGGGCAATATTACGCCCAACATGTACGAGACACACTTGATATTTCGCTTTTGGAAACGCAGCGAAAACAGCGTCCGCCATGCCTTTTAAACCGTCTGAAACAAATAATAAAACGTCTTCAACGCCACGCTCTTTTAACTCTTCCAATAGCTCTTGCCAGTTGTAAGCAGATTCTGTTGGGGCAATTGTGTACGCCAACACTTCTTTTGATCCGTCTTCACGAATACCAACAGCGATATAAACAGCCTCTTTAGAAACCGTATCACGGCGCACCGCAATATACGTCGCGTCTAAATACACGCATACGTAACGATTGTGTAATGGACGGTTATGAAACGCTTCTACATTTTCAGAAA
>NZ_AVPG01000042.1 GCF_000775615.1 Pontibacillus litoralis JSM 072002
CGCTTTCTATTTTGGGGAAATCAGAAATTTCATTGATATCTTAACTACTGTCCCAGCATCTTTTTGCATTTATTCCTTGGGCTGTAGCATTAAGACGCTTCCTTCATATTGCTTGACTTTCGTTTGATGGTACTCTCCTGTTACCCATTGATCACGTTGGTTATGGTACCATTCACTTCGGAAGTGCCCTGCTTGACCTGGAGATACGGTATGACTTGCTTGGGTCAAATCAGCCGTATCCGCAACAAATCGCCAAGAAGCACCGTGATCTACAATGCCAGTATCCTCTTCATATGCAGCAGCCATCACCGTCACTTTACTCCCGCCTACCGGAATAGGATCTTTAGGATTGAAGAAACGTTCTAAATAAGAAACAGAAGAAAGAGGATGCTCAAAAGATACTTGATGATAGTCGCCCCATTTCCACTTAGTAGCGTCCGATCCATATTGTTCAGATAACATCGCCACTGTTTCTTCTAATGCGATTGTTAAAGCTTGACGTAATCCACCTTGTTCTTCTATCCAAATGACTTCCTCTCCACGATGTGCTTGACGAATAAGCTCATCGGTAGTTTGTGCACGGCCGTTAAACAACTTTATCATTTCTTCTGGGATGTCCTCTTCATAAAGTTGCTTGCTAAACGTTTGCATCCACGTGTGGAAAATTAACGGAGCTGCACCATCGACCGCATCTACATAATTCCATTCTTTTAAAATGGCTATTGCTTTCTGTTCTTCATCTGATAATGCTCCTTGATCAACATGCTCTAAAAAGATTGGAACGAATTCTTCCCCCTGTAAATTGTGTTGATCCATTTGTAAATTTTTCATTTCTGCTGCGGTGAAATCGTCGCCTTGCTCTAACACTTGAGCAATACGTTTATACCGATACGGTTGCGCCCAATTATTTGAAATATGATATGGATAATCTTCGCCAACTACTTTGTTATTCGCCGTCGCTATATAACCTTTATCTGGATTCACTACGCGCGGCAATTCGTCCCATGGAATATACCCATCCCACTCATTCTCTGCTTTCCAACCTTCTAAAGGCAATAAAGCATCATCGCCATTTGAATAGATTGGTATTTTACCGTTTGCCTTGTAAGCAATAGTTCCGTCCTGTGAAGCAAATACAAAGTTTTGTGCAGGTACTTCAAATTTCTCTAATGCCCGCTCAAATTGATTCCAATTCGTTGCTTTATTCATCTCAATGATCGCCTCTAACTCGGCCGTAGCATCTAACGCTGTCCAGCGAAGTGAAAGTACTGCTTCCTCCCCTGACGCTTCCGCAAACTGAGATATAATTGGTCCATGTCTCGTCTCCATTACTTCATATGCTACCGTGCCTTCCCCTTTTACTTTAATCGGCTCCTCTATTACCGCCGCTTCTTCATATTCTCCTTCAAACAAAAATTCGTTCGGTTGATCAGGATGACGTTTTTCGATATACAGTTGCTGTACATCTGGACCTGTGTTCGTAACTCCCCAAGCAATGCTATCATTGTGTCCTAAAATAATGCCTGGCACCCCTGCAAAAATAACGCCACTAACATTTTGTTCTGGGGAAGATAAATGCATCTCATACCATATGGAGGGCGTTGCTAGTCCTAAATGGGGATCATCAGCTAATAGCGGTTTACCTGAAGCTGTCTTCTCCCCGCTTACAACCCAATTATTACTACCATTATAAGAATGCGGGATTACCGCTTGTTGCAAAAGAGATGCTACGTCGATTTCTGCCTCTTGAATAATTGTAGGTGCTTGCTCAGGGTAAGTGGAAAATAACTCCAAGGCTTTTTCCTTAGGTAACGTTTGTAACAAATAATAATGAAACGCTTGACGCTCCCAGTGTCCTCCTAAATCAAAAGCCATATATTTCCCAATCGTCAAGGAATCTAATGGTGTCCAAGGTTCAGGTGAATTGCCCATTAAAGTGAATTCGACTGGTAAACGATTATTTTCTTCTGCCTGCGTAATATAAGCATTCACCCCATCCGCATAAGCTTGTAAAATTTCCTTCGATTCTTGTGAATATGCCTCATACGATTTCTGTGCCGCACGTCTTAAACCTAACGCACGAAAATATTTGTCTTGCGTTACAGTTGCAGAGCCAACCACTTCACTTAACTGTCCTGACGCCTGCCTCCGAGCCATATCCATTTGAAACAGTCGATCTTGTGCTTGGATAAATCCTTGTGCCCTATACAAGTCCCATTCATTCTCTGCTTTTATATGCGGGACCCCGTTTGCATCACGAATAACTTCTACAGACGCATGTAATCCATTAATCGCAACTTCCCCTTCTACTTGCGGTAAACTTCGATTAATCCAACTATTTAAAAACAATAGTCCTCCTACTACAATAAAGCCTAGAACCAAAGTAACGATAAGACTAACCTTTTGCCATGTACGCCATCCTTTTTTTCTACGAGGCAGTGGTATGACTTCCATGTACATTCCCCCTTATGCTTGTAATTGTTCGAATATTCTTTTTATTGTTGATATTGTACCATACAACGGCGTGAAAGAGAGAGTACTTGTCCCGTTACACTTCACTTATTGTTTAGCGTTCACTTTTTCAGCTTGATGAATATGATTACTTAACACTTCTGCAAGCGCCTTTGAACTGTTGCGCAGTTCTTCTTTCGTGTTATCAATACCGCCTACTTCAATTAAAATCGCGTTCTCGGAGAAGTCTTGATTGTACACACCATTCCCCATTGTTTTATCTTTTTTATACACACCTCTACTAATTCCTGGGTACTTATCTTCTAAAGATTGATTGATTTGATTCGCAAATGCGGCATTTTTCTTATACTGCTCATGCGCAGTACCGACAACGAAATAAATCTTCGCATATGGTTTGCCGTTAATTTGAGATGTTGTGATATCTTTCCGCTGTGCATCTCGATGAATATCGATAAAATAGGAAATGTCGTCACTTTCACTTGCTGCTGCTTTAATTGTTTTGCGAGCAAAAGTGTAAGAGTCATTATGATTCAATCCTTGCTCATTCAGTGCTGCAGCAACATTCGTCTTATCGTGCATCGTCTGTATACCACGCTCCTCGAGCTCTTCAGTTAGCATTGAGCCAACCATGACAATATTCTTGTCCCTATCTGTACTAGACGCTTCACTTGGTTTCGTTTTACTATCTAACATTGGTAAAAACGCTTCCCACGAATGACTATGGTACACAAATACATTGGCTTCTTCGTTTTTCTCTATTGGCTCATCTTCCTCATCTTGCCCCCCTTCTTCAAGTAATTTATCGAAGTCGGGCGGTGGAGATTCTATCGGCATACTCGCTACATTAGAATCCATTAAACTAGCAGATTGCTGTAAACCAGGTATCGCTGTTTCTAGCAAACTCGAGAAATCACTTAATTTCACACCAGCAGCTGTCTGAAAAAATAGAGAAGATACACTTGGCACCTCAATCCCTTTGTCTTTCAATTGAGCATTGTAAGGTGCCATTTCACTCCCTATCATTAAACGGAGTACATCTGACGTAGATTCAGAATCGATCATTTCATTTACGAAGGAATATTGCATAAAATCCATTTGCTTATTCGGAGAAAGCACCAAAAAGGCAAAAAATACCCCAAACAACACATGGACATAAATAGTGAACATGATATATTTCCTCATAGGATAGACCAACCTTTCCCAATCTCTTTCTACATTGTATGATAGAGTCTGTTTAATAGAACGAATGGCAACAAAAAAACCCAAACCATCGTTTGAGTTATTCCTTCACTCCTACCATTACTTTCACCCACTCCTCTTTAGAAAGCGGCTTCGTAGATGAAATCGTATAAAAAGTAGAGTTCGCTATCCATGATTGCTTATATATGTCACCGTTTTTGTGTGCTACTGAAACTTGCTGTCCGTTTCGTTCTACCGTTTCTATTTCATAACCTAACCCCCAATTTTCCTCGTGTTGATCAATTGGAAGCTGCAGCACTTGTATATGTCCCTTGCCTGGATCAATGTACAATTGCTTCACTTCATAGCCTGCCTCGCTTACGCTATATGTAATGCTATGCTGTTCATAAGATTCAGGGATATAGGTAAGACGTGAAACAGGCGTATCTATAAGTTCTTCTACCTCTTCAACGCTCGTTGCTTTGTACCAAGATGGTAGGGATTCATTTGCTTCTGTAACTTCTTCTGTCAAAATAACACGTTCTGCTCGCACTAAAGCAAACACGCTTATCGTGATAAAGGCAAACAGCATGCTAAACAGTACGACTCTTTGTGAAATTTCCATCTTCCTTCACGCTCCCCTAGACAACCTATTGCTAATGTATTCAATTGGTTCGCTGAACATGACTATTCCAGTGCTTTATCCTTTATTCTTTTTACCATGCTGTTGTTATAGTTTCAGCCATGAACGTTCACAATAGATTCCTCTATGTATTCCATAATCGCTTTTTGCTGATCGTGTTTTTTTATGTAATGAATGAAGTACTTTTCGTAAAAACTATCGATAAACCGCATCCAACCATTCTTGACCATTCATCACATACTAATAGGAAAAAATAATACTAAAATGAAGGAAATAATCATTCCATTGCTTAGTTAAAAATGTATAGGCGTTTTTATTATTAGATTTTATGATAAAATAAAATCTAAATGAATACATAAAAGATAGGGAGTTCTTATGAATAATCAAACATCACAGAAGAAGCTTGTCGTAGAATATGCATACATCGTAATTGGTTCCATTTTAGTCGGTTTATCCTATAATATGTTTCTCTTACCGTCTAAATTAGCGGCTGGCGGCGTCTCCGGTATAAGTACGATATTATATGAAGTTTACCAATATAATCCCGCCTACGTTCAATGGATCATTAACCTCCCTCTATTTGTGTTAGGAATTCTTCTGTTGGGCAAGGATTTCAGCTTTAAGACATTAGTTGGGACATTTTTCGTACCTTTCACAATTTGGCTCAGTGCCGATATTCCGTTTAAAATTGATAATCCGTTACTTGCTGCCATTTACGGAGGAATGATGTTAGGTGTTGGACTTGGGATTGTATATCGTGGAAAGGGATCAACAGGGGGAACTGCTACACTTGCTCAACTATTGAAAAAGTATACCGGTTTATCAAGCGGCTATTCACAACTAATTGTTGACGGATTCGTTGTCGCAATCTCTGCAATCGTCTTTAATTTAGAGTTAGCCTTGTATGCAATGATGTCGATTTACGTCACTAGTAAAGTAATCGACTTCGTCCAATTACAATCTTCTTCCTCTAAACTCGTTCTCATTATCACCGAACAAGAAGCATTGATTCAATCGATGATTAAAGATGAAGTCGATCGTGGCTATACGAAAATTCATTCATTTGGCGGCTATTCTAATAAAGAGAAAACGCTACTCCTCTCTGTTATGGAACAACAAGAGGCAATTTATTTAAAGAAATTACTACAGGAGCAAGAACCTAGCTCTTTTGTTGTATTCCTTAACGCATCTGAAATTTTAGGTCGAGGATTTTCTTTATCTAAGATGTATGAGTCAGGGAACTAATCACATCGAAACTCATGCAGTCCCAATAACCACTGAAAAGTCACGCTAGCTAATAGAGAAAAAGGAGTTTACAACCTACCAAAAGAACAGGTAGGGAACTCCTTTTTTTACTGTAAAATTGAAGGAACGATGCTATTTCAATACGTTCAAGTACGCAAATACCGAAATAGGACAACGCCCCTTTTTGCAGTAGATTAGCACACGCGACAAGGGCGCTCGATTATATGAAGTAGGAGTTATGATTCTATGAAAAAAATAATACTATTAATGATTACTATTCTTTCATTCCTTTTTACGATTGGTTGCTCTAGCAATACAGTTGATGGAACCGTCTCAAAAGTAGTTGATGGGGACACGATTAAAGTCCAAATCAACGGAACAGAGGAAACGGTCAGGTTATTGCTAGTCGATACACCCGAAACGAAACACCCAAATAAACCAGTTCAACCGTTCGGTCCTGAAGCAACGGAATTTGCAACCGCCAAGTTAAGCGGTCAAAACGTTACGGTCGAATATGATGGCCCTAAACGTGATAAATATGATCGCTTGTTAGGTTATATATGGGTAGATGGGGAAAACTTTAATAAGTTATTGCTTGAGAATGGCTTAGCTCGATACGCTTATGTGTATGACCCGCCATATATCTACGAGGAACAAATGGAAGAAGCAGAAAAGAAAGCACGAGAAGAACAACTCGGAATTTGGAGTATAGACGATTACCCGTCAAATGTAGAGGAAGATTAATTAGAGATTTAAAAAATTGACTTAACATTATTGGTTTGTATGAATTAATCCCAAAATTATTGGGATTAATTCATTCATTTAAAAAAGTTATCTATCTACAAGTATAACTTGAAGAATCAAAACTTTTTACATTAATCGCTGCCATTTGTAACAAATATTTTTCTTACATTTCTTCAGGTGCCTTAATTCCAAGTAAACGTAAGCCCTCTTTCAAGACAATAGTTACTGAATGAACCAAAGACAATCTTGAATGTTTATTAAGTTCATCATCTAATATTCTTACTGAGGAATAATATTTGTTAAATGATCTAGAGAGTTCAATCAGATATTTCGCAATTTGTGAAGGATCGTAGCTCTCCATAGATTTTTCAATAACCTCTGGAAACTCCATGAGGTTAATAATAACTTCCCAAGTATAATTATCTTGATCCTTAATTTGAATTGAATTAATATCCTCTTCATATTGTCCTTTTCTTAATAGCGAGAATGCACGTGCATGGGTATATTGCACATAAGGACCTGTTTCTCCTTCAAATTTCAGCATTTCATGTAGTGAAAATTCAATATCATTCTGACGAAAGTGTTTTAAATCGTGAAAGATAATTGCTCCAGTTCCAACTGCACTTGCTACTTCTTTTTTTGATTTTAGATTTGGGTTTTTAGTTAATATATTCTGTTCAGCTAGCCATATTGCTTCGTTTAAGACATCTTCCAGTAAAACAACTTTACCTTTTCGGGTGGACATCTTCTTGCCTTCCTTTAATATCATTCCAAACGGAATATGGGCTAAGCCATTATGCCATTGATATTCCATCTTTTCTAAAACTGCAAAAACTTGATTAAAATGAAGAGATTGCTCATTTCCAACAATATATAAGGATTTTGAAAAATTGTATGTGTTTTGACGGTATAATGCAGCAGCTAAATCACGCGTTGCATAAAGTGTAGTTTCATCTCTTTTTTTAATCAAACAAGGTGGTAGACCTTTCTCATTAAGTGTAACCACTTGTGCGCCATCAGAAGTTTCTAATAGACTTTTCTCTTTTAGTATTTCAACTATATTTTCCATTTTGTCATTAAAAAACGCTTCTCCATTATAAGAATCAAAACTAATACCAAGTAAATCATAAATCTTTGAAAACTCTTTTAACGATTCACCTTTGAACCATTCCCATAAAGAAATAGCTTCTTCATCTGCTTCCTCAAGTTTCTTAAACCATTCACGTCCTTTTTCATTAAGTTGAGGGTTAATCTCTGCCTCTTCATGAAACTTTACATATAACTTTAAAAGTTCTTTAATGGGATTTTCTCTTACTGTATGTTCATTACCCCATAATTTATAGGCAACAATTAACTTTCCGAATTGAGTACCCCAATCACCTAAATAATTAATCCGAACAGGTTTAAATCCACATTTATCTAACATTAATGCGATTGCATTTCCAATAACAGTAGATCTTAAATGACCCATAGAGAATGGTTTGGCTATATTGGGAGATGAAAAATCAATTGTAACGACATCACCATTTCCAACTTTACTTGTCCCATAATGATTTTTTTTATTTATAACTGAAACCAAAATCAAATTAGAAACAGGTTGTTTTTCTAAAAATACATTTAAATAGCCACCTATTGCTTCTACTTTTTCAAAGAGAGGTGATTCAATCTTGTTAGCTAATTCAATAGCAATAGTTTGTGGTGGCTTACGATATTGTTTAGATAACTCAAAACAAGGAAATGCAAGGTCACCTAAATGTGAATACTTTGGTTTCTCAATCATTCCAAACAGTTTGTTTTTTTCTAGTTTCCCATCAAGGGCTTCAAAAAGTAATGCACTAAAGTCAAGTTTATAGTTCATGCTAATTCCTCCTTAAAAAAATAAAAAACCCTCGTCTTTTCTTTAAAAATAAAGAAGAGACGAGAGCTGAATATCCCGTGGTACCACTCTAATTGTTCTACCATTGGTAAAACCACTTTAATTGATAACGAGGCTACCCCCGACACTCCCTACTAAATTCAGGAATGTATCTCCAAAGTGCGCTTCATTATTTGCTCAATTCTAGGCTCTCACCATCCCTAGATCGCTTTAATCTAACAAATAATTACTCTCTTTGTCATTGACGTAAAATATTTCTTTTCATTATACCCCTTTTTTAGAATAATACAATGGTTTCGATAAAATTAAACATTCTAACTTTTGTTATAAAGGAAAAGTAAATACTTGAAAAATGTATTACTCATCATCAAAATCAAAATCATCAAAAGCAGATTTAAATTTTTGAGCTTTATGTTCTTCAATTGATCTCACATTAGAAGAGTTAGTGTTATCTGATTTATCTGTAATGTTTTGTGTGTGATAAGTAAATTGTTCGAATAAGTAATCAGGTTTATCAAACAGATTATCAAAAACTTTTAATATTATTTTGTTGTATATATTGATGCTAGTATAGTTTCATGGACACATCTAAGTTAAATTTATAAAATAACTTTTAGGAGGGTGTGTCCAATGAGTAATCAAAGTAATGGTAAACGGTATAATGATGATTTTCGTAAAATGATTGTGG
>NZ_AVPG01000005.1 GCF_000775615.1 Pontibacillus litoralis JSM 072002
GAGTTCAAGCGAAAGGCGAGCGCGATGACGACGATGACGAGCGAGAAGAACGTACAACGCATCAACCATCTACTTCTAATGACAAACAGCAAGCTCCAAAACAAGAAACAAAGTCTGTCATTTCTCAAAGTAAAGCAACTTCTATCGCTTTAGCTAAATTTGGTGGAAAAGTGGTTGAAGTTGAATTAGATAATGATGACGGTAAAAAGCATTATGAAATAGAAATCATCACAGATAAAGAAGAAATTGATGTAGATGTTGATGCTTATACTGGTGCCATCACTTCTGTAGAGAGAGAAACGCTCGACCAAGACGACGACCGTGATGATGACGATGATGACGATGATGAGCGTGACGACGATTAATATATGTAACCGCTATTGGTGCGCAATAGACGGATTGCTATATAAAGTTCAGTCTTAATGAAAGATAATCCACTCAACGGGTGGGTTATCTTTTTGGTACAAACTATACTTGATAACACACGTTTTTTGCCCTCATTCCCTCATCACCATTGACATCAAGGGGAGATTGCTATATGTTAATATTAATCATAACCATTTAAATTCATTGATGAGAACGAGTAGGCGTGCCCCTGATCTAACAGAGAGTTGGTTGTTGCTGTGAGCCAATGTTCAGATCACGTTGAATATCCTCTCTGAGAAGGAAAACTGAACTTGTCAATAAGTTTTCCCGGTCGTTCCACCGTTACATGGATTGCGTATGAATATACGGCTAATGAGTGCCAGCAAATTGCTACATAAGTGAGTGCTGGAATCAGGGTGGTAACACGGGTTCAACTCGTCCCTTTTTATAGGGACGAGTTTTTTTGTTTTTTAATAGGAATAAAGGAGTGAAGCACGTGAAAAAGGTTGATGTGAATGAGAATGCGGTTCAACGGGAAAACCGTGTGAAAGATGTATGGAAAGAGCAAGCTGTTTTCCAGAAATCCATTGAGAATCGTGAAGGAAAAGAAACGTTTGTTTTTTATGAAGGACCTCCTACCGCAAATGGTCTTCCCCACGCTGGACACGTTCTAGGTCGCGTAATTAAAGATTTCGTTGCTCGTTATAAAACGATGAATGGCTATCAAGTGTATCGTAAGGCAGGTTGGGATACGCACGGTCTTCCCGTTGAGCTAGGCGTTGAGAAGAAAATCGGCATCTCTGGCAAACAAGATATCGAGAATTATGGTGTGGAGAATTTCATTAAAGAATGTAAAGAAAGTGTATTTGATTACGAGCGCCAGTGGAGCCGTTTTACAGACGCTATCGGCTACTGGGTGGACATGGATGATCCCTATGTGACGTTGGATAACAAATACATCGAAAGCGTTTGGCACATTCTTTCTAAAATTCATGAAAAAGGCTTATTGTACCAAGGACACCGAGTAGTACCATATTGCCCAAGCTGTCAAACATCATTAAGTTCTCATGAAGTGGCACAAGGCTATAAAGATGTTAAAGATTTATCTGTAACAGCGAAGTTCAAAATTGCCGATAAAGCGAATGAATTTTTCCTCGGTTGGACAACTACACCGTGGACATTGCCTGGAAACATCGCGCTATCAGTGAATGAAAACATTGATTACGTCAAAGCAGAAAAAGACGGTGAAGTGTACATCGTAGCTAAAAATTTAGTTACAAAAGTGCTTGGCGAAGAGCACACTATTGTTAGTGAACATAAAGGAAAAGAGTTCATCGGCTTAAAGTACGAGCCACCATTTAACTTCTTAACACCTAACCGCGGTCATGAAGTTATTCGAGGCGATTACGTAACAGATGATAGCGGTACTGGTGTCGTTCACATTGCTCCTGCTCATGGGGAAGATGACTACAATGCCGTAATGGATAGCGGTTTAGATTTTGTCAGTGTTGTGGACACAACTGGTTGCTATACAGCAGAAGTGACACCTCTTGTCGGGGAGTTTGCTAAGGACTGTGACGTAACAATTATTAAAATGCTTGCCGAACAAGGTCTCCTTTTCCATAAAGAGAAATATGAGCACAGTTATCCACATTGCTGGCGTTGTGATTCAGCGTTAATTTACTACGCAATGGAAGGCTGGTTCATTAAAACAACTGCAATCAAGGATCAGATTATTGAGAACAACCAAAGTGTGACATGGCACCCTGATCATATGCGTGATGGCCGCTTCGGAAAATTCCTTGAGAACATGGTCGACTGGAACTTAGGACGTAATCGTTTCTGGGGTACACCATTAAACGTCTGGATTTGTCAAAGTTGTGATCATCAATACGTTCCAAGTAGCATTCAAGACATGATCGACCATGCTAAAGGAGACGTTTCAGAAGATATCGAGTTGCACAAGCCGTATGTAGATGACGTAACACTTGAATGTCCTTGTTGTTCTGCAGATATGAAGCGTACGAGTGAAGTAATTGACGTATGGTTCGACAGTGGCTCTATGCCGTTTGCACAATACCATTATCCATTTGAGAATAAGGAAATGTTTGAGAAGCAATTCCCTGCTGATATTATTGCCGAAGGTGTGGACCAAACACGTGGATGGTTCTACAGCTTACTAACGGTATCTTCCTTATTTACAGGGAAAGCTCCGTATAAACGTGTCCTTTCTCTTGGTCATATTTTGGATGCTGATGGTCGTAAAATGTCGAAAAGTAAAGGAAATGTCCTTGACCCAATGGAACTTGTCGAACAGTTTGGTGCAGACGCATTGCGCTGGGCATTACTCGCTGACAGTGCGCCATGGAACAATAAACGCTTCTCCGCTAACATTGTAGGTCAAGCGAAGTCGAAGCTTGTAGATACGTTGCATAACGTACACTCATTCTATACACTATACGCTGACATTGACGGTTTTGATCCAGCAAAGCATGAAAAAGGAACACCATCCTTGATGGACAAATGGATGTTATCTCGCCTTCATACAGTAACGAAAAACGTAACCAAACATTTAGATGCATATGATTTCACAGCTGGTGCTCGTGAGTTAGGCGACTTTGTAGAGCAAGTAAGTAACTGGTACATCCGACGCTCCCGTGACCGATTCTGGAGTGAAGGGATGAATGATGATAAGTTAGCCGCTTACCATACGTTACATGGAGTATTAGTAGAAACAAGCAAACTATTAGCGCCATACACACCATTTATCGCAGAAGATATTCACATGAATTTAACCGGGGAAAGCGTGCATTTAGCAGACTTCCCACAAGCTGACGAAGCTGTAATTGATGCTACGTTAGAAAACGATATGGATCGCGTGCTTCAAGTAGTAGAGCTTGCCCGTCATAGCCGTAACGCAACAAGTATTAAAACGAAACAACCACTTGCTGAGTTAACCGTTGTAGGTACAGCGGAAAATACGAAATCTCTTGAAGCATATAAGCCAATTATTCAAGACGAAATTAACGTGAAAAACGTCGTATTAACCGAAACTGCTGGCGATGCCGTGCAATACGAAGTGAAACTGAACTTCCCTACAGCTGGCCCGAAACTCGGAAAACTTGTCGGCGTTGTACAAAAAGCTCTACAAGCCTTAACGACAGAGGAAGCAAAACAAGTCGTTGACCAAGGCTATTTCGAAACATCCACTCCAGATGGAGAAACCGTACGTGTAGAGCAAGATGACCTACTCGTAAAACAAACGACACAACAAGGATTCGAAATGGCTTCCAACCAAGATTACATGGTATTCTTGGATACAGACATTACCGAGGACTTACGCAAAGAAGGACTTGCCCGTGAACTAATCCGTGCCGTTCAACAGTATCGTAAAGAATGCGACCTCCCTGTTGAACAACGCGTTCACCTTTCCTTCGACGCATCCGATCGCATGAAAGAAGTAATCGAACAATTTGAAGCACTATTACAAAGCAATCTACTCGTACACAACTTGACGTTCCAAGCACACGATGGAATGAAATATGTCGAAATCGAAGAAGAAAAAATCGGATTGCACATTGAAGCATAATCGAAAAATCCCCAAGAAACCGCTAGTCGCGGTGCTTGGGGATTTCTTAATTTTGAACTTGGCAACAACATAGGATCGGCTACGTGAATCTGTTATCCGCATTAAATCTTGAATTCCACTCCATTTTCTATCTTCTACTTTGCTTCTTTGCTCATTTTTACGACAGGTTCGCCTATCCATTCTCGCTTCACGATGAACTGTACCGTTAATAGAGAGGCGAATAATACAAGCCCTATGATATCACTTAACGCATGAGGATAAAGGAGCGCTAAACCTCCAGCAACGGCAAGGACGCGTTCAATCCAGAACATTTTCCTGTACCAGTAGCCAATCATGCCAGCCCCGATTGCGAGCATGCCAGACACAGCGGTAAATAGCACCCACGCTAAGCTCGGTATTGTCGTGTCAATCATTAAGAGTTCAGGACTTAACACAAACATGTACGGAATGATAAAGGCTGCAATCGCTAGTTTTGCGGCGTTCGCTCCAGTTCGTATCGGTTCACCCCCAGATACTCCGGCAGCAGCAAAGGCAGCAAGAGCAACCGGTGGCGTAATGTCTGCTACAATACCGAAGTAAAATACGAACAAGTGAGCAGGTAAATCTGCTACACCTAGCAAAATAATCGCAGGTGCTGCAATCGTTGATGTGATGACATAGTTCGCTGTTGTTGGCGAGCCCATACCTAGGATGATAGCGGCAATCATCGTGAAGAATAAAGTTAATAAAAGCTGACCATTTGCTAGCTCTACTAAACTATTGGCAAGCTTTAAACCTAAGCCTGTTTTCGTTACTACCCCGACGATAATACCTGCTGCAGCTGTGGCAGCAACAACGCCAAGTGCTGTGCGTGCGCCATCCACAAGTGCTTCAACGGAATCCTTCCAGTTTTCATCAAATAAATAGCTGACAAGAATCGTAGCCATTGCTCCCCAGACTAAGCTATTTTGTATGATGTCGTTCGGGATACTTGCTGAAGCTAAGGCATGATACACTGGATACGCTACAGCTCCTGCTACAAAAACGTAAATATAAAGTTTACGAAACTTCTCCGGTCGCAATAATCCTACGATAATCGTCGTTAAAATTCCATAAAAAGCCGCTGTGATGACACTTAATCCAGATGCTAAAAAGAAAATAATAGCGATGATTGGTGCAAGTAAATATAATCGTTTGAATACTTCTTTACGATCCGGCAATTCTTCTTCTGCCATTCCTCTTAATCCTAATCGTTTCGCTTCAAAATGGGTCATCATCCAAATCCCTGTAAAATACAACACAGCCGGAATCGCCGCTGCTTTAGCAATAGTCCAATAGTCGATACCGATAAACTCAATCATTAGAAAAGCCGCTGCTCCCATAATTGGTGGCATTAGCTGACCACCTGTTGAGGCTGCTGCTTCGACCGCTCCGGCAAACTCTTTTCGATAACCGAGCTTTTTCATCATCGGTATAGTAAACGAGCCTGAGGTTACCACGTTCGCAACCGAGCTTCCACTAATCGTTCCTTGCAATGCACTAGAGAAGATAGCTACCTTTGCTGGGCCACCTGTTCTTTTTCCAGCTAATGTTACTGCCAAATCATTGAAATATTGTCCAACACCCGTTTTGACAAGAAAAGCTCCAAATAACAAAAATAAGAAAATAAACGTGGAAGACACAGCTAACGGAGTACCAAGAATACCTTCTGTTGTGAAATACATCGACTGTACAAGCGTGTCTAAATCAACCCCGCGATGCGCAAGAAAGCCAGGCATTTGCCTTCCCCAGTAAGCATAGACTAAGAACAACGTGGCAATAATCGTGATAGGCAAGCCTACCGCACGTCTCGTCGCTTCTAAAACGAGTAGAACGGCTAAAATGCCTACATAAAAGTCCATTTGTGAAATTTCCGCTGATTGAATCAATTGATTATACTGCAGTGGCCAATAAGCTCCCACTCCAATTCCGAGTATAGATAGAGCATAATCATACCAGCTTAATTTACCCTGTTTTCTCTTCGTCGCAGGATATAATAAAAAGATTAACCCTAATCCAAAACCGAGGTGAATTGGCCGATGCATTTGTACAGGAAGCTGGGCAAAAACGGTAAACCATACTTGATAAAGAGAGAAAGCTAATAAGCCAAAGAAGACAACTTTTGCTACCCACCCTGTTACATTGCGTGAAGCGGATTCACGATCATATTGATGCATTAACTGCTGTTGCTCCTCATGTGATAAACTGCTCATTTCATCTTCACTCCTTTTCTAAGCTGCCATCGATTGTAATGTTCTACTTCAATTGTGACGTCTGTTCCCGCTCCAACAAACCGCTTTAATACGAAAGTTTCGTCCCTATATTTTAACGTATGCTCCGCTCTAACTTGGCCTATTGATAAATGGAGTTCAGAAAACGGCTCCGTATGTTCGCTTTTTTCAATTACGTATTTTCCATCTTGCATATGGAACGTATCCTCACCCGTAGCATTGGCTGGCATTCCAATCGCTGTATCTTCATAGACAAGTTTCATCGGCATTATTGCCCCACTCTTTATTTGGTAATGCTCCTCTACCTCAGATAAGTGAACGGAATGGACAAATTGAATTACAAACGTGTCATACGCTTTGATAGGAAGATAAGCTAACAATTGGTCTGTGCCTTGTTTCTCCATCGAGAGTACATACTGATTCGGAACAAAAAAGTACCAAGCTATTATTAAACATAATACGCATATCCCTACAACTCGTTTCATGTCAAATCTCCCATCCTAGAGGAAAAAAAGATAGACCCAACTTTCGGCCTATCTTCTTCACGACAAAACCTTTACTTACTCATTCCCTTTTCATCAAAGTATTTCTTCGCTCCTGGATGAAGTTCAATGCCGACTCCCTCTAAAGCACTTTCCGCAGAAATGAACTCACCTTTCGTATGAGAAATAGCATCTGTATGATCAAAAATTGCTTTCGTCATTTCATAAACACGGTCTTCGCTTACATCAGAGCTTGTAATAAGCATCGCCTGTACGGCAACAGTAGGAACATCACTTTCTAGTCCATACGTGCCTTCCTTAATCGTATCTGTTGCATAGTACGGATATTTCTCAATCAAGGCATCAGCTTTATCCGCTTCTACAGGTACGATAATGACATCCGTAGTAGCAGCCAATCCTTCCACTGCACCTGTTGGCGTACCTGATGTGATGAAAGCAGCGTCAATTTTGCCATCTTGAATACCAGAAGTCGATTCACCAAAATCTAGATTCTGCGCATTCATATCATCTACAGTCATATCATGAACTTCCAAAATATTTTCCGCATTCGCCCTTGTACCAGATCCAGGCGCACCAATGGACACGGTTTTCCCTTTTAAATCCTCAACTGATTCAATCCCCGAGTCCTTCGTCGTAACAATTTGAATCGTTTCAGGATAAAGGGAACCCATTGCTTGAATAGTTTCTACCGCTCCATCCTCCTCAAACATAATCGTCCCTTCAGTTGCATAGGCCGCAATGTCTGTTTGAACGAAAGCAATTTCCCCTTCACCATCAGAAAGCTTCTGCACGTTCTCAACCGAAGCCCCCGTTGATGTAGCAGTCGCTTCTACATTCTCTACATTATCGTTAATCACCTTAGCAAACGTACCACCTAATGGATAATACGTCCCCTGGTTACCCCCAGTTAAAATACTAATATAATTCTTCTCACCTTCATCACTACCAGTAGTACCACCACCACCACAAGCAACCAACACTAAAGAAAGCGCTAACAATACAATAAATGAAAATAACCCTTTTCTACCCATGGAATAACCCCCAATTATTTACTTTATTCTTTATATAATATCAGTGTTTTCTGAATAATTCAACTATATTTAGGTTTAAAATGCATAGATCACTATGCATGAACCTTAATCCCATATTTCGAACATAAACCTTCCCTTTCCAATCCAGTTTAATTAAAAAAAGTTCACTCCCGCATGGTGAGTGAACCTTTTCTGTTTATTCGTATTTATTCCATGCTAGTATATCATCTAGTGGAAGACGGTTCTTTGGAAATCCTGCTACTTCTCCTTTTCCAAGAGCGATAAGCATCACAGGTTCGTAATTTTCAGGTACATTGAATGCTTCTACAAATGCTTTTTCATCGAATCCTCCCATTGGAACCGTATCAAGTCCTTTGGCTTTTGCAGCTAACATCAATTGCATGGAAATAAGCCCACCATCAATCATCGCGATTCTTGTTCGTTTATCTCTTGAAGCGCTACTGTACATATCTACAATGTTATTCACATATCCTTCTTTTGCTTCTTCTGGCAATGAACCATTTTCAACTAATTGTCCGTAAATTTTATTAGCATCCTTGTACGCATCCTCTTTACCTAAAACTGCAATGACCGCTGATGCTTCTACTACTTGTTGTTGGTTGAAAGCCATTGGTAATAATTTTTCTTTCGCTTCTTGATCTTCAATAACAAGAAATCTCCATGATTGCAAGTTAGAAGAAGAAGGGGCTAAAATAGCTGCTTCTAAAATGTCTCTAATTTCTTTCTCATCCATTTTATAATTTGTATCGTATTTACGAACAGATCGACGCTCTTCCGCTACAGTGAAAAAATCTGTAGTAGTTAGTACTTTTGGCTTCTCTCCTGTCGAAAACTCATTCCCTTTATTTAACATATCCTCTTTACTAGCTGTTTTATCTTGCATAACGATTTCTCCTTTTAAACTGTATTTAATACAAGAACAGTATATACTCCTAACTGTACGATTGTCAAGAACAGTTACTCACAAAAAAAACGAAACGAATGTCTCGTTTTTTGCTAGTTAAATGCATTTCAACTAATAGGCTATTATTCCATCAAATCAGCTAATGTTTTTTCCTTCAATCCTGTAACAATCCATTCTTCCATCTCTTCGCGAAGGTTGCAAAGGCTTGCTTGTGTATTTGGTAAAAAGCATTCTTTACTTTCTACATCAAGGAAACCTTTCGGAAACGTTTCGGCCTTCATGGCATCATACACTTCTGCTAAAGTGATTGTTTCTGGGCGTTTCTTTAAAGCATAGCCTCCATCTCTTCCTTCTTTTGCTTGAATTAATTCCGCCTTTACTAAATGGGTTAATATTTTTCTTAAAAAAGTTGATTTCGAATTTAATTTCTCTGCTAATTTTCCACTTGGACATAGGGTATCCTCGTTCGCTAACACTAGTAAGGCTTCCAATGCCAATCCAAACCATTTCATACTGGATACTTTTTCCGCCATCTTACCACCTCTTTTTCCAAAATCTATTGTCCTATATTGATTTAGAAAAGTCAAAGTGTGTTATCGCCTTAAGGCATAGGCCATACCGCAAAAGATTAACCCGATGCCTAACCATTGATACATATCAGGATAATAACTAATGAGCACGACATCTAAGAGAATTGCTACAGCAGGATCTAGAAAAACAAGTACCGCTATCGTTGCTGCTTTCAACTCTCTTATACTACTAAAGAATAAATAGAATACAAATCCTGTATGGACAAAACCGGTTATGAGTATGTACGTCCAATTTTCTACCGTTAATCCGTTAAAATAGGAGATATCTATAAACGGAATTAACAAAAAGATCCCGAGGGTTGTCTGGATAAAGGTTGTCGATACAGGATCTATCTCTTTTATAGCTTTGCCTGTTAAACTCGTAAGTGCATAAAATAAGGCTGCTCCAAACGCCCATAGCACTCCACTTGAGAAAAAATCGTGTAATGACGCTTGTTGATGAATACCGCCAACGAATAACGTGCCGATAAAACATAAAGTGATAGCAACAGTAGCCGTAAAAGGGATTCTTTCTCGATAGATGACTCCACCAAGCAGCAACACAAGTACAGGCGCTAAATGATAAATCGAAATAGCAACCGTAATCGGTATTCGTTCAAAGGACCGAAATAAAAATACCCAGTTAATCACCAAGAAAAAACCACATAACAACGCAAAGACGTATTCTTTCTTTGCTACCGCATTGCCTTGCTTCCCTCTTTTAATAAGCAATACCACTCCTAATAATAAGCTGGCACTAACGCAACGGACAAATACTAGCTCAATAGACGGTAGGTTCGTATGAATAGAAAAAAAACCAATAGAACCAAATATAATCATCGCCAAAGAAAACTTCACTTGTACATTCATTCCGAATCTCCTAACGAAGTGTAACCAGGAATAGTTTACCACCTTTTACAATTACGCTCCATATAAACAGACTATTTTCCCTTCACTTCCTTGCCAAATTGGGAAGGTACAGACGATTCAAACTGGAGTACCTTGCCTGTACGTGGATGTTTAAACGTCAGTTCCTTCGCATGGAGACCTAGTCGTTTCAAAGGATTAGTGCTTGCTCCATATTTTTTGTCCCCGGCGATTGGATGACCGATTTGTTGCATATGCACGCGAATTTGATTTTTACGACCTGTTTCTAATTCAAGCTCTATTAAGGAATAGGGACCATTTGACTGTAACACTTGATAATGAGTAATCGCCTTTTTTCCACCATTAGGCTTATCGCTTGCATACATTAGGTGGGTCTTCGTCTCTTTTAACCACGATGTTATGGTGCCAGTCGGCTGTTTTAACACCCCTTCTACAAGTGCTACATACGTTCGCTTCTTCACAATGTCTTTCCACCGATCTTGTAGCTTCTTTTTCACCTGTTCTGATTTGGCAAACATCATAACCCCTGATGTATCTCGGTCTAATCGATGGACGATAAAAATTCGATTACGTGGATGCTTCCCCTTTACATAGTTCGATAATTGTCGATACGCTGTATTATTTGCTTCCTTTCCTGATGCAATGGACAAGAGCCCAGATGCTTTAACTACTACAATGACATCATCGTCTTCATATAAGATGGTCAAACCACGCAACAATGACGTAGAAGCTTTTCCTTCTTTTCTTATTGTAACGATTTGACCTTTATACAAAGGTTGATTATGTTGAGTAATTATCTCTCCATCCACTTCTACTTTCCCTTTTGTAAGAATGGACTTTACTGCATTTCGACTTAAATGGGATAAAGCTTGTTGTAAATAAGGAAGTAACGTTGTCTTCTCTACAACCGTATATCGTTTCCACTGTTCTTCTTGGTTGGTTTTCTTTTTCTTCATCTCTATTCCTCACTTTCCGCTCTACTATCTTATCATTGTTAATCGCCTTTTTTTGAAAAACACAACAAAAACTTTGACATCTAACTAAAAATACGTTAAATTACTCTAAGGACGAACATTTATAATTTAAAATAATAATATTATTCGTTTTTAGGAGTGTAATTCATGGAAAATGTATTTGATTATGAAGATATTCAGCTAATTCCAGCAAAGTGTGTTGTAAATAGCCGTTCACAATGTGATACAACTGTTACGTTAGGTACCCATTCATTTAAGTTACCAGTTGTACCTGCGAACATGCAGACGATCATTGATGAGAAGCTCGCTATCTATTTAGCGGAAAATGGTTACTTTTATGTGATGCATCGTTTCGAGCCTGAAAAGCGCGTAGCATTCATTAAAGACATGCAATCTCGTGGTCACATTGCATCCATTAGCGTTGGTGTGAAAGAAGAAGAATATACGTTTGTTGAGCAATTAGCTCAAGAAAATCTAGTACCAGATTACATCACCATTGATATTGCTCACGGTCATTCCAATGCCGTTATTAAAATGATTGAACATATTAAATCTCATATTCCTAGCACGTTTGTTATTGCTGGTAATGTCGGTACGCCTGAAGCAGTACGTGAATTAGAAAATGCTGGTGCCGACGCGACTAAAGTTGGTATTGGTCCAGGAAAAGTATGTATTACGAAAATCAAAACAGGGTTCGGTACTGGTGGCTGGCAACTAGCTGCTCTTCGCTGGTGCGCAAAAGCGGCAAGTAAGCCAATTATTGCGGACGGTGGTATTCGTACACATGGTGATATTGCAAAGTCCATTCGTTTCGGTGCTACAATGGTCATGATTGGTTCCTTATTTGCTGGTCATGAAGAATCTCCTGGTGAAACAATGGAGATCGAAGGCAAGCTTTGCAAAGAATACTTCGGTTCCGCTTCAGAATTCCAAAAAGGCGAGAAGAAAAACGTTGAAGGTAAGAAAATGTATGTTGAACACAAAGGTTCCTTACAAGATACATTAATTGAGATGGAACAAGATCTTCAGTCCTCCATTTCCTATGCAGGAGGAACGAAACTAGACGCCATTCGCAACGTCGATTACGTTGTCGTGAAGAATTCCATCTTTAATGGTGATAAAGTATATTAATAAAAAAGAAGAGCAAGGTGCTATCAGATGCACTTGCTCTTTCTTCTTTAAGAGTTCTGACTACGGTATATACGTAGTTATTGCTTCTGCAAAACCACCTTTAATTCTGGCACTTCCTCCATCATTGTTTTTTCAACTTGTAATACTGTATTTTCTTCAAGTTCAATGTCTATTTGTTTCTTCTGTTCATCTAAATAATACGTTTCCAAAACATTACTATCATTATCAATTGTTTGCACAAACGGAATATGTTCGTGATTGCCATTGCTTTCATAAGTTAAGAAGTATTGACCAGGAGAAATCTGCTTCCCTACTTGATAATATCCTGAGTCATCTATAACATACTGTTGATTATTGCAAAGTTGTAATATTTCATTTTGAGCAGGTTCAATATGTAAAGTTCCTTCCCCCTCAATATATATCACTTCCCCTTTTGTCAATGGCATTGCTTTAAAGTGACTACCATTATAAAATGACTTACTTTGTATAATTAAATTGCCACTCACCTCAAAATCATATACTCCTTGTGGAATGTCTTTCCCAACCTCATATTCTCCTTCTTGTAAAGTGTGTTTTCTTCCCATTTCTTTTTCGGTAAATACCCCCCTTATAATAGAAGAAAAAAACAATGCAAAAGTTAGCATAGTAAGAATAATAAATACAGCTCTTTTAACAGTCATAAAGTAGTTCACCATTTTGCATTGTCAGTATTTGATCACAAAAAGGAGCTATTTCTTCTTTTTGATGGGAGGCAACGATAACAGCAGCTCCCCGATTTCTTTCCGTTTGTAGAATATCATAAATTAACTCTACACCTGAATCGTCAATAGCATTCGTTGGTTCATCTAGCAATATCATATCTGGCTTTTCAAAAATGGCTTGAGCAATATTTAATCTTTGTCTCATTCCTAAAGAGTATTTACCTACTTTTAAATTGGATGTAGGATCTAATCCAACTCGTTCAATTGTATTAATAATTTCTTCTTTACTTGCTATTTTCTTTATTTTGGCCAATATTTCTAAGTTCTTAACACCTGTACACTGGGGAAGCAATGACATATTCTCAATAATTACTCCACAACTTGGTGGGAAAGAAATATCTTGATGTAATTGTTTCCCATTTATATGCACTTCACCTTGCGTTGGTATAATCAAACCTGATATTGCTCTTAATAGCATCGTTTTACCAGATCCATTTTTACCGAACAGCCCATATATCTTTCCACCTTCAAAGTTATAATTTACATTGTGTAAAACTTTATTCTTCTTTATATTTTTAGTTAAGTTTACTACTTTAATCACAAGCGTCCCCTCTCCTTAAACAATATCAATTTTTTTTATACGTTTAAAACAAATGAAAGAACAAGCAATGATTTGGATAAGCATAATAATAATAATACTTGAATTATAGCTTCCTTGTGTTAATTCTGAATTGGTCAATCCGTTTCTAAGACCCATGGTACCCGGTACTATAAACAGGTACTCCATATTATTTACATATTTATAGACCATGTTATGAATCAATACACTTGCAATAACATAGATATTCACTAGAATAAAAGCTATATTAGGCGCAACATATAGTTCTAGCATGGCTTGTACATTAACCAACAAAACCAGCAATAAATAATACAAAAATAGTAAAATAACATAATTATTATTTATTATTTCAAACGAACCGAATGTATAAAGAAGCATTTGAAATAGCACAAACGAAAACGTTATTATCCACAATAATATGAGTTTCTTAATCAGCCAATATGTTTTGTTTCTATATCTTGTAATAAAAGCAATACCACTTGTAGAAAGCTCATTTTTTATCATCCCTGAAAAAAAAAGTAATATAAAAAAGATAGGAAAGTACCATTGTAATAAAAATTTTGACTCCAAGGAAGTTGAAGAGGTATTAGGTACTCCATCTAAATAAGGGATTTTATCCATTTTTATATCACTGCTTTTGTAAAAAAAACATTGTATAATAATTGATACAAAAATTAAAAACACCATTTTTTTATTCACTTACAGATAGTCCTTTCTTGAATAGGAAAGTGATCCTATTAAATACAGCACGGCAACGCAAACACATTGTTTCAAGTAAATCCAACTAATACTTTGTATCGTATATTGCTTTTCAATTAGCTTCATTAACAGGTCCAAATCAAGGAGTGGCGTCCAGACGGAAGGCAATAATATTTTTGATATAAAAAACGTTCCTGCTACAATAAGGAGTGTACCTATCATTGCAATACTATTGGAAAACGAAACTATTTTGATTAGACTGAAAATCAAACCTATTTGCATGTAAAATAACATTAAAACAAATGAATGAATAAAAGAATAGTAAATAATATTCGAATCAAATACAAGATTATTATTAAAATAAATAAAGCTGCCCAAAACGTTTACTACGGAATGAGTTATAGCAATTGTTATAGAGGTCAACAATATATTCTTAAACTCCATGTTATATAGTTTATTTCTATTCGCATGTCGTATAACGAGAAACTCTTCATCATTCCCCATAAACTGTTGTAATAATAATAAAAATGGTATCAAGTACACTAAGGAATAATTTTGAATGGAACTATAGCCAAAAGCACTTCCGTTCATATAAAAAAGTAACTCATTAAATTTGTCTAAAGACACCTTGTACTTATCTGCGTATACATCAATGTAAGAGCTGTTTTGGAAATACCAAACAACCCCCATGAATACAAAGGTTACAATAGAAACTTTTAACTTATATCGGCTCATTGTTCTTTACCTCATAAATATACACAATAATACTCATTGCTAAATAAGCTACAAGTATAACCCAAAATATCGGTAAAGTATCTGTTAGACTATATTCCGTAAATGGTTGTATTAAATGCATACTTGATTGATCTATCGTTACAAATATATACCAAAGAAAGAATGTGGCTGCATATGTATATTTTCGATCTTTAAAAAAAAGGCTGCATGTTGCCCCTAACAATCCCGCTAATCCTGCAAGAATCATTGCTATCAATGAATAAATTAAAACACCTATATACGGATTTTGAATTGTAAAACTGGTAAAAGAACTTTCAAATATATCTTCTGTAAGCCATTTTGTATAATCCCCACCGAAAAACAACAAAAAAGTTAAGCAAAGATTGATTGATAAGGTAATTCCCATTGCTACAAACCCCAACATAAAGGAAAAGAACATTTTTTCCTTTATATATCTTTTAATGCCTATTTTACTCACCAAAATGTTGTAATACCCTGTTCGAAAATCCTGAATAGAATCTTCAGTCCCTAGAACAAGTAAAAATAACGGCAAAAACCATAGCAACACATATTGTGGAACATGGCCCATACTAGCACCAGATAAAAAGAAGGCATGAGCAGGATGAAGTTTCTCTCCTCCTACTTGTAGAAACTCGATATAGACTTGCATCGCATCCCATACTGGAATAAGGATGATGACGATAAAGACACATAATGAAACTTTATTTTTTGTTAGTCGATTCATATGACTTCGAACCATTGTTCATCAACTCGCTTACAAATATTTTAGTGAAACGGACAAGCACGATTTATGTACTTGTCCGTTCATCAGTAAATTACTTGGTTTCTTCATCCCAATAGCCACTTGCAGTATAACCTTTAGAACTATAATTATTATTTTCAGCACCTAACCGTACATAACTTTTACTAGCACTTCGATATGCTTCTCTATCATATGAACCAACACCCTGCTTGACATTTACTGTATTAGAAACCCTTCCAGTTCCATTTTTATGTAGCCAAAAAGTAGTAATGGTTCCTTTCCCTTCTCCAGATTTCCTTAAATTTACTTTCCACTTATTGTTTGTATTCTTCGTTTTATGTTACAAATATTACTACAATGACATAATAACAACATGTATAAAATTTGTAAATACTTAATATATTTGTCACGAAAGATATTAATGTTAAAAATCCTATCAACATTAACTGTTAATCTCGTAATCCCTTTGTTGTTGTGGAGGCAAAAACACCGAAAATATGGAATTAGGTTGCGATCAAGGTAATATCAAAATCCTTTGAAAATAATTCATGTGCAGATCCTTAACACAAAATAGAGCTAGTAAACCCCATTCGGTTCACTAGCTCTTCTATGTTTACACCATTTCGGCTTCTTCCTTATCTCGTAATCGGTGCGCCAAACGGCTTGATGCGTTAGCGGCAATACTTGCGATTATATCATCTAAAAATGTATGCACGCCTTCTGCATGTTTCGTATCCAATTGCTTAATTATCCCTATCTTCTCTTTATCAAGATGGCCATATGTCGTAACAGCAATGCTTCCGTATCCAAATACAGCGCCGAGTGCCAGCGTTTCATCAATGCCAAATAATCCTTCATCGAATTCTACGATATCCTGAAGTGGTTGCGAAAGCTCTCTCTTTTCTGCTAATTTATCTAGTTCAACCCCTACAAGAATAGCGTGCTGGATTTCTCTTTTTTGCAATACTCTCTCAACACTAATTGCACAATCTTCAACAGTTAAATATTCGTTGTACCCACCTTGCATTTCATAAACAATCTCTGCTATTGCCTGTATGGATACGCCTCTTTCTTCTAACAAACTACGTGCTGCTACCTCTACTTCTTTACTATGTACTTGTTTTCTTTGTTTCTCCATAATGCTATTCTCCCATCTTTTTTACTCTATATGTATTGTATCATACTACGTCGGTTAACACGTATTTCCTCACCTCTCTTTAAGCATAGTTTATGATACACTTAATGACGTACGTTTCATTTATATTGATTAAGGGAAAAGGGCTAGTAACCTTTCCTGTAATGAAGGAGGAAAAGTATGGGTAGAGACGGAAAGATGGAAGAACACGTAATTAATAGCGTGTATTTAGAGGAAGCATTGACAGTAAAGGTATATAAACCTGCCTCTTTCTCCCCATTGTATAAATATAACATTTGTATTATGCAAGATGGGGATGACTATATGAGAATGGGCCGGATCGCGACATTAAGTGATCGCTTCCATCAAAATCAATCGATTGAAAACACTATATTTGCTGGTATTCATTATAAGGATAAGTACGACAGACGAGAGAAATACCACCCTAATGGTAAGAAATACACTGCTTATATGCAATTTCTCGCGAAAGAAGTTGTTCCACTCTTGGATAAAGAACTGCCGACTTATCATATGGGTGCATCAAGAGCGCTCATGGGCGACTCTTTAGGTGGAACGATGGCTTTAATGACAGCCATTCAATATCCGCACACGTTTGGCAAAATTATTATGCAATCTCCTTATGTTGATGAACACGTTCTAACACAAGTAGAACAAAGTGATTCAATTGCTTTAATGGAGATTTATCATACGATTGGAACAGAAGAAACCATCGTCGATACAACCGATGGGAAACAACAAGACTTTCTAGCACCAAATCGCCAATTACACGCACTTCTACAACGGAAATGTTCTCAATATACGTACTATGAATTAGATGGCAATCACACATGGAAATACTGGCAACAAGATTTAAAACGTGTCTTACCGACAATGTTCGGAACAGAAATACAACAATAAAGAAGATTACTATCTGAAAATTTGTTATAATAGAGAATATCCCTTTACTTTTATTGTGCAAAAAGGTAATAAATGAATTATTAGGAGGTCGTTCAAATGAAATATGGTATCGCAATTTTTCCATCAAAGAAAATTCAAGACTTCGCAAACTCGTATAGAAAGCGTTATGATCCGCATTACGCATTGATTACACCCCATGTTACGTTGAAAGAAGGTTTCGAAATCGCAGACGATCAAGTCGATGACGTTGCGAAAGATTTAGTGCAGGTTGCTAAACAAACCAAGCCATTCTCCATTAACATTAGCAAAGTAAGCACATTCTCTCCTGTAACGAACACCATCTATTTAAAGATTGATCCAAATGAGTCGTTAACGAGCTTACACAATCAATTAAATAAAGTAGAAGCAACACCTGAGAAAGACACGTTCCAATTCGTCCCTCACATCACAATTGCTCAAAAGCTTTCAGATGACGAATACTCAGATGTATACGGTAGTCTTCGTATGATGGACGTTTCTTTCGAAGATTTAGTCGACCGTTTCCAGCTTCTATATCAGCTAGATAACGGCTCGTGGACCGTATATGAAACGTTCCGCTTAGGTGAGGAATAAAGTTAGTGGACATTAAAAACGTAACGAACACAGCATGGATGAATGATGCATACACTGTCCGCAAAACGGTTTTCGTAGAGGAACAAAACGTTTCGCTAGAAGAGGAAATCGATGAGAATGATCCAGTTGCAACTCATTTCGTTGGATACGTTCAAGGAGAACCAGTTGCAGCAAGTCGCCTAAGATTTACTGGTGATTATGGGAAACTAGAACGAATTTGTGTATTGCAGGCTTATCGCGGTTCATCATTCGGCAAACAGATCATTCTTCATATGGAGGAATTTGTAAAAAGGCAAGGATATACTAAAACAAAATTACATGCTCAAACACATGCATTACAATTTTATGAAGCTCTCGGGTATAAAGTTGTATCCGAAGAGTTTATGGATGCTGGAATACCTCATAAAACGATGGTTAAAGCATTCCTTTCTTAACCTGTTGTCTGTCCTTTATTGGGCAGGCTTTTTTTGTGTATGAAAGAAACGTTTCTTGCACAAACTGAAGATGATGTGACATAGAAAGGATGGGGATAGATTGGTATACGGCCAAATTTTTTTAGAATCAATTATTGGCTTTCTGTGTTTATTCTTTCTAACTAAAATTTTAGGAAAGTCACAAATTACACAAATAACTGCCTTTGATTTTATCGCTGCTCTCGTTCTAGGAGAATTAGTGGGAAATGCATTATATGATAAAGAAGTAGGTATTATGCAAATATTGTTTGCTGTACTATTATGGGGAGTGCTTATTTTTATCACGGAAATGATTACGCAGAAGTTCAAAGGATCTCGCGGGCTACTAGAAGGTCGACCAAGTATGGTGATTTATCAAGGGAAACTACAAAAAGAGGAAATGAAGAAAAGCAAATTAGATATAAATCAACTTCAGCACTTATTACGGTCAAAGAACATATTCTCCGTTCAAGATGTAGAGTATGCTGTGTTAGAAACAGATGGAACGGTTTCTGTATTACCAAAGTGGCTCAAGCAAAATACAACAAGAGAAGACTTAAATTTAGTTCCTCAATCCGTTTACTTACCTCGCACAATTATTTCCGATGGAGAAGTTATTTGGGATAACCTTTATGAGGCGGATTTATCAAAAGAATGGCTATTTGAGCAAATTCACCAACAACAGCTCGCCTCGCCAAAGGATGTGCTCTATGCTGAATACAAAGAAGGAGAAGCCTTATTCATCGTTCCATACTAAGCTTCTCCTTTCACTTTAAACATTAAATGATAACGCTCAATAGAATATTCAATTCGGTCTTGTTTAAGTAAAGTAAGCAAATACGCTGTCACCGCAGTACGGAACAGCAACCATTGCGATAGTCCCTTCACTGTCACTTGAAATGTTTCGCACATATACGCAATAACGGATTCATGACTTACGCACCCATTATCTTCTATATATTGTTTCAACATATGTAAAAGTTCGTGATGGTAAGCAATGTTGGCATCGACAGTAGAATGGAAATCCACCTCGTACTCACCATGACCTGGTACAGCTCCAACACACGGAACTTCCTTTACTTTATATAAGCTTTGAATCGCATGATATGCATCCGTTAAAAAGGGAATCTTATGCTTATGAATCGTATCTTCACCAAAGTAAGCATCACCAGCATAAAAGCATTGATGAATTAAAATGCCAAGCTGATAATAACTATGACCTGGTAATAAATACGTCGTAAACTGAAATCCATCACGCTCATACACTCCTTCTTGCAGCACCTCGTCCACAAAAATCGGTTTTCCTTCTAGAAATTTGTTCCGTAGCTCCGGTAATGGGTCATTTCCACCAAACAAATACAGAGGCTCTAAAGAAGGATAGCGCAAAATAGCCTCTTCGTAGTAAGGGGCAAACGTGTAAACGGAGCGATCTTGCTGTAAGTATGACCCGCCACCATAATGATCGGAATGCGCATGTGTAATAAATAAATGGGTGACAGGTAACGATGCTTGATCGAGTATGTTTAATACCTTTTTCATCGTTTGTGCATCTAGACCAGCATCAATTAGCATACCCGCAGACGCTTTTTTTACATAGCCTATGTTAACGGTCCCTTTTATATAGTAACAAGAATCATTGATTTGAATTAATTGCATGTTCGCCTTCTCCTTTTGTCTTTTTTACACACTTTCGTTAAAATGACGGCCAATTCCTGTTAAGCTAGCGTAAAGTTTGTTATTTTTAACGACGTGGGTTGTATAGGTTGTGTAAATGGACGGACGATTCGGGCTTTTTCGCTTTTGTTCCTCCAAATAGGCACGATTGTCTAAATACAACTGCCTGTCCTCTTCGCGGTGGTAAGTATCACGTAATGTTTGCTCTAAAGCTAGCCGGAAAGTTGGTTCAATAGGTATTCGATCTTGCTTGTTACGAACATTCCGATTACGGTAATTCTTATATTGATGATTCGTAATTGGTAATATATAACCCATAGTCCCTCTCCTCCTATCGCTTCCTTATTCTTTCTATACCCTTTTTCTCCTATATTTATTCCATTACTTCGTGAGAATAGACTGATTATCCTTCTAAATCAATATTATTTTCAGAAAAGAAACACTTTTTTCAGATTCCTAAAAAAGCTCCTTAACAAGTTCATTAAGAAGCTTCATTCATCTAGTTCTCGCTCTAATTGTTTCTTCATGTTTTCTAAGTCATTTATCTTCTTCCGAAATGACGGGTGCCATTGGTCATGCCATAGCGTCATTTCTCGTTCAAATGCTTGCCGCTTTTCTTCGGGGAATTGCAGCCATTTTTCATTTTCCTCTAAATGTTTATGCACATCATGAACCGGTTTCATCCACTTCGGTTCAAATAATCGCATGTTCCTCATTTATTTCTTCTTCTTCTTTCCACAGCCACAACCTTTACGTTTATACTTCACTGCTTTTTTTACGGATCGTTTGTACTTTGGTGCATCGCTTCCTACCATTGATCCCATCCTTCCTACCATTTTCCATAGTTTATGCTAGTAAGGAAACATTTGTATAGGTTGTTTCCTTACTCTCTCGGAAAAACATGCATAAATAAGGAAGTCGCACCACTAATCGCAAATAATATCCATAATAAATAAATAGAAGGAAAAATTAAATAAGACAGCAAAACACCGGCCGATACCCAAAATCCTGTACACCAATGGCATAATAATAATTCCCCAATAAATGCTTGGATTCCCTTCCCCTTTGGTACCAATACTACTTCGTGCTCCTCCTCAATTTCTTGATGAAACGGACGCCGCATCCATTCCATAATGCTGTCATAAATAAATAAATTCGTTAGACGATAGCTTGCTAAAATGAAGACAATTAACTCCAACCACGTTATATCCATAGAGTTCCTCTTTTCTTTATTCAATCATAAGAAAAAAATCCTGCACCTTTTTCGCGATAACAGGATTTCATTCTATCGTGTTACACCCAAGAAAAAGGTGGTCGATCATCATCGGTATGGTCGTGTCCATGTTCTTCCTTTACTTCCTTGTCTGTATGTGATTGACGTCCAAATAAATCGTCAAATGGTCTTTTTCGATGCTCGCGATGTTCGTCATAATCATGTTGGTGATGATGGCCATGACGATGTTCTACAACAACATTGTCTGCATAAATAATTAAGTCATCTACTTTAATTATTTTCTTCTTCTCTGACATGAGCTAGTTCCCCCCTTTGTTATATCGTAATCGTTACCATAGTATGTAACACCCCCAAAGGAAGTATAGGCATTGGCCCTGATTTCATCAAAAAACCCCAAAAAAAACAAGGTGAAAGCCCACACACAACAGGGGGATATACATACCCTATTAAAGACAATAAGTCAATTATCTAGGAAAGGGGAATAAATATGGGTTGTGGCAAAAAACATGATGCTGAGGGCTGTGTTTGCGACATTTTAAAAGAAATTGTTGACGCGCAAAACGATGTAACCGATGATTGTAACTCCAGCTGTGAGCAATCAATAAATGATTTATTAGGAGAAGAAGTTTCAACGAACAAAGATACCGTTCCCGTTATTTTGTATTGTAAAGATTGTAAACCGTTTAAAGGATATGGTGCTCGCCGAAACCGTATCGATTGTATTCTTCAAAGTTTCATCTTCCGTGTGAAGGAAGTAGATGAAGATTGTAACTGCGCCCTGTTAGAGCTTCTTATCGATCCTGATCATAAGGATGACTGCCCGAAAAGTCCAAGTGACCAACATACTGATAAGCTTCGTGCAACAGGCATTTGTATCACAGTTGACCTTGATTGCTTCTGCCATATCACATGCCTACCTGCGATTAACGCAAGAGCATAAACAGGAAAGAACAGACATCCCTTTCTCAGAAGAGGTGTCTGTTTTGTTTTGCACACAGGAATGCCAGCTTCCCTTTGAGGAAAACTGGCTTATATACGCCTTAAAAACCACGCAAATAAATATTTTGAATACTACTTATTGGAAAGTCAGCTCGAAAAGGACGCTTTACTAATTTCATTTGCACGACACCATCTTGACAATTCTCTATCCAGCCTCGATACGTATCTTCTTCTGTCACGACTTCACATTTCATTCTGGGTACTTGAGGAGGAAGGTCCAAAAAGTAATTCACTTTATCTTCGACGTTCATGTCTTTAAAACTTTTACGCCGTTTGCGATTATTTAATGTTGTATTCGTTTTATCTTCTTTTGATACGGATGTAGCCTCTTCCTTTGTCACTATTTCATCGGTATGTTCCTCTTCTTCATAATCAACACTACTATCTACATCTGGCTGTAAAACTTCAACATCATGTTGCACATCATCTGCATCTTCAAATGGGTCATTTTCCTTCTCCATGGGCTGAGCAATTTCTAAATCAAAGGATAAACGACGTTTTTTTCTTCTTTCTAATGTAGGTCTTTTTTTCTCAGCGGTATTCACCGTATCAATTGCAGACTTTTTTTGTTTTTGGTTCGTAGATGATCGATAAGTGGATTGCATGTTTGGTTGGGCACTTTGAAATTCAGGTTGCGTAATGTAAAGCATTGGTTCCTTTGCTTTATCTCTTCTTCTCGCCATCTTACACACACTCCCCTATACAATATGCTTCGTTTTATTATATGCACGTTGAAGCAAGTATGTGCCTATTTTTTTATAATATGAACCCCTTTTAAATGCAAGTAACCTTATAGAATATGATCGATTTTACATAATTTTAACTATTTGAATCAATTAAATTAACATAAATGCGATATAATAGCACATATGGAAATTTACCCTCTTGGAGGTATTTCTTAATAAAAGGTTAGTGAAACATTAATCATAAAGGGTTAGAGAGGAGTACGGAAGTGATAACATCATGATACACACGCAGCAATCCTATCAATTATTTCATTCTCTATTAGAACAACAGCATATACATATTCACTATCAACCAGTGGTAGCCTTGCAAACGGGAGACATTTTCGGTTATGAAGCATTGACTCGTTTTCCAGACAATCCATATTTCCGTCACCCTGGTGAACTATTCACTTTCGCGAGTGAGCATGGAAAATTGTTTGAACTAGAAAAAGTAACAAGAGAATTAGCTATTCAATCCGTTTTTCACAAGCTTACCAATAATGAAAAGCTATGGCTTAATTTAAGTCCTGATGTCATGTATGATCGTTCTTTTACAACAGGTTATACCCACTCTTTATTAGAGAAATCCGGTATAAAACAGAATCAAATCGTATTTGAAATTACAGAGCGAAGTGCCATTCAAGACTTTGATTCCTTTAAGCGGGTGCTTAAACATTATCGGCAGCAAGGATTTCTCATTGCTATTGACGATGCTGGTGCAGGTTATTCTTCTTTAGAGGCAATCACAGAATTACAACCAGATTATATTAAGATTGATCGTTCTCTTATTCGTAACATTGATCAATCCTCCACACGGCAATATATGTTAGAGGCGCTCATGCAGCTTTCCAGCAAAATGGGAGCAGGGGTAATCGCAGAAGGAATTGAAACAAAGGAAGAGTTACAATGCGTGATTCAGAACGGCGTCCCATACGCGCAAGGATATTTCATAGCTAGGCCTGACTATCCTATACCATCCATTCGTGATGAAGGGCTGAAGACGATTCAACAGTTTGACCGTTCCAATGATACTAGAATGATCATAACAAGTTCTACAACGTTTTATGATGTGATTTCTCAAGTTGAAGCTTTCGTCGGACAAGTTGACAATACGGTTATACTACTTGAAAATGGCTCCTATATTCCGTTCAAAACAATCATTCAATTTGTTTGTTATACGCAATTACATGAAACGTTTACACTGCAAGATAAAGTGTTGGATAAGCTTCAACGCTATTGCGCAATTCATCAAACGAAGTGAAAAAAACCCGCACCTGTTACAGGGCGGGTTATTTACTACTAGTATTAACGTCCGATAATATGGAAGCCAGAGTCTACATGAATCATTTCTCCTGTGACGCCACGGGAAAAGTCACTTAATAGGAAATAAGCTGTGTCACCAACCTCTTCTTGTGTAGTTGGACGGCGTAATGGCGCACGCTCTTCAATATCTTTAAGAATGGTGTTGAAATCGCCAACACCTTTAGCAGATAACGTACGGATTGGCCCAGCAGAAATAGCGTTTACGCGAATTCCGCTTGAACCCAGACTTTCAGCCAGGTACTTTACGCTCGCATCAAGGCTAGCCTTTGCCACACCCATGACATTGTAGTTAGGCACCACACGCTCTCCACCTAAATACGTTAACGTAACAATGCCTCCCCCTTCAGTCATTAAAGGCTTTACAGCACGTGCTACAGCTGTTAATGAATAAGAACTAATGTTATGAGCAGTCAAGAATCCATCACGGCTTGTATTTAAGTAATCCCCTTTTAGTTCTTCCTTATTTGCAAAGGCTATACAATGAGCTAGTCCATGAATCGTTCCTACATCCTCTTGAATTTGTTCAAATGTGTTCTCAATGCTTTCGTCATCTGTTACATCACATTCATAAAATAAAGCATCTTGACCTTCTAAAGTAGCTACTAAATCACGAACAGACTTCTCAAATCGCTCAGCAGCGTAAGTGAAAATAAGACGAGCTCCAGCTTCATGTAGAGAGCGGGCAATTCCCCAAGCAATACTACGCTTGTTCGCAACCCCCATCACGACATATGTACGACCTTCTAAAGATACATTCATTTCGCAACCTCCTTCAATTAAGTAGCATTGTAATATTTGTAAGACTTCATATCAGTTTTAGTATTTGTTATTAGTACCTGATACTATTTTATATGAATCGTTTCAGAAATACAAGAGGGAACAGATTATTCTGTCCCCTTTCCCAATTTACACAAACAGACGCTTCGTGAATACTCGTCTGATTAGTAATGCTTATATTTAATTTACCCTAAAGCCGTGCTTCTCTACTTCACTTTAATAACTGTAAGCTTAAAAATGTAGTTGCCATACCTAAATAAATTAAAATGGAAATAAGATCGTTAATCGTTGTAATAAATGGTCCTGATGCCACAGCAGGGTCAACTTTTAACTTATGCATAATTAACGGAACAATCGCACCAGCTAACGTGGCGACAATGAGTGTGGCCATAATCGAAATACCTACCAATATACCAAGGAATACGTCCCCTTGCCACAAATAAACAATGCCTGTTATCAGAAAACCGCAAGTGGTCCCTGTAATAAGCCCTGTCCCAGCTTCTCTCATAACAAGCTTCGCCATACCATCCTTTTCATACTCCCCAGTTGCCAATCCACGAACAGCTACGGCTAAAGCTTGTGTTCCTGTATTACCAGCCATGCCCGCAATCAATGGAATAAAAACAGCCAGAATAGCTACTTGGTTTAACGTTGCTTCAAACTTGCCCATTAATGTTGCCGTCATCATACCGAGAAATAGCAATATAACTAGCCATGGCAAACGTTTTCTAGCCGCTTCGAACGCATTCTCATCTGGACGATCCATGTCAGACACACCAGCAAGCTTCGAATAATCATCGCTGGCCTCCTCTTCCATAACATCCATAATATCATCGACTGTAATAATTCCAAGTAAGTGGTTTTGAAAGTCAACTACCGGAATCGCAAGGAAATCGTAATCACGCATAATTCGAGCAACTTCTTCTTGATCCTCGCCCACTTTCACATAAACAACCCGATCACTCATCACTTCCGAAATGAACCAATCTTCTTCGGCAATAATAAGGTCTCGCAATGAAATAACGCCTACTAAATGTTTTGCTTCATCTATTACAAAAATATAATAGATCGTTTCCGCTCCAGGTGCTTCTTTCTTTAAATGAAGCATAGCCTCTTTAACGGTATGCTTTGCATGAATAACAACGAATTCCGTTGTCATAATACTTCCGGCTGTCTTCTCCTCATAATAAAGCAATTCTTTAATATCAGAAGCAGCCTCATGGTCCATAATTGTTAAATAACTAGCAACCATGTTTCGATCTAATTCCTTTAACATATCGGCAGCATCATCAGCCGATATGTGAGATAGTATATCCGCAGCAAACTTAGGTTCCATTTCTGTGAAATAATCCCCAACCATTTCAAAATCAAGGTGCTCCATCATTTCAGCCATCTCTTCAGGGGATAAATACGTGTAAATTTGCATACGTACATCTGTATCTAACTCTTCAAAGATTTTCGCTTGATCATATGGATGCATCTCCAGAAATTCTGCTCGAAATTGGTCAATCTTATCTTCAAATAAAGCATTCTGTATTTTACTCCACAATTCTCTTCTTTCATACTCTTCTAGGTGTTCCATTGGTCTCCCTCCTTATCGCCATATTATCAACTATAAGGTACTTTCTGTATTTAGACCGTTTAATCTTAAGTCTCACACAATTATTTGTCAACGGAAGGGGATAGAACTTCACAAAAACATCATGTCGAATTTATAAAAAATTAGGAAGGAATAATCTTAGAAAAAAACGTCGTAATAGTGTACACTTTTCATTGTACTTTATTTTAACGGTACACTAAACCGATTTAATGAATTACAATAGTAATAGAGTGGCATTTGCATCCATTTACGTTAAATACCACATCGTAATATAAAAGTGCGGATTATTTTAACGCACCTTATACAAGTAGAAAGGGATACTACATGAAAGATATTAAACAAGGCTTTAACATAGATTATACAATTATTTTTATTTTGCTCTGTCTCGGGGGAATTAGTATTTTTTCCCTTTATACCATCGAGCCTACACTTCCAGCTAAGTATGATGGGTTTAACTTTCCTCTCAAGCAAATCGTCTGGTATGTACTTGGCTTTATCATTATTACCGCTGTAATGATTATTGATTATGATCGGTTCCGTCAATTTGCTTGGTGGTTGTATGGATTTGGTGTCCTTATGCTTCTAATGTTGGAGTTAAATATCCCTCCCAACCTCGTTCATTCTAATAACGGGGCAACAAGTTGGTTTAAAATCGGTTCTAACACGATTCAACCAGGGGAATTTATGAAAATATTTCTCGTCATTATTCAAAGTCACATCATCGTTCGTCATTATGAAAAAAGACCGAACTCCAAAACGATGCAAGACGATTTAATGTTACTAGGTAAAATTGTAGGAGTAGCACTACCTCCAATGCTTTTAATTGCGATGCAACCCGATTTAGGTACGTTTCTAGTACTTGCTTCCATTACCGCTGCTTTAATATTAGTATCTGGCATAAGATGGCGTATACTACTGTCTATTGTCGGAGCTATTCTAGTAGCAACTGGGGCTTTCGTTCTCATTTATATCTTGTTTCCATCAGCTACAGGCGACTTTTTATCTGATTCCGCGTTTGGTCACGTTACGTCCCGATTTGAAGGGTGGTTATTTCCTGAGCAGAATGCAGACTCTTCTTATCAGTTACTCCAAGCTATGATGGCGATAGGTTCAGGACAACTATTAGGAAAAGGCGCCATGCAAATGGATGAATTGAACATACCTGAGCGCCATACCGATATGATATTCACTGCCATTTCAGAGCAATTTGGGTTTGTTGGTGCTAGTATAGTCGTTACGTTATTCTTCTTACTCATTTATCGTATGATTCACACTTCTTTAGAAAGTAATGATCAATTCGGCAGCTATTTATGTGTTGGCATGGTAGGTTTATTCACCTTCCAAGTATTCCAAAATATTGGTATGTCCCTACAATTATTGCCGATTACAGGAATCCCCCTTCCGTTCCTAAGCTACGGAGGGAGTTCTACCCTTGCATATATGCTTGCGATTGGCGTTGTGCTAAACGTTCGCTCTCGAACAAAGACGTATATGTTTGATTGATACTCATAAACGTTGCCAAAGGTGGATACGCTATTAAGTAGTTTCCACCTTTCACTGTTTAATAAGTAACCATTTGAATAAGGAGGATTCATCCGTGAGAATAGATGTTATCGGAGATGTGCATGGCTGTTATGAAGAACTGCTACAATTATTTGAACGACTTGGCTACACGTTGCACGATGGCGTTCCTATTCACCCTGAGGACCGCAAACCAGCATTCGTAGGTGATTTGACAGATCGGGGACCTAACTCGTTACAAGTCATTCATTTCGTTCATGAACTTGTTGTAATCAAGCAACAAGGATATTACGTACCAGGCAATCATTGCAACAAGCTCTATCGTTTCTTTAAAGGTAGCAACGTCCAACAGAAGCACGGACTTGAAACGACAGTGGCTGAATATGAAGCATTACCTACCGATGAACGTGCTATGGTTAAAGCGAAATTTATTCAATTATACGAACAATCACCTCTATACTTAGAGTTACCTGCTGTCCAGGCAGTTATTGCCCATGCCGGTATTCGTGAAGAGATGATTGGCAAGCAAGGAAAAAAAGTGAAAACGTTTGTCCTCTACGGAGATATCACTGGTGAGTTTCACGAAAACGGCATGCCCGTCCGGCGAGATTGGGCCGCCCATTACTATGGGGAACCTTGGATTGTATATGGCCACACACCAGTTCGAACTCCTCGTATTAAAAATAGAACCATTAACATTGATACAGGTTGTGTGTTCGGCGGTGCGTTAACAGCGTTTCGCTTACCTGAAGAAACGACAGTATCTGTCCCTTCTGAACAACCCGAATTACCAGAGAAATTTCGTTCCTATGATGATTAAAAGGGCTGTGTTTAACGTCTATTTACTTGAGACGTTAGCACAGCCCTTTCGCATGTTGCATCATCTTCCTTATATCTTGTGGTAATTCAGACTTAACTTGCATCACTTGTCTCGTAATTGGATGAGGGAATTGAATATGAGAACAATGAAGCGCTTGACGTTGAATGAGCGTTTTATTCCCGCCATACAAATCATCCCCAATGAGCGGTGAACCAATTGATGAAAAGTGAACTCTAATTTGGTGTGTTCTCCCTGTCTCTAACTTTACTCGAACAGCACAAAAATTAAGATATTGCTCCAACACTTCATAATGAGTAATCGCCCTTTTACCATCCTCGCGCACTTCTCTTTGAATGATGGATCCTTCTTTCCTCCCAATTGGTGCCTGAATCGTCCCTTGATGCTCCTTTAATGTACCTTCTACGAAAGCAATGTAAGTACGATTCACCTCCCCCCTTAATTGATCATTCGCCATGATAGAATGAGCAAAACGGTGCTTGGCAATTAACACAATCCCTGATGTATCTACATCTAATCTTGTTACGACATGGTACGTAAACGGAATACCCTTCTTATCATAATAGGCAATCACTCGATTCGCTAGCGTATCCTCAAGATGATGAATCGAAGGAATGGTCGCTAACCCTGCTGGTTTATGCACAACAAGTAGCTCATCATCTTCATATAAAATCGTAAGTGGCTTTGCGACAGGACGAAGATGTGAGCCTCTTTCTTCTTTGGCAAATACAATCCGTAAACAGTCCCCTTGATGCACACAAGCACGAACCGTAACAGACTCCTCATTTAAAAGAATATCCCCATCTTTTTTGACAGACACTAACGTACTTCGTGAAAACCTCTTTACGGTACGGAGATACTCACGGACCAGCATACCATCATGCGACTTTTCAATAATCCACTCCACTGAACCCCCCACTTTCTACTAATCATTTGCAATAAAGGAGTCATGAACTCGTTTCCAAAACGGGAATGGTCGGAACCGGGCAAAGCGCACTTTTTCCTTGGCTACACGGCACTGTATCGACTTTACTTCTGAATAACGCTTCGTAATATGGTCAAGCGTTATAAGAAAACTTTTCTCATGCTTTGGCTTTAACATACACGTATGATGCTTTGGCAAAATAAGCGGTGAACCAATTGTTCGGAAAACGCGATTATTAATGGATGCCATTTCTGCAATTTGGATCGCCTCTAACGAAGGATGAATAATTGCTCCACCTAACGCTTTATTATAAGCCGTACTACCAGATGGCGTAGAAATACAAAGACCATCTCCTCGGAACGTTTCGAAATGCTCTCCCTTTATTTCTACGTCTAGTACAACGGACCCTTCCGCTGTCTTTACGGAGCATTCATTCAATGCTAAGAAACGATCCTCTTTCCCTTCACCTTTAGGGCGAATCGTAATTTCCAACAATGGATATTCCACTACCTGAAATGGGGTACGAGCAACCTCGATAATTAGCTTCTCTAATTCTTGAGGCATCCAATCGGCATAAAACCCCAAATGTCCTGTATGCACCCCTATAAATGCTGTTTTGTCCAATCGGTGTACATATGTATGAAAGGCTTGAAGAAGTGTTCCATCCCCACCAATAGATATAACGAGGTCTGGCTCCTCTTCATCTAATGTTAATCGAAACTCTGTTAAATAATTTTTAATTTTCGCTACTATTTCATCTGAAACTGAATCGCCTCTCGAAGTAATCGCAAATTTCATTATCGTCGTCCTCCTCTGGCGTTACGGTTTATCCGTCGTCTCACTATCGTTTTTATTACGGAACACTGCTTGCGCTTCTTGTATTTCATTTCGTATTTTAGACATTTCCTCATCCAATAAGAACGCCGCCTCTGCGGCCTTTTTCAATCTCGTTTGAATTTCTTCAGGAATCTGTCCACTATATTTATAATTCAAGGAATGTTCATTCGTAGCCCAGAAATTCATCGCCAATGTTCGAATTTGAATCTCCGCTAACAAATGTTTCACTCCTTTAATCGTTTCCACTGGATATTCAATTATGACATGATAAGAACGATACCCGCTCTCCTTATTCTTCGTTATGTAATCCTTTTCTTCAATAATATTAAAATCTTCCCGTTGCCTAAGCAATCCAACAACTGTATAAATATCATCGACAAAAGGACACATAACGCGTAATCCCGCTATGTCTTGTAATTGTTCTTCAAGCGCATAATACGCTATGTTACGGTTTCTCGCCTTAGCTAGAATACTCTTTATCGGTTTCACTCTCCCCGTCACAAATTCGATAGGGGAATGCATCGAGCTATTTTCATATTGTCCTCTTATTCCTTTTAATTTCACCTTTAATTCATCAACCACTTGGCTGTAAGGTGCTAGAAACGTTTCCCAATTCATCATAATAAGCACCACCTTTAATCGAAACAGACACCTTTATTAAACCACAAGTAACATGCCTCTATACGATTTTTATTGTATCATAATTACAGAATAGATGGTGATACGCAACAGACGAGATCATACATCTTTAGAGAAAAATAACGAACATAATGTATTTTCGTTGCATTCTTCCTTTATCTCATCAATAATAAGATACAGTCCAAGCGATGAACGAATGGAGGAATCACCATGACACAAGAAATTGAAATTGAATTCAAAAACTTGTTAACAGAACAAGAATACGAACAATTATTACAGGCGCTACCATTTGACATAGAAAAACGCTTCACCCAAACGAATTACTACTTTGAAACAACGGGCTTTGATTTACGAGCACACGGTTCTGCCCTACGCATAAGAAAGAAAAACGGTACATGGACCGCAACGTTAAAAGAACCACATGTGGAAGGCTTGCTAGAGACCCATGATGCCATTACCGAGGAACAGGCGTACCAATGGATGAGTGACGAACACATTACACTCCCAAACATTCAGCAGCGCTTATCCTCAATGGGCATCCAGCTAACTGATGTTCTTTTTAGAGGCTCACTCCTAACAGAACGAGTAGAAGAAGAATATGAAGGCACACTAATTGTATTAGATCGCAGTCATTACAATAACAAAACCGACTATGAACTAGAGCTTGAAGCACAAACAAAACAGCACGGTGAACACATATTTAATCAACTTTTAACAAACTACAATATACCAAAAAAAGACACACCAAATAAAATACAACGGTTCTTCCAATCCTTTTCCTAAACAGATATGTTGAGTTTTGGAAGCATAGGTTGCTACAATATAGAAAAGTTATAAGTTAGTATGTACCTACATCTAGGGATACACACGAACAATTTCGTCACTTTGAACGATAAATCACGATTAGTACAATATGAAAGAGTGTTTTAAATGAATGAAATTAAAGGAACAATGTATGAAGCTATTGGAGGTCCAAAAACGGTCAACTGTTTAGTAGAAGCTTTTTACAAACGTGTCGCCAAGCATCCAGATCTTATTCCAATATTCCCTACTGATCTTACGGAGACAATACGTAAACAAGAACAGTTTCTCACTCAATTTTTTGGTGGACCGACTTATTACACGGAAGAACATGGACACCCAATGCTTAGAGCAAGGCACTTACCTTTTGAAATTACACCGACAAGAAAAGATGCCTGGTTAGCCTGCATGAAAGAAGCGTTAGAGGAAACCTGTATAGAAGAACCTTATCGAAGTGCCATTTATCAACGCCTATCTCAAACTGCCCATCATATGATGAACACACCTGAAGACGGGAAAGGAGAATCCTTTTGAGCTGGTACAAGACAGGGGAAATGAACAACATTAGAGAAACAATACCTACTACCCAGCACAGCTTTTCTGACCTGTTAAACAAACCAATCGAGATTTATGTATTTATCGATCCATTATGTCCTGAATGCTGGTCATTAGAACCAATTATAAAAAAATTAATGATAGAGTATGGACAATACTTTACTATACGCCCTATCATTAGCGGGAACTTAACATCCATCAATGCACATTCTAATCAAAAAACAGCAGAATTAGCCAAAGGGTGGAACTTAACCTTACAAAATAGCCAAAGTTGTAAAGAAATCAAATGGCCAGAAGATTCCATATGTGCACCTTGGATGACAGCATTAGCAATCAAAGCAGCAGAGCTACAAGGCCGTAAAGCTGGCATGAAGTTTCTACGGAAAGTACAGGAAGCATTATTTATAGGGAAACAGAATATATCTTCTGAAGAAGTATTCTTTTCCTGTGCAAGTAAAGTTCACTTAGACATGGGAGAATTCAAACAAGACATCCACTCAGATACAGCTAAACGAGCATTACAATGCGACTTAACTTTAACTCACGAAATGGATATTGACCAAACTCCAGCCATCGTACTATTTAACCAACGTCAAGACGAAGAAGGTATTAAAATCACTGGATCTTATCCCTATTCCATTTACGTCGAAGTATTACACGCTATGCTTCAGAAAAAACCAACTGCAGCCCAAAAACCTTCACTCGTGGACTTTTTGCAGCATCATGAGTTTGTTGGAACTAAAGAAATTGCCGAAATATACGACTGGACTGAAACAAAGGCAATTTGCGAAATGAAGAAATTACTACTCAAACAACAAGTAGAACAACACGCAGCTAAACATGATACATTTTGGCGCTATACCGGCTGTTAAATAGAAGAAGGACTGTTTCAAAAGATCTTGACATTTTTGAAACAGTCCTTCTTAACAAAAAAAAAGAACCAGGGGGAAACCTGGTTCAAAAAATTTTGTCTATATACATATCATTTAGACAAAGGGGGGATGGGAGAAAGTCTCACTATTAAACAAAGAGGCATTTTGTTTTACGTGATTCTTTTCACAATCTAAATATACCACGCACCTTCTATTTAATCAACAACTTGTGAAATGAGTCACAAAATGTTCAAAAACAATCTATTGGAAAATCAACTAAACCAACACATATATATTACTAAACACAATCAAGCGAGGAGGAATAAACATGCGAATCTCACCACTCATTTGGCTCCTCATCACTACTTTAGCACTCGTCTTTAACTTTCTCGGCTTATTACGGTTAGTCCCTATCTTCATCACAATGCCGATACTATTTATCGCTATCTACTTCACCATTTTTTCTTTCACACACCAAAAAACATTCAAAGGATTACGTTGACATGATCGATATTGGGAGTTCAGACCGTAACCACCAATTCTCACTCCAAACGAAGCTATTTCGGTCTACAATCCTCATCCTAAACGTGCGCATTCTACGAGAAAAGGCGGCTTCCTTTCATGGAGCCGCCCTGTTTTTGCTATGCTTTTATTAAGTTTTCAAATTCGACTAATTTTTCTTCAAACACATCAAGGGCTTCTTCGATTACTTGTTTCGAAGTCATATCGACCCCAGCTTGTTTAAGCACTTCGATTGGGTAATCACTGCTTCCTGCTTTTAAGAACCCTTTATATCGTTCTACCGCCTGATCTCCTTCTTTTAGAATTTGTGATGCAAGGGCGGTTGCAGCGGAGAATCCTGTTGCGTATTGGTACACGTAATAGTTGTAATAGAAGTGTGGAATTCGTGCCCATTCTAGACCGATTTCATCATCTACCACCATGTTATCTCCGAAATATTTTCGGTTAAGTGCGTGGTACAGTTCTGTCATTTTATCCGCGGTTAGGGATTCGCCGTTTTGAGCTCGCTGGTGTATATCATGCTCGAATTCAGCAAACATAGTCTGACGGAAAACAGTACCTCGAAAGCCTTCTAAATACTCGTTCAATAAGTACATTTTTTTCTTCTTGTCGTCTGTTTCTCTTAACAAATAGTCATTTAGCAACGCCTCATTACACGTAGAAGCTACTTCGGCAACGAAAATCGAATAATTCCCATATCGATACGATTGATTTTCATGCGTATAATAGCTGTGTAAGGAATGGCCTAGTTCATGAGCAAGTGTAAACATATTATTCACGTTATTTTGCCAATTCATCAAAATATATGGGTTTGTGCCATATGTCCCAGATGAATACGCTCCACTACGTTTCCCTTTATTTTCTTCGACGTCAATCCAGCGGTTTTCGTAACCTTCTTTTACAATATTGATATATTCCTCGCCAAGAGGTGCCAAGCCTTTCAATACTAGTTGCTGGGCTTCGTCATAAGAAACCTCCATGTTAGCATCAGGAACGAGATCCGCGTATAAATCATACATGTGTAATTCATCTACGCCTAACAGTTCTTTACGTAGCTCAATATAACGTTGTAAAGCTGGCAATCGGTCATTTACGGCTTCCACTAAGTTATCATAGACAGACTCTGGAATTTTATTACGATCTAGAGCGGCATGGCGTGCTGATTGATAATTTCTTACGGAAGCCGAGAAATTATGTTGTTTTACTGCTCCGCTTAATGTGGACGCAAATGTATTTTTAAATTGACCGAATGTATCATACATTGCTTCGAAAGCTTTCTTACGCACATTGCGGTCTTTCGATTTCAAGAAACGAATAAACCTTCCATGTGTTAGATCCACTTCATTGCCTTCTTCATCTTTAATGGTTGGAAAAGGTAAGTCAGCATTGTTTAGTACGCCAAACGTTTGGGCTGGATTCGACATCACTTCTGATGCTTTCACTAAGAGCGCTTCTTCTTTCTCACTTAACGTGTGAGGTCGCTGACGGGTAATGTCTGTCAATGCCTTCTTATATAATTTCAGTTCTTCTTTCTCCTCCAAGAACTTCTCGACAGTTCCCTCTTCCATTGCCAATATTTCTGGATCAATAAAGCTCATTGCGCTGCCTACTTTCGTAATTAGCGACTCCGCTCGGTTGTTCATATCTTGGTATTGGGAATTCGTCGTGTCTTGATCGTAGCGCAGATGCGCATATGTATATAGCTTCCCAACACGGTTAGATAACTCATCTTGTAGCTTCAATAAATCATAAAGCGTATCCGCTGACTCATGGAGCTTTCCTTGGAACGCCTCTATTTGCGGTATGCTCTCCTTCACCGCTTCCCATTCTTGATTCCACTCTTCTTCTGTCGCAAAAATATCCTCTAATCGCCAAGTCATTTCTACAGGCACTTCTTCTCGTTTCGGTAAAGCCTTTGCCACAATCATTCCTCCTTCATTCTTTGCTATAGTGTACTTTCGTGATAGCGTGATAAATTCCTTCTTTTTTCAGAAAAATGCTCCAGCATCCACTTATTTAGAGCAGATGCTTTGTTACATACCTTATCATTTCTTCATCTTGTCGCAAAGCCTCATGCACCGTTTGGGGTACAATAATTTCTTGTTCTTTCCGATAGTGAGAAGGCCCAACCTTCGTTAACATACCTAATTTGCATAATAGATTTGCATAGGACGTTAATAAGGGTGGTGCATTTTGTATTAATGGATAAAGGAAGGATTCATTTTCGTCTTCCACCTTTACTATCCCCATTTTCTTTAAAGGTATCACATCCTCAATCAACCATTTAGCTTGCCACATATACGGGGTTACTCCATTTTTCCACACCCCCTCAAGAGGCAAGTGAACGCATGTTGGTAGCAAACTAGCATGATATCCTCGTACATAAAGGTATTGATAAAAAGAGTACGTTCCATTGTTTTTTATAACAGCATGGGGGTTGGCACGAAATCGTTGTTTGTGATGAATCCAAAATGTTTGTAGAAACGTTGGGGACAGTGGTTTATTCAGTTGAAATAACTTCGGAAATGTAAGTTGTTGTAGTGGAACAAATGTGAGCTGACCGACCATTTGTGTAGCCGACAGTTGATAAGGAGTATGAAAAATAGCGAACTGCCTTGATTGGGGACAATAAAAATATAATGTGGGTGGAAATGTATTGTGGAACTGATGAAAGAACAGTTGTTCAAATGAAGTAAGTGAAAGTACTTTTGGCTGTCGTTGTTTGAACCGATTTCCTCCCATAATCCATAACGGAACGATGCCATGAGCCTTATAACCTTTCGTTCTATCCATCATTATTTCCTGGGAAATTCGACAACACTGATACTCAATCGCTATTTGACGATTCCCTATTGTAAGTAACAGATCAGGCCGCTGTCTTAATGCAGGTAAATATGCTTCCAATTGCACTTGATAGCCTTGACGTGTGAACCATTCATACAACTGAACTTTTCCTTGTTCGTGGTAAGAGCCTTCTCCAGAAGCGTTGGTACATGTGGATTTAGGAAGGTGAGCAAAGTGGGGAACCGTTCTTGAACCGGCTTTCATTTGGACTTGTTCTTTACATGTCGGGCAATAAAACGTGGCGTTTTTTCTTAGGTGAGAAATGTGTTTTCGCGAATGTTGCATTAATATACACGACTTACCAGCTTGGTCTATCGCTCTAAGCATATCGTAAATGACCTCCTTCTCTAACACCTATACGACAAAAAAGTATACATTCCTGCAAAGAATTAAAAAAACTAGCATCAATTCGCTCCTTGATGCTAGCTTAAGTTTATAATAGCGGCGATAACAAACGGCAAGTCGATTCAAAAAAGCGCCGATACAACGGGCGTTTACGAAATTCTTCTAACATAATTTCTTCCGAATGCTGCAGATCATTCAAAAAGTCATTCACAAGCGTAAAAGTACTTTCTGTGCGATACAGAAAGGCATTCACTTCAAAATTCAAGTGAAAACTTCGCATATCCATATTCGAAGTACCGATAGAAGCTAGTTCATTATCTACTATAATAAATTTACTATGCATAAATCCTTTTTGGTACGCATACACCTTCACACCTGCTTCTAATAACTCCGGAAAGTAGGAATGCGAGGCGTAGAAGACGATTTTCTTATCTGGGCGACTTGGTACTAACAAGCGCACGTCCACTCCACTTAAAGCGGCATTTTTTAATGCTGTACGAATATCATCATCAGGAATAAAGTACGGAGAGGCAATCCAAATGGTTTTCTTTGCCGACACGATCATGGAGAAGAAGACATGTTTAATGACTTCCCACTCGTTATCAGGCCCACTAGCAATCATTTGCACACCACCAAGATTATTTGCCTCAATAAGCTTAGGAGAAAAATATTCATTCATTAATAGTGCTTCACCTGTCATGTAATACCAGTCCCTAAGGAAGATTAATTGCAAACTACGTACCGATTCCCCCTTCACATACAAATGTGTATCACGCCAGTAGCCAAAGTAGGCATCACGCCCTAAGTACTCATCACCAATATTTAAACCTCCTACTAAGGCGACATCACCGTCAACGACGACAATTTTACGGTGATTACGAAAATTAATTTTGTTATTTAGAAATGGTAAACGCACAGGTGAAAACGGAACAATATGTACACCGGCTTCAATCATTTCTTGTTTATATGTGCTCGACAACTGCCAACTTCCTACAGCATCATATAAAAATCGAACCTCGACGCCGTTCCGAGCTTTCTCCTTTAGAATCTCTTTAATTTCTTGACCAATTTCATCATGGCGAACAATATAATATTCCATATGAATATGATGAGTGGCCTTTTTCAATTCATCTAATAGAACAGTAAACTTTACATCCCCATCCGTTAATACTTTCGTCTCTGTATTAAATGTAATCGGAGAATTCCCTAACCGCTGAGCTAAAGAAAATAACAACCGTTGATGATCGCCCATTTGCTTTAATTGATTCTGATCAATGAATCGACTACCTTCAATTTGTTGAAATGCTTGATCATCTAATTCACCTTTTTGAGCAAACATTTTTCGTTTTCGATAATTTTGGCCAAACATAATATAGAAGAAGAAACCGATATATGGAACAGCTGCTAATACGAGTAGCCATGTAAGCGTTTGAGAAGGATGTCGATTTTCAAAAAAGATTACAATACTAATAAAGATGGCTGAAATAGTAAAAAATACTGGCATACTTCCTAACAGCCAGCCTTCCCAATACTCTTTTGTCATAAATAATAGAAAAGCAATTATGCCTAAAAATAATAAAATCTGAATTCGCTTAAACATTTATTTTGTTCCTTTCTTATGTACCCATTATTCCATCTTAATGAATCTTCCCTTCCTTTTTACGGAATATGATTAAAAATGTTTCATTCCATTTTAAAAGTGTAAAAAAAGCGGCAACTTTAAATCGTTGCCGCTTCCTTCCTTAATTATGATGGAAAATAATTCGCAATGTTACACAATGCATCTTGAGTTATAATACTCTTCCCGTATTCTTGTAGACGATATACAGACACTGGGGATTCATGACCAAATTCAAGTAATTGGCTTAAAATGTTTTCTTTTTCTTCATCACTTAATAGCTCTGACGTAAAATCAATATACACATAATAAGCATCGTTAAAATGGTACAATTGATCTTCTACACCATTCGGCTTTCGGAAATAATGACTTAATTGAATGACATCTTCTAAATCTTGAAAACGAATAACAAAGGATAACGTTTGATTCTGTTCTCCATCATCTTCATCCACTTTCTGTTCCCTTTCATCCGATTCATTATTTATATTCAAATCATTTTCAAGCATGGACTCTAGTTTTTCATCGACAGGCATATCAATCGTTTTACCATCCTCTGTTGGCAATTCCAGCTTCTGTCCATCTTTAGATAGTTGAGCTTTTGTCACTACTATTTCTAAACCTTTATCCATTGCTTGCACTTGAATCCATAAAGGCCCTTCAATATTAAATTCCTCTTCACCATTCACTTCATCCATCATCTGCCAGAAAAGTTGTTCACTTCTTTCACGATTGTACCAAATCTCTTCTCTGTCAAACCCTCGATCTTCAATATCCATATAGGTAACATAAAATTTTACGGTATTTTCATTAATGCGTTCTATTTCCATTTCCATCGCTCCCTTCTAATGATTGTTTTAGGTGGAAGGGATACCTTTACCCTTGTCAAGAGTTCTTGTTTACAACGTACCTTATGTTGTAATAGTTCAACCATAACATACAATTTGCAAATCTTCATGTAGTACTATTATTTTATGACAATCAAGGTTCGTTTGAAAATATAATTGCTCAAAAAGTTAAAAACAAATGAATGACTAGATGTTTTTAACTATTGGTTAGTTTCTAATTGTAGCCGATTACGTTATCATTGTCACGAAAAATTCGGAGTTTTCTAAGCAAAAAAACATTGCGCCAAAAGGGAACTTTGATCAGAACCCATTTCAAAAAACGACAATCCTATCTCATTAAGGATTGTCGCTTCCATTCGAATGTATGCCTTGTGATTAATTAACCATACGCTGAGCTTCCATTAATTGAAATGTACGTACTTTCCTAGGTAAGAAGCGGCGAATTTCATCTTCATTATAACCGACCTGTAATCGTTTTTCGTCTAATATAATTGGACGACGAAGTAAACCAGGGTTGTTCTTAATCATTTGTAGTAAATCTTTCATTGGAAGCTGGTCTAATTCAACCTCCATGTTCTGAAATACTTTTGATCGGGTGGAAATAATCTCATCTGTACCATCTTCAGTCATTCGAAGTACCTCTTTAATTTCGTCAATAGACAGCGGTTCTGAGAAAATGTTCCTCTCTTCAAACGGTATGTCATGTGCCTCTAACCAAGCTCGTGCTTTACGACATGATGTACAACTTGGAGAAGTATAAAGTGTAACCATTCAATCTTCACTCCTCAATCGAAATTTATAACTAAATGAATCCTTTTATTCACTCTTAAATTAAAATTAATGTAATGTAAAAACTATATGTTAAGTATACTACAATACACATTAAAAAAGTAGGGAATATCATAAATTCCTAACTAATTACACATTTATTACACATTTCATTTACATACATATTCATTACATACGTATCATTCCACCTAATCAAAAAAACAAAACATCTTTCTGTACATTTTTTTAAAAAATGTCATGAAACCGTTATCTCACAAACTGAGCGATTATCATTCTCAATATACTAAATGATTGAATTTATAAACCCCAAACAGTACGTAGTTACATTAACCGAGGTACGTTTGGGGTAATGCTTGTTGCTAAGCTTCTTCTTTCGAGTCTAACGTTTCTAATATGTTCTCGTTTGAGGCGTCCTCATCCATTGTCAGTACTTCTTCAACAGGTTGATAGGACTTACCATATAACTCTTCATCTTTGTACGTATGAATCTTAACGTACATTTGTTTCATCTTCTCATAAATGGTTTCTTCGGATTCGTGTTCAGGGGACCAATAGAGGATTTCCATTTGGTTTAATTCATTTGTAGCAAGAGACCTTCTTGTATAACCAATGGAGGTAGCATGTTCGAATCCTTCTTTCTGGTAGAATCTGAGGCGCTTCTCGGTATCCGTATCATCATAATCAACGGGCTCTACTTCTAAAATAATTGGCTTTTCTTTCTTTTTCAACTTTTCAATTAGCTTGTGCCCAATTCCTTGTCCACGAGCTTGTCCAGACACCCACACATAGTCGATAAAAATGAAGGAATCAAACTCCGCGTACATCAAAACGTGTGACGAACTTTCATCTTTATGGTACACATCACTCTTTTCATTCAAGAGCAGTTCCATATGCTCTTTCGATTTCATTTCCTCAATCGGAAAATACTGATTTAATTTCTCATACCAATTCATTAATCTACTCCTTTTAGTGTAGTCTTTTTTATTATACCGAAAATTCTCTCATTTGTGAAATTTCTACTTGATACGTTAGTCGTTTTAGTTTAAACAACCGTTCATGAATATATGAGCAAAATAAAGAACCTTAGCTTTTTTTATGCTAAGGTTCTTATACCCTAATCTAAAGGTGTGTAATCGACATTTTTCGTATACGTATTTCCTGCATTCCACAACAGAAACTCCTGAATCCCTTGTTCGTTTAACGCTTTAATTTGCGCTTCTACTTCTGCTTTACCGTATTGTTTTGGCGCTCCTGAATACAACCAAGGTGCTTCAAAGTCTTGAATCCACGGTCTTGACGTTGGTGGATCTTCTAATTCGCCTAAACGTTCATTTTCTACCTTCGCATACTCTAAAATGGTACGATACGGTTCTTCATCGGGATTATTAATTCCAAAATAAGAAGTCCAATGGGAAGGATAAATCATCGATGAAATCACATCTACTTCATTGGCAATCTTACTGAAATTCTGCCCAATGCCTGGCGCTTCTGGTATCGTTGCTGCATAACCAAAAATATCAACTGACACGTCAATATCATAATCTTCTAATTGTTGATACGCATAATCGACAAAATCAGTCACGGCTGTTACACGTTTTTGTACATTGTCCCCTTCCGTATCCGCGTACTCTCCTTCACTGTAAGTTAACTCTTTATCTCGCGTTTCAAATCCTTCTGGAAAACGAACGTAATCAAATTGAATCTCTTTAAAGCCCATTTCTGCTGCTTTCTTTGCGATACTGATATTATAGTCCCATACTTCTTTCTGAAATGGATTTACGAATGCCTCTCCTCTACTATTGGTCCATACTTCACCATTTTTCTGAAAAGATAAATCTGGACGTTTCTCAGCTAATTTATTATCCTTAAACACAACGATTCTAGCAATTGGATATATCTCTTTTTCTTCTAGAGTCTCTAAAATAGCACGCGGATCTTCTATATAGTCTTTTCCAATATCATGGTAAGGAGACCCTTTGTCAGGTTGATACGTTAATATCCCCGCATCCTCTTTAATATCAATGACCATACTATTCAGCTCCGAATCATCAACAAGCTGAACTAACTCATCAAATCGACTCCCACCTGCACTGGGACCTGTCACATAAATCCCTTTAACACCATCTTTTGGATATTCGAATTCAAGTCCTGTGTCATAGACGAATCTTGGCATCGCATCAGGTAGTGTCCTTTCTGTTAATGCCGCTTCATACCCAATATGCATCGTCACTTGCTTGGCATCTGCCTCGGCAAATACAGTATTATGTACAGGTAAACAAACCCCTGTTAATAATACACCCATAGCTATTACATTCTTCATTTGAAATCTCCCCATTGTTACACCTCTTCTATATATATGTATGTATCTATTATAAAAGAGTTATATACTATTTTAAAAACATTTTTCACAACGAACTATCAAAATAAGTAATATCTTCCTATAGAAGCGTTGTTCGACTTCCCTTAATAGTAGAATAAACTTTAGTGTGATATACTATTCATAACTGCCTAAAAAGTAGGTGATAACATGCATCAAGTTAAAAATTGGGTTACTTTGTTCATTATACTTTTAACTACAACATTTATTTTCCTAACTTTCTCTCCCTATCAACAACTTGTGCATTATATTAATGTACTATTCTATGTCTTTTTGCTATTGCTTATCGTATGTCTGTTTACATATACGAAGAAAAATGGTTTCTTTGATGGTGTGACATTTGGATTCAGGCGATTTTACCATATCATGAAGCAAGATGATTTATTAGATGAATGGAAAGAAAAGCGACTACCTTCAGAAAAAGTAAATATATCTTTATACAAAGTAATGCAATTTCAAACTATTGCAACCGGCTTATTGTTAGTCCTTCTCATGTGTCTTTATTACTTAATCTAAGAAATGTATGACAACAGCTAGAAGAAACCTAAGGAATTTGAATTCTATTCTTTCTTAGGTTTTTTTGATATGGATAAACTTCTAATGCTTTCTTCATGCATAGAGGATGCATCGAATACAAGCAACGAAGCTTTCTCTTTTCCTAGTTCCCAAAGCCCAAACATCAAATAATAGTTCCTTTCCCCTTTTCATACCATAAAAAAATCATACTCATGCACCTTCTTAAATAAGGTGCACCGGAGTATGATTGGATAGTTATTTTTTCTTTATCTTCATTTAGCTAAATGATCCATTTAATTTGGACTATATTCCTAATTCTTTTTTATATTGCTCTAATTCTTTCCTCGTACACCTTACCCAGTGACCCGGCTTTACTTCACGAAATTCCGGCTCTTCACTCGTATCATGAATGCTAGGGTCGTATGCAGTACGTTGACGCGCTCTTTCATAATTAGGGTCGGGTAATGGAATCGCGGATAAAAGTGATTTTGTATATGGGTGAATCGGATTTTTATACAGTTCCTCACTATCTGCTAATTCTACCATGTTGCCAAAATACATAACCCCAATACGGTCACTAATGTATTTCACCATAGACAAATCATGGGCTATAAACAAATAAGTTAATCCTTGTTCTTTTTGCAATTTCTTTAATAAATTGACAACTTGTGCTTGAATCGATACGTCTAATGCAGAAATAGGTTCATCAGCGATGATTAACTCAGGTTGTACCGCTAATGCACGTGCGATTCCGATTCGTTGGCGTTGTCCTCCACTAAATTCATGAGGGAAGCGAGTTGCGTGCTCTTTATTTAATCCTACCGTTTGTAGCAACTCCTCTACACGTCCTCTTCTTTCTGCTTCATTGCTAACTAGTTTATGAACATCTAGACCTTCCGCAATAATATCCATCACAGTCATTCTTGGATTCAAAGAAGAAGAAGGATCTTGGAAAATCATTTGCATTTTTCGATTAAATTTAAGTAAATCTTTTTTTGACTTTTTACCGTGCACATCTTCATTATCGAATAAAACTTGTCCACTAGTCGCCTCATATAATCGAATAATCGTTCTACCAGTAGTAGACTTTCCACAACCAGATTCGCCTACTAACCCGAACGTTTCTCCTTTATATATATCAAAGGTGAGACCATTAACAGCTGTAATCACCTTGTTACGACCTACGCTAAATTGTTTCGTTAAATTTTTTACTTCTAATAGTTTTTCAGCCATTATTGATCACCCACTTTATTTCCAGTATTCGCAAAGCCTTGCATTCTTAATTGTACAGAAGCTGGTGGCTCTATTTTTGGTGCATCTTCATGTAATAACCAAGTTGCTGCATAATGTGTATCTGATACTTTAAACATTGGAGGTTCCATAACTTTATCAATTTCCAATGCAAATTTGTTTCTCGCAGCAAAGGCATCCCCTTGTGGTGGATTCGTCATATCTGGCGGGCTACCAGGAATAGCAAATAATTCTTCCTCAGCGCTATCTAACGTTGGCATTGAGCCTAATAATCCCCACGTATATGGATGTTTCGGATTATAAAAAATATCATCCGTTGTTCCAATTTCCACAACTTTTCCTGCATACATAACTGCCACGCGATCTGCCACGTTCGCTACTACACCTAAATCGTGCGTAATGAAAATAATAGCACTTTCTGTTTTCTTTTGAATATCTTTCATTAGCTCTAAAATTTGCGCTTGTATCGTAACGTCTAATGCTGTAGTTGGTTCATCGGCTATTAATATTTTCGGATTACATGCAAGAGATATCGCAACAACAACACGTTGACGCATTCCACCAGAAAATTGGTGTGGATACTGTTTCATACGAACTTCTGGTTGCGGAATTCCTACTAAATCTAATAATTCGATTGCTCGTTTCTTTGCATGTTCCTTGCTCATTTTTTGGTGTTTGATTAAGCCTTCCATAATTTGCGTACCAATTTTCATGGTAGGATTTAAAGACGTCATGGGATCTTGGAACACCATAGAAATATCTTTTCCGCGAATTTTCCGCATTTCACTAGTTGATTTCTTTACTAAATCTTCTCCTTCAAACAGTATTTCACCGCCCTTTACATAGCCGTGTGGTTTAGGCAAAAGTTGCATAATAGCATTGGATGTAACTGATTTACCCGAACCAGATTCACCAACAATGGCTATCGTTTCTCCTTTATTTAAATCGAAGCTTACACCTCGAACTGCTTGCACTTCTCCATTAAATGTATTAAATGAAACTTTTAAATCCTTCACTTCTAATAGTTTACTCATTTAGAAGCCACCTACCTTTTTATTTATGCATCTTCGGATCGAATGCGTCTCTTAATCCATCAGCTATTAAGTTAAATCCAATCATAATGACTGATATTAATATTGCAGGGTATACTAATAAATATGGGTACAGTCTTAAGTTCTCAAATCCAGTATTAATTAATGTACCTAGTGAAGCATCAGGCGGTACAATTCCAATTCCGATAAAGCTCAAGAAAGCTTCAAAGAAAATGGCCCCAGGTATTGTAAACATTGTTGTTATGATAATAATCCCACTAATGTTTGGAACTAAGTGTTTAAGAATAATTTTGCCATTGGATGTTCCGAGTGTCCTTGCTGCCAAAACGAATTCTTGGTTTTTCAACTTCAATACTTCACCGCGGACAATCCTCGCCATACCTATCCATCCGGTGATCGTTAAAGCGATAATAATCGAAAGCATGCCAGGCTGTAGAACGAGAATCATTAAAATAATAATGACCAAGTTCGGAATTCCTATTAACACTTCAATAATACGTTGCATCACACTATCTACTCGTCCACCGTAAAAAGCAGAAATTCCACCGTAAGCCACACCAATAACTAAGTCAATTAATGCTGCAATTACACCGATAGCTAATGATACCCGTGTACCTAGCCATATTCTAGTCCATTGATCTCGGCCAAGCGTATCTGTTCCTAACCAGAAATACTCATCTTGCATATCTTTCGCTTCATAAATATGATAAGTCGCTTTCACTTCTGCAGAATTTCTTGACCCATCTCCTTCAGTTAATACTTCTACGTCCACAAAGTCTTCATTATTATCATATCGTTGAACCGCTTTTTGTGTTGCTTGCTCCACGTCATTACCTTCAAATTCATCTGATAACGTTCCATCAAAGCCAAGCCAGGAAATATTCTCCAAAGCTGCAACACGTGGTGGCATCTTAGCACGAGTTAAATCTTGATCATCTAAACCATGTTCATTCATACCCGGCCCAATAATACTAAATAGAACGATGACTAAAAGAACAAACACACTTAACATGGCAATTTTGTTCTTTAAGAAAGTTCTTCTAGCATCCTGTAAAAATGTTCGGCTTGGACCTGAAATCCTCTCACTATCTTTTTCTGATTCTTTCACAGGTACTAGTAAGTCTTTAGGTACATCTTGGGAGTTGTACTTTTCTTTCTCTGCCATTAGCTCTCCCCTCCTGTAAGTCGAATTCTAGGATCAATAACAACATATAATAGGTCAATAATTAGAATAATTACGACAAACATGATGGAAAACAGTAGCGTCGTACCCATTATAGTAGGATAGTCATTTATCATTATGGATGTAACAAATTGCTCCCCAATTCCAGGCACTGCAAAGATTTGTTCAATAACGAGCGTACCTGTCATTAGACCAACTGCCATCGGCCCCATTACTGTAATTAATGGGATAAGGGAGTTTCTTAAACCATGCTTAAACACAATTTCAGATTCCTTTAAGCCTTTTGCACGTGCAGTTGTAATATAGTTCGAGCCCATTACTTCAATCATTTCCGTTCTCGTGAAACGGGCTGCTGTTGCCATTGGATAAATCATAAGAGCAATCGTCGGCAATACCGTATGTTCAAATGATCCCCATAAAGCAACCGGGAACCAACCAAGTTCAACTGCAAATACCCATTGCAACAAACCAGCAAATACGAATGAAGGGATAGACGTCCCAAGTACGGCTACTATTGTCGACGTATAATCTAGTGCCCCATTGTGGAATACCGCTGCGACTAAACCTAGTAATATACCTAATAAAGAACCAAAGATGAGCGATTGTGCACCAAGTTGCAACGAAGGTCCTAATCGATCCATTAATATTTTACTTACAGGTGTATTATCAAAGTGAAATGAGATACCTAAGTCTCCTTGCACAAGACCTCCTAAATATTTAATATATTGAACAGGTACAGGTTCATCCAATCCATACTTTTCTAAAACAATTTGCTTTTGTTCTTCACTTAATTTATCTTCTGCACTTAACGGACTTCCTGGCATTAATTTCATGAGGAAGAACGAAAAAGTGGCAATAATGAAAAGCGTAATTAACATGTAGAAAACACGCCGCATAATATATCTGACCATTTCTTAACCCCCTAGTTGTACAGATGTTTTAGTAGAATATTAAAATGCATCTAGTAGCAGGATAATTAGTTTTGTAAAGAGGAAAGAGAGTATATGCCATAATCCCATATACCCCCTTCACCCCCTAATCATTTAACTGTAAAAATCACTATTATTGTTCAGATCCAGCACTAGCCCACTTGTATTCATACGTTGCTCCAAATGGGTTCACAAACACCCCTTGAACTTTAGGTGATACTAGTTGAGCCTTAGCACGTTGATAAATTGGTGCGATAGCTGCATCTTCAAATAGTATTTTCTCAGCTTCTAGGAAGTTCTCATAACGAGCTTCGTTATCTTGCGCTAAATCAACTGATGCTTCGTCTAGCAAGGCATCATAATCAGGATTTGAATAGCCCATCTTGTTATTTCCACCATCTGTAATCCATAAAGTTAAGAACGTGTATGGATCAAGATAGTCTGGACCCCATCCAGCAAATTGAATGTCATAATCCATATTCGTATCTAAATCAAGACGTTGCTCAAATGGTACCTGCTTTAGCGTAATATCTAGGCCAGGAAGGTTACTTTCTAATTGGTTTACTAAATATTCGTTCATCGTTTTTGCTGTTTCGGTATCTCCAGCCAAGAATTCTATTTCAACCTTGTCTGTACCTAACTCTTCAAGACCTTTTTCCCAATATTCATTTGCCTTGTCTACATCATAAGTAACAAGGTCGCCACTTACTTCACGGAAATCTTCTCCAGAACCAGGCATCGGAGCGAAGTCTTTCGGTATTAAACCATTTGCTACAATAGAGCCGTTATTCAAGATTTCATCTACAAGTGCTTGTTTATTGTATGCGCGGCTAATAGCTGCACGGATATTCGTATTTGCAAGTGCATCATTTCTTGTTTGGTTCATCTTCAAATAGAAAACGGAAGTTTCTGGTGTTACAACATAATCTTCATGAGTTGAATATTGATCTACTAGGTCAGAAGATAAACCTGCGCGATCTATAGTTCCTGCTTCATAAAGGTCAACAGATGTTTGTGGATCTTTAACTACTTCATACGTCATTTTATCTAACTGAACCGTTTCTGCATCCCAATAATCTTCGTTCTTCTCTAATTCCCAGGAAGTACTAGTGCTTTCCCAATCAACAAATTTGTATGGGCCATTGGATAGTAATGTATCAGAGCTTGTTGCAAATTTATCGCCCTGCTCTTCTACAAACTTCTTATTTAAAGGCATAAAAGTACCAAATGTTGTTAATGACTCAAAGTATGGTACTGGGTTTGCTAGTTCTACAACAAACGTGTAATCATCTTCTGCTTTGACTCCAAGCTCTTCTACTGGCTTGTCGCCTTTACTTACTTCTTCAGCATTTTTAATAACGCCACTCATCATATATGGTCCGTACTCTGAACCTGTATCTGGATTCACTGCACGTTGCCAACCGTAAACGAAATCGTGAGCTGTTACAGCATCACCATTGGACCATTTTGCATCCTCACGTAATTCAAATGTCCAAATAAGACCGTCCTTACTTACACTATGGTCTTTAGCAATACCTTCCACAGGTTTCGCATTTTCATCTAAGCGATATAACCCTTCCATCGTCGCTCCAATAAATTGGAAACCATATTCATCTGTTGCAAGTGAAGGATCCATGGAAGGAATCGTATCACCGTTAATAAAGTTAAGTACTTGTTCCCCAGAATCTCCTTCATCTGTTGTTTCTTCAGATTGCGTATCATCTGAGCCTGTTTCTTCTGTTGTCTCGCCTTCATCACCTGAGCATGCCACTAAAAACACGCTAAGCAATAGACTAAGCATTAACAACAATGTCCATTTTAACTTCATAGTCAAAAAGACCCCCTTAAGTAATAGATTTTTTTATTTCTTTTTAGTAGACTTAAGCTACTATTAAAAATTGTACAACAATTCTACTTAATTCGCAAAACTTTTTTTATTATCTGACATTCTTTAGCAAATAAAAGGATTCGAGATTATTCCTCCCCTCCCTTAAAAATAAAGGGTTACATAGATTTTTACTCTTGAATATTTCGTCATATTTCTTTATAATTTTAATAATAAAAATTTTTTATAGCATAAAGCGATGAGAAAGAGAGTACAGCTTTGTCAGCGTCTCAAGAGAGTCTGTGGTTGGTGGAAACAGATGACGCGCTTAGGTGGAAGTGGACTTTCGAGCAGCATTTCTGAACGTTTTAGTAGGTTATGCCGCGCCCCAGGCGATATTGGGTAAAGTGATTTCTTCTTTGTTGAAGGAATAACGAGGGTGGCACCACGGTTCATTCGTCCCTACAAGTAATTGTAGAGCTGAATGGGCCTTTTTTGATGAAAAAAATACATGAGGTGATGAAGATGAAAACAATTTTTTCTGGTATTCAACCTAGCGGAACTATGACATTAGGAAATTATTTAGGAGCAATGAAGCATTTCCCTAAGCTACAAGATGAAAACAATGCATACTTTTGTATTGTCGATGCCCATGCCATTACCGTTCCACAAGATCGACTAGAGCTCAGAAAGAACATTCGTTCGTTGGCAGCTTTATATATTGCATCGGGAATTGATCCGACGAAAGCCACATTATTTATTCAGTCTGAAGTTCAGGCACACACACAGCTTGGATGGATGTTACAGTGTGTAGCTTACATTGGAGAATTGGAGCGAATGACGCAGTTTAAAGATAAGTCAGCTAAGCAAGGTAATGAAGGTGTTTCTGCTGGTTTATTGACGTATCCACCATTAATGGCAGCAGATATTCTGTTGTATGGTACAGATGTTGTTCCTGTTGGCGATGATCAAAAACAGCACCTTGAATTAACACGTAATTTAGCGCAACGATTTAACAATAAGTACAACGACATCTTTACAATTCCAGAAATTCACGTAACTGAAGTTGGCGCTCGTATTATGTCGTTACAAGAACCGACCAAAAAGATGAGTAAATCCGATGAAAATCAAAAAGCTTTTATTTCTATGCTAGATGATGAGAAAAAGATTGAGAAGAAAATTAAAAGTGCCGTCACCGATTCTGAAGGCATCGTGAAATTTGATAAGGAAAACAAGCCTGGTATTTCAAATTTACTAACGATTTACTCTAGTATTACAGAGGAAAGCATCGAGACAATTGAAGCGCGTTATGATGGCAAAGGATATGGCGTGTTTAAACAAGATGTTGCCAATATCGTCATTGAAGCCTTGCGTCCGATTCAGCAGCGTTACTATGAGCTTGTTGACTCTGAAGAATTAGACGACATTCTCGACCACGGAGCAGATAAAGCGAACAAGGAAGCCATGAAGATGTTACGTAAAGCAAAGAAAGCAATGGGTCTTGGTCGCATCCGAAAATAATAATAAGTAAAAGGGGTCTAACGAATGAATGTGTTCGCTAGACCCTTTTATTCACTTCATTATTCTGTTCTAACTCCCAAAGCTTCTCGAAAAACGGCTGTCCTTTCACCAATTTATGACACAATTCCTCGTGGGCTGGTGACCAACCATTCGTTACACCGTTATATAAAGTTTGCCACGCTTGTTCAAAGTTATATTCGTCTATCGTTGCATAATAAGTAGGGTCCCATTCTGTTAACCAGTATCTCACTTCAGGTGAATTCTCAGAGGAGCGTAACTGATCTAACGCCATTAACATGAGCTGTTTTAGTTGACGTTCTTTTCTCGTTAAGCCAATCATTGTTATAGGATGGGGGGATAATATATGATATTCCTTCTCCTCTTGTTCAAATTCATAGCTTTCTGGCGAATGTTCTGCAATCATGTCATACACTAACCTTTCCTGCCTTGGGATTAAGCGACTCTTTCGCACAGGTAGGTTATACCCCATTGTATCGACCGCCAAGATGGCATCACCATCTGTTACAACAAACGCATATTCAAGGGAAATCCGTTCTTGATTTTTCCTTAAATAAGCTCGTTTATAGACAGCTTCTAATATGGACTGAGGTAAATCTTGCAAGTCATTCTCTATATAATGAAATAGAGCTGCTTGTACGTACAATAACGGCGCTTGATCAAGCAACTCAATTCCATCCTCTTTCCTCCACTCATGAAAGGAGCATACGTTATATCCATTTTCCTCCCCTTCAAACCAATTCACCCATACATCGTGTAAATATAGCATTGATTACCCTCGCTTTCCCAAACGTTTTCTCTTGTAAAAATAAGTATGACCAACATAGGAAATTTTATTCGAATGTAGCCAACTTTTAACATGAATCATTTGGGTAAAGGAACATCGCTACGAGCATAACAATCACGCCAAGGGGGAAGAAATAGCATTCAGGTCTGGTCTGAATAAACAAGAAATAATCCGTCCAGCTAAAACCAGCAGGTAAGAGATTTAAATAAGCAATCAACGTCACACCACCAGATATTGCAAATCCAAACCCAATTAAGAATAAAAAAATTACACCAAGCATTTCATCCCCCCTCTCTGCTTGTCCATTTATACGATGTATATGTACAAGCCTACTTATTCATGACAAGCTGCGTCGTTAAACATCCATAAAAAAAAGAAGCGCATGCAGGAATCATGTGCTTCTCGTTCATCTTTATGCTTCAAATTGTTTAAATACTAACGACACATTGTGCCCGCCAAAACCTAACGAGTTACTTACAACAGTTTGCACTGCACGGTCTCTCGCTTCATTTGGTACGATATCTAAATCGCAATCAGCGTCTTTATTCTCGTAATTAATCGTTGGTGGAACTTTGTTCGTTAATATCGTTTTTACCGCAACGACGGATTCTACTGCACCTGCCGCTCCTAATAAATGTCCGGTCATCGATTTCGTAGAACTCATAGCAAGATTGTAGGCGTGATCACCAAAAACAGCTTTCACAGCTTCTGTTTCGAATTTATCATTTAATGCTGTACCAGTACCATGCGCGTTAATGTAATCCACATCCTCAGGCTGCACACTTGCATCTTCTAACGCTTGCTTCATCGCACGTGTTGCGCCTTCTCCATTCGGGGCAGGTGCCGTTATATGATGAGCGTCACCGGTTGAACCGTAACCAACGAGTTCTGCTAAAATCGTTGCACCACGCTTCTCGGCAGACTGTAAGCTTTCTAATACAAGGATGCCAGCGCCTTCACCCATCACAAAACCTCCACGTTCTGCATCAAATGGACGACTTGCTTTGTTTGGATCCTCCTCAAAAGAAAGTGCCTTCATTGAGGAGAAGCCTGCAAATGCCATGTTCGTTAGCGGCGCTTCCGTACCACCAGCAATCATTACATCCGCATCGCCTCGCTCGATTACTTTAAAAGCATCACCAATGGAATTCGCTCCAGAAGCGCACGCTGTTACACTACATGAATTAATTCCTTTTGCACCTAAAGCAATGGATACTTGACCAGCTGCCATATCTGGAATCATCATTGGGATGAAAAACGGACTTACACGACGAGCACCTTTTTCTTTAAATTTATCAATTTGCTCTTCCAGTGTGGACATGCCACCAATACCAGACCCAATCCATACGCCTGTACGCTCTGCATTTTCCTCGTTAATGTCTAAACCAGCATTTTCAACAGCCATAACTGCAGCAGCTAACGCATATTGAGTAAATAAATCCATGCGGCGTGCTTCTTTTTTATCAAAATAATCACCAGGATGAAAATCTTTTACTTCTCCACACACATGAACAGGAAATTGTTCCGGGTCCACTCTTGTAATTGGACCTATTCCAGATTTCCCTACCATCATGTTGTTCCACATCGTCTCTACATTATTACCTATAGGAGATACAGCCCCCATTCCAGTAACAACTACTCTATTTTTCATAAAACAACTTCCTCCTTCAATTATCTCCCGTAACGTAATGCAACGGCTCCCCACGTTAAGCCGCCACCAAACCCAACTAGCACTACGACGTCGTTATCTTTTATGTTGCCATTTTCAATATTCTCCGATAATGCAATTGGAATGGAAGAGGAAGAGGTATTTCCATATCGATTAACCGATACCGCCATCTTCTCTTCTGGTATTTCCAAACGTTGGCGTGCTGCTTCCATAATTCGAATGTTCGCTTGATGAGGGACGAGAAAATCGACATCCTCTTTAGTAAGCCCTGCCTTCTCCAATACTTTAATTGATGATTCTGGCATTTGGCGAACTGCGAATTTAAACACTTCTCTGCCATTCATTTTTATAAAGCGATCTTCTTTTCCTTGATAGAGGTACTTACTTCCACTTCCATCAGATCCAAGTTCAAACGACAGAATACCTTTTCCTTCACTAACAGGGCCTAACACAGTTGCTCCAGCACCATCACCGAATAATACACACGTATTCCGGTCCGTCCAGTCAGTGATTTTCGATAGCTTCTCAGAGCCAACTAATAAAATATTATCATACACACCGTTTTGAATAAATTGTTGTGCTGTAATCATCCCATACATATAGCCTGCACATGCGGCCCCTAAATCCATTGATGCCGCTTTCGTCGCTCCTAATCGCTCTTGCAGCATGTTCCCAACAGAAGGAAAAGGCATATCTGGTGTAACCGTGGCAACAATAATTAAATCAATATCTTCTGCAGACATATTCGCCTGTTCTAATGCTCGTAAGGAAGCTTCATACCCCATATCCGATGTATCCATGTCTTCATCTGCAAACCGGCGCTCTTCAATACCTGTTCGTGTACGAATCCACTCATCACTCGTATCTACAATTTTCTCCATGTCTGCATTGGTAAATACTCGCTCTGGCACATAGTGACCAGCACCTAATATACCTACATTTCTCATATATACATCCCCTTAAAGGTAGTTTCTATTATCAATTATTATGACTTGGTACTAATCATAAAGTATTTTTTACAATTATTCAAGTATGTTTCCTTTTCCATGCTATTGTTAGTGTTCAATTCTCCCACACAAAAAAATCCCAGCTTAGGCTAGGATTTTTTAAAAATATTATTTTGATTGCTCATTCGGTAAAACACCGGTTTCTTTATACTTTTCCAGTGCAGTATCTAGGTCGTGTTGTAATTCTGCTGGAACACTTGAACTAAATTCACCTAATGATATTGCCCCGTCTTGAAACCCGAATGTAAGAAAACCATCAGGAAGATCTCCTTCATCAAAAAGCTTCGCCGCAATGACATACAACTGATCGACATGTTGAATGGTACTCGTTAACACCGTCGATTCTCCAATGTGAGACTGATCCGATACGTACCCAATAGAATGTAAGTGATCATCCTTTACTGCTTCCATAATTGGTACATTAAAACCATCACCAGCAGGGTAAAACACATCCACCCCTTCTTCCTTTAACTCGTCATACAATTGGATAGCCTTATCTTTATCCTCCCAGCTGTTCACGTATTCAATCGTAACTTCCGTGTTTGGATTTTGAAACTTGGCTCCTTCATAAAATCCTTCCACTTCTGGCTGCCATTCAAAAGCAGCAATGACTCCAACATGCTCGATATCGGTCATCCCACTAGCAACCATGCCTCCAAAGAAGCCCATGGAATAACCATCAAAGTTAAGACTCGTCATATTATCCCCTTGTATATTCCCGTTAAAATAAACGAAATGCATGTCAGGAAACTCTTGATGAAGTTCATTGAAATAATCACCAAATTTTTTACCATGACCAAACACTAAATTAATCCCTTCATCAGAAAATTCCTTTAAAGCAATGCGAGCTGCTTGTTTAGATTGGATATGCTGTTTAAAATAAACATCTACGTTCATTTCTTCTTTTATATCTAGAAGCCCTTCATATCCTTTCTTTCCCCAAGCTTGATCATGGACAGAATGATCAACAAGCATGCCTACCTTTTGAAGGTTTCCCTGTCCCATTGCGGTCGTGCAACCAATCAAACCGAATAGTAAAAATAAAATAATTGCAGTTGGCAATACCTTTTTCCACTTCACAATTGGACACCTCATTTCCAAGTAGATCTAATCTATTGTAACTTTTTCAGCATCGTTAGTAAATGTAAGGAAAGCCATATAAGACTTTATTTGTAAAATGAGGAGAATTTTCTTCGATGGATTGCTAATTGCTCTTTTCGATTTTCAATAGGTTTACTCGTTATAATCGAGACATCATTTGGCAAGGAAACAACATCAGGCGCTTGATAATCCTCACTTAATGTAAAGATGGAATGTATCAGATCTTCTATTGCATAATCCTTACTCGTAATTTCATATGGTTTCTTCGATAGCCAAGGACCGAAATAGTGTTCCATGTGGACAGTTAACCACCCTTCTTTTGGCTCCTTTTTTGACGAAGAAGTTATTCTAACGCGTTGAGTTGCTGGTATTTCTTCAAGTTGATGCCACGGTACGTCAGCCTCTATGTCATATACCGTAATAAGGCAATCAAGTCCATCATGGTTGCTTTGTTTAAATGTGTTCACCTCTGGAAAATGCGTAAAATGAGCATTACGCCCAATAAACATCGCCATCATTTCTTTTCTTTCGGAAAGACCATCAACACCGTATACAAAATGCCCTTTTTCCAAACATGCTTGCACGAAATGAAAGCCAATCCCTGAGTAACAACCCCATATTAAATAGCGCATACAAGTCCCCCCCTATGCCATCGTATGATTTTGGAAGAATAATGATTCCACGTTTCGTTAGTACAGCATGTTAAAATGGTTGCTCAAGTGATGTTTCATACCTTTTCATAAAAGTGAGCAATTGCTTTGTCACCCGTGGAATAACAGGCTGAACGGTTAACTTCAGCTGTACAGATGCATGCCGCTGCTGGTTTTGCTCTAACTTCCTTCCATGTTCTTGCACATTTAAGTAAGGATCAGCTAAATCGTGGTAAATAAGCATTGGTGCTCGACATTCAGGGATACGGGCATTTGTAATTACTTGGCTTTCCACATCACTTTCCGCTACACTATAAGCCATAGCTAACTGTTTCGTAAATCGCTTAAAGAAGAGTTGATTGCTCCGTTCTTGCTCATACAAAGCTTGTAAATCTACACAAGGAGTAAATAAAATAAAGGAGCGTATAGGCAGTTGTTCTTGTTCATGCCACTTTAATGCTGTAAGCGCCCCCATTCCTTCTGCAATCACATGTATATGCGGATTGACAATTTCTTGGCGTTTCACTAGTTGATACACATGGTGGAGAAGGTCGATAGATTGACTACTTCCCCATCCGTTCCCATATAAATGACTAGTAAATAACGTGTATCCTTCCTCTAATAACGCTTGTAACAATGTTGCTTTAGAAGGATGTTCACTCCACGCTGATTGATGCTCTTCTACATAGTGACCAACATCTCCTAAATACAATACTAAAAATCCATTAGGTTGCTCTGGTATATGAACGAGACACGTTTGCTCACGGATGGTGCAGGTTCTCGTTACCGGTGATCGAGAGTTATCCATTCTAGTTTCATCCTTTTACATCAATGTTAATCTTCTATAATGTATGTATAATTTCTTGTGGTGTATAGTTAGATGCCTTAATCATGATACATATTAAGAAAAGTTTCTGTTCCTTTTTTGAATGACCTTTGATAAAATAGTAATAGAATGTCGAAATAGAGGTGAGCATTTTGCGCTTATTCTGGACCATTTTTTGGAGTTTTCTGTTAAGTTCTATGGTAACTTACGTCGTATCTAGCATGAATGGTGGAACATTTGATCTTACAAATGCAATTGTTCTAACTGTTGGATTCGTCCTAGCAGTTATCTTATTAGCTGAAGGTGCGCTAAGAGAAGATACAAACGCATAACAAAGGCTATTTCATTTTTTCGTGAAGAAAAGCTAAAATCCTCCTTCTTGCAGAAGAAGGAGGATTTTTTTCTGTTGTTCATGGTTTTCGTTTATACGTCCAAACGCGATCTTTATTAGTGTTTGGCGGAAAAACTTTGCCTGCTTCTAAATGAATTTGTTGGGGATTTTGAACCATACTTCCTGTTTCCCCAATTTCAACATATACACCGTTATTAGGTGCTTTTTCACCGTGTTTAAATTGATGTCTTTGCCCCATATTTCTATACTCCTTTACGTGTCATTGTTCATAGTTTGACTAATCAATGAAGAAATATACGAATCGACGATGGTTGGGGAAAGGTACATTCTCGTCCGTTCATCTGTTTAGATATTTAAACGGATACATAAATTTGTTGCATGTACAATATATAATAGAATAAGCCGTATATGGACTTTTCAATTCAATTAATAAATACCATATACGTTTTGTTGCAATACAGGAGGATATTATCATGGAAAAATTAATCGAGCTTATTCAATTTTTATTTCTAGGGTTATTCCAAGGATTTACAGAACCAATTCCTATTTCGTCTAGTGGACATTTAGTTATGTTACAAGATTTATTTGGCGTTGATTTACCTGGCTTATCCTTTGAAGTGTTCGTTAACTTTGGATCTCTTATTGCGGTAGTAATCATATACCGTAACGACTTAATCCGCTTAGCATCAAATGGATTAGCTTACTTATTTAAACAAAACCGGGAAGCAAATGTCCAAGAAGATTTCCGGTTCATTATGTATTTACTCATTGCCACAATACCAGCAGGTGTAATTGGATTACTGTTTGAAGATTGGATTGAAGGAACGTTTAGCAGTGCCAAAATGGTCGGTATCACCCTTATCATTACAGGTATTGCTTTATGGATTATTCGTAACTTAAGAGGGACAAAAGGGGACCATGACCTTAACTGGAAAGCAGTCATCATTGTTGGCCTTGCGCAAGCAGTTGCTTTAATTCCTGGCATTAGTCGCTCTGGTGCAACCATTGTAGCTGCGATGTTGTTAGGGTGGAAGCAAGAAACAGCACTACGCTTTTCCTTTATGTTGTTTATCCCAGTAAGCGCAGGAACGCTTCTCTTAGATTTGAATGAGTTATTTAACAATCCGAACATCATTCCTTATTTAGTCGCCTTTATGGCATCGATTATCGCAACGTACTTCTCCTTACGATGGTTTATGAACATCATGGCAAAAGGAAACTTGAAATACTTCTCCTTCTATTGCTTTATCGTAGGTGCATTGGCGTTTCTTTTATTGTAAATGAAAAAGCATAGGCTTAGTCGCCTGTGCTTTTTTAGTAGCTTTATTAATTATCCACCACTAACAGGGGGAATAAAGGCAACCACATCTTCATCCTGCACTGTGGCGTTCGTTGTTGCATATTCTTCATTCACTGCTACCATAACGTCATCTAACCCTTGCACGCCATATTGTTGTTGCAGCATTCCCTTTATCGTAGCAATCGTTTCACCTGCTGCATCGATTTTTATTCGATCTTCTCCTACTGCTTCTTTCAAATGCGCAAACAATAATACTGTAACCATTACATTTCCTCCTTACTTGGTTTACCGAATGGATAAGCCTTTGTTTCTTGTTGGTTGCCAATCCATTCTGTTCCATCATGCCAATGTTCTTTTTTCCAAATAGGGACAATCTCTTTTATTCGTTCAATAGCATACCGACTCGCTTCATAAGAATCTGCTCGGTGAGGTGTGGATACAGCAATGATAACCGCTATGTCTGAAATGTGTAATTCCCCAATCCGGTGCGTAATCGCACATTGCGCATCTGGCCATCTTGCTGCAATTTCCTCCCCTATTTGTGCTAGTTTCTTCTCCGCCATCGGAATATATGCTTCATACGTAAGAGATAGTGTTTGCCTTCCTTTCGTCCACTCTCGCACTGTTCCAAGAAAGGTATTAATAGCGCCACATTCTCGTCTCGTCACTTTATTTACAACCTCTTCTATTGAAATATTTTCTGACGTTATTGCATACAACTTACTCATTGGTCACACCTCTTCATTAATTCTGCTACGATCCATGACACATACGCTTTTTCATCATTGATGGAGAAAGTACTGACTTGACAATCGCTTCCTTTCCACTCAACTACACATTGAACATTTTTTAATAACAGCAAACCCTTATCTTCCTTTGATTTCAACAGGACACATTTCGGATAATTCGCATGCTTATACCCTTCCACCAAAACAACATCCAGCTCAAAAGAAATATAGTGAGCTAAAGCTTTTTCTAACGTCCATTGATCTTGTTTTGAAGACAAAATCATTTGCCCTCCACCTTCGACTCCGCTAACAATAGCTCCTGCATCTCGATGACGCCCACTATCTGTATCGTCATCACAAAAAGTAGGCTTCCCCCCATGACCGTGGTGCTTCAACGTACCGACTCGCAGTCCACTTTTTTGCAGTTCTTCTACAAGCGTCGTCATTAGCGTCGTCTTCCCACTTTCTTTATAGCCAACTACTTGCCATACGACAAAAGGAAACTGCTCCATATGAACTTCCCCCTTTAGGATGAATGTTTCACTTTGCTTTTGCTACGAAAAGGCAACCACCAATTCCAATCTCCTAATAACTTCATTAAGCTTGGTACTAGCAATAAGCGAATTATCGTTACATCAATAAAGATAGCAATTGCGATACCTATACCAATTTGTTTAACAGGGACTATATTTGTAAAGGCGAATGCACCAGTAATAACAATCATGATAAGCGCAGCTGATGTAATAATTTTGCTCGTATTTGCAAGCCCTTGCGCTGTCGCTTCTGTATTATCACCCGTTTGACGATAAAATTCATGGATACGCGAAATCAAGAATACTTCATAATCCATACTTAAACCGAACACAAGGCTAAACACGATTACAGGTAAAATTAACGCAATATTTGTTTGCTCAAGCCCGAAATGTCCTCCTTGAAAGAGCCAAACGAGAATACCAAATGTCGATGTAAGACCAATCACATTCATCGCTATTGCTTTTAGCGGAATAACAATGGAGCGAAAAGCAATCATTAAGATAAAGAAGGTCGAAACGATAATGATTAACAGCGTTAGCAACACATTATCTAATATTTCCTGGTAAATCTCTTGATTGAATTTCGGTAATCCACCGAACATGACGTCTACATCCCACTTTGTATGACTCCAATCCGTCATTAATTGATGCGCCTCTGAAGAATTATCAGCCACCGTTAAATGAACAGGGATGAACAACTGATCACCTGTAATAAATTGGTCGATAGCTGGCTCAAGCTGTTGCTTCACCTCCGGCTGCTCAAGTGCGGCTGCTAGTTGTTCCGATGATGTAAAATCACTTACGGAAAAGAGCGTTTCTACCGAATCAACAACACTAGGTTCTTTTAGTCGATCCTCTAGCTGTTTCATATCTTCTAGCCCTTCATTTGTCAGCCAATCGCCATCTCGCTCCGCAATTACATAAGTTGTACTTTCATATTCAGACATAAATGTTTCATGAATGGTTTCATACGCTGCACGTGATTCATAACTTTCGGGCAGCGAATCAATGGTCGGGATAGAGACATTCATATTCGAAACAGGTATAATACCGATTCCTAACACAATGAGAGCCAATACTGTTACGATAATAGGACGTTCCATCACTTTACGAGCGAATGTACGCCATTTCGTTTGTGTATCGTTCCTGATTGGTATAATCGACCATTTATGAATGTTATCCCCTATCACATATAATAATGCTGGTAACAGAGTTAAAGAGGTAAGCACTGCCATTACAACGACAACCGCTCCACCAATCGCAATATTCATAAAGATGTCTACTTGAATTACACTCATAGCAACTAAGCCGATAAAAACACATAAAGCAGAGAAAAGAATCGATCGACCTGCTGTTTGGATCGTCGTAATGAGCGCTTCTCTTTTATTCGATTGTTGCATTTCTTCTTTATAACGGTTAATAAACAATAGGGAAAAGTCAATGGAAAGTGCTAAACCAATCATAGGAGCAATGTTTAATATAAATATGGATAACGAATACGCATCACCTATAATCGATAGCAAACCAAATCCTGCGATAATCGTAACCGCCCCTACGACTAACGGCAAAATAGAGGCAACAATCGTACGTAAGGCAAATAATAAGATAAGAAGTGCAATCGGTAAGCCTATTAATTCAGCTTGTTTCAAATCGTCTTGACTAGCTTTGTTAATATCTTCAGAAATAACAGGAGCACCTGTCAATTGCACACCATCCCGCTCATCTGTTATCGCTTTCACACTTGAAATTACGTCGTTCATTTCTAATGATTCATCATTCACATGCACAGCAGCATAAGCAACGTCTTCTCCATACATCGAATCATCATCTAATGGAGATTGAATGCTACTGGCTATTTGTAACGAATTTATATCTTTTATTATAGATGCCATCGCTTCATCTGATTGATTCTCGAACAGCACAAGTAACGTAGATTTCGGAAAACCAAATGACTGTTGTAATTCTTCTTCCACTTGTTCATATTGGCCATCCGTACGGAATCCATCTCCCTCTAATAAAGAAGGTAACTGAAATGCGAAATATCCCATCACTCCAATGAAGATGATCCAACAAGCAAGCAACCATTTATAGCTACGAACCATTTTAGACGCTATCTTCCCCATACCGCATCAATCTCCTTTACGTTTCTTAACCCTTCAGATAAAAATACCCCTTGCTGGGACTTCCAACAAAGGGTATGTGTGCATCAATCTGGAATGCCTAGCGCAATTTTCGCATAACGAGACATTTTATCTTTCGTCCATGGTGGGCTCCATACAATGTTAACGACTGTCTCTTTCACTTCTGGTAAATCAGCAAGAACACGTTTAACATCTTCCTCTATTGTACCTGCTAAAGGACAGCCCATTGTTGTAAGAGTCATCGTAACTTGAGCAACACCATCTTTGTCCATATCGACTCCATATATTAATCCAAGGTTCACTATATCAATGCCTAATTCAGGGTCAATGACATTTTCTAATGCACCCATCATATTATCATGTAATATTTGATCCATAGGTGGTTTATCCCCCTTCTTCATCGTTATTGCTAATTATATCGAATATAACCTAAGAATGAAAGGAAGACCTCTTCTTCTTATAAATGCAAGTCAAACCAATTCGCCGTTTCTTCTATTGCATACGTCGATACTTTGTGATCTCGATCCAATTCTCTTAAGAAACGAATGTTTTCAGGGTTTTTATAATGCGGAATTGCATCTGTATAAAAGCTGTAAGCATGATCAAAAGGTACCACATTGTCCTTCTCTCCATGCCAAAAAAACAACGGTCTTCCTTGTAATCGATCTATTTGCAAGGAAAGGTCAATAGGTGCCAGCTTTTGAATGAATTGTTGCTGCTCTTCTTCAGTAAATGGCACATCTAAACCCGTTTCCTTTACATAAGCTACTTGCTCTTTTGCAAATCGAACTGGTTGTGGTGTACCCATTAATACAGCCGCAACTTTAATCCAATCAAATTGAGTAAGCGCTGCACTTGTAGTAATCCCACCCATACTCGTACCAGCTAAACCGAAACGATTGCCGTCTAGTAAATGGCGCTTCTTCATGTTCTCATAAATAACTGGAATTTCTTTTAAATTGTGCGCAACAACGTCCCACAATCGGTACATTAACTGTTCATTATTTAATTGTGTTCGTCGTTCGCCATGCAAGTAGCAGTCAGGTAATACTACTCGATAACCTTTTGTCGCCAGTGCATATGCAATCGGTAAATTTTGTTCTTTCACACTTGTAATCCCATGAATGTATGTTACTACAGGTAACGGTTCATTTTCTTTTGTAGCATCTACTACGATTAATACCGGAATATCCTCAATCTTTTCTCGGTAAACCCCTATCATGTTGTATTTTCCCTTCCTTTATTAACATATATATGTTATATTTATGTATTTTCACAATACCTATGCTACCATTGTGTCTTAAGAAAAGAAAGGAAAACGGTTTTGTCCCTTTACATGACATATAGGACAAGTTTACACTTAAACAGTCAAAGGTGGTGCTTATATTGGAAAAACATTTAATTGCATTAGATTTAGATGGTACGTTATTAACCGATGAAAAAGAAATTAGCAGTCGAAATAAAGAAATTATCACAGCCGCACGTGATCAAGGTCATATTGTATGTATTGCGACAGGCAGACCACACCGTGCGAGCATTCGTTATTATCATGAACTAGGATTAGACACACCAATGGTCAATTTCAATGGGGCATTGATTCATCATCCATTAAACGATCAATGGGATGCTATTCATTCCCCTATGTCCATTCGAACAGCTCAAGAAATTATACATACATGTTATGAACTTGGTATGAAAAATGTATTAGCCGAAGTACGAGATGACCTTTATTTAGATAAACACGATCAAGAGCTGCTTGATATTTTCCATTCAAGTAACACTCCGATCACAATCGGCAACTTAAGTCAAAACTTAAAAGAAGACCCCACTTCTATTCTAATTCATCCAGAGGTAGATCAGGTTCAACCGTTACGTGACCAATTAACGAATAAACACGCTGAGATGATCGATCATCGTAAATGGGGTGCACCATGGCACGTTATTGAAATCGTTCGCGCTGGCTTAAACAAAGCAGTTGGACTACGTAAAGTTGCTCATTATTACCACATACCTCAAGAGCGAATCATCGCATTTGGAGATGAGGACAACGATTTAGAAATGTTGGAATATGCCGGAGTCGGTGTTGCTATGGATAACGCAATATCTCAATTAAAAGATGTTGCCAACTACGTAACAGCCTCCAATGAGGGAGATGGAATTGCAGAATTTCTAATCGATTACTTACAACTACACAACATTATGAAATAGCAACTTTCCCCACACATGAAAATGATTAATTGAACCATACTAGGCTTGAACACCTTTATACGTGTTCAAGCTTTTATTTCTTTGTTGTGGGGGGATATACGTTGAGCAAAAAGAGCAAATCTAAGCGCTTCATTCAGCAAGGTACAGACGCTGTAAAGAAGCATGATGAACGTTTCCCATATCGAGATATTTACGCCAATGTGGAAAATAAACGATAAACACTACGGGAGGTTTTGATTCGTATGGATAGAAGTAGTAACTTATTTCAACAAGCTGTACAAGCCGTCAGTAGCATAACCAATCGTAACGGTACTGTTGATCAGGAAGAACTTAGTGTAGCTCACAGTTGTATTGAAGCCGCCCAGCTTAATGCCTCGCAAGAAGAATTAGAGCAGTTGCAACAGTTCAAACAGCAACTAAAGCAACAACAAAAGTAAGTACGAATAAAAATGATTTAAGTGGCTTTAGCTCTATATTGCATAGAGCTAAAGCCACTAATATTTATGTAAATAATACTTCTCATTTTGACACATTTCTAACTCAGTTAGTTCATGTTCACTCCATCCTTTAACGCTTACTATGATTTACAAACATTCTACTTGTGATTTTTCCTCAAACTTTTTCAATCCAAAGTCTTCATTTGTTTCTAAAACCACACTTTGTGTTAAAAAAATTTCTTTTTCAAGTGGATTTAATTTCGAAAATTCTTCTCGTGTAATCATCCTATCTTCAACATATGCAAATGGGAAATTAGCTTCTGTTTTCGCAATAATAAAAGCTGGATTTGCATTTGATCGGTGTATAACTTCATAACTATGTGGAATATGTGGTTCATTCACTTCTTCTGTAAGTATATATTCGATATTAAAGAAATGATTTGCGTTTATTATTTCCACTATCTACTTGACAGGGGACAGTTCTTTCCTAAACTTTTTAATTTTGTCAATACTTTTTTACTACAAAAACAAAGAGAATTGCGCTTTTTGATAGTATTATGAACATTATGTACATCTTCGATGAAAACGTTTTAATTTTAGTATAATAATAATGAGAGATACTGTCATCACTTACATCTAGCACTATACATGATAGAAAAATGACAGAATAGTTACTGTTCTGCATCATTTTTTGAAGGAGAGATAAATACCAGATGGAGTTTAGACAACTGAGATACTTCGTTTCCATAGTGAACACAGGTAGTTATTCAGCCGCAGCAAAGAATTTATTCGTAACACAACCTACGTTAAGTTATAACATACAGAAATTAGAAAAGGAATTAGGAACCCATTTATTCTACCAATCGAATCAAAGTTTAAAATTGACTGATTCAGGTAGACTGCTTCATGAAAAAGGACAAAAAGTATTAGAAGAAATGGATGAATTAGTTGAGACGATCCAAAGAAAGAACATCACGAAGAAGAATAGTTTAAAAGTAGGGATTACTGTTTTATTCGCTATTCAATATATGAGACAGATTGTACATTTCACGTCCACTAATCCTCATATAGATGTACATTTTATACAAAGCGGATCCATTGACTTACAGAAAAAGCTCGCCAATGAAGAAATTGATATAGGACTACTATCCTTCCCTATATATGAACCATCTATCCATATAGAATGTATTAATACATCTAATTCAAATTATTCTGTTGATGTTGTTATGCCCTTTCATCACCCATTAGCACGTAAAAAATCAATTTCATTTGCTGATTTAGAGCCGCACACTATATGCGCTTTTTCAAAGGACTTCGTGCTTGGACGTGTTCTTCATGAACGATGTCAGGAGTTTGGATTTAAACCAAATATCATTTTTACTAATAACAACTGGGAAGTGCTATTACAAAATACACTCATAACCAATGGTTTGACCTTAATGCCTAATGAGTTAAAACAGTTTAGTAATTTTATTAATTTGAAATGGATTCCGCTCAAGGATAAAGCAAACTTCTTCGAAATAGGTATTGCTAGGCGTCGAAATGAAGAATTAAAAGATGCCGCCGCTCGTTTTATTGAGTACATTAAAGACAATTAAACACGTAAAAAGGAACCTACTTAACATGTGAACTGAATCCTTATAGGGTTCAGTTCAATCAGTAGATTCCTTTTTTTATTGACGTATTTTGAATTGTTATTGAAATAACTCTCAAAACATCCTAAAAATCCTAGCCAATAGTACTCAAATGAGGTTGAGCATATTCACCTATAGTGTAACCAACATTTTTGTAATACTCCTCTAAATGCCGTATAGGATATGGACGAGTCGAAGAATATAGATCCGTAGCTGGGATATAACCTACCAAAAATTTAAAAGTGCATGAAATCAAATATACAAACCTTGATTTCATGCGCTTTTCATTTTCCTTTATTCATACATTTCAATGCTATTTCGACTTCTGTCCCAAACTCTTTTTAAAGTAATTAATGGCTTCTCATTGTCTTTGTTAACATCAACAGCTTAAATATGACAAACCGTCTATTGAAATTAACTCACGAATATTACCATTATTTAACCTCTAGTATTTGTTCTTTCGCGTGGATTAATTGGGTAATTAACTCGTTATATGGAGCTTCATGTTCGAATTCTTTCGACATTCTAGCTACTGCCCCATTTAAGAAATCCACTTCTGTATAACGGTGATTTTGGACTAAATCTTGGTGCATGGATGGGTAATGAGAGCCAATGTTCTTGGACGCTTGCAAAACGTAATCAACTATTTCTTCCTCGTTTAGACTAGCTCCTTTTTTATTCGCAACGATAACAAACTCTTTTACAATTTGTCTTGTAATTGGCTCTGCTTGATCGGTAGAACAATATTGGTGTAAATTACTATCTAACAATGCACAAATTGCGTTCATTGCTCCATTTGTACACGCTTTACGCCAAATGGAAGTAGTAACATTTGTGCTATAACTTGTGTTTAATCCTGCTTCATTTAATAATTCAACAATTTGTTTTGCTTCTAACTCTTCTTTTTCACCAACGACAAAGTTCTGAATTTCTACTTTACCAGTACCGTTGAAATAAGCATGTCCTGGGCCTTTTAAACTAGCAGTATAAAGTGTCACTCCCATAAAAATATTATGCAAAGAAATATGTTCTTGAAGAATCGTTTCGTGCCCAACACCATTTAATAAACAAATAATCTTCGTATGTTCGCCAATTACCGGTTTAATATCTTCTATCATCTCCTGAAGTCCCATTGATTTCGTAAATACAAACACAAGATCCATTGTTTCTTTCACTTCAGAAGGATAGAATACAGGAATGTTCACGTACCTTTTTTCTTCCCCATTATCCACTAATAGCCCATTTTTACGAATTAGTTCAATATGTTCAGGCCACTTATCAATCAAAGTCACTTCATTACCAGCATCATGTAACATTACACCAAATCGACTACCTAACGCTCCTGAACCTGCAATTGCCACTTTCATTAGGATCACTTCCTATTCTTTTTATTTACTAGCTACTATTGCTTCATTTTCGATGAATGTATGAGCATGTTCTTGACCAGTTAGTACACGTCTTGCTCCTTTTGCTAAAGCAAGTAGCTCTTCTTCTCCTGGAACTATATGAACCGGCGCTAGAAAGGATACTCTTTCTTTCACCATATTCATTACATATTCTGAATAAGCCAACCCACCAGTTAAAATAATGGCGTCTACTTTCCCACATAAAACAGTGGCTAATTCGCCAATTGTTTTTGCAATTTGATAGGCCATAGCTCGTAAAATAAGTTGTGCTTGTTCATCCCCGTTCTTCGCTTTTTCTTCTACTATACGAGCGTCATTAGTACCGAAATAAGAAACAAGGCCACCTTTTTTACGAGTAAGCTCCGTCATTTCTTTTTGAGTACGTTGAAAACACATTGGAATAATCTCTTTTAATGGTAAGCCTCCTGACCGTTCCGTTGAAAATAGTCCTTCATCGTCAGAAACAAGGTCAATAATTCTACCATTCCTATGCGCACTAGCCGAACTTCCACCGCCTATATGAGCAACAACTAAGCGACTCTCTTCATACGGCTTTCCTAGCTGTTCATCGGCTATTTTCATACTTACGGCACGCATATTTAACACATGTCCTATACTTTTTCGTTCAATGGAGGCTGATCCCGAAATGCGAGCGACATCTTCCATTTGATCGACGGTAACAGGGTCATAAATAAAAGCCTGACAATCTTCAGTTCCGAAAACTTCTGCAATTCCTTTTGCCAAACTAGCCCCTAAATTAGAAGCATGTTGTAACACTGGGCGATGTTCTAAACAATCAAGCATCGCTTCATTCACTCGATACGCACCAGCCTTTACTGGTGGTAACAATCCACCACGACCTACGACAGCATCGAAGGAACCGATTTTCATGTCCATTTCTTGAAGAAACGTTGCAATATCTTGGTAGCGAAGATGATATTGTTGCATAATCGAATCGTATTGCGAAATTGTTTCATAATGATAAGTAAATTCTTTTTTAAATGTTAATTCATCATTTTCATAACAAGCAACCTTCGTTGAGGTAGCTCCTGGGTTAATCGCTAAAACACGATGCTTCATTTAATCAACATTCCTTTCTCGCATTAGCGCGACTAATTTGTAAGGCTAGCAATAGGGAACGCCTTTTTTCTTCCGCCGTTGAACTTCTTGACGTTAATATGATTGGAGCTTGGGCACCAATGATAAGCCCTGCCATTGCACCATTACCTAGTAGGATCATACTCTTCGATAAGGTGTTCCCATTCACGACATCGGCCGCTACTAATACATCGGCATCACCTTGGATGCGACCTTTGTATTGCTTTTCTGCCGCGATCGCAGGAAATAGTGCTAAATCTAATGAAAGAGGACCTTCCACAATACAATTCTCACTAGGCTCAAATCGTTTCGTTAATTCTTCCGCATCTACAGAAGGTTGTAATTTCGGTTGTACAACTTCCGCAGCTGATAAGACGGCAAATTTAGGCTGTTTGTATCCTAATGCTTGCATCACTTCTGTCGCATTGTTAATAATCGACTCCTTCTGATCCACATTAGGAGATAAAAGCATCCCACCATCTGTCACCCCAATGAATCTAGGATAATGAGGCGTTTCAATGAGTGCTAAATGAGATAGTACATCACGCTTACGAATACCAGTTTCTCGATTAACTACTTGTTTCAGTAACGTACCTGTTTGAATATTACCCTTCATAATAAAACCACATTCACCATTTCTTACTAATTCCACACCTTTAAATGCAGCTTCTTCATCTGACTCGACGTGGACAATATGATAAGAAGTGTGATCGATATCCATGTTCATTAATAACGGGTCTAACATTGCTTGATCATCTATTAAAAATGGAACAATGAGCCCTTGCTTGGCTAATTCAAACACGCTTTCCAATGCACTAGAACTGGCCGCTTTCACAACTGCCACTCGTTGCATTTCTTCTTCTTGTTTCATTAATGATTGCTCTAATTCATGAAAGTTACGAACCATTTTACCTCCACCTGCCTATTCGATATCCAATTTATAATCTTCCGGGGAAATGATCGGCCATACTTTAGTAAACAAATGATTAAATATGATTCCAAATACAACTGGTGCAATCACGAATACCCCAGTAGTAACCATGACGTTCATAATCGTCCATCCACCTTCAACTAAGTTGATATGGTTGATTGGTCCTACAAGTCCACTAAAACCGAATCCAGCACTCATCGGAGTACCTTGAATATTGAATACAGCAGCTAAGATTCCTACGCAAGCCGCATTACAAATAATTGGAATCATAATTTTAGGTTTTGCAAAGAAATTCGGCATCGACATTTTTGGTGATCCAATGAAATGAGCTAAGTTCGTTCCAATTGGATTCACTTTCCAACCTGCGATTGCTAAACCGAAACCAGCTGCACAAATACCTAAGTTACCAGCACCAGCACCAAGCCCTGTCAAAGATATGGCTACCGCTATTCCAACCGTAGTGATTGGAGATACGATTAGAAGAGAAAACGTAATTGCAATAAGAATACTCATGATAATCGGTTGGAAGTTCAACAGTTGTGCGACAAACATGCCGATTAACGTTGTAATATGAGCAACATAAGGAAGCAAGAACACACCGAGACCACCAGCAACAACTAAAATAATAGTCGGGATCAGCAAGATAGAATACGCCTTTAATCGATTTCCTAGTAGAAGGACAAGTCCAGCTGCAATAGCACCAGTAATCCCCATGTTAATGACATCACCAGTACCACTTAATGTCATGGCTCCTTCAGAAAAGTTAACGGCCCCTCCACCAAACAATACAGCGAGACCAATTGATGCGGATTGAATCGGTGTAAACTTAAATTGATAGCCGATAATGACACCGACTACTAATCCTAGTACAGATGTAGCCATACTTGTCGCATTTAGAATCACTTGACCTTGAGGGAATACTCCTAACAATGCTTTAAATAATTCCCCTAATAATGCTCCTGGTATTAAAGCAATAACGGTACCAATAGCTAGCCCATTTAATACGTTCATTGTAAATTTTTTTGCGGTTAATTTTTCCGTTTCCATATGAATTCTCCTTTTTCAGTTGATGAAAAGCATATGTTTGTCATGTAAACCTTGCTCAACATTTCACAATTAATAAAATATTTATAGCTAACCATGAACAAGGATACGGAGAAAAAGTACGATTACTGAAGGATAATTGTAACGTCTAAAGGCTTCATGATCGCGCTTTATATAGAAGCCTTTAGTACGTTATTTGATAACATTATCATTTGATTGGTTTAGCGTTTACTTGCGAACTTCCCACTTAGGGCGTTTGTCATGAGAGAAGAAGCTGTTACGCTTTCTGCGACTTTGCATACGTTCTTCACAAAATACATTAGCCGCTTCAGAAGTACATTGACCATTCGCTTCTGCTTGTTGATAAATCTTTAATAATGAATCATAGATTGCTTTCGTTTTCGCAAGCACACGCTCTTTGTTAGGTTCATATAGCTCATCCGCTACTTGGATAAGTCCTCCCCCGTTTACAATATAGTCAGGAGCATACAATATTCCTTTCTGCTGCAACACCTTGCCATGATAACTTTCTTGCAACTGGTTGTTGGCTGATCCAACCACACCTCTTACGTTGATGCGTTCAATTGTGTCATCATTTATAATGCCACCAAATGCACATGGGACAAATATATCTGCATCTACATCGTAAATCTCTTCTCCAGATACCACTTGCACAGAGGCTCCTTTTTCGGATGCCCTTTTTACTACTTGATTAATCGCTTCTTCATTAATATCGGATACATATAAAGATGCACCTTCATCGATTAAACGATTTGCTACTTTGCTACCAACTTTACCTAGTCCTTGTATAGCATAAGTACGACCACTTAATTCATCTGTGCCGAATAACGTTTTGTTTGTTGCTTGTAAGCCATAAATAACACCTAGTGCAGTTGGAATGGAAGAATCTCCACTTCCTCCATATGCTTCTGGTACTCCTACAATACAACTTGTTTCTTTTAAGGAGTGAATAAAATCTTCAGGTGCTGTCCCCATATCTGTTCCTGTATAGAACCTGCCATTTAAAGAATCAACAAATTGTCCAAAAGCACGGAACAATTCTGGTGACTTATCCTTCTCGGGATCACCGATAATTACGGACTTGCCTCCACCAAAATCAACATCTGCTGCTGCACATTTATACGTCATCCCTTTTGACAAACGCAACACATCTTTAAGTGCGGCATCAAAACTCTCATAAGGTTGCATCCGGCAACCACCTAATGCTGGACCTAATGTAGTATCATGTATGGCAATAATAGCTTTTAAGCCAGTTTCCGGATCGTTACAACATACAATTTGCTGATGTTCGTGCATTTGCTCAAATAATTCCAATGATATACCCCTCTCTTTTTCTCTATTTGTTAGTAGTAGTACATTTTTTTTCCTACTACTATTCCACTAGCATCTATCATTGTTTTACATTTGTTTCTTCCTATTAAATTATATATGGATTGGATTACCTAGCGCTAATTCAGCAGCATCCATTATACTCTCTCCCATTGAAGGATGACTGTGAATAGTTAATGTAATATCCTCTGCTGATAAACCATTTTCAATTGCAACTGCTAACTCAGCAATTAAATCGCTAGCACTAACACCTGCAACTTGTGCACCTAATATTGCATTACTTTGCTTTTCCGTAATAAGTCGAATAAATCCTTGCGTTTGGTTTAACGATAACGCGCGGCCATTCCCTGCTAACGGAAATTTGCTAGCTTTAACTTGATAACCAAGCTCTTTTGCTTCTTTTTCGGTATAACCGACGGTTGCAAGCTCTGGTTCTGTAAAGCACACTGCTGGCATTGCTAAATAGTCAACCGCTACACCTTTACTTCCACTAATTGCTTCAGCAGCTACTTTCGCTTCATAGCTTGCTTTATGTGCTAATGCCGCTCCAGGTACAACATCCCCTATAGCGAAGATGTTCTTCTTATTCGTTCTTCCTTGTTCATCTACTTCAATTAGTCCATTAGCCGCTACTTTAATACCAGCTAATTCTAATCCAAGATCGTCTGTATTCGGACGACGCCCAACGGATACTAGTACGTAATCAGAGTCAACAGTATGCTCCTTGCCATCCTGTTCGTACGTAACCGTTACTTGCTCATCTGATTGAGTGACCGATTTCGCCGTGGCATTTGTCATAATAGATACATTTTTACGTTTGAAGTCATCTTCTACAAGCTTAACCATATCACGCTCAAAGCTTGGCAAAATATGCGATGTACCTTCTAATATCGTTACTTCAGATCCGAAGTTTGCATAAACGCCTGCTAGCTCTACTCCAATATACCCGCCGCCTATGACCGTCAGCTTCTTAGGAATCTCTTGTAAGTTTAGTGCGCCAGTCGAATCAATAACGCGCCCTTTAAAAGGAAACCCTTTTATTTCAATCGGACGGCTACCCGTTGCAATAATCGCATGCTTAAACTGATACGATTGACCGGATGCTTCATCAAACATCACTCGAATTGTAGTGCTATCAATAAAATGGGCTTCTCCTTTAATAATCTCCACTTTATTCTTCTTCAGTAGCATTTCTACACCTTTAGTCAGCTTGCTAACCACATGATTGTCTTTCCATGCTTGGGTTTCTTGAAAGTTAATCGATGTATCATTAGAATGAATACCTAATAATTTAGAATCTAGTGACACTTGAAACTGATGACTTGCATTAATAAGTGCTTTAGATGGAATACACCCTACATTTAAGCAAGCTCCACCAATAGATCCCTTTTCAATGATGGCTACTTTTTGACCAAGCTGGGCAGCACGAATGGCTGCCACATACCCACCTGGTCCTGATCCGATCACAACGGTATCCAACTCTTTTGCGAAATCTCCTACTACCATGAGTTACTCATCACCCTTCTACAAAAAGTAATTCTGGATCAGCTAAATATTCCTTCAAATCATTGATTGCACTTTGTGCGGTAGCACCATCAATAATACGGTGGTCAAAGCTAAAGGAAATCTTTAACATCGGTGCTACAATCGGCTGTTTGTTCTCATCAGGAATGACTTCATCCTCAATTCTAGCAACACCTAAGATTGCTACTTCTGGTTGGTTAATAATTGGTGTGGACCATACACCGCTTGTAGCAAGTGAACCTACGTTCGTAATCGTCATGGAACCATTTCGCATATCCGCGCTAGTCAATGTTCCATTCATTGCTTTTTCCGTATTTTCTTTTAGACCTTCTGCTATTTTGAATAGACTTTTGCGTTCTGCATCACGAATCATTGGAACGAATAAACCTTTATCCGTATCTGTTGCAATTCCTACGTTATAATAGTGTTTGTATACGATTTCATCTGTTTTTTCATCAATGGTTGCATTTAATTCTGGATAACGAGATAGAATAGCCACAACTGCTTTGACAAAATAAGCTGTGTAAGTAAGTTTAATACCTCGCTCCTTAGCAATGACTTTGAAACGATCTCGATGCTCTACTAGTTTCGTTACATTTACGCGATCTAAAACAGTCACATGAGGTGAAGTTGCTTTACTATTCACCATCGCTTTAGAAATCGCTTTACGTGTTGATGACATCTTCACTCTCGTTTCCATTGCTTGTACATTTGGTTGTGAAACAGGCGCTACTTCTGGAGTCTCAACTGGCTGTATAGTTTCTTCCACTTGCTCTTCCTTCGCCTGTCCTGTAGCCAAATAGTGATCGATATCTTCTTTTGTAACGCGATTATTTTTGCCTGTTGCAGGAACTTTCGTAAGATCGACTTCTTGCTCTCGAGCGTATTTGCGTACTGCTGGAATCGCTAACATACGAACATCAATCGATGCTGCTTTCTGGGACTGTTCGGGCTTATTTGTGGAAGCACTTTCTTTTGTTGGCTCTTCTACCTTTGGCGCTGGAGCGGCTTCTTCTTGTGCTTCTCCTTCTATTTCAATCTCGACAATTGCCTCGCCGACTTTCGCCACTTCTCCTTCTTCAAACAACAATTGCTTTACAATCCCTGTCACAGGAGATGGCAATTCGACAACCGCTTTATCACTTTGGATTTCTACAATTGTATCGTCTTGCTTTATCTGGTCACCCGGTTTAACTCCCCATTGCACAATTTCACTTTCATGTATTCCTTCGCCACTATCAGGTAATATGAATGAATATACCATGCTGCATCCTCCCTTATTTAAAAGTCGTAAACTTCCTTCACTTTCGCAATAATATCTTGATGATCCGGAAGCCACTCTGATTCCGCTGCACCAAATGGATAAACAGAATCCGGAGCAGTTACTCTAGAAATTGGAGCTTCTAAGTACATAAACGCACGCTCACCGATTTCAGACATCAATTGACCTGTAACGCCAGATTGACGCTGCGCTTCTTGTGCCACGACTACCCTTCCTGTTTTCTTCACTGATTCTATAATTGTTTCCATATCAACAGGTGCAATCGTTCTTAAATCTAGTACTTCCACGGAAATATTCTCTTTCTCTAATTCATTAGCTGCTTTTAACGCTTCACCAATCATTAAACCGTAACCAATGACCGTTACATCTGTACCTTCACGAGTAATAGCTGCTTTATCTAATGGAACACGATAAGCTTCTTCTGGCACTTCTTGTTTAATAGAACGATATAATTTCAAGTGCTCTAAGAAAATAACAGGATCATTGCTTTCAATAGAAGAAATAAGTAAGCCTTTTGCATCGTATGGATTACTTGGTATAACGATGCGTATACCAGGGATTTGAGCCAATATACCTTCTAAACTATCAGAATGAAGCTCTGGCGTATGCACTCCTCCACCATATGGCGCCCTTACCGTTATTGGCATACTTCTTGAACCTGCCATACGATAACGCATACGGGAGAATTGAGCCGTAACAGGCGACATCGCTTCCAAAATAAATCCTAAAAATTGAATTTCCGGAACAGGTCTAAATCCTTCTGACGCTAATCCAACAGACATACCTAGAATTCCTGACTCTGCTAAAGGCGTATCAAATACTCGATCAACACCATGCTTTGCCTGAAGTCCATCTGTTACACGGAAAACGCCTCCGTTAGGTCCAATATCTTCTCCATACATTAAAACGTTCTCATCTGTTTGCAGTTTATAATCCAATGCATCATTAATGGCTTGTACAATCGTTTTTTCACTCATGATCGGTCATCTCCTTTGCTTCGTATTCAGCAATTTGTTCTTGAATATTTTGAGGAGAAACTTCATACATATTTTTTAGGAAATCTGAGATTTTTTGCTTATCTGCTTGGCCAATAGCTGCTACAGCTTGCTTAATTTCCTCTGTGCACGCTTCGACTACTTCATTTTCTTTCTCTTCATTCCAAAGACCTTTATCACCTAAATACTTTCTCATTCGATGAAGTGGATCTTTACGTTCCCAGTCAGTTAGTTCTTCTTCACTACGATAACGAGTTGGATCATCGGACATCGTATGTGGACCAAAGCGATACGTTAACGCTTCAATCAATACAGGCCCTTTACCCGCTAGAGCGTGTTCACGAGCATATGACACAACAGCATACATAGCAAGAGGGTCCATACCATCTACTTGAATACCAGGAATTCCAGCTGCTACCGCTTTTTGAGCAAGTGTTTCAGCTTGTGTTTGTTGTTCAACAGGAACAGAGATACCGTACCCGTTATTTTGTACAACTGCTATATATGGCACTTCATAAACACCAGCAAAGTTAATTCCTTCGTAGAAATCTCCTTGTGACGTAGCACCATCTCCATTTAAGGAAAGTACAACATTCTTTTTATTTCTTTTCTTCATGCCTAGGGCTACACCCATCGCATGTGTAATATGTCCACCAACAATAACTTGTGGAGAATAAGCGTGTAAATCTTCTGGATAGTTATTCCCATCCATATGCCCTTTGTACCATAGGAATGCCTTTTCAACAGGTAAACCGTGCATTATAAGAGGAACTAAATCACGATACGTACCTGCAAAGAAATCCCCTTCACCTAGGGCGTATTGAGAAGCCACTTGGCTCGCTTCCTGGCCACCACCTGGGGCGTAGTTGCCTAGCGCTCCTTGTCTGTTTAACAATGTAACACGTCGATCATACGTTCTTGCCCAAACGAGTCTTCTCATTAATTCCGTTAATTGCTCGTCAGACATATTTGGCTCTAGTCCGCGATCCACAACCTTACCGGATGGATCTAGAACTTGGTAAAAAGGGAAAGCATCTTTATAACCCTTCACAAGGTTATCGAATTTTAATTTTGTTGCATTTTTTGTAGCCATAATTACATCCCTTTCTGTGCTTATTTGTAAACGCTTTACACTTATAGATTAGCATGCTTTGTATGGTTGGGATAATTGAACTAATCTATAAGCACATAGAAAACCTATAAAACGCTTTCATATCACGTGTTGAATCACAGAAGAAGTCGAAATATGTCGTAATTGTGACGAGAAAATGAGGTGTTGATAACCCTTTTTCTCGTCATTTTCCCTTCCCAATCATTAAAAAAATCCTCAAAGAGATGATCATCTTCTCTTTGAGGTTCTTTCTTCTTTATTCAGATTCTATAATAGCTGTCATAGACTCGATGACAGTCATATGCTCATTATCCCATTCATCAGCGGATGCTTGTGGGTTAATCAATACTGCTTTCATATTCATTTGTAATGCCGGAGCAATTTCATTAATAAAGTTATCTCCAATTGATACAGTTTGTTCCGGTGTTACATTCCACTTATCCATAATACGTGTAAAATGCTGCTTCGTATTAGCGGGCTTCTTAGCAGAGGTTACGACGTCATGGAATAGATTTTCTAAGTCTAGCTCTTTCAATAAATTTCGAACGTCATATTCTTCGCTGTTCGTAACGAGTATAATCGTTTTGCTTTGTTTCCATTTCAACAATTGTTGTTTTAGTCCTTTTGTTTTCGTTAACGTGAATTGACCTGACACCATATATTCTTTTGTTTTAACGTAGCTATCATATGTATCCTTCGTCGTGAGTCCGTAATGAAGGGCGTTGGCAAACGGAAACCACCAGCCGTCACCAATTGCAATCATTTGTTCAAAATCAAATTCAATCACAGTTGGATACGTCTGTTGCACCGCATCCTTTGACCATTCTTCTCCAGCCCAATCCCAAACTTGCTCTACGATAAATGTCTCGGGATTAATCGCTAAAATGGTATCGCGCTGAACATCATACACTTTCCCAATTGTAAGGACGTGAAGGCCGCTTACCATCTGCTCGTACTCTTTCCAGAAACGATCTTGCACACCATCTGGTAATTTATGTTTCAACTGCTTTGCGTGATAAGAAAAATGATCCGTATCTTCATATAATGTTCCATCTAAATCAAAAATCAACAGTTCTGCATTTTTCACTAAATTCATTTGTACACACTCCTCTTCATTATCCATTTTCAACTTGAAAGTTTATGCTCGTATTAATTAAATATTAAATCTATGTAAATGTGTGTTAAATCTCGTACTAGTATATTGTAACTACTTCTTATTTATTGAATAATTTTACTAGAGTTCTTACTCAATACATTTTAGGGGGATTTATTAATGAAGAAGTGGTTAGCATTTTTAATGGCACTTTCACTTGCACTAGTATTAGTAGCTTGTGGCAGTAATGAAGAATCAGATGAGCAACCTTCTGGTGAAGAAGATACAGAAGCATCTGAAAATAGTACTGAGTCGGAAGGAGAGGAAACCGATTCCGAAGACCCAGAGAAAATCGTAATGGGCTTTGTTCCTTCCACAGAGTCAGATAAAATCGCTGATACAGTTGAACCTCTTGCTAAACAACTTTCAGAAGAGCTTGGCGTTGAAGTTGAGGGCAAAGTAATGAGTAGCTACTCTGCAGTAGTTGAAGGGATGGGTAGTGGACAAATCCACATCGGGTTCCTTCCTGCATTTGCCTACGTTCTTGGTAATGAAAAGTACGACATTGATGTAATGCTTAAATCAGAACGTTACGGAAGCGATCAATACCGCGCTCAATATGTTGTTTCTGCTGATTCTGACATTGAAGAACTAGCAGACTTAGAGGGTAAAACTTGGGCTATCCCAGATATTAGCTCCACTTCCGGTTTCTTATTCCCTTCAGCACAAATCATGGATGAATTTAGTGTAGAAGACGTTCAAGAAGGATTCTTTTCTCAAACAATTCCTGCTGGTGGTCATGACAATGCTGTTATTACAGTTCTTGAAGGCAATGCTGATGTTGCAACTACATTCGAGGATGCACGTGAAAACGTTCAAGAAGATTATCCTGAAGTAATGGATGAAACGAAAATTATTGGTTACACAGATTGGATTCCAAACGACACGATTTCTGTTATTCCATCTTTAAGTGACGACATGAAAACAAAAATCGAAGAAGCATTCCTTTCTTTCAATGATAATGAAGAAATGATTAAAGTCATGAATGAAGTATATAGCTGGGATGCAATTGTAGAAGCAAACCACGAAGATTATGAAATCGTTGCGAATACGTATGAAAAGTTCAAAGATCAAATTAATATTGATGATATGTAATCGATATTACCCCTTATCTATTATTCTTTCATCGTAGAAATAATAGAACGTTTCATAATTCCACGTTTAACGATGCAGGAGAACGACGAAGGGAAAAGAAGGGAGAGTTTATTCTCCCTTCTTTCTTTTTTCTTGTAGATTCCAAACTGAGACATAAGGAGTGTCCATATCCATGATTGAATATAACGATGTATCTCTCGTATATCCTAACGGGACGAAAGCGTTGCAAAATATAAACCTTACCATTAATCAAGGCGAGTTTGTTGTCATAGTTGGTCTATCAGGAGCGGGGAAATCCACACTAATTCGAAGTATAAACCGGCTCGTTACCCCTACTGCTGGGCAACTACTCGTGGATAACCAAGACATTTTAAAGCTGAACACGAAACAATTACGTCAATTACGCACTAAAGTAGGGATGATTTTCCAACACCATAACCTCGTCAAGCGTTCCACCGTCATAAAAAATGTAATCGCTGGCCGTTTAGGATATACAAACACGCTAAAAAGCATTTTGAACCTATACTCAAAACAAGATTTACAATTAGCATATGACAGTTTAAAGCGTGTCAACATTGAAGAAAAAGTGTATACGCGGTCTGATCAATTAAGTGGTGGACAACAGCAACGCGTATCCATTGCTCGCGTGTTAACCCAACAACCAAATATTATTTTGGCAGATGAGCCAGTAGCCAGTTTAGACCCCCCTACTTCTCATCAAGTCATGACCTATTTGAAACGAGTAAATCGAGAAGATAACATTACGACCATCGTGAACTTACACTTTATTGATATGGCCATGGAATATGCGGATCGAATTATTGGCATGCGTGATGGAAAAATTGTCTTTGACGGACCTGCTTCTATGGTAAATGAAAGTACATTTGAACAAATTTATGGTCGAAAAATAAGAGATGATGACATTAGAGGAGGGACAACCGAACATGAACAAACCTCAGTCAACCCAAGCAACTAACGATTCGGTTCCCGTTATCAAAGGACTAGCATCATCGAAACAAAAACTAAGAAACCTACTTATTTTGCTCATTGTAGGCTCTCTATATCTGTACAGTTCCATTCAAACAGAATCATTTATCACCCGCTTTAATAGTGAATTCTTCAGTAATGTAGGAAGAATGCTCGGGCAAATGTGGCCACCAAATATGGAGTTTGCAAGCACCGTTTGGCCGAAGTTAGCAGAAACAGTGCAAATGGCCGTAATTGGCACATCTATCGCAGCTATGTTTAGTTTGCCTTTAAGCTTATTGGCTTCTTACAATATTATACCTAGCAAAATCGTGTACCGCACAACGAAGTTCTTTCTGAATGTGCTACGAACGATTCCAGAAATATTACTTGCGGTAATATTTATTAGTTTAGTCGGGATCGGTGTATTCCCTGGTATATTAGCACTTGCCGTATTTTCTGTCGGCATTCTCGCTAAACTTATGAGTGACACGATAGAGTCGATTGATATGAACCAAGTGGAGGCATTACGCGCATCTGGAGCAAATACGTTACAAGTAATCCATTACGCTGTTCTCCCACAAATTATGCCCCAGTTTGCTTCTTTCTCTTTATATGTCTTTGAAATAAATGTACGTGCATCAGTCGTGTTAGGATTCGTCGGCGCTGGTGGTGTTGGTTTATTATTAAATCAACAAATCTCTTTCTTTAATTATCCAAATGCGATGGCACTAACAATCATTATTTACGTCGTCGTTGTTTTCATTGATTATATTAGTAATAAAATTAGGGAGGCGCTATTATGAATAGACAAGCGGTATTACCTCCTCGTCCAAAGCGAAGTTTGAAAAGCATGAGCAAAACGTACGGCTTAAGCTTGTTATTTCTATTCATATTTATTTGGTCTGCCCTAGGAACAATCGATAAAGTGAATTGGAGCCGCGTATTTAGCATGCACACAATCGCTAACATAGACCGAGTCATTCCGAAGTTATTCCAACCAAACTTTGACAAACTGGATCGGGTGCTAGAATTGATGTTTGAGACGTTGTTCATCGCTTTTACCGGCTCTTTGATGGCAGCCATTTTAGCAATCCCTTTAGGTTTTCTAACTGCCAAAAATATGATGGGAACAAGTCCAATTGGAAAAGTAGTAAATGCGATATGCAAATTGCTACTTAATGCAATCCGTACATTCCCAGAAATCTTGTTAGCACTTATTTTCGTTGCCTCGATTGGTCCTAGTCCCTTTGCCGGTGTACTTGCGATTGCAATTGGCTCTACAGGCATGTTAGGAAAGCTGTATGGAGAAGTTATTGAAACCATTGATATGCAAGTCGTTGAAGCGTTGGAGGCAAATGGGGCAAACAAAATTCAAATACTGTTCTACGGCATCATTCCACAAATCGTGCCCGAATTTCTTAGCTATGCCATCTATCGCTTTGAAATCGATGTAAGGGCCTCTACTATTCTCGGCATAATCGGTGCTGGTGGTATTGGTACGATGATTGTCATCTCTCAACAAAACCGTAATTGGGATGAAGTAAGCCTAATTTTAATTGTTATCATCGTAACCGTGACCATCATTGATAACATTAGTGCCTTTATTCGTAAGCGATTAGTATAAAAAAAATGCCCTTCTCATGAGGGGCATTTTTTCATTATTTGTTCCAATGCTCTTCTAATTTTACTAAAGCAATACCGTAAATAAAATGAGCACTAAACCAAATTGTAATAGCCGTAACATCATCCAATGGTGGCGTTTCTTTAATAGCCCAATCTGTTAACGGAAAATAGGAAAGCGCGGCAAACATGCTTAATGATAAACCTATTGACCACCTAATGTTCGTGCCACGATCTGTTCGAAATGCTATCCATAACGTATAGATAATCCCAAGAACCCACGACACAAGTAAATGAAAAATCCATTCTATCCAAACTGGCCAATTTATACGTCCAATAATAGGGATAAAATCAACATTCAATAAAAGCGTATAAACGTTAATCCCTGTTATTATTTCGGCAATCCATAAAATAGCACCTAATAACAGCCCTGTTATCGTTCCTATCCCGATTCCTTTCCTTAACATTATCATTCCCCTTTAATTCAAATGTGCGATAACACTTTCTATCTATTGTACAATGTTTCTACGTAATAAATGGTGACATTCTTTTGTACTTTATGATTTCATGCTACTATTAAGTATGAAATTATAGGAGGGATTCACATGACAATTCAAGCACAACCAACACCAAATCCGAATGCATATAAGTTCACATCAGATCGCATCATCTTCGGTGGTGATGGGAGCATTTCTGTAATGGCAGGGCAAACGAGCGAACATAGCATCATGAATGACATTATGGCGATAGAAGGTGTCGACAACGTGTTCGGCTACCAAAACTTCATTACCGTAAACAAAAAAGCAGACGCTGATTGGGAAACATTAGCCGGAGATGTACAATCAGTAATCGAAGGACACGGCTTTTAATTCCAGCTACAAAATGAAACATTTCGATTAACGCAACAATTCCCCGAAAAGCAGGTGATAAACCTTACTCTTTCGGGGAATGGTATTATGCGTAGCATTTTATACCAAAAATGACCCCGCTACAAAAACGAGATCATCTTCATTTAATCATCTTTACGGAACAAACCAAATACCCCTGTCGTTTGGACAAGATTCGTAAATGCATTTGGATCTACTTCTTTAATAATTCGCTCTAAATCATACAGTTCATAACGACTAATGACCATAATGAGCATATTCTTATCTTCTTTCGTAAAGGCGCCACGAGCAGGAACCGTCGTAATTCCGCGAACCATTTTCGAATGAATCGCTTGTTCTAACTCTTCTGCTCTCGTTGTAATAATCATCGCCGTTACCTTCTCATAACGAGTGTGAATCGCATCAATTACACGTGTTGAAACATATAACGTAACAATAGTATACAGCGCTTTTTCCCAATCATAGATAAGACCTGCTAGCGTAATAATCGTACCATTTAAAATGAAAAAATACGTACCAATCGGACGATCCTTAATCCGAGATAGCACCATCGCAACGATATCCATCCCACCCGTTGATGCCCCTAGCTTCAACGACATTCCTACACCAACTGCAGCAATAACCCCACCAAATACCGCATTCAGCAAAATATCAGGTGAGACTTGCATGATAGGAACAATACCAAGAAACATCGTAGTGAATACTACAGATATTAAACTATATATCGTAAACCCTTTGCCGACTTTATACCACCCTAGTATGATCACAGGCACATTCAATATAAAAAAAATAATCCCCGTTGAAATACTAATCCCCGCAAAGTCTCTCAAAACATTGGACATTAGCTGTGCTGCTCCAGTAAAACCACTTGCATATACATTCGCTTCCATTAAAAACAAGTTCAGTGCTACTGCATTTAGTAATGATCCAATAATAACAACCATAATCCGTTTAAATTCAAATAAGAACATATAGCGCCTCCTCAAAAGGGTGATACATTTACTCTTATCTTTTTATCACCATTTGACACAAGAAATCAAGCATTATTGCAATTATTTTTTCTTTTCGTGAATTTTTCTTAAAGAAAGCCTTTTCATGCGAAAACCTTTGACTATCACATGTTTGAAGATTAAACTAATGTCAAAAGGTCTATATCATTAAAGAGGGTGTAATTATGAACGTTCAAATTATTGCTGATTCAGCATGCGATTTACCAAACTCTATTATTGAACAATATGGCATTAAACGAGTACCTATTACGGTCCATTTAAATGACACAGACTATTTAGATGCCGAAACGATTGATCCGAAGCAAGTATATGATGCAATGAGAGATGGAAAAGCACCAAAGACTTCACAAGTATCTCCACAAACGTTTAAAGACCTTTTCGAAGCATACGCACAAGCAGGACAATCTTGTATCTATTTAGCCTTCTCTTCTGAATTATCAGGAACCTATCAAACGGCCAAAATGATGCAACAAGAAGTATTAGAACAATACCCCGATTTCAACTTACACATCATGGATACTCACTGCGCATCACTCGGTTATGGACTCGTCGTTTTAGAAGCAGCTAAAATGGCACAAAGCAACCATTCTTTAGATACCATCTTAGAAGTAGCTACATACTACAAAGACCATGTGGAGCACATTTTCACAGTGGATGATTTAGAATACTTAAAACGCGGAGGTCGTGTTAGTAAAACGGCGGCATTCGTAGGAACGATGTTAAAAATAAAACCACTTCTTCATGTTGAAGATGGGAAATTAATACCGTTAGAGAAAATACGTGGCTCTAAAAAAGTACTAAATAGAATGGTTGACATTATGAAAGAACGTGGCGAAGATTTCTCACAGCAGACGATAGCTATTAGTCATGGCGACGACGTAAAACGTGCCGAGCAATTATCTACTATTATTCAAAATACATTCCAACCGAAAGAAATTATTATTCATACAATTGGCTCTGCTATTGGTGCCCACTCTGGCCCTGGAACGATCGCCTTATTTTTCTTAAATAAACCAATGAAATAAAATAACCCCTTTCTGCACATACTACGATCAGAAAGGGGTTATTTCATGACAAAGGATAATGATAAGAAACCATTAGACAACAACGCCAATCGCGCCAAGAAAAACGAACAAAGGGAAGTCGCCCGTAAGCGAGGCGAAAGACAATATTCGAAGAAAACAGACCATCTTTGAACTGTAGGAAGTGCCTCGTTCGCTTCCTATGTCTGTTCTAATTATCCCTAAAGAAGTCTTCCATCGCTTTTATAACTTGATCCAAGTCATCAATCATCGGCGAATGGCCACAGCCAACCAATTCCTTATAGGAAGCTCTCACGCCAAAATCTTCCACAAACTCCTCTGTCATTTGTTTCGTTACTACTTAATCGTTTTCTCCCCATGCAATCATAATAGGTATATCAATAGTAGCAATTTTATTATTACCTTCTGTTAGCCCATTGTGCATACTACTAATATTAAAGGTGTTTAAGGCTTGATAAGAAGCAGCTAAATTTCTTTGTGTTGTCCTATCTTCCAAATACTTCTCATAACGATCTGCCTCTGGCTTCTTATGCACATAAATTAAAGCATCCCATATTTGTTGCAGTAAATGATAACTCTTCGTATCATACGCTGTCTGCATCATTATTCTTTTATCATCTTCTAGCATAACCTCTAGAAGACGCAGATGCGAGTAAAAACAGCCCTTTGCAATAACCTTGGTAATTGGCGCATAATTGCTGACAAACCGCACCTCCTAATGACCAACCTACCAAATAAAAATCCTTTAAAGCCAATTAATCAACCCATTTTTTTAGATCATCAGAAAAGTCGGCTATTTCCGTAATTGGCTTCGGATAGCTCGACTCACGAAATCCACGCAAATCAATCGCATACACTTTAAATTCAGGTGATAATGATTCCATGACTACATCCCAATGTACAGATGATGTCATATTGCCGTGAACAAGAATAACAACCTTATCCCCACCTTCCCTTTCTCTATAGGCGATTTCTTCTCCGTTATCCAGCTTCATTTTTTTAATATAACGTTCTCCTTTTTACTTATTTCTACCAGCTAACTTAGACCGGATCGTCCCAATAATCCCCAGCGGAAAAAAGATTACAACTAGAATATACAGAGTTCCATAAAGAATAATCCACCGTTCAAAAATCCAATGAACATCTGCGAGACTTGACAACCAATGGTGAGCGAGTTCCACTAACCCCGCCCCAATGATAGGACCAATTAACGTCCCAACCCCACCAATAATTGTCATAAGCAATACATCTATCGTGAGATCTGTAGCGAACACACCTGTATTGACGAACCTCAATGACAGTGCATACAACACCCCGGCTAAGCTTGCAACAACACCTGAAACTATACTTGCAATCACTTTGTAATAAACTACTTTATACCCTAACGATGTCGTCCGATTCTCATTTTCACGAATCGCCATTAGTACTTTACCAAATGGTGAATTCGTTAGTCTTCTCAAGCCAAAGAAAATAAGCACGAAGAAAATCAGACACAGTATATATAAGTGGTTTGGTTCTCTAATAATATCCGGGAGACGAAAGGTAAATCCATCATTCCCTCCTGTCATTGGTCTCCATTTTTCAGCAGCAACTAAAAATAAACCCGAAAGCGCCAGCGTTAGCATGGCGTAGAAATGACTCTTCAATCTAAGGGTAAGCATTCCAACGAGTAAACTAACAAAAGCAGCCAGCAATACACCTATAAAAGCACCAATGACGAGCGAACCGATAGTAGCTCCTAGCCGATCTAAAGCTATTCCAGTCGTATATGCACCAAGGCCGAAGAAAATGACATGTCCAAACGATATAATACCTGTGTATCCGAGTAAAAGGTCGTAACTCATCGCAAAGATACCAAAAATAAAGATTTGTATAATGATAAATTGTAAACTTCGTTCTGTAATAACCATTGGGAGTATGAATAACAGAAGGGTTATACATAAATAAAACCATGTACTTTTTTCTAAATTCTGAATATTCATCTTGCACCTCCCTCTACTTTAAACAATCCCTGTGGTTTAAAAATGAGAACAATGGTCATTAATATCATATTAACAGCTAATGATAAAGCAGGAAAATAATAAGCCATGAAAGCTTGCGCCAAACCAACTAGTAAAGCTGCGAGCATTGACCCAGTAAAGCTTCCCATTCCACCAATAACGACAACGATAAAAGCGAGAATCGAAAACTCTAACCCCATTTCAGCATAAATCACACCAGAGTATGGCGCATGCAGCATTCCACTCAAAGCAGCAAGTGCTGATCCAATCATGAATACACTCATAAATATGACTTTAATATTCACACCAAGCGTCTGAATCATTTCTTTATCCATTACACCAGCTCTTACGATTAAGCCGATGCGAGTACGTCTTAATATATAAGAGGCAACCATAAAAACGAGCAATCCTACTATAATAATAAATATTCGATATTTAATAAATACAATATCTCCAACAATGAAACTTCCTTCTAAGAAAGCTGGTGGAAAAACCGCTTTCTGATTTGGTCCAAAGACTACTTTAATGAACTCTTGCAAAACTAACATAAACCCAAGAGTAATTAATATTTGTTGAATGTGATTCCCATATACAGGACGGACAATTAGCTTCTCGGTAATTACTCCTAACACAAGTCCAGTCACGATTGCTACACCAATACCAAGTGTAAAACTTCCACTCGTTTGGTACGCCCACACGCCTGTAAACGCTCCCCAAATAAATAAACCACCATGTGCAAAATTCAATACGCTCATTAATCCAAAGATAAGAGTCAATCCAGAAGCGAGAAGAAATATTAACATCCCTGTGGCAAGTCCATTGATAACTAAATTTATTATTAAATCCATACGACTGCCCCCTATAAAATTCCGAGATATTTTCTCTTTAATTCCTGATTTTCTTGTAATTCGTTCATTTTACCGTTAAGTACCGTTTGACCATCATCAATAATGTAAAAGTGATCCCCTGTATTGCTTGCCATTTGAAAATTTTGTTCAACAAGTAATATAGTAGCGTGTTCTTTCATTTGTTGAATCGATTCTGTTACTTTCTCAACTATGATTGGAGCAAGTCCTTTACTTGGTTCATCAATGAGCAATAAGTCATTTTCATTCACAAATGCACGAGCAATTGCCAGCATTTGTTTTTGACCACCACTCAACTGACCACCTTGTTTTTTCCAATACTTTTTTAAATCAGGAAACAAATCTAGAATCCATTCCATTCGTTTCGTCGTACGTTCATCTTCTTTTTTTACCGCTACTCGCATATTCTCACCGACCGTTAATTCCCCAAATATTCCTTGATCCTCAGGCACATAACCAATCCCTTTATTCGCTATGCGATAAGGTTGTTCATTGATTATTTGCTCCCCATTGTACGTGATATCTCCTTTGGAAACTTTATTAAGTCCCATGATGGTTCTTAGGGTTGTTGTCTTTCCAGCACCATTTCTTCCGAGTAACACCGTAACCTCTCCTGATTGAACCTCTAAAGAAATATCATGTAATATATGATATTGCTGTATGAAAGCTTCCACATTTTTTACTGAAAGCAATGAGGACATCATCCCCCACCTCCTAAATATGCAGATTGCACGATTTCATTATGAACAATCTCATTTGGCGTTCCCTTTGCAATTAATTCACCATGATATAAAACAAGTACTTCATCAGACATGCCCATAATCATATCCATCTTATGTTCAATCAGTACAATTGTACGATTTCCTTGTTGTTTAATTTCATGAATAACATCAATAATAGCTGGCACTTCTTCTAATGACATTCCAGCTGTTGGTTCATCCAGCAACAACAATTCAGTTTCTAAAGCGAGAAGCATAGCGATTTCAAGCTTTCTCTTCTCCCCATGGGCAAGGTTCATCGCTAATGAATTCGCCTTATCTTGAAGAAAAACTAACGCTAATATTTCATCTGTTTTTTCTTGAAACTGTTTATACTGATTAAAATGAGCAAACATTTGATAACGTACCTTCGCTTGTGACTGAACCGCTAGTCGAACATTTTCAAACACTGTTAAATTAGGGAATACATTCGTTATTTGAAAGGACCTTCCTATACCTAGACGCGTTCGTTCTGTTGCCGAGCGTTTCGTAACGTCTGCCCCCTTAAAATAGATTGAACCGTTTGTTGGTTTCATTTGACCACTGAGCAAGTTAAAAAAAGTTGTCTTACCCGCCCCATTTGGTCCAATAATGGAAGTGAATTTTCTTTCAAGAATTTGAACAGAAACCTGATCAACAGCCACATGACCTCCAAAGGATACCGTGACATCTTTCGTTTCCATAATAACTCCCATGCTATTCCTCCTCTCGCATAAACCTTTCGATATACCGTTTCATGTAAGACATGTATTGCATTATTTTCATCATTATGCAGATAGACAAACCCCTACCATACATTTAGGTAAGGGCATTGTCCTCACTTCTTATTCATTCATAATTGGCGGGGCAGTTTCTTCAGGAGTTAATATCCGTTCTAACACAGGAATAGGATAACCATGTTCCTCACTTTCTTGTAGTGTAACAGCATACATTTCTTGCAATGCTTGGTGATCTTCTTCCCTAAATGTCATCGTTCCTTTAGGTGTTTCAAAGCTCATTCCTTCCATCGCGCTAATTAATACGTCTGCATTTGTATCTCCTTCCGTTTGTTGAAGTGCTTCAACAACTGAAATCGCGGCACTCATGCCACCTGGAGTAAATAAGTCCGGCGCTTCCCCATCAAATCTTTCTTTATGCTTTTTAACTAGCCAATCATTCACTTCGTTATCTGGTAATGTGTGATAATAAAGTGTAAAACCTTCCATTCCTACTAATGGTTGTAACGATGGTAAAGTTGCAATATCAGCAACACCAGTCGTCACCTTAATCCCTTGCTCTTGTACTTTCATATCAACAATTTGATTCCACGGCGTATTCGCACCTGCCCAAACAACATATAAATAATCAGGTTTTGCTTCAATAATTTTCTGTATATTAGCCGTGAAGTCTGTTGCATTTTGATCGGCATATTCTTCATGTACGAGTTCCGCGCCTAATGCTTCTGCTGCTTTAATAAATGCTTTGGCTCCATCATGACCAAAGGAATAGTCAGGAGCTAATGTTGCTATTTTGACTCCTTCACCAGCTACTGCCGCCGCTGCTGCTGCTGCATCCTGAGAAGAGTTCCTAGCAGTTCTAAAAATATAATCATTATATTCCGCACCGGTAATACTGTCTGCGGCTGCCGGTTCTATCACCATAACTTTCTCATATTCTTCCGCAAGTGGCGTCACTGCTAATGTATCGCCTGAGCTAGAGGAACCAATCAATACATCGACTTCTTTATCTTCAATTAAACTAAGCGCTTTTTGACGAGCTGTTGTAGGATCTGTTTCTGTATCTTCAATAAAGTATTCAATTTTCTTTCCTGCAACTTCCATTGTACCGTCTGTTGCATAATCCAACCCTAATTCAAATCCTCTTTTCGTTTGCACACCGTATGTTTCCAGAGCACCGGTTAAGGATGCTAAAACACCGATTTTAATCGTATCATCTTGTTCATTCGATACTGTTTCCCTTTCACTACAAGCACCTAGCACACCGATTAACAACACAGCAAGCAGCATACTGAATAAACGATTTACTTTCATGCCAGCTTTCCCCCTTTTATTTAAATCATTGCCGTTAAAAGCAATGGTGTAGCACACGCATTGAGAATAGCTTGAGATGTGATAATTGATAGTTTCATTCAAGTGGTCGTTAACCGTGCCAACGAATGGCAGTTGCCGCCCACGTATATCCAGTTCCTGCTGAAACAACAACAGCAATATCTCCATTTTTTAATAAGCCTTGCTTTTCAGCCAAATGGAGACCATAACAAGGGTCTAGTGCGGACATATGTCCATGATGAGTTAAATAGACTGCTTGTTTTTCAGTCAATCCTATTTCGCTTAACAACTGTGTGAACAGGGAGTGTTTTGTATGAAGTGGTAACAGTACTTTTAAATCACAGAGAGGAACACCGCTTTTTGCTAAAGCTTGTTTAATGACTTTCACGAAGTTAGGTATGGATACAAGGTCTAATCTCTCTTTCATACTTAGTGGGTCAGGTACATCAATATAGTTCATTTTTTTCTCCACTACTTTAGAACTGACGGGATGAACAGAGCCACCTCCAGGTATAAGAACATCTTGATAAAAAGATCCGTCTGTAATAATAGATGAGGCAAGAATTTCACTTTTGGTAGCTTCCTGTGTAATGAGTGCTGCTGCGCCTCCGTCAGCAAAGTTGAACATGAAACGGGAGCGAGGATTATCATAATTTACAATCATTGATTCCTTCGATCCACCAACGAGTAACACATGGTGGATGTCATCATCAGCCATTAACATATCCTTGGCAACTTTTAATGCTATCGGAAAGCAAGAGCTCACATTCATCATTTCAAAACTATACGCATTACTAGTACCTAATTCATGTTGGACTTTAGAGGAAGCCGTCCATACTTGATAATCTTTAAAAGGACTTCCGAAATAAATAACAACATCGATAGATTGCGAATCAATACCCTTTAATATTTCTTTTCCGGCGGCAACCGCCAAATCAGAAGCGTGCATCGTTTCCGGTGCAATACGCTTTTCATATAATCCGAATTTATTCTGGATGACATCTTCAGATATTAAGGTTTTCTTTGACAAATGTGCTGCTGTTTCAATAATTTCTGGTTCATAAATACTTGTTTGTTGTATTCCTATCATCGCTTCGACTCCTTTTCCGGTAACTTCATAACACCTTCACCATCTAGTACAATATCATTATGCTGATTTGTACATGTCGTCTTTAGCGTCCATAACCTTTGCTGATCATCGATGTGCACTATTTCTGCACTAGCAGTTATCGTATCTCCAATATAAACCGGCTTAGTAAATACGAGTGTTTGAGATACATAGATAGATCCTGGACCAGGTAAGTGCATGCCGAATAATCTAGACAACATACTCGCAGTCAAAAGACCATGGCTAATCCTCTCTTTGAAAAACGTATTTGCCGCATATTCTTTATCTATATGGATAGGGTTATAATCACCACTTAGACCTGCGAATAAGATAAAGTCCGTTTCTGTAAACGTTCTAGAAAACCTAGCAGATTGTCCAATTGAATAATCCATTCTCTTATCACCTCGACTGTAATATATGATTTAATTGTTGCTTTTGAATTTTTCCCGTTGCATTCTTAGGAAGCTCATCTAAGAAAATGATTTCATTCGGCACTTTATATTTAGCAATTTTACTTAAACAATGTGCATAAATCGCTTCTTCCTTTATCGCACATCCATCTTTTAAAATAACAAAAGCAACAGGGACCTCTCCCCATTTTTCATCCGTTCTCCCAATAACTGCCACCTCGCTTATTTGCGGCAATTCGTTTATAACTTGTTCCACCTCAAGCGGGTATACATTTTCACCTCCAGAAATGATCATATCTTTCTTTCGGCCTGCTACATAAATGAATCCCTCCTCATCCTGTCTCATTAAATCACCAGAGTAAAACCATCCATCACGAATCGCTTCCGCTGTTTTATCTGGAAGTCCCCAATATTCTTTCATCACATTCGGCCCCTTAATTAGTAGCTCTCCCACCTCTCCGTTACGAACACAATTCCCTTTGTCATCAACAAGTGCAATGTCACAAAACATGACTGGCTTCCCTATTGAACCAGCCTTCCGTTGATAATCTTCTCTGGACAGCATGAAGATGGTCGGAGACGTTTCTGTCATTCCCATTCCTTGTCCAAATGGTAAGCCTCGCTTTAGAAAACGTTGAATCAACTCATTAGGGCAAGGCGCGCCCCCACTATAAAACCACCTTACAGAATTAAAAGAGGCTGTTTCGAATAATGGATGTTTACGGATGGCATCATGTATTGATGGTACGCCCATTACAATCGTAACTTCATGTGCTTCAATCATCTGAATGGTATCTTCCGGGATAAACTTACCTGGAATGACAACAGTTCCTCCAGCTAATAAAATTGGAAAAGCGAACAACCCGATGCCACCAATATGAAATAATGGTAACAACACAATGGCACGGTCTTTCGAAGTAATATCGATTGCATACTGATTGTTTATAGCGTTCCAGAACATATTTTCTTGAGTTAAAACCGCTCCTTTTGGTCTTCCAGTTGTGCCAGATGTGTAGCAAATAATAAACGGATCACATGTCGCATCAATTGCTGTTGTTTCTAGACTTTTTGTACATGTAGGAATTTCCTCATCAAACGAGTAAGCGTTTTCAAAATTAACTTCCGTAGTAAGCTCACGAACCAAATGACTCGTTTCCTTTTCGAATAAAATAGTTTTACAACCACTGTCCTTCACTTGAAAAATCAATTCTAGCGCAGTAAGGCGAATGTTCAATGGAACAGCTACGAATCCTAGTTGAGCAATCGCAAAGTAGGCAATCATATATTCCTCTCGATTATGCGAAAGAATAGCAACACGATCTCCTTTTTGAAGAGCAAAATGATGCTGTAAAAAGGTCGCCATTTCATTCACTTTTCCAGATAACTGATTGTACGTATATGTGTTTTTTTTACTAATGATAGCTACTCGCTCTGGTGTAATCATTGCTCGTTTGTGTACCCAGTTCGAGATATTCTCCAATTTTTCTTTCCTCCTTTATGTGTTAATCCGTTAAAGAGGATTTCCATTGCCTCTTCAAATACGTCATTAGGAACCAGTTGATCCCGCCAAACTACCCAACGCATGCCAATAAATTGACCAACGCCCATAAAGCAATAAGCAACCGTCTCCACATTAAGTGATTTACATTCGCCAGCTTCCATCGCTTTACCAATCGACGTTATAAAACCTGCTGCTATCTTTTGATAATACGCTCGATACAGCTTTTCATCTACTACTACGGCTTGTTGTACAATACTATATAGGTTCCGGTGTTTCGTAACCCATTCAAAAAACGCTAAAAAACCTGCCCGTTGCTTTGCTTCAAATGTATCCTCTTTTTCCATCGCTATTTTAATATGATAACGAAAATCGGAACTTAACTGATAAACTAACTCATCAAACACAGCTTTTTTAGAAGAAAAATAAATATAAAACGTCCCCTGAGCTATATTTGCTTTTACTGTAATTTCTGCTATAGAAGTTTCGTAATATCCCTTTTCTCCTATGAGCTGTTCTGCTGTTTCTAAGATTTTCATTCTCGTCTTGACGCCTTTTTCTGTTAAGTTTTGTGCTTTTATTCCTGACAGATGAACCACCCCTCATTTTTTGTTTATCGTGAACAATTAGAAAAATTAATGCTTTATTTAAGTTCTTTTTAATCTATGCTTGGTCATTTACGATTATTATTTATTTCTTACAGATTCAGCGAATAACACCTTACAACAGCTACTTGCTCAAACTCTCACAATTTCGCCACATATTTTTGTGAAACGACATTTACTTTCTTGCTAATCAGCTTTATTATACCTTTAGGGGTATAAAAACAACTAAGGAGGAACTTTGAAATGAGTAAAAAAATCGTTATTGTTGGCGGGGTTGCAGGTGGAGCAACTGCAGCAGCACGTTTACGCCGTTTAGATGAAAAAAGTTCAATCGTCATGTTTGAACGTGGGGAATACATTTCGTTTGCCAATTGTGGTTTGCCTTATTACATCGGAGAAACGATTCAACAACGAAATAAGTTACTGGTCCAAACCGTGCCAGGTATGTCCAAACGTTTTAACCTAGACATTCGAAATAAAACAGAAGTTCAGTCCATTAACCGTGAGAAGAAAACCGTAACTGTCCAACATATAGAATCTGGAGAAACCTATGAAGAAAGCTATGATGTTCTCATTCTTTCACCAGGTGCTAAGCCAATACAGCCACCTATTCCTGGTATTGAAGCAGACAACATTTTTACACTTCGAAATGTTCCTGATACAGATCGAATTAAACACCATGTTGATGTGACCAAACCGGCGAAAGCCACTGTTATTGGCGGAGGATTTATCGGCTTAGAAATGGCAGAGAATCTTGTTGAACGCGGAGTACAAGTAACTGTCGTGGAAAAGAGCCAGCAAGTAATGGCACCAATAGATATTGAAATGGCAGCATTTGTTCATCAAGAATTAAAAGATAAAGGTGTCGAGTTGATTGTAGAAGATGGTGTGCAAGCTTTTGAGCAAGACGGTAAGCAATTAGTACTAGAAAGCGGACGCACAATCGATACAGATATGACCATTCTCTCCATAGGGGTGCAACCAGAAAATACTCTAGCGAAAGAAGCTGGATTAACACTAGGAAAACGTGGTGGCATCATTGTGAATGAATATTTACAAACGGACGATCCTGCCATTTATGCAGTTGGAGACGCCATTGAAGTAAAGGATTATGTATTAGGGACACCTGTTATGATCCCACTTGCATGGCCAGCAAATCGTCAAGGTCGAATTGTTGCAAACAATATTTACGGCAAAGAAGAACGATACAACGGAACACTTGGTACATCCATTGTGAAAATATTTGATTATACTGTTGCAGCAACAGGATTAAATGAGAAATTTTTATCTGCTCATGATGTGCCTTATCAAGTTGTCCATTTACATCCTGCTTCTCATGCCGGCTATTACCCAAATGCTAAGCAAATTTCGATTAAATTATTGTTCAATCCCGAGAAGGGCAACATACTTGGCGCACAAATGGTAGGAAAAGACGGTGTTGATAAACGAATAGACGTTGTAGCTACAGCGATAAAAGGAAACTTAACGGTGGAAGATTTACCAGATTTAGAGCTTGCTTATGCACCGCCTTTCTCTTCCGCCAAAGACCCTGTGAATATGGCAGGTTACGTTGCCACTAACGTTTTACACGGAGATGTCAACGTCGTACAATGGCATGAAATCGATCAAATCGTAGAAAATGACGGCTTCCTTGTTGATGTTCGAACACCTAAGGAATGGGATAAAGGCTTCATTAACGGCGCCATTAACATCCCACTAGATGAATTAAGACAACATTTATACGCACTACCGAAAGATAAACCAATTTACGTGTATTGCCAAGTCGGACTTCGTGGCTATTTGGCTACACGAATTCTAAATGAAAATGGCTTCCAAGCACGTAATGTTGACGGCGGTTGGAAAACTTACTCAACAGCTCATCAGCTTATTTAATTGGATAAAAGAACACCTCCTGCCAAAAACTATAGCCAGGAGGTGTTCTTAATGAGCAAACGCAACAACCAAAACAGAGGAAAAGCCATTGCACCCAACGTAAATCCACAAGGGTATACAGAAGATGCAGCCGAGCAGCAACCACACTCCGAACTGGAGCAGCGTGCCAAAAAGAAAAACACGAAATAAACAAACGAGAGGGAGCCACTGTTTCACGTTCCCTCTCCTTATTAAATACCTTTCCCCTTCCTCCTCAAAACAGATAAATATTTTTCTGAAAAATCAATAAAATGAATGCAACCTTTATGCTTCTTATTCGACTAACTAGTAGAAAGGAGGCTTGCTTAATGAAAAAACTAATCTTTATTAGCCTAGTTCTATTGTTAGTAGCGTGTAATAACGCCCCTACAGACACACGGAATAATACGCTGAGTGATGATGTGGAAGAAATCAACTTGGACGAGAAAAGTCAACAAGCTAATATAAAACAGAAGAATGGAGAAGCTTCTACTAGTTCGAAAGTAGCTGATGCGGATTCCTCCCCAATTGTTCACACGAGCCAAGAGGACAAAATGATTATATACAACGGCCATATTTCAATAGAAACTAAAGAATATCAAGCTTTCCAGAAAGAACTGAAACAACACATTGATAAACAGAAAGGCTACGTGGTCCATCGTTCCATTCACAAGGATGAAGATAATCGGACCAATGCAACGATTACCATTCGCATTCCACAAGAAACATTCCACTCATTTATTGAACAACTCTCCACGACAAAAATAACGATTACAAATCAGGAAATTACAGGTGAAGATGTTACGGAACAATACGTTGACTTCCAAGCTAGACTTCAAGCTAAGCAAAAAACAGAAGAACGCCTCCTTACGTTTATGGATGAAGCAACTAAAACAGAAGATTTACTTCAAATCGCCTCCGACTTGGAACGAATTCAAGAAGAAATAGAAGTCATTCAAGGAAAAATGAACTACTTACAAGATCAAAGCGACTATTCTACCATCACGCTAAATATAACGGAAACTGGTATTGTTTCTTCGACTAAAGATAAAGAAAATTTACAAACATGGGCAAAGACAAAACAAGCATTTCAAAGTTCCATTAGCAACTTACAAGCATTTTCTTCTTTATTAGTTGTGACTTTTGTAGGATATTCACCTATCATACTATTATTTTTAGGTATCGTAATCGCGGTCACTTGGGGTATTGTCCAACAAAGAAAAAGAAGAAATGACAAAAAAAAGAATTCCTAGTACATCTGTACCTTTTCCCTTTTTTTTCATGTGTTACCATTAAATCAACGAAGAAAAAGGGAGGAATTAAACCATGCACCTACAGCAACTGAAACATCATTTTGAACAACAAAAAGGCCATCGAGCCGAATCTGTTAATCAGCTACTCGATTTTTGCCAACAACAGTATGTAAGCGGTTGCATAACCTATTCAGATTACCGTAATTTGTTTGAAGTTCTACATGAAAAAGGTGCCCAGTCTTCACACAAAGACAAACAAATGGTTTAACCACCTCACCGATGTGATATGCATCGGTTTTTTTCTTGTAGAACAGCTACTCAACATAGAAGCCAGAACTAGTTTAACTGCAGTTTCGCGCACATATTTTGATTTTCGAGCAGAAACTTAAGGTTTTTGTACAGAAATCTAGATTTTCGAGCAGAAATACCGGATTTCGCGCACAAACATAAATTTCCGAGCAAAATTCCCTTACTCAAACTCCCCATTAACACAAAAAACCGCCTCTTTTCACAGCTCTCCTGTGAAAAGAGACGGGTTATCCGCGGTACCACTCTTCTTATTCCATAGACATACTTCGCCTAAGAATCTCTCAAGGCTCGATAACGTGAGCAACGATTACCCATACTAATCTTCAAGGTAATGCCTCTGAAGTCCGGTTCTCGATAAGCTTGTTATCAGGCTCCCACCATCCCTGATTCGCTACAAACTCGCTTATCGGTACTCTCTTCTTCGCCGGCAACATATGGATTTGATAACACATTATATACAATATTCTGAGCATTGTAAAGCATGAAAAAAAATCAGCTTTCCATTGTAATCGTACTTTTTCTTTCTCCGTTAACTGTAAACGTTTGACTATCTGCTAATCCGTGCACTACAACGGAAAGATTCTCATAGGCAGGAACGTACTTGCCAACCTTTTTACCGATAGTCACTTCCACGTTATCATCATTACATGTCACCTTAACTGGCATTTGCATATAATTACCCGATTCATACTGATACGTTTCTCCATCGTCGTCATACAGTGTGTTTTCATACACTCCAGAAGTATTTGCATAAATATGGAGCGTCAAATCGGTTTGTGCGGTCATAGTCGACGGGCGAGATGAGCTGAGCGCCACAAACGTCCCCTTACGTATGAAAATAGGCAACGTATCTAACTCAGCATGAATCAGGTGCATCTTATCCCCTTCATATGCTTTATTTGTAAAATAATCCACCCATTCTCCTTCTGGAAAATAAACAGCGCGATCCGTTACACTTGGCTGCATGACAGGAGCAATGACAACATTGTCTCCAATCATAAATTGGTCATTTAAGTTATATGTTTTTTCATCTTCTGGATACTCTAACAGTAACGGACGCATCACTGGCAAGCCTGTTAGTGATGCTTGCTGGAATAGCGTGTATAACTGTGGCATCCATTCATAACGCATCTGGATATATCGTTTTATTATCGCTTCTTCTCTTTCCCCGAATTGCCACGGTTCTTGGTAGTGAAAACCAAGCGCAGAATGATTGCGGAAATATGGTGTAAATGCTCCTACCTGTGTCCAGCGCGTTAATAGTTCTCCATTCGTATCATGGGCAAAGCCACCCACATCAGGACCAGTAAATGGCACACCAGACAAACCGAGATTCATACACATCGGCAACGACATTTGCAAATGCTCCCAGAAGCTTCGATTATCTCCTGTCCAAACCGTTCCGTATCGCTGCACACCAGCAAAACCCGCCCGCGTTAATAAAAATGGCCGCTTGCCTTCTAAATGCTCTTTCATCCCCTCATGTGTTGCTTTTCCCATTAATAAGCCATACACATTGTGCAGGGCACGATGCGTTGCCGGATTGCCATCATTTTTATGCATAACTGATGTATCCATGGTTTTCGCTTCGTTAAATACAGCTGGTTCATTCATATCATTCCAAATACCTTCAATGCCTAAATCGGTATAAAATTTGTGCAAAGACCCCCACCATTTGCGCGTCGCTTCATCCGTAAAGTCAGGAAATGCACTTTCACCAGGCCATACGTCCCCAATATATATGTCGCCTTCGATATATTTACAGAAATAATCGCCATAAATTCCTTGTTGATACACTTCATACTCAGCATCTTTCTTCACACCCGGGTCCACGATTGGAACAATCCGAATCCCACGTTCCTTCAACTCTTGAATAAGCTGCTTCGGATTCGGAAAACGCTCTGGATCAAATGTAAACACTCGATATTCGTCCATGTAATGAATGTCTAAATAAATAACATCAACTGGAATTTGTTTAGTTAAAAAGGTATTCACAAGTTCACGTACTTCTTGTTCACTTTGATAGCTATACCGAGACTGATGATACCCTAATGCCCATTTAGGCGGTAATGGCATCTTCCCAGTTATATACGTGTATTGTTCTAGTACTTGCTTAGGAGACGGGCCGGCCATTACATAATAATCAAGCTCGCCACCATCAGCCTTAAAAGAATACTGCTCATTTGATTTCATATTGAACGTCGTCTTATAACTGTTATCCAAAAAGATGCCATGAGCTTTACCATCGCGCAACACCATAAAATAAGGAATGGACTGATACAATGCGTCGGTTTCTGGATTGTGAGGTGCATACACATCCGTATTCCACATCGTATACGTTTCTCCTCGCTTATCTAAAAAACCTGATTTCTCTCCAAATCCGTAAAAGTGATCACGCTCGGTCCTCTCTTTGTAACAGATCACTTCCCCATTAGCTTTATACGCCATCCCATACTTTTGCTCCGAAACGATTGTCCGCCCTTCTTGATCTTTCACCGTAATGCGAAGTGGATCTTTGTGAATGATAACGTGCATCATTTTTGTCGCAAACGTAAGCCAATCGCCAAGATCCTCTACTTCTATTGCTATATGCTGTTTGGTTGCTACAACAGCTGGTGTTGATTGACACGTTGGCACATCCTTCGCATTCATCGTAATACGGATAATGTCGTCTCGATACACTTGTAAGGTGACATACCCACGTTCTCCTGTAATACACAAGCCCTCTTCCTTCTGCTTGTATTGAACCATGCGCCCAATATCATGAAATGACGTCTCAAATACTTTACTTTCATTGCCTGGGTGAATAGCGAAACTCGTATCGTCTAACATGTCATCTACTCCCTTTCTCTATGAAGGTGTGGACTGCTTATTTTTTCTACTCACAATAACGACAAAGGCAATAAACGCTGCCATAACTGCTACAATAAACCCTACAACTACAAAATTAATACCCGTATCTTCTTCAACGACATAAATATCAGCTATTTCTCTTTCGTGAACAATGTTGTATTCGCCATTGTCTTGCTCGCGAACAATGGAGTCATGGAGTAATCCTCGCAATTGTTTTCCCTGGGGAACATCTTCTAGAGCAACTGTTTTCGCTGTAACGTCATTATTCACAACAATATAAACAGACTCCCCTTCATACGTTCGCTTAAATACACCAAAAGCACCATCCTCGACAACTTGTTCAAAATCTCCCACATTCATTGCAGGAAACTGATCGCTTATAGCCGCTAATTGCTCCATATACGTCTTTAACTCATCATTTCCTGATTGGAATTTCATCATTGGAGCTGACTGGGAATCGGCTCCTTGGTCGACCATAAACTCTGTTCCATATTGCACAACCGGAATTCCTGGCGCGGCATACATGTACGTCAACGCAATCTTCCATCGTGTTGCTGGATTTTCACCTTGCTCCATCGCTTTCCTTGTAAAACGGTCGTTTGGAGCATCAAGAAATAACCCAACTCGGTCTGGGTGTTCGAGTGATGCTACATTTTCTTCCCATAGTTGAAATACATGGTCAACGGATTGACTAGGTTGTTGAAATGCTTTCGACGCTGTTTCCGAAAATGACGTATTTACAACTAAATCGATTCCTGCTTCATGATAACCATTTACAGCAGTAGCATCATTACTGTCCAATTTACCAAGTAATAAAAACGCTTCATCTAACTCCTTTACGTGCGAGCGATACGTTTCTACAAAAGAAAGAGGCATTTCATCAAGGTTTGGAAACGAAAATCCATCTATCCCCGTTTCTTCTATCCAATACGAAGCCGTTTCAAGCATATAATTTTGCACGTCAGCATTGTCTAGGTTTAAAGAAGTAGAATCAGGATCATGATACCAATCTGATTTCGATTCTTCTTCTTTCCATGAATGACTAGTGGCCGTTTCTGTTATAACCATATCCATCACAACGTTCATCTCACGCTTATGCGCTTCTTCTACTAATGTTTGCAACTCCTCCATCGTACCGTAATGCTCATCCACCTTACGGAAATCTGTCACAGACATACCTTGATAACCTTCGCTACTTAAAATCGGTGAAATCCATATTGTCGAAAATCCCAGTTGCTTTATATAATCTAATTTAGCAGTAATCCCTTGAATATCTCCTCCATAGTAGCCCTCCGGATTTTGTGGTGATACATTGTAATCGTTTTCCGAATTACTATTAAAAAATCGATCTACCGTTATGTAATACATTCGTTCCTCTTGCCATTGTTCTCCTTGCTCTTCGGCCATTACGCTCGGTAATGAGCACAAAAGAAGAAATGGCAACATAAAAATAGCAATCAAGCTTTGATGTTTATTCATTTTCTTTCCTCCATTATTCTCATCTACTCCACTTTTAAGATTATCCTTTCTCCCTGCCTGACGTCAATCAGTGGCGACGATATTTTAATTAAATGTAGAAAAAAACGCCCCCAACAAAGGAAGCGCACTTCTTCACCTTTCAATCTTGACATTATAATGTTCCATCCAATAATTTATTTGTCCGAGATGAGCCAACAATTGTGGTCCTGACATCAGTTGCCCGAACCATGGAGTTTGAATTGCTTTTCCTTCACTAGCGACTAATTCTCGAATGCGCTTTCGATCAAACACTTGAAATAATGGCGATGAATGACTCTCTAATATTTCATTCATCCACTCGACAACAGCTTCTGTGTACGCCGGATGATGCGTTTTCGGATAGGGACTTTTTTTACGATATAACACATCGTGAGGAAGCAATCCTTCTAGTGCCTTACGCAGTATGCCTTTCTCCCTATCTTGATACCTTTTTATTTCCCAGGGAATATTCCAAACATACTCAACCAAGCGATGATCACTAAAGGGGACACGCACTTCAAGACTTGCCCCCATACTCATACGGTCCTTTCGATCTAGTAGTGTTGTCATAAACCAATTCTGATTTAAATAAAATAGTTCACGACGTTTGGCTTCTTCCTTCGTATCCCTAGCACATTTCGGAGTTTCTTTCATTGTGTCATGATACCTCGTCATCATATAATCATGTAAATCTAGTTTCTCTTTCCATTCATCTGTTAAAAGTTGATGCCGCAATCTTGATGAACGAATCCATGGAAACCCTTCCCGTTCTAACTCTTCTTGCCGATAAAACCACGGATATCCGCCGAATATTTCATCCGCACACTCCCCCGAAAGAGCTACCGTTACATCTTGCTTTATTTGCCGGCAAAACCATAGTAAAGAAGAATCTACATCCGCCATTCCAGGTAAATCTCTCATTCGAACTGCTTCTTTCAACATCTTGGCTAACTGTTGGTTGTTCATAACACACGTATGATGATTCGTGGCAAACGCGCGCGACATAACATGAATAAACGCTTCATCGCTGTTAGGTTGAAAGGCGCTAGATTTGAAATATTTATCATTTTCCTCATAATTTACAGAGAACGTCGGTAATGCTTCTTCCCCCCGTTGTTTCCTATCATTTGCCACAATGGCTGTAATCGCACTTGAATCTACCCCTCCTGATAAAAACGTTCCAATCGGCACATCTGACACGAGTTGCCTTGTTACAGCATCTTCAAACAATTCACGAATGGTCGTCGCTGTCTTCTCTGCATCATCCTCATGTTCATGACTTTGTACATTCCAATAACGTGTAACTTTTAATCCATCTCTACTGAACGTCGCCACATGACCTGGCCTAAGTTCCTTTACTCCTTTAAATACACCATGCCCTGGCGTTCGCGACGGCCCAAGCGCCAATATTTCACACAATCCTTCTTCATCCAATACCGGCTCAACATTTGGATGAGCCAGTATTGCTTTTAATTCAGAAGCAAATAGTAATCCACCTGCATTTTCCGTATAAAAAAGTGGCTTCACCCCTAAACGATCACGCGCCATAAAAAGCGATTGTTTCGAACCATCCCATATCCCAAAAGCAAAAATTCCATTCAACCGATCTACACAGCCTTCCCCCCACTCCATATAGCTTTTAAGTAGTACCTCTGTATCGGAATGAGATTGAAACCTCCAGCCACGTGCCACTAATTCTTTTCGTATATCTTCGGTATTGTAAAGCTCTCCATTGTAGCAAATCGTGTACGCATGAGCCCCTGATTGAAATGTCATCGGTTGACCTCCACCTTCTGGATCAACAACAATTAACCGTTGATGACCAAACGCAACATGGGGCTTAATCCAACTATTCGTTTCATCTGGCCCACGATAATACAACGTTTTCGCTATATGCTGAATGATATTCTCATATTTGGTTAAATCCTTTTTATAATCTACCCAACCACTAATGCCGCACATGACCTCCATCATCCTTTCTTTTCTTAGCTAGCATGAATCATTACTCTTTCTTCATACATATGTCTATAGAAAGAAAAATTGACGAAGGACAAGCGGATCCCTTTCTAAAATCTTTTTTTAAAAAAATTAAAAGAATGGTTGACAATGATAACGATTATCATTATCATAGTAATTAAGAAAGATCGCTACTTTCAGAGATTTTCCTACCCCCCTCAATAATAGAAAAAAACACGACTTCCTCACGTATAAGTGATAGTCGTGTTTTTTTATGGATTATGCAAGACCCATAGGTAAACGTCCAAAGCCAAGTATTATTGCAATAAGAAGCATAATAATAAGCTGAATCCATGCACTCTTTGTCGGTTTGTCTTTCGATGTACGTACTAAAACCATTTCCATTGCAAAAATAATCCAAACTCCTGCAATAGCTTTTACGATAACTTCTCCTAATACTGCACCTGAGGCATTCCCCATATATTGTGCAAATAAATCGCCACCAGAATACAAAATTAGAAAATAGTTCAAACGCAAAATCATATGCGAAATTTTACCTGGTTTCTCTTTACCTGAACGATAAAACCATAATGCCAAAGCCAATAAAATTAAAGCAAGTACCCACGATGTAATATGTAAGTGAGTCATAATTATCTTCCTCCTCTTCCAATAATAAATCATCGCTATCATACCAAAAAAATGTCGAAAATGCGAACACTTCGCTTCCATCCCCCTTTTCCTTTCACACATTCCTAAACAAATCACGAAAGAATTTCAGAAAATAAACAAAAAATTCATTATAGCTGTTATAATGTGAATATTGGTGGAATTTTTAAAACATGGAGGGAATAAAATGGTAAGCACACGTACAAGTGAACAAATTATTGATCAAACACAACATTACGGGGCTAAGAACTATAACCCACTTCCTGTAGTCATTGCAAAAGCTGAAGGCGCTTGGGTAGAGGATCCTGAAGGCAATCGCTTTATGGACATGCTTAGTGCATATTCTGCTGTAAACCAAGGTCACCGTCATCCTAAAATTATTGAGGCATTAAATAAACAAGCTGAGCGTGTAACATTAACTTCTCGTGCATTCCACAATGATCAGCTTGGACCATGGTATGAAAAGATTTGTAAATTAACGAATAAAGAAATGGCACTTCCTATGAACACAGGTGCTGAAGCAGTTGAAACAGCGATTAAAGCAGCTCGCCGTTGGGCATACGAGGTGAAAGGTGTTGCAGAAAACCAAGCAGAAATCATTGCTTGTGAAGGTAACTTTCATGGACGCACAATGACAGCGGTTTCTTTATCATCTGAAGCAGAGTATAAACGTGGTTTCGGACCAATGCTACCAGGGATCAAAATCATTCCTTATGGAGATGTTGAAGCACTTAAAGAAGCCATTACAGAAAATACAGCCGCTTTCCTATTTGAACCAATTCAAGGAGAAGCAGGTATTAACATTCCGCCAGAAGGTTTCCTTAAAGAAGCTTATGACGTATGTCAAGCAAACAACGTGTTATACATTGCTGACGAAATTCAAGCAGGACTTGCACGTACAGGAAAAATGTTCGCATGTGACTGGGAGGAAGTTTCTCCTGATATCCTTATCCTAGGTAAAGCACTTGGCGGAGGCGTATTCCCAATCTCTTGTATCGTAGCCAACAAAGATATCCTTGGCGTATTTAACCCAGGATCTCACGGCTCTACATTCGGAGGAAACCCTCTAGCATGTGCTGTCTCCATTGCTTCCTTAGAAGTACTAGAAGAGGAAAAACTAGCACAACGCTCCCTAGAACTAGGCGACTATATGATGAGCGAACTAAAATCTATCGACAACCCGGTCATTAAAGAAGTTCGTGGTAAAGGGCTATTTATCGGTGTTGAATTAACTGAACCAGCTCGTCCATACTGTGAACAACTAAAACAACTAGGCCTACTATGTAAAGAAACACACGAAACTGTAATCCGTTTCGCACCACCACTTGTGATCGACAAAGAAGACTTAGATTGGGCAATCGATAAAATTAAACAAGTATTAGCAGGTTAATAGAACGGCGATAGCCGCCAGGTTTAGCGTACCATCCCACTTTACAAAGTTAAAAGAGGCTATTGGCAATTTGTCAATAGCCTTTTCTTGCTTCTTGCTGAACTTATTCTCCCACAACTTCCTTCTGCAACCGATAAAACGCTGCAAAAGCTAAAAACGCCATCATCGAACATGTAAAAAAAGGAATAAGCAATGGGAATATATATAAGCTAATATAGAGTATAATGCCAAGGCTAACAGCAATGGTAATAAATAACTTGGGACTACCTAAAGTGAGAAGCAACGATTGTTTCAATTTAATTCCAAGCTTCATATCAAAATGAGCGGAAACAATGAAAAAATTAACCGTAAAGACGAACAACAAAATACTAAATGCTAGAAAGATATTCATCAGCATCACATTACGACCAGTAAAGTATATAATGTCTAAGACCAGAATACCCCAAAGCACTGTAAAAATAGTCCCACCTAACATACTATGTTTATAATTTTCTTTATAGTAATGAATAAAGGTACGCGTTCTATCTTCCATTTCTTCTTTCCTAACCCACTCTCTTGCCTTACACATAACTGCTACCGACGCTGGAAAAAACAAGACAGGCACTAACAAGGCAACTGGCATCATAACATAGACGAACTGTTCCACACTTTGTATGTATATTACATTTATAAGCAGGAGGGCGATGGGAATATTGAATAGAAACCATTGAATATTAACTAGGGAGAATTGCATAAACCATTCACAAACCGCGTATATTCCTCCCATAAATCCTACTTCGTTTTTCATTTCCATTACCCTCCTTGTTTCCTTACACCCACCACATGTCGGCTGGTTGCTCTTCTATGTTCACCGCTTTTAAATTTTTCACTGCTTGGTTAAAGCCTTCTTTAATCGACATAATAGGATCTTCGTGTTCAATGCTAATAGCGTGATCGTAACCAAACGTACGTAAAGCACTTACCATATTAGACCATTCTTGGATACTGTGACCGTAACCAACCGAACGGAAAGTCCATGCCCTCGTTTGTACGTTACCATATGGCTGCATATCCGTTAGACCATACATATTGACGTTTTCTTGATCAATATACGTGTCTTTTGCATGGAAATGATGAATTGCATTGGCTTTTCCTAATATTTTGATTGCGGCAACTGGGTCAATACCTTGCCACCATAAATGACTGGGATCTAAGTTAGCACCAATAGCTTCGCATGTTGCTTCACGAAGCTTTAACATCGTGTGCGGTGTATGCACAAGAAATCCCGCATGTAGTTCTAAACCTATTTTCACACCATGTTCTTGTGCGAATCTCCCTTGCTCTTTCCAATACGGAATAAGCTTTTCTTCCCATTGCCATTGAAGCGCGCTCGTATATTCATTAGGCCAAGGAGTTACAGGCCAATTAGGTGTTGTATCCCCTTCCGCTCCACCTGGTGTACCTGAGAATGTATTGACAACTGGCACACCCATTAAGTGGGCAAGCTTCACCGTTTTCACAAAAATATCATGGGATGCTCGACCAAATTGTGGATCAGGTGAAATTGGATTACCATGGCAACTGAAGGCACTAATTGTTAAGCCACGTGATGTAACTTTTTCTATATATTCTTTTCGTTTTTCTTCACTCTCTAGCAATTCATCTACTTTACAATGGGCATTGCCAGGATAACCTCCTGTACCAATCTCTACTGCTTTAAGACCCGCGCTTTGCACATAATCAAGCATTTCCTCAAAAGACATATCAGAAAAAAGTACCGTGAACACGCCTAATTTCATTCCATACTCCCCCGTTCTTTATGTGAATTTAATACTTGTTCCCGCTCCACTACTTGCGTAAATCGCTTCAATGAGCTTCGTAACCTTTAACGCTTGTTCTGGTTTTACTACAAGTTCCTCATTCCCTAAACAGCTTTGGACAAAATTACGAGCTTGAGCATACCCTTCAGAAGGTGCATCTTCTTTTAATACAGGCTGGCTGTTCCATACAACGCCATAATCTGACTGGTATAATTCCAGCGGAAACACATTTAAGCCTCCATCAGCTCCAGAAATACTTAATGTTGTATGGTCTTCTTTAATATTCGCTGCCCATGAGCATTCAAATTGCATCGTTAAATCGTTCTCAAAAGTAACATAACTCGTTACATGGTCGTCTACTTCAAAGGTTTCATGATCAAACGTACCCCAGTCGTTCACTTGCCCTGGTTGTTTACTCAAACGGTTATACGTCTTGGCATTGACTTCAACTGGTTTCGGATCATCCATCAGCCACAAAGATAAATCTAATAGATGGCAACCAAAATCAATTAAACTACCTCCACCTTGTAATGCTTTATTCGTGAATACACCCCAACCAGGCACTTTCCTTCTCCGCATGGCTTGCACTCGTGCGACAAGTGGATCGCCAATCGCATGATGTTGAATGGCCTTTTTGGCAATTTGTGCTTCTTGCATGTAGCGGTAATGATAAGCGATAGCTAGTAAGCGATCATTCTCTTCTGCAGCTTGAATCATCGCTTCACATTGTTCCGTTGTAATAGCCATTGGTTTCTCACATAATACGTGCACACCTGCATTCAACGCAGCAATTGTAATCTCCGCATGAAATTTATTAGGTGTACAAATTGTAACCGCATCCACCAATGGAAATAATGATGCATACTCATCTAACACATACGGAATGTGAAAATTCTCTGCAACTTGTTGGGCTCGTTCTTTGTTCACATCTTGTACAGCTATCAGTTCTACTTCATCACTTAGTTGTTGAAAAGCCGGAATATGGCGCGTTTGAGCAATACCACCCACGCCAATAATCCCCATTCGTAATTTATTCATCTTCTTCCTCACTTCACTATTGTCGTAATTTGTTTCGTTTCATTGGATTGTAAGGCTGCTAGTATGACTTCTAGTGAACGCATTCCTTCTTCACCATTAATGAGTGGTTCTTTATTTTCTATAATACAATCGATAAAATGATCCACCACACAGGAACTCGTTTGGCCACCCGCATCATTTGTTTGAATTTTCCCTAATTGATATTTCACAACTTCTCCATCACGATAGGAAGCAATAAGAGCATGTTCTGGATCATCTTCCATACGTAGCGTTCCCTTTTCCCCATAAATAATCGTCGAGTTATCTTCATTCGGCACGTAAGCCCAGCTTGCTGCGAGCGTTCCAATAATGCCACTTTCTGTACGTAGAATACACACAGCATTATCATCCACTGTACTATTTTCTTTCACATTATTCTCAATAAAGCCAGCAACGTCAACAATTTCCTCATTTAAAATGTAACGTAATAAATCTGCTTTATGAACGCCTAAATCGCCCATTGCTCCGATAAACGCCTCATCCTTTCTGAAGAACCAGCTATCAGAACCGTCAGCACTCCACCCTTCAGGACCACCGTGACCGAAAGTAGTACGGAAGCTAGTCACTTTACCAATCGCTCCAGAAGCAATTAAGTCGCGCGCTTTTTCATGCGAAGACGCAAAGCGTTGATTATGCGCAATCATCAGTTTCTTATTAAAATCCTTTGCAGTTACAATCATTTTCTCCGCTTCTTCTCTCGACGTTGCCATTGGTTTCTCACATAGAACGTGGCAATCCTTCGTTAAGGCAGCAATCGTTACAGGAGCGTGTAGAGCATTCGGTAAGCACACACTTACTGCATCGATATCTTCCATTGCTAGTAATTGTTGATAGCTCGTATATGCCTTGGCATTGTATTGAATTGCCGTGGCTTTCGCGCGTGATTCGACTTTGTCACATACCGCTACAATTTCAGCTTGTTCATTGTTATGATACTCAATTAGGTGTCTATTTTGCGCTATACTTCCACACCCAATTACCGCTACTTTCAATTTATTCACTTTCCTCACTCCTCTGCCACTTACTTTTCTTTAATTTCTTCTAACGGTTGTGCATTTCCATATACAAACTTAGGTGTACCTTTATTCGCTGCCCATTGAACACCGTTCTGGATTACCTTCTGTACTTGTTCATGATAATATGTTGGGTACGTTTCATGACCAGGTCGGAAGTAGAATATGTTCCCGCGACCACGTTTGAACGTTGCCCCACTTCTAAATACTTCGCCACCTTCGAACCAACTTACGAAAATAAGTTCATCTGGAGTTGGAATGTCAAAGTGTTCCCCGTACATTTCCTCTTTCTCTATTTCAATATACTCACCAATACCCTCTGTAATCGGGTGAGATGGATCGACTACCCATATACGCTCCTTTTCATCTGCTTCACGCCACTTCAAATCACACGTTGTACCCATCAGTTTCTTAAATACTTTGGAGAAATGACCAGAATGTAGTACAACAAGCCCCATACCTTCTAATACACGTTGTTTTACTTTCTCAGCAATCTCCTCTTGCACTTCATCATGCGCTTTATGTCCCCACCATACAAGTACATCTGCTTGATTTAGTACATCATCTGTTAAACCGTGCTGTTCTTCATCTAATGTAGCTGTTGTAACGTTGTGACCTGCTTTTTGTAGAAAAGCTGCGATAGCACCATGAATCCCTTCTGGGTAAATATCTGCTACAACTTGATTTTCTTTTTCATGTCTGAATTCATTCCATACTACTACGTTCATTGTCATCTCTCCTATGGTTTAGTTAATAGACTTGCAGGAATCTCGTTTAATAATTTGCGTTGGTATAATAGTACTTCGCTTCACCATATCTGGCTTCGTAAGTAACTCAATAATATTATTCGCTGATGCAAATCCTAACTGGTAAGACTGCGTATCCACAGTTGTAATAGTAGGACTTGATAATTTTGAAATGATAGTATTGTTAAATCCCACGACACTGACATCTCTAGGTACTTGTTGTCCATGAGCTTGTAACGATTGCATAACAGACAATGCGTTGTAATCATCCGTAACAACGAAAGCAGTCGGCGGTTGTGATAAGGCTAACAATTCAGTCACTACTTTATCTGCATTACTTCGATTAAGCTGAATCGGTTGAATGTAACGATGATCTACATGCAGTCCATTAGCTCGATGGGCCTGCTTATAGCCTTCTAATCTTGCAGTAGCTACTTCAAAATGAAAATCTCCTCCAACAAATCCAATCCTCTTATGCCCTAGCTGAATTAAATATTCTGTAACTTCCTTACTTGCTGCTACGTTATCGTTATCGACATACATAACGTTATTCGAATGAAACAGCGGTTTTCCAATCATTACAAAAGGAAACCCTTGCTCAACTAAATACGGAGCAACTTTATCATCATCTTTCGAATACAATACAATAATGCCATCTACTCGTTTTCCTTGTACCATGTTCACGACATCTTGGAAAATCGCTTCTTCAGAATCCCCAGTCGTAATTTGTAAATGATAATGGTGTTGGTGGCAAGCGTTACTTATTCCACGCAATAGTTCAAAGAAAAACGGATTATCTAACGAATGACTCGATGACCCCTTCATGACAATGCCAATCGTTTCTGTCGATTGCCTGACTAGCACTCTTCCATTCACGTTAATATGATAACCTAGTTCTTCCATCACTTTTCTTACTTTTCGCTTCGTCTTATCACTAATCCGATCACTATCCGAAATGACTCGTGATACAGTAGAAGGGGATACATTTGCTTGCTTTGCTACATCTTTAATTGTTACAGACAATACGATCTACCTCTTTCTACACTTACCTATTTCACCGCTCCCTCTGATACCCCTTTAATAATTTGTTTCTGGGCAAAGAAGTAGCCAATAATTACTGGAATAATTGCTATAGTTAAGCCAGCTAACGCTAAATGCCATTGTTTCGTATATTGACCGAAGAAGTAGAACATTTTCAATGGAATAGTTGCATTTTCTTCACTTAATACTAAGGATGGTAATAAGTAATCATTCCATATCCATATAACATTCAATATGCCAACGGTTACAGAAATCGGTTTCAATAATGGGAAAATGACATGCCAAAACACTTGAAAACGATTAGCACCATCCATAATAGCTGCTTCATCTAGCGACTTAGAAATACCTGTCATCGCTCCATGATATAAGAATATGGACAAGCTACAGCCAAATCCTAAATACATAAAAATCAAACCACCTGCATGCAGCATTTCTGCTTGTCCGAATAACGATATAAGTGGTATCATGACGGATTGGAAAGGAATTAACATTGCCGCTACGAAAATCAAGAATAGTACACCACTTAATTTACTTTTATTACGTGCTAAAGCATAACCAGCCATAGCAGAAAAGAATAAAATAATTACTACACTTAACACTGTAATCATGACACTATTAAATAGGGATTTAAAAAACTCCAAATCTTGAAACGCTTGTATAAAGTTACTCCATTGTAGTGATTCAGGTAACCCTAACACACCAGAGAAAATTTCACGTTTCGTTTTAAAAGCGTTTACAATCATAAGATAGAACGGAGCGATCCATAATAAGCCTAGCAGAATCCCTAGTCCTTCTATGAAATATAATCCTCTGCTTTCTTTTTTCATTATAGATCAACCTCCCTTTTCTTGTTGTAATACACTTGCGTAAGTGCAATGACTGCGACAATCATGAAGAATATTACTGCTTTCGCCTGTGCATAAGCCATTTCATTTTCAGCAAAAGCCGTACGAACGATTTCCATTGCAACCATTTGCGTGTCATTCCCAGGGCCACCATTGGTTAATGATAAGTTCTGGTCATAAATTTTGAAAGCTGTTGAAAGCGTTAAGAACATACTAACCGTAAACGCAGGCGCAACAAGTGGAAATGTAATATGCTTAAATCGTTGAAAGCTATTTGCTCCATCAATCTTAGAAGCTTCAATCAAGTCTTTCGGAATACTTTCAAGGTAAGCAATGTAAATGATCATAATATAGCCACCCATTTGCCAAGAGGTTAAAATGACAAGCCCCCAGAATCCTGTTTCGGAATTCGATAGCCACCCTTGGAATGCCGCAATTCCTGTTAGTTCTCCAATATCATTAAATACACTTACAAAAATAAACTGCCAAATAAAACCTAAAATAAGTCCACCAATTAAGTTCGGCATAAAAAATACTGTTCTTAATACATTGTTCGCTTTGATATTGCGTGTCACAATTAACGCAAGTCCTAACCCAATAACGTTTAACGAAACAATGGATACGAAAGCGAATTTAGTCGTAAACCAAATGGAAGAAAGAAACTCCTCTTCTTTAAATAATCTTACGTAGTTTTCTAAACCCATAAACGTCGTTGCTTTCAATCCATCCCAATCTGTAAAGGAAAATATAAATCCATATATAAAGGGTACGACAACGACAAGCCCTAGACCTAGCATCACTGGCGTAAGAAAGAGCCAGAATGCAATACTTCGATTATGCATGTGAACCATCCCCCTTCCATGTCAGTAGCTTATAAAAAGAGGCTAACAAGTTTCCGCCGCTGTTAGCCTCTTCTTATTTACTGATTACCGAGGCGCTTTCGCTTTTATTATCCAGCTACTGCCGCCTCTGCGACTTCTGTTACTTCCTTCTCCTCCTTACGATAAGTCAACATCGTTCGCTTTCGCTCTCCGTGTTTCCTTTATCTCATGCGGATCAGTCCAGTCCCTTCGTCGCATACCGAGGCGCTTTCGCTTTATTAATTTTATTTTCTCGGTTCTTCCCATGATTTTGTCGCTTTTTGCTCTAGCTCTTCCCAAGTAATATCACCAGCAATGTATTCTTGCATATAAACACCAAGTTTGTTCGTTGTCCATGATGTAGGAGCACCCATGAATACCCAGCCTAATGTATTTCCTTCTTCTGCGTACTTATATATTTCTTGTGATAGAGGATCTGCAATTTTAGAAGAATCAAATCCTTCATAAGCAGGGATAAACTTAAACTCTTCCATAACAAATTCTTTTCCTTGGTCAGATGTATATAACCAATCTAAGAAATCTTTACTTGCTTGAATTTCTTCTTCACTAGAATCCCCATTTAATGACCAATACATTGGTACGCCAACTGGAATGCTACCTTCATAACCTTTTACCGGGATTGGTAATAACCCAATGTTGTTCTCGGCCAAATCTGTATCCATTTCATAAATTGTATTATATACCCAATTCCCTTGTTGAATCATCGCCACTTGTCCTAAAGAGAACAACTCTTCTACTTGCTGAGAGTAATCAAGGCTTAATGTTGGTTGAACAGAATACTCATTTTGTAAATCTAAGAAACGTTTCATTTGGTCTCCCATTTCAAAGGCAACCGTTTCCGATTCATACGCTTTCATTACATCATGATCAAATTCATCTGCTAGATAAGCATTTGCTAAGTGAATCCCCATTACCCAAGTTTCTTTACCAGGTAAGGCAAATGGTGCTTCAATTCCAAGCTCTTTTTTCTTGTTGTCTAACGTTTTAGTCGCTTCTTCTAGATCATCCATCGTTTTAATTTCTGTTGGTTCAATACCGGCTTCTTTAAATACTTCCTTATTGTAAATAATGCCGTACCCTTCTTGATTATAAGGTAAGCCGTATACGTCACCATCTACTGTTACACTAGAAAGCGTACCATCTAATGCAGCTTCAGCAGATTTCGTGTCAGATAAATCGACTACATAATCTTTATACTGTTCAACATCAGCTGGACCACCTACGTTAAAGATGTCAGGTGCTTCACCTGATGAGAAAGCCGATTTCAATGCAGCTCCGTAATCATTTCCTCCACCTACTGTTTTCACATTGATATCCACATTAGGATTTTCTTCTTCATACGTTTCGACTAACTTGTCAAATTGCTCTTTAAATTCTACTTTAAATTGAAAAACATCTACCGTTACTTTTTCCCCACCAGTTGCACCGTCTGAATCACCTGATGAAAACGAACACCCCGCTAACATAAGTACGGATCCGAACATCGCAACTAGAATCCCTTTTGTTTTTCTTAACATTACTAACACTCCCCTTGTAATAAAGTTCACTAAATGAATGCGCTTTCACATATTTTAAAAAAATATAAAGAGACTTCGTATTTTTTGTGCAATCGTTTGCATTAGTATGTAAATAGGAATATAAAGGCTTCTTTAATGCACATAATTTATCTGGCAAAACCTCTTTAAATTAGTTATGAATACGTTTGCACCATTTCATTAATTAAATAGTAGCATCTGTTTCTATCAATAGCAATAGTATTTTTTCCAAAAAAATCGACATCCTATTCCCCTTATGCAAATGATTAGTAAAGAAAAAGACTGTCTCTATGCCTTTGTCAGACAGCCCTTTTTCCCACATTTATATAGATCTCACATATCCACCATCAACTAAAAGCGACTGCCCGGTAATGTATGTATTCGCAAAAGAAGCTAGAAATACAGCGGTTTTTGCAAATTCTTCTGGAGTACCGTAGCGGCCAAGCGGTATTTTGGCTACCATTTCTGTTGTGACATCATCGATGGAGATACTTCTTTTTTCAGCTCGAATACTATCTAACTCCGCAACACGTTCCGTTCCTATTCTTCCAGGAGCCAACGTATTCACTAAAATACCATCCTCTGCAAATTCATTCGCAAGCGTCTTTGATAATCCAACAATACCATTTCGAAACGTATTGGATAATACTAATCCGTCAATCGGTTGTTTAATAGAGGAAGAAGCGATATTGAGGATACGTCCTCCCCCAGCTTGTTGCATGAACGGAATGGCTAATCGACTAGCTCGAATATAGCTTAGTAAATTTAATTCAAATGCTCCTTGCCATGCTTCGTCATCCAATTGCATAAAGGAACCAGCTGGAGGACCACCAGCATTATTAATTAAAATATCAACGCCACCTAATTGCTCCTTAGCCACTTCAAATAACTTGGTAATACTCTGTTCGTCCGTGAGATCACATACTTGTGTGAATAACCTACCTTCACTATCACCATCTGATTGAATCTCTTGTACAGCTTGCAGTAAATGTTCTTGTTTACGACTACAAATTAAAACATGTGCCCCTTCACGAAGAAACTGTTTGGCTATACTTTTTCCAAGTCCTTTACTAGCTGCTAAAACTAACACTTTCTTTCCTGTTAAATGTAAATCCAATACTTCCCCTCCTTATGTTCACTTACTTATATTGTAATCAATAAGGGGAATGAATCCAACTAACTTCTTTCATTTGTGTCATTTGGCCGTTCATCATTTAGTTTAAATATTTGAATAACATTCTCCAGCTGACTACTAGCGCTATTTAATTCTTCTGCTGAACTAGCAATTGTATTAAAAGCAGTCACTTGCTCTTCTGATGCTTTACTTACTTCTTCTGCTGATAATGCGGACTGCTGAGACGCTTCAGTTATATGCTGTACCGATTCCACTACTTCATCTTTAAATTGATTAATTACAGCAATACCTGTAGTTAAATCATCCATGGACTCAGAAATGTAATCCATTCTTTTAGCAATACTACGAAACGCTCGCTCTGTTTCTTGCACTGTTTTATCATGTTTAACAGAAATTTCTTTCGTATTCTCCATTTCCTTCACCGCTGCTTGAGACTCTTGTTCTACACGATGAATCGTATCTGTTACTTGATTTGTAGCCGTAGATGTTTGTTCAGCTAACTTTCTAACTTCTTCTGCAACAACCGCAAATCCTTTTCCATGTTCACCAGCTCTAGCGGCTTCAATACTTGCATTTAACGCAAGTAAATTCGTTTGATCAGAAATAGCATGAATGGTATCAATAATATGTTCAATGGCTTGCACTTCGTTAGATAAACTAATGATGACATTACTAACAGCTGTAATAACTTGGTTATACTGCTCTGTTTGTTCTTGAAGAATATCCATTTGACGTAAGCCTAGTTCGTTCTTTTCTTTACTTTCAATGGATAGTTTGTTGATATTTTCTACTCGTTCATTAAATTGTTCTAATTGCTCTGACAAAGAAACGGTTTTCTCTTTTGTAGTTGTGGCTTCTTCTGCTGATTGAGCTACTTGAATCGAAATCTGCCCAACAGCTGAAGAAACTTCTTGGCTTGATGCAGTCGTTTCCTCTGCTACTGCACTATAATTTTCTGCAGAACTAGCTACATGAAGAGCGGATTGACGGACTGTTTCGATGAGCTTTTTCATATTGGCTACCATTTGATTAAAATGATCTGCCAACTGACCAATTTCATCTTGACTCATTTTTTCTATTTGAACGGTTAAATCTCCTGAAGCCACTTTATTCACTTGTTCACTTAATGACGTAATTGGTTTGGCCACATGATTGGCAATGACGAACGCAATTACTACAGCAATACCAATCACTATTATACTAACAAGACCCGTTACAGACCCAATCCCTTTCATACTAGAAGCAATATAAGATTCGTCAACAAATTCAACTACTTTCCAACCAGTTGAATCAATCGTTTGGTACGATACGTATTGCCCGTTATGATGAAATTGTCCTGATTCATTCGTAAATAATAATTGTGCTAACGCTTTATCTTCAATGGCTGTATTCGATTCTTCGCTCTGCGTACTAGATATCACTTTCGATTGATTATCCATTTGCTGCACAATCCATAATTTACTTTTCTCAGTAGTAGCGTACGTTGCCATTTGATCTGCTAAGTGTTGTAAGGATATATCAATTGCCATGACACCACTCAGCTGGCCATCTTTCTCAACAGACATGGACGCTGTTACCATTGGAATATCCGTCGTGCTATCTATGTACGGATCAGACCAAACCACTTCCCCTTTACTTGCTACCGCTTGTTGATACCACTCTTGATCAGTTGCTATCCACTCCTTTTGTTTGGCTAACTCTTGTGTAGAATCAGGCCATGTGACTAACTTCTTATTATCTAATAACACTCGTTCTGGACCGAAATATGTAAATACTGCTTCTGGATGATTTTCCTGAAAAGATTTAAATAATTGCATCGTGGATTTGTAATACGCTTCAGAATCTCGTACAACGTTTTGAACCATATCTACATTCGAATACGTCTCAATGGATTCACTAAACTTCCCCATAAATTGCCCAATTGTATCACTTAAGTGAGAAACAGAATGATCAATAGAGGACTTTATTTGCTTTTCAGACACTTTCATTCCATACCAATAATTTGCAACTCCTACAAATAGCACTATTATAACAGCAAATCCGATGAAATAAGTAAGCCATTTACCTTTAATCGATTTCACGTACATTCCTCCCTCATTTTTGTTAAAAAATTACGTTCCCAGCTAAAAAAAGAACCTTACGCTACAAGAACGTAAGGCCACAAGTGAATTTTAAGGGGAAATCACTCGAAAAAACTCAAAGTCTCCAATTTCACCAATTGGATGCACATTAGAAAACTGTGTCCTACAAAAAGGACGATTGGTCTCCATAATCATTTCATTCTGTACAGGAGAAGCTAAGATAATCTCTTCTTTTGGAAACATGTATGGCTGATCAAAAAATTTATAGACGTTCCAAAAGATAGATACTTTTTTCACCTATACATGAAAAAACGTTATCATGACCGACCGAAAGTGGGTTTCAACATTATTCACCCGTCATCTTTCGGAAACTGGCTAGCATAGACAATAACCACTTTGCCCTTAGCCCCTAAAGTTTTGCGTCCCTAACTTTCATTAGGTTTGCCTTTATCGAGATTCAACAGAGTGTTCAATGTAACGTTGAATCTGATTAACTTGATTATACCACATAGGTAAGCTATAAGGCATGGTTATTTTTTACTATATTTTATTTTTTTATTCGTTCGCTTGTTCTAATACCTTTCGCCTAAATGGCTGTTTCGTTCTATACGTAATTATTCGCCATAGCCATTCGATAGGACCAAACTGAAAATGCTGTAACCACCAATAGCTCCCATACACTTGCAAGCTATACACAAGCACGACAATCACTACACTCATTAAAGGGGATACATCGCCATACCAGCCGAAACCAATAGAATAAAACAAGAAAAAACAAATGATAGATTGTAAGATGTAATTGCTTAACGACAATCTTCCGACATAAGTAAACGGTTTAAAAAACTTATGAATCATTCGTTTCTGGAACAATAACGTCACAGATAGGATATAGAATATGGCACTAGCAGATCCACCTATACTATCTTGCAAACTATATTGAAACCACTCTGGATTCCCAAAAAAGTATGGGACGATTTTGAACGAAACAAAGAAAAGAAACGATACGCCCCACAACTTTCGTAACATCGGAGCATGGGTATCAACATCGTGAAGCAAGCGTTTTTTACAGAAGTACATGCCTAACAAAAACATTGGTAGCAAGGTAAACGTTTGTAAAATCCAGCTAAACAGATTTCCATTTGCGTACAACCAATCGTGGCGGACTTGCCCTAACACTTCACCAAGCGTTCCAGACTGATACGCCATAATAGCTTGTACAATCTCTTCTTCATTCACAAAGGATAAATAGTCCTTCGCCGCAAATAGAGCGCCCCCAATCCAGATGGCATATACAGTTAATAAACCGAAAGCCCATCGCACCATTGTCTTTGCTTCTCGTTCAAAGAACAAAAACAACCAAAAGCCAATAACTCCATAGGTAAATAAAATATCTCCATGCCATAAAAACAGCCCGTGCAGGAGGCCGAAGCAAAGTAAAGCAACTAGCCTTCTAACGAGGATTTTCTTATACGTCCAACCGTATCCTTTATCAATTAGGCGTTCTTTCATCATATACATCCCAAATCCGAACAAAAAAGAAAACAACGTATAAAAACTCGCTTGGAAAAACATATCAATAAAAGCTTGAATAGCATGACTTACATCACTATCCCAATACACTTCTTCTCCACCGTACATAAAATAAGGCGCATTAAACGCTGGTACATTAACCATAAATATACCAAATATAGCCAATCCCCTTACTGCATCAATCCATTCTAATCGCTTTGAAGCTTGTAATGAAGTTGCGTGATGTCCCATTCCACCCCTCCTTATCTCCTCCATTTACTCCTCAAGTTTATGCAAAAACCACGCACCAACCTATCCTTTGTACATACACTACATGTGAAGGAGGTATGCCCTATGCCCTGCGCAAGTTGGAGCAGTAAAAGTCATTAGTATATCTAATTCTAGCATATTTAATATCGGGGATGTGTATGCAATAGCACCAGAAAGCTCTGCCAAAACCTACGCCGGGGGCGGATCGTTTAATACGGGAGACGGCATATCCATCGACTTATCCAATTCCATTACGTATGTCCAAGATCAAGATTCTGTTGATCAACCGACGATCGTCAACGAAAACGTTTAAGGGGGATAAGGATGAACTACACCATTTATCAAACGATTTCTATTCATTCATTTAAAGTTGGATCGGTTAGTAACTCTTCTGTATTACAAATTGGCAGTGCTGGAGTCATTCAATCGCAGTCAAGCTTTTATAATACGGGAGGGTTTGTAGAACCCGCAGAGAAAGCAGAAGCCATTGAGCAACCACCGTTTGTACCATTAGCTTATTAACTACGCACAGCATTGAAATGCGATTCATATACTACCATAGACCAATGCCTAGAAAGGGGAGTGAACCGTGAACCAACACCAAGCTTGGAATGATTACATCCAGCATTTAAATAATAGAGTGGAACAACAAGCAGAAAAAATAAAATCGCTAGAAACACGATTAGAAAAATTGGAAGCAGAAATGGAAGTTACACAACAGCCGACTTCGAATATCGAAAAAATTGAATATAAGTTTGACCAATTAAAGATTGAAACGTTAGAAGGAACACTGAATATAGGCTTCACCCCGGGGAACGGCATTGGTATAGAGGATGTTTCCATACCGCAACAACAGTCTTCACCAACGAAATCGAATACTGCCCAATCGGTTAAAGACAACATTGTGAAAGAATTGAGTGATTATTTAACAAATGAAGGGCCAAAACATTTACAATCTATTGCTAGACAATATAACAAAGAGATTGATGCTACTTATGAACAGTTCATTTTACAAGATATTCAAAAGCAACTGGGGAATCGAGTGACGCATTACATGGAACAGTTGTCACGACAAAATGATGTTGCCGAAGAGAAACATTACAGGAACATTGTGGAGCAAATTAAGCAAGAAATAAATCAATCTTTGCATCAATTTATGCAAAATAAAGGAGATGGGAATGTATGATGTTTGAAGTACACAACTGCCAATTGCAAATAGGCAATGTAAAAATAGACGCCATTTCTTCTTCTTCTACTTTTTTGATTGGGGATAATGAGCAGATGGCTCTTTCCTCTATCTTTGACACTCCACCAGAATCAATCATTATAACCCCTTTCGTGCCACTCGGGCGTAATGGTGAGAGTGCAACACATGGATAAGCGTACGTCTAGAGTGAAGCAAGCGAAAGTTATTTCTCTTTTGAATAGTGCCATTTTCGAAATTGGTGATGGTGCGGAAGCAAACCTTCAATCTAAAGCTCTTGCCATCCAAAAAGAAGGAGCAACATTTACTGGGGAGGAATTTTCTTTCTCAGACTTTGATTTATTTAAAATCGAGCTTCCTCAATTCAAAACACAACCTGCTATTGAACAAAACCATCTCCAACAGTCTCCTTATATTGATGTTGAAAATGTTGAAATAATTGGGGTTGCTTCTTCTAGTTTATTTCAAATTGGTAGTTTAGAATCGATAGAAAGTGAATCGCGAATTAAACATTTTCGTATTTTAAGAGAATGAGAACATTGATTGGATCGATGCATAGACTATATAAAACGTAGCATCGGAACAGGTAGGTGAAGCATATGCCTTCGATTGTCGGACCAATTAAAATCAATAGCGTCGGTGGGGGCGTCATTAATTTCGGCGATTCCTTTTATATCTCCCCTAAATCCTCATCAAAATCAAACACGGGGTCTGGGAGTGGTAATACCGGGGATTTCATTAACACGAATAACGGATTTAGTACATCGAATCCAATTGATCCTGACGCACTTGATCAACCAAACCTTTCCACATAGCACGCAACCTCGCATTAATGGCGAGGTTGTCGTTTTACGTGGAAACATGCATGAACTCCTCCCAAAAAAAGAGCACCTATTAAAGATGCTCTTTTTACTAGTTACTCAACACGAATGATACAAGGACCATTAAAGTAATATAAATATTTCTCTTGTACAGGCTTACGCCAAATGCGCTCTAATGCTTCTGCATATAATGATAGTTGCGTTTGATATCGCTTCATTAGCTTCACTTCCATTAATTCATCCACTGGTTCCGTAATCTGATCCGATTTATAGTCAACAATGATATATCCTGTTTCATGCGGAATAATGCAGTCGATGACACCTTGAATGAATACTTTCTCTTCTGTTTCTTCCTTCCAATCTGCATACACTTCATTTGCTGGTAAGGCTAGTGTAAATGGTACTTCTCGATATATTCGATCCGCTGCTATGAAACGAGCTCCAAGCTTTGTTTCGTAGAAGGCTTGAATCGCTAGTATATCAATAGCGTCCGCTTGATCCCTTGTAATAAACTCTTTTTCTACTAACTGCTCCACATATTCAGCAACCTCATTTACCGTTAGCACACGTTCAAACGGTAAATGCTGCATCACTGCGTGCATGGCTGTCCCTTTTTCAGCAGCTGTTAATCGCTGGTTCTCTTGCATAAAGCGCGGGCGCTGAAGCTTCGGCTGTTGTTTAGCTATTAAAGTATTAGCGCTATATTCATCTGCTACTTCTCGTTGACGCTTCAATTCAGTGACAGATTGTTTCGCACGATGATGAATCGCTTTTTGATATAGGTATTGGTACGATAACCTTCGATTTACTTCTTCCTTTTCGTCCTGATTAAGATGTAATGGTTGCCATTGCTTAATTGCTTGCTCTAATACCTCATGATCTTGTGCATCAATTCCGTCCATTCGCAAGTAATCTGTCGCTTTTGTCGTCGTAATACGCCAGTTTGATTCATCTTCAAATATAGCTTTATCTATATTTGGTATCGGTAATTCTTCTCGCAATAATTCCCCATGTTTATGACGAATTAACGCTGGCGCAACCCAATCAACATAACTTTTGCATTGTAATCGATAAGAAGCTGGCAACACCCATTCACCGTGATCCATCCATTTTTTCCATTCTTTATTTTTCTTCTCCAACGAGGCGACTGTACCAATCATGACTAGCTTTTCTTTAGCCCTAGTTAACGCCACATATAATACACGCATCTCTTCAGCGAGCATTTCTCGATGCTTCTCTTTTTGTAATGCATGGTACATAAGGGTTGGGTACATGATTCGTTTCTCTGGGTCAATATATTTCGTTGCAAATCCTAAATCTTTGTGTAATAAATAGCGGCTCTTTAAATCTCGATCATTGAATTGCTTATCCATGCCGCCTACTATCACAACGGGAAATTCTAACCCCTTACTTTTATGAATCGTCATAATTCTTACGACATCTTCTTGCTCTCCTAACGCTCGAGCCGCTCCTAAATCATCTCCTCGCTCTTCCATTCGTTCTATAAAACGAAGAAAGCGGAAAAGTCCTCGGAACGAAGTCGCTTCATAAGAACGAGCTCTGTCATACAACGCTCGTAAGTTTGCTTGACGTTGTCTGCCACCAGCAATTCCACCGATAAAATCGTAATATCCCGTTTCTCGATACATTTGCCAAATCAATTCAGATAGTGAACCTTGTCTAGCTCTTCCTCTCCACCTATCTAATTGATTTAAGAAATGCTCTACTTTTTGAATAATTGATGTATCTTCACCAAATCGGCGATACAATTTCAATGCCTCATAAAAATTCTCTCTAGTCGTAGAGGCTGTACGATTGTTAGAAGCAACTAAACGAATCGTAGCTAATTCTTCCTCATTTAACCCAACAATTGGTGAACGCAACACAGCTGCAAGCGGAATATCTTGCTGCGGATTATCGACTACCTTTAACAAACTGAGCATAATTTTAATTTCAATCGCTTCGAAATATCCAGAAGCAAGTTCGGCATAAACTGGAATGCCTTGCTGCTTTAGCTCCTCGACAATCGTTGGTGCCCAAGTCATAGACCGTTGCAAAATAACGATGTCACGATATTGCAAGCTTCGTTTCATTCCTGTGCCTTTGTCCACAACTTGTAATGCCGGCTTCTCCTCATGCCCTAGCCATTCTTTTATTTTAGTAACATACGCCCTTGCTTCTATTTGTGCTTTCTCTAAATCTTGCAGTCCTTCTTCATCTTCAATTGATGACTCATCCCCAGATTCTCGGTCAATAATAACAAGCTCGGCTTCCGCATCATTCGAAGGTACTTCATCGTAAATCGTATTGCTATAAATAAGCTCTGCATCTTTGTCATACGTCATCTCCCCTACTTCTTCATCGAGAATTTGACGGAAGATATAGTTCGTACCTGCTAATACTTCATGACGACTACGGAAGTTACGTGCTAAGTCAATCCGTTCAGCTGGGTGACTTTCTTCAGCAAATTGTTTGTACTTAGCTAAAAACAAAGACGGCTCAGCATGACGGAAACGGTATATACTTTGTTTCACGTCACCAACCATGAAGACATCTCCACCAGCTTCACCTGAAATAAGACGGATAATCGTTTCTTGAACAAGGTTTGTATCTTGATATTCATCGACTAGTAATTCAGTAAACTGTCTTTGATACCCTTTCGCTACTTCAGAAGGAATAATGTTGTCTGGCGTTGATTGTTCATCCATTAATAGCTGTAAACAGAAATGCTCCAAATCTGCAAAATCGACAAGTGCTTGCTCCTTTTTCTTCTGCTGGTATCGTCTATGGAACTCCTTCACTAGTTCCATCAGCTTTGCAACAACAGGAGCTAACGTTCGCATATCTTGTATATGTGCCGGCAATGAACGAGAAAGCCACCCTTGAGCTAACTTCTGCCAGCGTTTCTTATAACTTTCACGTAATGCTTTCACAGCTTCTTTCTTATCTTCACTACAATCTGATTTCTTCGAAGACAAACGCTTTAAACTTGCTGATTGTTCCATAAACGTCTGCAAATCATGCCAAGAAAGCGTAAGGTGTGCAAGTGCTTGTTGAAAACGTTCCTTATCATCATCAATCGCTTCCGCATACTGATATGGCCCATCACTTTCTCTTGTAATGTGCAGTGCTTGTTCTGCATCAGTTAACATCGATTGCAGCTGACTCTTTACTTCTTTCTTTAGTTGCGTGAGCCATGGAAAATCAGCTTCAGTTGCATCTGGTTGTATTTGATATGTCTGTACAACGTCTTGCATCCATTGTTCTGGATACGGATTTTGCATCGCAAATTGATACACTTGCATCATTAACTGTTCTACTTCTACATCACTTCGATCACTCGAAAAACGATCTACTACTTCAAAGAATGCCTCTCGTTCTTCCCCTTCTTGCCCATACCATTCTTCAAATAGCGATTCGATGATATCTTGCCGAATTAGATCCGCCTCAATATCATCAGTGATGCGGAATTGCGGATCTAAATCAAGCAAGTACGCGTATTGACGTACAACATCCATACAGAAAGAGTGGAGTGTTGAAATGGAAGCGCGTTGCAATAAGGACAGTTGTTTCTTTAAATGAACCGACTCCGGGTTTTGTTGTAATGCCTCCTCTAACGCTTCTCCAACACGATTCCGCATTTCTTGAGCTGCTGCCTTTGTAAAAGTTACCACGAGCAAGGAATCAATGTCCGTTGGATTATCTTTGTTTAATAGCTTTTGAATAATACGTTCTACTAGGACAGCTGTCTTTCCTGATCCTGCAGCAGCAGCAACCAAAATATCCTTACCACTCGTATAAATAGCCTTCTCTTGTTCTGGCGTCCATGCTGGCATTACGCTTCCTCCTCTCGTTCTGAAATCTTCTTAAAGATATCCTCTTCTTTCATTTGCTTTAACGTACGATAACTATTTTCATTCAAGGTAGGATCAAATTGACAAACCGAACGATATTCACAAAACGTGCACGCCACATTGTTTCCTTTTTGAAACGGATTGACCTCTATTTGCCCTTCTGTAATCGACTCACCAGCTTGCTTCATAAGCGAACGAATATAGTGCTGCAATTGTTGGAACACATTCTCATTTGCTGTTTTTGACTTTTTCTGAAAACCGCCCGCTTTCTTTAAACCTACTGGAACAATTGGACTCCAACCTGACTCTAAATTGGTATCCATCATTTTTACGATTTCTTCATTTTCTAACAAAAGACCTTGCATCTTAAATTTCTTAAATAGTTCTTTCTCAATGTCCAATTCTTTCAACATCTTCTCTTCTGAAAGGATTGGATTATGCACATGAAAGTATAATACACCCGCCGGAGAAGCTTGAACGCCTTGCCATTGCGCTGCATTCGTTAATACGATATCTAAGTATGCAAGCATTTGGAGCGCTAGGCCGTAATATACATCGATTAAGTCTAACCCTTTAGAGCTTGATTTGTAATCGATGATACGTAACAATAAACCATCTTCCCCGTAAGCTCGATCCACTCTGTCAATCCGACCTTGTAGCAATAGTTCAAAACCATTCTTTAAGTCTAATTTTAGTGGTGGTAGTGTTCCGTTCGGCCCAAAGTCAAGCTCTAAACCAATCGGCGAAAACTTACTACGCTTTGCCTGCTCAGCTAGCATATGAGCAGCACGAGCAACAACTTCTTGGAGTTTACGTTGAATGTATTGATAACGGTTCGAGCTATACAAAATTTGGTGTTGCAAAATAGGCGACAACTTGTGAACCGCACGTTCGGCGTATTGATTCGAATCTTGCTCCGTAATGGTTTGCCAATCCCGTCCTTCTACTTGAATCCACTCGGTAATTTGCTTTAACGCTTCGTGGAATAATGTACCGATATCAGGGGCATCTAATTTATACACTGGGCGTTCTTTCAACTTCAAACCGTATTGGGCAAAATGCTGATAAGAACAACGATAAAAAGTTTCTAAACGGGATACGCTAGCTTTGATTTGTTTCGTATACAATTTCTCTGCTGTCTCTTTCGGAAGATTAACGGGCTTGTTCTCATGAAATAAACTCATCAGCACTCGTTGTGTATGAAGTGATTCACGACCTTGCTCTATATACCAGTCGAGCACATTCCACCACACATCTTTCATCGGATAACCACGCAAAAAGCGAGATAACTGCGCAGCTAACACGGAGCGGGTCTTTTCAGGATTCGTTATAAAACGGGCAGCATCTTCGTGATCGTCATCCTCTTGTAACAGCATTTTCTCCTCTACATGCGGAAACAACTCCTGCATTCGCTTCACCATCGTGGAAGGTATTTTGCCACTTCCTTCTTCATTACTTAACGGATAACTAACCCATAAATAATCGGACGCAGCCGTAAATGCCAAATACACGTAAAAATAATCATCTAACAATTGACGCTTAGAGCTTTCTGCTAACTGCATGCCATGGTTCGTCAACAACTCTCTCTCTTGCTCCGTCAACATTCCTTCTGCAGGTGGCTTCATTGGCCAAACACCGTCATTCACTCCTAATAAAAATGCACACTTCACACCTGTTAAACGAGAGCGATCGACACTAGCAACAATAACATGGTCCATACTTGGAGGAACGTGAGCAAAATGGAGCGCTTCAAATCCTGTTTCTAGCGTTGTGCGAAATAATTGGAACGATAGTGTATCATCACCAATCATCTCAACCATTTCTTCAAACAGCTGAATTACTGCATCCCAAACTTGATTTTGCTCCCGGCCTTTTTCAATCATGCCAAGGTCATCATAATTATCACGCCACTCCTGCAACGTCACCTGCACGCCGAGCTGTTCTAACCATATAAACATCGCCTCGCAACGTTGCTTTACTGTTTTCGCCTCACGCATCGCTTCATCAAACGGAAGTATTGCCTGTAATACTTGCTCACGCAGACGATTGATTCGCTCTTCTTTCATTCGTTCAGCATCCGTTTGCGGGCGCTGGTCAAACCCTTTAAAGCGTTGATATTTCCATCTAGCATCCATTGTCCAACGACTTTTGGTACGAATGCCGTATTCTAAGCAATAGTTCTCCAATTCATCAATTGCCTCTTGTGTGAGCGGATGCTCGTTATCTGCTATAGGAATAAAATCGGTCTTTAGCAAACGGAACACCGCATCATAGCGCCAATTTCCTTCAATAACATCCATTGCTGAACGAAGAAATTCTACTAATGGATGGTTTAACATGGTCCGTTTTTCATCTATAAAAACAGGAATTTGATACCCTTCAAAAACGGTTGCAATCAAATCGTGGTACACGTCAGGCTCACGAATGAATAACGCTATATCTCGATACCGATACCCTTTATCCCGCACGAGTTCCACAATTTCCTGTGCCACCCCTTCTATCTCCGCTCGCGGATGGACTGCTTGTGCTAACGTAATCGGTACTTTTTCTGAAAATGAAGGAGCTGGTCGTTTATGAAAATACTGCTCTAAATGGGCAAAAGCACGGTGGTGTTGAAACCTCCCTACCTCTCCATACAAATGCTTTACTTCTGTTATCGGCATCCCTATTTCATCAGCCATTTTTTTGATATCTTGAAACGTATGTGCTGTCTGATAGAACAAGTCTAATTCTTCTATTTCTCCGTATCGCGGCTCATCTAACGTTAACGCAATCGACACACGACTTGCTTTTCCCATTAACGCTTGTACAACCATTAATTCTTGTGGGGTAAAGCGGTGAAAACCATCTATATAAACGATGGCACCTTCTAAAAATGACGCCTCCTTTATTTTAGACGCTAATAATTGTAATTGGTCTTCACTATCAACGTACTGACCCCTTAATGCATACATCAATTCTTCGTATATGTAAGACAAGTCCTCTAACTTATGTTGCAACGTTTCTTCTCCAGGCTGCTTATGCACGAATTGATCCATCATTTGCATTTGCTGCTGCAACAGTTGCGGTGTAATACAATATCGCTTAAATTCTGTAATCATCGTTTCTAATTGCTCAATAAATCCTTGCTTTTCAATCGCCTTCTGGAACACATTCCAATCAGACTTCCGCTGCTCCGTGATTTTGCGTAGCATCATTTGTACACCAGTCGAGCTGACAAATTGCTTCGTTCCTCCACCAGTTTCCTGTAACACACGCCACGCCAAACGTGTGAAACTAAATACCTGAGCTCGAATACTCCCCTCGATCCCTTCTTGCTTCAACAAGGCATATTCTTGCTGGAACGTCATTTGTTCCGGCACGATATATAAAATCGGCGGACCATCTGGTGACTGCTGTAATAGTTCTTTCATTTCTGTCAAACAGCGAGTGCTTTTACCAGATCCAGCTCGCCCTAACAAAAAACGAATACTCATCCTTCCTCCCCCTCTGCATACCAATCTATTCTTTTATTTTAACATGAATCATAACAAAAAAATCCTAGCACGCTTTTCTATCCGTGTGCTAGGCCCTGCTTCTTTTTCATTAAAATTCTAAAGCGAGTTGGGAAATCGGCCAATACCTTACATCGACTTTACCAACAATTGCATCAATCGGCACAAACCCAATCCTTCTACTATCTAATGAATCTCTCCGGTTATCTCCCATTACAAAAACGTGACCTTCTGGAACTTCCTGTTGGCCAGTTACTTCCTCAAGAGTGAAAGACTCCGTTAATGGCATACCATCATAGACACGAAACGGAGCAAGAAATTCTTCTTCTGCTACTTGTCCATTAATATACAACGCGTCATTCTCATATGCAATATGGTCACCTGGCAATCCAATTACTCGCTTCACATAATCTTCACGCTCATTTGCATGAAATACAACAATGTCAAACGGCTTTACATCTGCCCAGTCATACACTACTTTATTCACCATTAAGAGATTCCCGTCATATAATGTCGGTTGCATAGATTCTCCCTCAACAATGTAACTAGCAAAGAAAAAAGTCCGAATCCCAGCAGCCAGTACAACCGCAAACACAATCGTCTTTAGCCATTTCCATATACTTCTCATTTTCACTATAACGCCTCCAGGTTTTTCTATCCCTATTTTACCCGGATTTGACGCGCTTTAATCACCTGTTCCTTCTTTTTCCATTGTTTTTTGTTGGAGACGGCGCTCAATAAATTTTCCTACTAACCAAAACACGCTAATACATACCCCAACAACAACCGTTTTCATCGGATGCTTAGCAAATTCCGTAATACTATGCCCTACGTAAGCAATGGTGAAGATCATAACCGCTTTTCCTAACAGCACCGCTAGCATAAATTGTTGAAAGCTCACCTTTGATAATGCACCGACAACGTTAATTACCGCCGATGGGGAAAAAGGAAAACACATTAATAGGAACAATGGTCCGAACCCATGACGTTCTAGCCAAGTCATGACACGCTGTACTTGTTGATGCTTTCTTACAAAGTTAAAGAACCGCTGTTGCCCTAAGCGGCGAACAATGCGGAACACAACAATTGCACCTAGTGACGCACCAATCCATGAAAATAGAAATCCTTTTAACAAGCCATACGCCATGGAATTCGCAATAACAAAAACAAATAACGGTAAAAATGGCAGCATAGCTTCTAATAAAGGTAGTAAGATGCCTGGCAACGGTCCAAGTTGTTCGTATTCCTTTAACAGCTGCATGACGTATTCTTTAAATGTATCATCTTCTATCATTTCTTTAATTGAATCTATATTTAAATATTGTAGACTATCCATATATATCTCCTTACAACGCAATACTACCGTTTATTATTCACTTATTATTGTAAATCAAAACACACTCGCATGCCTACTTATGTATTTCAATAAATTTAAAAAAATGACGTCGGCACACGATTGCCATAGCAACTTGTCACTTCACGCAATGCCAAATGACGAATTATTTTGAGGAACTGCCCAGAGATTGAATCATTAGCTGAACGTGTTAATTCTTCAATGCTCCATCCATTGACACTTACCGCCCCAAAGCTTTCCTACTTAGCGTAGCGTCAGAGTTATGCGAATTTACAACATGAATAAATTTCAATATAAAAAGCCTGATTTCTCAATTTAATAATATTAAGAAATTAGGCTTCTTTCGTTGCAGTAATTACATTTATTACAAAAAAAGGTTCATCACCAAAAGTCGGGGGTGACAAAA
>NZ_AVPG01000043.1 GCF_000775615.1 Pontibacillus litoralis JSM 072002
GTAACTACATTTTACACGAGGTCGTTATGGGTTGCTTTTATTTACCCTTAGGTGTTGCACTTAATATTACAATCCGTCTGTTGAAAAAACGATTGAGTACATAACGGTCTGCCTGCTCTTTTTCTTCTCTCTTCCTTCCGCTCAGGATACCAACTATTTAGCAGTAGGTACCGACTTTTTAGCAGAGGGAAATGGAAAGTAACAGGGAGATACTTCTTTAACCCATTTTTCAACTTCAGATGTTCTTTTTCTTTTGGACATAAAAACACCCCTTTAGACAATCATATCTAAAGGGGTAAAACGGTAAATCTTTTTTATAAACATCGCGACTTTATTTCAATTCCACAAACTCAACAATTCCCTCATAAAACCCTACTCCACCGTAACACTCTTCGCTAAGTTACGTGGCTTATCTACATCACAATCGCGGTGTAGGGCTGCATAATAAGCGATTAGTTGTAATGGAATCACGGAAACAAGTGGTGTTAATAACTCATGTACTTCTGGTAATACGAATGTATCGCCTTCTTGGTCAAGGCCTCGCATACTAATGATGCATGGATATGCTCCACGTGCTGCAACTTCTTTTACGTTTCCACGGATGGAGTAGTTGACGTTTGCTTGTGTTGCAAGTGCAATGACTGGAGTGCCTTCTTCGATTAAGGCGATTGTTCCGTGCTTCAGCTCTCCGCCTGCGAATCCTTCTGCTTGTATATAGGAGATTTCTTTTAATTTAAGTGCTCCTTCTAAGCCAACAAAGAAGTCTGCGCTACGTCCAATAAAGAAACAGTTACGGGCAACGGTTAGGTATTCTGCTGCGATTTTTTCCATTTCTTCTTTTTGGTCGCATAGTGCTTCCATTGCGTTTGCGACAATGGCTAGTTCTTGCATTGGATTGAAGTTTAATTCGATTCCTTTTGCTTGTGCAGTATCTACTGCTAGAATCACTAATACGGCTAGTTGTGCTGTGTATGCTTTCGTGGAAGCTACAGCAATTTCTGGTCCTGCATGTAAGTGTAGCGTGTAATCCGCTTCACGAGAAAGGGTTGATCCTGGTGCATTTGTAATTGTTAAGGATGGGTAATCTTTGGCATTCGTTTGAACAAGTACAGAGCGGCTATCTGCTGTTTCTCCGCTTTGAGAAATGTAGATAAATAATGGTTTCTCAGAGATAAGTGGCATATTGTAAGAGAATTCGCTTGCTACATGTACTTCGACAGGTATGTTTGCCAATTTCTCCATAAATTGTTTTCCCACTAAGCCTGCGTGATAACTTGTTCCACATGCGATAATGTACACACGATCACAGTTTAGCATTGCTTGGCGTACATTAGGGTCCAGTTTAATCTGGTCATGCTCATCTTGGTATTCTTGAATGATCTTACGAATAACAAATGGCTGCTCGTCAATTTCTTTCAGCATAAAGTGTGGGTACGTGCCTTTTTCAATATCTGTTGCATCGATTTCAGCTGTAAAAGCATCGCGCTCTACCTTCGTGCCATCGAGCTTTTGAATTTCTACTTCCTGGCGGCGTACAAGAACGATTTCTTTATCTTCTAATTCTACAAATTGATCCGTCACTTGTAGCATCGCCATAGAGTCACTAGATACGACGTTAAACCCTTCACCTAATCCTACGAGTAATGGGCTTTTGTTCTTCGCTACATAAATCGTATCGGGATTCTTTTCGTCCATAATCGCAACAGCGTAGGAACCTTTTAATAAAGAGATTGCTTTGCGGAATGCTGCTTTTACATCTTGCAGCGTTTCATATAGCTTTTCGACTAATTGTACAATAACCTCTGTATCGGTATCACTCGCCATTTCAACATCAGCAAGATAGTCACGTTGTATATCTTCATAATTCTCGATAACACCATTATGAACAATAGTGAAGCGACCAGACGCGCTTTGATGGGGGTGCGAATTGCTATGATTCGGTGCTCCGTGCGTAGCCCAGCGGGTATGGCCTATTCCCATTGTTGCAGTAATGTTCTGCTTTTCGATTTCTTCTCTAAGTGCTGCGATACGACCTTTTACTTTCGTTACATGAACACCTTCACGATTCAAACGAGCTATGCCCGCTGAATCATATCCACGGTATTCCAGCTTTTCAAGACCTCTTAATAACGTTTCCGTCGTATCATTCATTCCTATATATCCAACAATTCCACACATTGTGTTGTTTCCTCCTCGTTTAAGGGGCAAAACAACTTAACCATTATTATGGGGCGAAGTAGTCTGCCCCTTTCTCATGATTACTAATCGTCACCTTGTTCTTCTCCTTTGTACAAAAGGTCGCCCCTTTGTTTTCTGAAAAAAACGATGCAGTTGAGGTGTGCAACCGGGAGGCATCCGCCGACTTGATCGATAAACCTCCTCCTCGTCAACTACTTGTTTTCGAAAGTAGTCCAGGCGCTTTATGTTGCGTATAAATTCTATGCTCCTTTCTATAATGGAATACATGTTTACCATACCCATTTTGATATAGTATCACTCTTTTTGCTACCTACTTCTCACACTTTACGAACTCAAAAGCATAAGAAGCATTTCAATTCTATCGTAATATAGTAAGACAGTCAATTACTAATATCTCATTTCTTGACAGCTATCTTCCTTATATATAAATATATGCGCAACTGGTTTATTTCGTACCAACTGCGCATAAGTGCTGCCTATTCTGTTAATCCTAATTCTTCCTGTACAACTGCGACGATTTTACTAACACATTCTTCACAAGCCTCTTTTGTTGGGGCTTCTACCATAACTCGAACTAATGGCTCTGTGCCTGATGGACGTACTAATACGCGACCATCGCTTCCAAGTGCTGCTTCTACTTCTTGAATCGATGTTTGAATGCGCTCGTTTTCAAATACTGCTTTCTTGTCTGTTACGCGAACGTTTTTCAACTCTTGTGGGAAAGTCTCCATTTCAGCCGCCAATTGGGATAATGGCTTTTCTGTTTCTTTCATCACATTAACTAATTGTAGAGCAGAAAGTAATCCGTCTCCTGTTGTATTGTAATCTAAGAAAATAATGTGACCAGATTGTTCGCCACCAAGATTATATCCACCACGACGCATCTCTGCCATTACGTAACGGTCGCCAACTTTCGTCTTATCACTCTTCATATCGTTTGCCTCTAGCGCTTTGTAGAAACCAATATTACTCATCACGGTAGAAACAACCGTATTGTGCTTAAGACGACCTTTTTCATTTAAATGCTTGGCGCAAATAAACATAATTTTATCGCCATCTACAATATTGCCTTTCTCATCAATAGCGATTAAGCGGTCCCCATCTCCGTCAAAGGCAAGGCCAATATCGGCTCCTTTATCTAATACGAACTGCTGCAATACTTCTGGATGCGTGGACCCTACACCTGCATTAATATTCAAACCGTCTGGTGATGATCCCATTGAGGACAATTCCGCTTCCAGATCGGCAAATAAGTGAGAAGCAATCGGAGATGTAGCACCATGAGCGCAATCTAACGCAATATGAAGACCATCAAAATCATAATCAACCGTTTGTTTCAGGTATTGAAGATATTTTTGACCACCTTCAAAGTAATCATTTATTTGTCCTAAATCCGCTCCCGCTGGGCGTGGAAGTTCATCTTGTTCTTGATCTATTAAGGCTTCAATTTCTTCTTCTTGTTCATCCGTTAACTTAAAGCCATCAGGTCCGAAGAATTTAATGCCGTTATCTTCTACAGGATTGTGAGATGCAGAAATCATCACACCTGCTGCTGCTCCTAACGCTTTCGTTAAGTAAGCCACACCTGGAGTAGAAATAATACCTAGACGCATCACTTCCGCTCCAATTGATAACAATCCTGCCGTCAAGGCGCTCTCTAACATTTCTCCTGAAATTCGTGGATCACGGCCGATAATCACTTTAGGCTTCGTAGTGCCATTTGTCAGTACATATCCTCCGTAACGCCCGATTTTAAATGCTAGTTCCGGTGTTAACTCTTTATTTGCTACACCCCGAACCCCATCAGTACCGAAATATTTTCCCATCATTAATCGCTCCTTCATTCTCTACCAAAATTATTTCCTACTCAATTTGAATCGTTGCTTGTTCTGTGTCTGTATTCCATCTTACTGCCTTTGGACCTTCTATTTCAATCGGTACAGTATGTTCGCCATTTGAATATTCCTCAACGTTTACAAACACCTCAAAATCATCTTTACTCATACCTTTTAACGTTGCATCTGTACCAGTCGCCTTGATTTCAATGACATTGTTCGCTGGCTCGATAAATGTAACTTTCTGTCCCTCTTGCTGACTCTTTACTCCCACTTCTACATCAGATAAAGTCTTTTTTTCTGATTTCTCTACATCGATTTCCACTTTCACTTCACCCGGTTCAATCTTACTCGCTTTATCAGGTTTCGTTAAGTCAACACTCAATGTCGTATCCTTTTCCATATTTGATAAATCGACGGTCGTTTCTACCGCATCCACCGCATCTAATACCTCTTGTGCTCCATAAACTTTTACCTTTTCTGGATCTGTTTTAATAGAATCCACACTTAACCCTTCAGGTAGTTCTCCTTTCGTTTTTACCTGTACAGGAACTTCTTTATGAGGCGGAATAATAGTTGCATCTACTTGAACAGTGTTCGGTTCTACGAAAACATTCAGCTCATTCCCCTGTTGATCATATACTTTCACAGGAGCATCATTTATGGAAACGTCATCAGTAGCTCCTTGCACATCTACAATCGCTTTTACTAAAGACACTTTCTCTACTTCTGCTTTTGAACCAGTAATGGTAACAGATGAAGGTTTCACTGTCGCTTCACCAATTTCATAGCCCTTTGCTACGTTACTAGCGTGTACATAGTCTAATTGCACTGCATAATCTGCTTGAGCTTTCTCTTCAATAGTTACCTCAAGCTCCTTTGGTTGCGTGTACACGGATAATTGGTTCGATATTCCTTTATGTTCAACAGGAACGGTATAAGTACCAGGTCCCAAATCATTCAAATCAACAAACATCTCAAAATTCTTCTGAATAATGGTTCTTGTGACAACGGTACTTGGGCCTTCTACCGTTACCGTAATCGTTTCAGGAACACCTTCCACTACATAATCTTCATCATTCATATATACTTGTAGAGGAATACTGTTCATACTCATTAACTCTTTATTTCCACCAGGTAAGATAGAATCTTTCTGGCTACTTGTATCGTTTAAGTTAACGGATGCATATAATAAGAGCGCAATCACAAGCGTGAATACACGTATAAACCATTTATTCTTTAACCATTTATCCATCCTTCTTCCCCCTCCAGTTCCAGCTTTTCGAAGCAGGGGCTTTACCAGGAACACCTAGTTCTCTTTGGAGCATGTCACGAAGCGCCTCATTATCTAATTCTCGATGAAGCTCAGCGTTTTTCGTGCAAGAAATAGAGCCTGTCTCCTCGGAAACAACTATCGTTAATGCATCTGTCACTTCACTGATGCCTAAAGCTGCTCGGTGCCTTGTACCTAATTCCTTTGATATAAATGGACTTTCAGATAGTGGTAAGTAACATGCTGCTGCCGTTATTTCTTGTTCTTTCACAATAACAGCTCCATCATGAAGTGGTGTATTAGGTATAAAAATATTCGTCAACAATTCACTTGTTAAATGACCTTTAATCGGAATACCCGTCTCTACATAATCACCCATTCCGGTTTCTCTCTCAATCGTAATTAATGCACCAATACGACGTTTCGCCATATAATTACAAGATTTAATAATAGCATCAATCGATTTAGCTACGTCTTCCTCTGCATTTGAATTACGTGAAAAGAACCTACCTCTTCCAAGCTGTTCCAATGCTCGGCGGAATTCCGGTTGGAACAAAATAATAACTGCTAAGAATCCCCATGTAATGGCTTCTGAGATTAACCACATTAACGTATTAAGTTGTAACAAGTAACTAAAGAGCCACACACCTAACACGACAAAAATTCCTTTTAAAAGCTGAATCGCTTTTGTACCACGAATCAACATGGTTAATTTATATAGAACAAACCAGACAAGGGCAATATCTATAATTATTCTTACATATTTCAGTACTTCAAATCCCCCATCAAGCATGTGTCCACTTCCTTTTACTCATTAATTCTACTCATAAATAAACAACACTATATATTATTATATCATAATTAGCTTTGTAAAAATAACACAACCATTGCATGAATATCCTTTTCAAATCGAGTAGAGGGAAAAGTTAAGTAACTT
>NZ_AVPG01000044.1 GCF_000775615.1 Pontibacillus litoralis JSM 072002
GTCCTTTTAAGTGGACTTTTTCAGTGGCCTCTTTAAAAAGGCGGTGTTTTTTTTATTGATTGAATAATTGATACGAATGACTACTAATTTTGATAGAACATTTTACTGAAATTAGTAACTGTTTCTTTTTGCAAATTTGGTAGCAAGTGGCGTAAACGTCAAATGTTATAAAGGTTTTAGAGTGGAGGAATTTCTGCTCTTTTTTGTTAGCAGTCTCCCCTTTTAGCGTCTGTTATCTAAGAACCATGATACACAGCTTCTCTTAATTCCTAGTCTGTTAATTCTTCACCTGCAATATTAATTAACTCCCTGTCACATTCAACTAACAGCATTCTTTAGCTTAATTTATTTTTCTGATTTTTAAACATATATAAATTAGTTACTTAAGGTGTTCTCTATAAAAGGTGGAGTGAAGCATAGTCTGCGGAATTATAGCTCACAATAGATTCCGATTAAAGTTATGGAAGAGGATAATTTTTGACCCTCTTCCACACCATCTTCCAATCTACTGATACATTCCCATATTTTGAATAGGTGTGTGGAACAAGTTCAGCACTATTATGAGAGGATTACTTTAACTTAAAGCTATTCTTACTGCTTCCTCTGCATGTATTCTTGTTGTATCAAACAGCGGAATAGATATATCTTCTTGTTTAACTAATAAAGTGATTTCTGTACAACCTAATATAATTCCCTGCGCCCCTTTGTCCTTCATTTTTTGCATAATACTTATATACATTTCTTTTGAGGTACTATTCGTTTGTCCCATGCATAATTCACGGTATATAACATCATTTACGAAATCTCTTTCTTCCCCTTCAGGAACTATTACATCAATCCCTTTATTAATTAGATGTGATGTATAAAATTCTTGTTCCATTGTATACTTTGTTCCTAATAGCCCAATCGTGCTTATACCCCTTTTGATAATTCTATCTGCTGTGGTATCCGCTAAATGTATAATGGGTATTTTTATTTTTGTTGCTACTTGTTCATATACTTTATGCATCGTATTCGTACATATTAAAATAAAGTCTGCACCTGCTACCTCTAAGCTTATCGCTGCGGAAATTAGAATATTACTTGCTTTCTCCCATTCACTTTCTCTTTGGTAATGCTCTATTTCTTCAAAATCCAAGCTGTATAAGATACACTTAGCAGAATGAAGACCACCTAGTTCATTATTGACCTGCGTATTCAATAATCGATAATACTCTGCTGATGACTCCCAGCTCATTCCACCTATCATTCCAATAGTTTTCAATTATAATCACACCTTATTAGTATCATTTTTTCTAGCATTCAATTTGTTGTAGTAGTATTTTTTCCAACGCCATACACCTATTAATAATTAAAACTTCTTTTCCATCATATTCAAAAACTAATGAAAGGTTTCGAATAGTGTTTTTGTCTATTTGTATAGTTAAAGGAGTTATTTGCACTAAAATTTTATTATCTGATTTATCTATGATTTGATAGACTATATTTTTGTCCAACAAATGGTTAGTATCTTTAATAAATAAGTGAAAGGAAGATAAATATTCCCCATTTATCTCCAAAACACTTGCTTCCCTTGGAATTACCCCAAATACTTTTATAGGATAAGCTTTTGATTTATTGACTTGATACTCTGACTGGACAATTACATTCGAACTAGAAGGTATATCATTTAGAATGATAGAGTACGGGCTAATCTTAACATGATCGCCGATTGTAATTGGACCAAATATTCTAACGTGTGCACCAATCTCCACATTATTTCCAATAGTAGGGTGCCTTTTTCCACTGGAGTTATTTGCTATTCCTTCAGACCCTAAAACAACTCCTTGTAACATATAGCAATTCCGCCCAATTTTAGCTGTTTCACCAATAACAGTACCTGTACCATGGTCTATAACAAATGGTACACCAATTTCTGCTGCTGGGTGTATTTCAATAGCTGTTTGTACTTTAATATATTGAGATAATTTATTCGCATTATGCTTTAATTGATAGGCAATATTATTGCGGGATATATTAACCAATTCATTTGCAATTCGATAGTACATTACTGTCTTAAATGAATAGTAGGTATTATAAATATAATCTAATTCTTTATTTGAGGCGGGATCTTTTATAGCGAAGAACTTGAGGTCAGACATGATGTGTCGAGCTATTTTTATTATATTATTGACATGAACATATTTTTGCATTTCATCATCAAGATGCTGATTTAAGATGGACTTTATATCATTTATAATTATATCTAAATTTATTTGTTTTATAGATGTTTTGTTCACAAAAAACACCCTCATTTTATTTTTTCATTAAACAAAAGTACTACTAGCTACTATCCTATTAAACTATGGATGTGCTTTTTTCTTTTTCAAAGTGGTTATCTGTAATAAACAAATCTATATAACTCCTGCCACTATCGGGAGCAACTGTGACAATATTCTGATTTCCACCCATCTCTTCTGCTAATTTCATACTAGCCGCAATGTTAGCTCCTGCTGATATGCCAATCAATACTCCCATTTCTCTAGCCATATAACGCATCCAATACAATGCTTCCTCATATGAAATTGATACCATTTTATCGATTTGCTTTGTATCTACAAATGAAGTTAGTACAGCTCCTATTCCTTGTATTTTATGTGGGATAAATTCTTCATTTAAAGTATCACATCCTGTTGGTTGTACACCAACTATATTCATTTCACTAAAGGACGTTCTAAGCTTCTTTCCAACCCCCATTAATGTGCCACCACTACCAATACCAGCAACAAATGCATCAACTACATTTTGATATTGCACAAAGTCGGAAATAATCTCCTCACCTGTTTGAAAATAATGAGCTTCCGGGTTAGAAATATTATTAAATTGATTCAAATAAATGTAATTACTATTCTCATCTACAATTTCATTTGTTTTTTGAACATGTGAATCGTTCCCTTTTGTATGATCAGATAATATTACTTTCGCTCCAAATGCTTTTAATACGTCTTTCTTTTCTTCGCTATAGTTGTCAGGTGTTACTAATACTACGTTATATCCCAGTGCTGCCCCTGCAATTGCTAATCCTATTCCAGTATTTCCGCCAGTAGGTTCAATAATTACTTGACCTGAGTTACGTTCAAGTATTCCTTTTTTTTCAGCATCTAGAATCATTTGAAAAGCTATTCTAGTCTTGATACTTCCACCTGGGTTATACTCCTCTAATTTCACGTAGACATTAGCCGCACCCATTTTATTATTCTTCACTTTAATTAAAGGTGTTCCGCCTACAAATTCCAAAATATTATCGATGATCATTCTATTCCTCCTTTTAATTGGGCAAACAACTTCTCCCCAAAATCAACTTTTACGCTTCCATTAAGCGCTATTTGAATAACTCTTTTACATTAAAACATATTTTTAACTAAAATACAATTTTATTCAATTTCAGAGGAAAGTCCGCAATAACATCATTGTAACCATGCCCACTACTACAGTTCCTAGTAAGCTTTTTGTAAAGATTGCTACTAAAATTGCCGGGAGTGCAGCCACTAATCTTAGATTCCCTACTACATAGCCATACTCGTCATTTGGAATAAGGACCTCTTGAGCTAACAACGCTGCCATTATTGCAACAGGAATGTATTCAAGCCATCTTAATACTAAAGGTGGAAGGTTTAATTTACTTAACACAACAATAGGAAAAACTCTTGGAATTGCTGTCACAATGGTTCCGCCTATAATAATCCACATCATTTGTGTGCTTATATCCATCTTTCCATCACCACCCCTATACTTGCTGCCAATATTGTTGCAAAGATGACTTCAAGACCATCCGAGAAAACAAAGCTTAAACCAATCGTGAGGACTATTGCATTTGCCATTACTAATAAGTCTCTCCGATATCTTCCCCTGCCGATAATTTGTAACACAAGTAAACCAATAAACATTGCTGAAAGCGCGAAATCCAACCCAAATGCTTCAGGGTTCTGCATCCATTGCCCAAAGAAGCCTCCCGCAATATTTGCAATTAGCCAATTCACGTAAGCTGTTATATTCAAGCCGAAAATCCATCTTTCCGGAGCATGTTGTTTATGAATCAGATGGTTAGCTGCTACCCCAAAAGTTTCATCGGTTAACTGAAACCCTATAATGGCGTTTTTCCACGAAGGGAACGACTTAAAATAAGGAGCAATCGATGCACTTAATAACAAATAACGCAAATTAACAAAGAATATCGCAAAAAGAATAGCTGGCATACTCGCGCCTGCAACGAGCATACTTGCGGCGATAAATTGGGCGGAACCGGCATACAGAAATAAAGATATCAAAATGATTTCTAGCATGGACATTCCCGCTGTACGCTCAATTACCCCTGCTGCAAAACCTATGCTTAAATAACCAAAGACTGTTGGCATACAATCCTTTACACCTTGTAAGAAGCTATCAGATTCCTCTACAACACGTACTCCTTCTCCCACTGCCATTTGTTTGTTATTCATATGATTCTCGTTGACTATGAAACGTCAACGCCACTCCCCCTCTCATCTCACTTTTTAGCAGTTATAATCATAACGACTCTTTATTTATGCTAAAAGAAAACGCCTCATGTATTGAACCGTTTCCCTGTAACAACACGTACTAAATCTGGGTTGCTTCTCCATAATCGATCAAGTCGATCTTGCCCAAATTCTTCCGTTATTTTTTCAATGACGATATCATGTTTAATATATTCCTCAGCAACGAGCACTAGCGCCGGATCATGCGTTTTAACTGCCCACCCCGAACGGTCATTTGTGAAATTAGCAATGAGTACTTCTTTGCTATCGCGAGTAATAATCGTTAAATAACCACCCATTCTTTGCTTCACTACCTCTGGAGCCATGTAATTGTGATGAAATGTCGTACCTAGTTCGATATGTGAAGCACCAAATAATACCGAAAAAACATCAATCCCTTTTTCAACTAGCTTATCAACCTCCCCTTTAATTGCTAAAATTTGAGGTTCCCAAATAGAAAGCCATAACTCTTTTTCTGTTTTTTGAATCATGTCGGTCATTTCTTGATAAACATGATTGCCGTTTCTAATATGCCATATAACATCTACATCGCGCTCTGATTCTAATTCATCTAGCTTTTCTTCCAAGAAGTCAAATGATTCGGCGAAATGTTTACGCAATCGATTCATTAAATCTTTAGCTGGAACAGGGGTGTACTTGATGGGATCGGAGGGTATTTGATACACCGCACCTTTCTCTATTAACTTCCCTAATACTTCATAAATCATAGATCTCGGTACACCTGTTTTTTTACTTATTTCATACCCTGTCACAGAGGAATGCTTCAGTAAACCTATATATGTTTTACATTCATATTTGGAAAACCCCAAATTGTGCAGGTGGTTGTATAATTCATCCATAAATATCTCCTTTTACCGTAGTTAGTAATATGACCACTATATCAGAGTATTTAAAATTGTCAATAAATTATAAAGGATAATAGCATAACTAACACAAAGTTTTTTCTCACATACATAAAACAAGTAGTGCAATGATTTGAAAGCATTATGAAAATGTTGTTTGAAGTTCTACTTGCTATCAGTTCAGACATTTCTCATCAAATTTTAATGTTTCTCTAAGAAGGCACTAATTTCTATTCGATATGATGTACTTAACTTCAAACAAGGGGTGTTAATCAATGAACAACAAAGTATTTTTTTCCGTCATTACAGGTGTATTAGCAAGTAGTGGAATAATAGCAGCATTACAATTCGGACCATCTTCAGCAAGTGCACACATGTTAGAAGAAGAAGCGAAGCAAAAGGTGTCTAGCCAGTTCCCAGGTGAAATTGTTGAATTAGAACTGGATGAGCACGGCAACAAAAAAGTATATGAAGTCGAAGTAGAAGGTAAAAACGGCAATTTTGAATTAGTAATTGATGCAGAGACAGGTGAAATCATACAAGTAGAAGAAATGAATTCATCGAAAGACGAGCGTGATGACGACGATGACGAGCGAGTTCAAGCAAAAGGCGAGCGCGATGACAATGACGAGCGAGTTCAAGCGAAAGGCGAGCG
>NZ_AVPG01000045.1 GCF_000775615.1 Pontibacillus litoralis JSM 072002
GTCCTTTTAAGTGGACTTTTTCAGTGGCCTCATGACTAATCACCCTTGTTTTTTTATATTTTAACAGGAAACATAAACCAATTCATTGATTTACCATGCATTATTTGATTTAATGAATTCTAGGATTGTCCTATGAAACAAGTTAAAATAATGGAACGATGCAATTCTCTACCTCATGCACAAAGGTTTTACACATTTAAAGAACTACTTTGCATGCGGCATCATGAGGATACAAAAAAAGGAGGTAATAAGGACAAGAAAATCACTTCAGACAATTAAATAACTTTACTCTATGGTTGAATAACATAAGATGAGGTAGAGAAACGCACTCTTCATAGGCTCAATCACTATTTGTGTTTAATTTTAAAGGGGAAATCACATGAGAAAACAAATAGGTGCTGTAAGTCTCATCGTATTATTGTTGTTTCAAACCATAACAACTAGTTTGATGTTACCGATGCAAGCTTTTGCTCAAGCAAACCAAAGCAACGATGTAATTACAGACATAACATTGTTAGATGAACAAAATAGTCAAATTGATCAAGAGACGCCTTTACGTGCGGGGCAAAAGATACAATTCGCACTCAACTGGGAAGTGGGACCAGAACAAATAGAGAAACAAAAAAAATACTCTGTTCAACTTCCAACACAAGTACAACCAACCATAGTGGAAAAAGCTTCACTCACTACGAAAGACGGTACTGAAATCGGCACGTATAGCGTTTCGAAGGATGCCACTTTAACCATTAACTTTGATGAATTTCAAGAAAAGAAACAAGGGGATTTCCACGTTTCTGCTGCAATAACCACAGATGAATTAAACAAAGAGAACTTTTCATTTGTTGCAGATTCAGGAACCATTTTCGAATTACCAGTAACGTGGGAAACGACGGAATCACAGAAATCTACTTCGAAAGAGCAACAAAGTCCTGATACAGAAAAAGACACAAGTGCTCAAGAAGAAAACGGACAAAATAATACTCACCAAAGTTCTAAAGAGGAACAAAGCAATAATGGTGAGGATGCATCTGATTCAGCAGCGCAAAACCATGAAGACGACACGATAAACAAGAAAGAGAATGCTAGTACGCAAGATGCGGATAAGCAACAAGACAAGTCTTCTGATGATAAAAACGCTGCAAGTAAGAAGGACAATGAACAAGATGCGACAAATACGGACAAACAGAAAAGTAATGGAAAGGTCGCTAAAGCTGGACCTATTAAAGAGAACATTTTAACCGATGTTACCCTAACGGATGAAGATGGAGAAATTATTAATGAAGATGAGAATCCTAATAACCCATTAAAGCTCGGTGATGTAGTAAATATAGAATACAAATTCGCATTACCAAACAATCACGGTTATGAAGCTGGGTCCGCATATACATTTGATTTTCCAGAACAATTCAAAATAAGTGGAGTTGCTGCCGGTGACCTTACATTTAACGGGGGTAGTATTGGTACATTTATCGCGGATGAGTCAGGAAAAGTTACCCTTACGTTCAACGAAAAGATTGAACAACTATCAAACATTGAAGGTTATGTGAATTTTGCAACAAAGCTGACAGAAGATTTAACAGGTGACCCTGAACAAGACATTCCATTTGAGATAGATGGAGATAGAGTTGATATTCCGATAAAAGTAAAACCAGACGTAAAGAATACGATTGATAAACGAGGCACTCCAGATAAACATTACAATGCCAATGAAATTCACTGGGAAGTAGACTTTAACAAAGGTTTAGATAAACTAGAAAACGCTACCTTCCAAGACCCCATTTTAGATGGCCAGGAGTTGCAAAAAAATTCTATTAAGATTTACAAATTAAATGTTGACGTGCAAGGGAACGTTTCCAAGGGTGAAGAAGTAACAAAGCAATTCGCTACTTCAACAGATGACGGAAATGTGACCATTGATTTCGGTACTATATCTGAAGCATATCGCGTCGAATTCACTACTGATATTACGGATGAGGATGGAAAGAACTATACCAATAAAGCCACCGTTTCTAGTGATAATCTCGATGATTTAACCGCCTCTTCTACAATTTCAGTAGGCCGAGGAAAACCTTTAGAGAAAGCTAAAGGCAAATATGACTCTGCCAATCAAACGATTGAATGGCAGATTAAGTTTAATTACAACGAGAAAGACATTGCGAAACAAGATGCTATACTAAAAGACTTGTTCAACGATTCTATGCATCTAGTAGATGGTTCTCTTGAAGTAAGAGAAATAACCATTGATAGTGATGGAAAAGGCATACCTGGTGATATCGTAAATAATTACAAGATCAAAGACATCACAGATACGACAAACAACAAAGAAGGTTTTGAATTACAATTTACCGAGGACATTTCCAAAGCCTATATCATCACTTATACAACCAAAGCAGATGATCGCGTCTTTGATGCAGAGAAGATTACAAACACCGTTTCCTATGGTGACAACGAATCTAGCGTCGATCAAGGAGTCTCTCAACAAATCGGAATCAAAAAGCATGGCAAGGTGAAATACAATGAGAAAACGGTTGATTGGAAAGTTGACATTAATCAAGATTCCCATGTAATGAACCATTTAGTTATTACGGATACCTTTACAAATGGCGGATTAACGTTAAAAGAGGACACCATTAACATTAAAGAATTAGAGCAAGGAAAAGACTATAACGTTCAAGTTAATGAGAACGGTTTTAAGATTACTTTTAATGTTACAATCGATAAACCAATAACACTAACCTACACGACTCATTTCGATTTTGAAACGCTTAACGATGGAAAAAACAAATTTCTAAACACGGTTCATTTTGAATGGGAAAATGAAGCTGGAAAAAAAGAGGTTCACGAAGATGAGGAACCGTTTAACCCTGACAATTATACAAAAAACAATGGATTTAAAGGCGGTTCATACAACGCACAGACGAAAGAAATCACATGGGATATTGGGGTTAACTATAACTTACAACATTATGCAGACCCGTCTGTAGAAGACTTTATTCTAGGTGATCAAACACTTCTGAAAGATTCAATTAAAGTGTATGAGATGACACTCAATGGTGGGCCAAACGAAATAAACATAGGGAATCAATTAGAAGAAGGGAAAGATTATACGTTATCCTTCCCAGAAGATGAGCAAGGTAACCCTGGATTCAGAATTGACTTTAATGATTCTATTGATTCAGCATACTTTATACGATACAACACAACGTTAAAAGACCACCATACTGTTCCATCCTATAATAATACAGCAACCTTTAAAAATGCTGACGAAAAAATGTTTGAACAGGATGCAACCGTAAGTGTGAAAAACGGTGGAAGTTATACAGAAAAATCAGGTAAACAAGACGGACTTTCCGCGAAGTGGCGTGTCGACATTAACAAAGGACAATCCACTGTTTCTGACGTCGTAATCACGGATAAACCTAGTAACAATCAACTATATATCGAAGACTCCTTCAAATTATATGGTACAACAGTTTCCAAAAACGGGACTGTAAAGAAAGATACATCTAATGTGCTAGAAGAAGGAAAAGATTACGAGCTCGAAATTCATAGAGACGAAGAATCAGGACAAGAAAGCTTTACTCTGAATTTTTCAAACACCATTCAGGAACCTTACGTCCTAGAATACACGTCCTATATCAATGCTGCTAATGGAGAAATTATTTCTAATAACGCAACATTTGAAGGAAGTGGATTATCAGAAGATCCACCATCTTCTAGCGCTTCATTCAGAGTACAAATATCTGGTAGCGGTGGCGGATCTGGTGAACTTGGTAGCCTTGAGGTAAAGAAAGTGGACAGCGAAACGAATGAGCCTCTAGAAGGAGCAACGTTTACCTTATACGATCGTTTTGGAAACATTGCCATTAAAACAGGTACAACGAATGATCAAGGTATCGTTTCCTTTAACAACTTGCTCTATCGCGACTACATCTTAAAGGAAGATAGCGCACCTTCAGGATATCACGTTGCTATCGATGACCAACAAACAGTGACAATCGATGCCGACCCTTCAAAAGTAACCGTAAAAAACGATATTATTAAAGGTAAAGCTAAGCTAACCAAAGTTGACGCTGACAACAACAAAGTGAAGCTTGATGGAGCTGTCTTTAAGGTCGTTGATAAAAATGGCGCTGACGTTAAAACAGGTTTAACTACAAATGATAAAGGCGTTATTACTGTTGAATTACGCCCTGGCGACTATCAATTCGTTGAAACAAAAGCTCCGTTCGGTTATGACTTAGATAACACG
>NZ_AVPG01000046.1 GCF_000775615.1 Pontibacillus litoralis JSM 072002
ACCACCAAGTTTCCGCCCATGCAGGGCGCACCTCAAAAGAAGAAAATGACTCAAGCCATTTTCTTCGATAATTTACTTATAAAATTTTACCTTTTTTCTTGACAGCAATCCAAATTTCACTATGGACATTATTTCTATCAGACAAACCTTCCATAAATGAAATCTCCGGAGCTTCTACCAATTCATAATCTGAAGAAGGAAGCCATTCTGATACTATTTTCCCCCATGTCTCTTGCATAACTTTTGGAAAAGCACCTTCAGCTGAAAATATAGCCCAAGTTAGAGTTGGAACTTCTACTACATCAAAATCGGCAAAATCAGATTCTCTTGTTGTTAGAAAGCCAATCATATGTTCAAGACTACCTTTTTCCTCCATTCTATCATCATCAAAATTATAGGATACATTCACTACTTGATTTGGTTCCATGTTTGCATAGCTGTGCAGTTTTTTTCTTTGTTCCGGTGTAATAATTTTAGCTAACTTTATAATTTCTTGATTTTCTCCTTCAAATTGAATAGGAACTCTCTTTTTAACACCGACAATCTTAAAGGGGTCTTTTTTTTCAATTCTATAATCCATACTGATTCCTCCCTTAATCGTTAATTGAAAGGAGAGCTTTGGAAATGCTTTAAGCATATTTTTCTTTTTGACCTCTGAAGGACTGATTCCCGACCATTCCCGAAAGGCACGTGAAAATCCATCAACAGATTCATAACCATATTTGAATGCTGTATCTGTAACACTGATTCCTTCATGTAGCAAGTCAAAAGTGGCGTTAGATAATTTTCTATGACGTATATATTCACCTAATGACATACCAGAAAGGAATGAAAACATCCTTCGAAAATGATAAACAGAAGTTCCTGTAATTCTCTCCAATTCGTTATAATCAATCCCATCATTCATATGTGATTCAATATAATCCAACACCTCATTCATACTTTTTAGCACCACTTGCTCCCTCCTTCATGTATTAATTATAGTAACAATCATAAAACAATACCCGATGAAAAAGAAACGGTTATTGTCGGAATTAGATCCCTTTATAGAGTCAGAGTGAATAGATCACACGTTGATATATATAATGTATAAAGAGGGAATTGGTGTACATATGTTGAAATAACTTGAACAAGATATCTTTAAATAAGAGAGGAAGATTGGAATGAAAAGAAGATTCAATAAATTATAACCCCCATATAACAGATTAGGCTTACATTATTCACGAACCCCTCCATTGTGAATTGACTTTCCATTCAAGATTTATTATGACATGCGGAGGGATATTTAATGAGAAATGAACAAGAAATGGTGGACTTAATAATAAACACTGCCAAGGAAGATGAACGTATTCGGGCAGTATATATGAACGGTTCGAGAACCAATCCGAATGTTCCAAAAGATATTTTTCAGGATTACGATATCGTTTATGTGGTAACAGAAACTTCTACCTTCATAGAAGATGAGAATTGGATAAAGATATTTGGAGATTTGCTGATAGTTCAAGAACCAGATAAGCTTGATCAAGGTATTGGATTAGATATAAATTTCGAACGTAGATATGCATATTTAATGTTATTGGATATTCGGATTATTGTGTAGAAAAATAATATTACTTATTATAAGCCGCATAGTCGTAAATCGGATTATCGTGTGGAATCCCATTCAGAGGTAAGTTTATCATTGAAAAATTTATAAGATCGGTTTATAATACTTGTGAATATAAAATAATTTTATTCATAAGTTCATACAAGGAGGATTATGGATGTCAAGGGGATTTAGTGAACAAGAAAGACAAGTCATTACGAATTCTCTTATAGAACAAGGAAGGATCCTTTTTAGCAAATTAGGGTTTCAAAAAACAAGCATACTTGAAATCACCAAAAATGTTGGAATTGCTCAAGGGACCTTTTATAAATTCTTTCATTCAAAGGAAGAATTATATTTCGTTATCCTTGAAATGGAGGAACAAAAAATAAGGGAACAATTTTTGAATATTGAAGTTTGCAGGGAAGACCACCCTAAGAAAACAATTAAAACAATCCTTAAAGAGATGATTCACACAATCGAAACAAATCCACTTATTCGTGAGTTGTATATTGGAAGCAATATGGAGAAAATTCTGAAGAGACTGTCTCCGGAATTACTTGAGAAACACTTCATGAAAGATTCTAATGCCCTTTTGACTCTGGTTGAAAAATGGAGATTTTTAGGGATACATGTGAAGGAAGATCCAACTGTTATTGCTGGTTTACTTCGCTCGTTGTTTGTCCTCACACTTCATGAAAAGGAAATTGGTACACCCGTCTATAAAGAAACAATGAATTTGTTTGTTGACCTTATTGTTGATGGTCTTATTAAGGAGGAGTGAAAAAATGCTTCAAGCCATTCAAACAAACCGGTTATCCAAAAGTTATAAAGACTTTCAAGCTGTTAAAGATGTTTCATTAAGTATAAATAAGGGTGAAATTTATGGTTTTATTGGATTAAATGGAGCAGGAAAAACGACCACCATTAGAATGTTGCTTGGAATGATCCGACCTACTTATGGTACCTGCTACATAAATGGTGAGAAGGTAAATCATAAAAACCGCAGTATTTGGGGAAAAGTTGGGTATATGGTTGAAACACCCTATTCCTATCCCGAACTTTCGGTAGAGGAGAATCTTGAAATCTATCGTCGTCTTCGATTGATTTCAAATCCCCAAGTGATATCACAGGTGATGAATCAACTGAATATAGCACAGTTTTCTCAAAAAAAGGTGAAAGACCTTTCGTTAGGAAATGCTCAACGACTGGGTATTGCTAAAGCAATTCTACACTTGCCAGAAATATTAATTTTGGATGAGCCGGTGAATGGACTAGATCCTGCTGGAATTGTAGAAATAAGAGAATTACTTCGGGATCTGGCTTTTAATAAAGGGGTAACTATATTAATTTCAAGCCATCTCCTTAGTGAAGTTGCCAAAATTGCTACAAAAATCGGCATCATTCATGAAGGTCAGTTGATACAGGAAATTGAATCAAATGAATTAAATAAACTTCTTAACCAACGTCTAATCATTGATTCTGTTGATAACAAATCTGCTGTTTCTAAACTATCAATAGCTGGATATACCTCACTATTAAATAAGAATGGACTTATCGAGACCTATAACAAGAAAGCCATCCAACATCCCGAAGAAATATCCCGTTTTCTTGTTTACAAAGGATTCCCCCCAACTAAGCTAGTAGTGGAAGAAGAGGACTTGGAATCCTATTTTTTAAGAATTATCAGAGGGAAGGGAGAGGTAGTGCAATGAGCTATTTTTTTGCTACACTTCAGGCTGAGGGGCTCAAAATTTGCAAATCCAAAGTCATTTGGATTACAGTAATAGCTTTTTCAATTGCCCCTCTGATGGCTGGATTTTTTATGTTTGTATTGAAAAACCCGGAGTTTGCTAAAAGTTCAGGATTGCTTGGGGCTAAAGCACAAATTGCGGGGGAAGCAAATTGGCCCTCCTATTTAAGTTTACATGCCCAAATGATTGCAGTAGGTGGAACTCTAGTTTTTGGATTTGTTACAAGCTGGATATTTGGGAGAGAATATGCTGACCGCACGGTAAAGGATCTCTTGGCACTACCTTATTCAAGAGCAGTTATTGTCATCGCTAAATTTATTGCATCTTTTATAACAAATATCGTATTAAGTGCTTATATTGTGACCCTTGGTTTCTTAATTGGTTGGATAATCGGGCTGCCACAATGGTCTTCAGAGATATTGACACATGGTCTTTATGTACTGGCAGTAGTAACCATTTTAACGATAGCCCTATGTACTCCAGTCGCTTTCTTTGCCGGATACGGTGGAGGATATTTAGCTCCGTTAGGTTTTGTATTTCTCACCCTTGTTCTCTCCCAAATAGTTGCAGCTGCTGGCTTTGGTGACTACTTTCCATGGGCTATACCAGCAATCTATAGTGGGATAACAGATGGTGGAAGTCCTCTGGGTTGGAATAACTTATTAATCATTACCATTACCAGTTTATTAGGATTCTTTAGTACCTTGTATTGGTGGCTATTTGCAGACCAGCATTAAAAAGAAATATTATATCATTTCAATTTGTTGATACCGAATTGGCATACTCTTGTTATTTGGAGAGTATAAAATATTTTGTGTAAATAA
>NZ_AVPG01000047.1 GCF_000775615.1 Pontibacillus litoralis JSM 072002
CGGAGGTTCGAATCCTCCATGGCTCACCATTTATCCACTTTCACTCGTTTCTATTTAAAACGATGTTGATTGTGTTTTTTGTTTTTTTACATAATGATGCGGAAGTAGTTCAGTGGTAGAACACCACCTTGCCAAGGTGGGGGTCGCGGGTTCGAATCCCGTCTTCCGCTCCATATAGAGGGGCCTTAGCTCAGCTGGGAGAGCGCCTGCTTTGCACGCAGGAGGTCAGCGGTTCGATCCCGCTAGGCTCCATATACAAAACCTTGATTCTTCATTAAGAAGTTTCAAGGTTTTTTTGTGCGATTATAAAGAAGCGGAAACGTATATATATGCAAAATATTGTTGAGTTGAGTCATTAACAGAAAATTAGATACAATAAGAATATAGAAAAAAAGGAGATGGTATGATGAATCGGAAACTATCAATTATAGGTGCCCCAATGGACTTAGGTCAAAATAGACGAGGGGTGGATATGGGTCCTAGCGCTATTCGTTATGCAGGTGTGGTAGAGCGTTTGGAACAATTACAATATGATATCGAAGACCTTGGTGATATACATATTTCACAACCGGATCGTAAAGAAGTTATAGAAGACAGTCCTTTACGTAATTTATATGAAGTGGCAAAAGGAAATGAGCAGTTAGCGATGACAGTGGATGCAGAAGTTCAAAAAGGTAGGTTTCCGTTAGTGCTTGGAGGAGATCATAGTATAGCAATTGGTTCACTTGCTGGTGTAGCTAAACACTATCAAAACCTTGGAGTTATTTGGTATGATGCTCACGGTGATTTAAACACTTCAGAAACCTCTCCTTCTGGTAATATACATGGAATGCCTCTTGCTGTAAGTTTAGGTATTGGTGATGAGCGATTAGTAAATATAGGTGGGTATGAGCCTAAGATAAAAGCAGAGAATGTGATTATTATAGGTGCTCGTTCACTAGATGAAGGAGAGAAAGAGTTAATTAAAGAAAAGGGTATAAAGGTTTATACGATGCATGAAATTGATCGGTTGGGAATGAATAAAGTTATTCAAGAATCCATTAACTATTTAGCAAATAAAGTAGATGGAGTCCATTTAAGTTTGGATTTAGACGGATTAGATCCGCAAGATGCGCCAGGAGTAGGTACGCCAGTTATGGGGGGAATGAGCTATCGGGAGAGTCATTTAGCGATGGAAATGTTAGCAGAGGCAGATATTATAACGTCAGCTGAATTTGTAGAAGTAAACCCTATTCTAGATGAAAAGAATAAAACGGCTTCTGTTGCAGTAGGGTTAATGGGTTCCTTATTTGGAGAAAAATTAAAGTGAAACGGTGAAACAGCAACTACTCTACTACTACAGAGGGTTGCTGTTTTATTTACTCTTAATTACCATTTCGTACTTATTCAATAATTTATCTAATTGTTTACTTATTTCAATTACTTGTTCGGATGAAAATGGTAAACTAGTAGCTAGAGTCTCCATCTGCTTTCGGGTATATTCAATCTCTTGTAACAATTGCTGACACATATGCTCAAGACCCCCCTTGTGCAATGGAAAATTCCGTTTATAGTATTATATATCCGATTCTATTACATTTAAACATATCATATAAATGTAATGAAATATATGTAAAAAACTTTTTTGTTGATAATGAAACCTTTTATTCGGTCTATTCGTAAAAGAGTTAACCGCAGAGGCGGAGGTATAATACATGGATTTATTTATAAAGAAAAAGATAAAAAAAGTAAAAAAAGGCGACCAATCAGCATTTGAAGAAATTGTTACATTTTATCAAGGAAAGGTGTATCAAATTTGCTTCAGGATGTTAGGAAATGCTCATGAAGCAGAAGATATTGCACAAGAAGCTTTTGTTCGGGCTTACACAAATATTCATTCGTTTGATGAAAATCGAAAGTTTTCGACGTGGTTATATCGTATTGCAACGAACCTGTCCATTGATCGCATTAGGAAGAAGAAACCAGACTATTTCCTTGATGCAGAAGTGAAAGGTACAGAAGGTTTAACGATGTATTCACAAATTTCAGCGGATCAAGCATTACCCGAAGAGGAAGTGGAAAGTTTAGAATTGCAATCGTATATTCATAAGCAAATATTATCCCTTCCTGCGAAGTATCGCTCTGTTATCGTATTACGATACATCGATGAATTGTCTTTACAAGAGATTAGTGAAGTATTAGATATTCCAATTGGCACTGTAAAGACGAGAATTCATCGTGGAAGAGAAGCGCTTCGCAAAAAGCTTCGCCACGTGTAAAGGAGTGATGGGAAATGAAATGTTCAACTGAAGCCATTGCGTTGATGCATAAATATTTGGACGACGAGTTAACTAAAGAAGAAGAAATCATATTACGTAACCATTTATATGAATGTGAAGATTGTCAGCATCACTTTCATGAATTAAAACGTACAATTGCAATGGTACAAAGCACGAATAAGGTCCAAGTTCCCACCGGATTTGCTCAAGGTGTCATGGAGAAACTTCCAGAAGAGAAGAAGACACATAGCTATAAACGTTGGCTAAAAGCACATCCCATTACGACGGCAGCGGCAATCTTTTTCATTTTCATGTTTGGAAGTGTGTTCTCTACTTGGAACCAAGATCAACTAAGTGTTTCCAAGCAAGAAAACTTGATTATAGAGGATAATACCGTTATCGTACCAGAAGGAAAAACGGTGGAAGGTGATCTAATTGTGCGAAATGGTGACCTCAAAGTAGAAGGAAAAGTAGATGGAGATGTTGTTGTCATAAATGGGGAGAATTTGAAAGCATCTGCTGGGGAAGTGACTGGAGATTTAAAACAAGTAAATCAATTGTTTGATTATTTGTGGTATAACATTAAGGAAACTACAAGCGAGATCTTCTCATTAGATGAGGAATGAAGAAAGAAGTCACATTCGATGGCTTCTTTTTTTGAGATGTGCGCCCTGCATGGGCGAAAACTTGG
>NZ_AVPG01000048.1 GCF_000775615.1 Pontibacillus litoralis JSM 072002
ATGATAGGTGTGGGCTATTTGACGCTTACATCAAAAGAAATACGATCACCTTTTTATAAAAACTTTCCATTAAAAATCCTCCTAGAGGCAACTCCTTATGAAGTTGCCACATTTATCATTTTTTGTTTCTAATCTTAAAAGAACTAGGTCTTTTTCATTTCTTAACGATAGTCGTAAAAATCGATCCTTTTACCATTAACAATATCTTCCAATAAAGTATTATTAGTATCGTGATGATGTACGTTTTTAGCGTACTCCAATCCGCTAACCGTTTCTTTAGCGTATTTGAAATTTACACTTCCTTGACCTTCAAAAATTTGTTCTAATTCTACTCTTGCTTCACCAATTATCTTGTTATGAGGTACATGTTTACTCCCAGTTATCTTACCTTCAATTTCGTGCAATTTCTCTAAAACTCTTTGATTTAATCCTGTGAACATCTCATTTCCTCCTAATTTTTTAATAGTATAGATCATTGGTTAATTCTAATTTTCCAATTTATCTCCATAAAACTGAATGCGTTCAGCAGCTTCATTCCTTTTTATAACTGTGAAGTCATATATAGCATGATCTTGCAATTCGTCTTCCCTTAATCGTTTAAGCATGTCATTCCAATATTCTAAATCACTTTTTGAGTATTCTAATTCTTTTTTGTAAAAATTCTTAACATATTCGGTCATTTCACACACCGCCTTCTTATTTTTAAATTTAGTACTAATTAACGGTGAACCTCTAATTTGCAAAGTAATTTTTTATTCATTAGTTATCCCGCCTAGTTCTCTCGACTCTATTTCATATAGAGTAAGAACTACATCATTATCCAGAAGCTGTTTTTCATACATGTTGGTGAATATTTCCTTTTCTTCTTGAGAGAGGTCTAATTGGAATAAAGTTCTTGCTAAAGCCCCTACGAAAAAATTCTTTGATTGTTCAAAATCTACATATCTTCTTTTTTCCTCTTTCATTTTAACCAGCTCCTTTTTTAAGAGAATAGGAGAGAGGGGGAGAAATCCCACTCTTAATCCTGTTCTTTGTCAACTATATAAGCCTTAACATATGAAAAATCAGCTTTATCTAAACGCTCATCCAACTCTACTAAAAACGCTTCTTTCTGTTCTTCTGCGATATAAGGAGTCTGCTTAACAACCTCTACGATTGTATTGGAATAAAACTCCATAATCCCCTCAAAATCAACCCATCCTTGTTTTTTTGTTTTCTCCATTTTAATCACCCTTTCTTTTTTGTCTGAATATCAGACAAAAATAACCCCAAAAAAATTTGTCTGAAAATCTGACATCCTTACGAATTAAAGATTAACATTCTCTAAGAGAGGAAGTCAAGTGTTTTCTGTAAATCAGACAAATAACCCGGTTATATTTCTTTTAAAATGTCCTTTTCAATAGATTTAAGAATACTTAGAACATCTATTGTTTCACCGTTTTCGATGTCTTGTGATACTATATCATTGTATTTTATAAACACTTCTTTGATTTTTCTTTCTCCACTTTTATTAACTGCACCCTCAATAATTCTACTAGTATTTTTAATATATGCTGCTCTCAAGATATATTCAATTACGACACCGTAGGTAACACTTCGACTATTTATTTGTAGTGGAATTTCTTCCTTAAGTCGTTTAATCCCTTCAATTACTTCTTGGCTAATGTTCAATTTTAGTTTTTGAGCACTCGGATTTATATCGACTTTTTCAATCCTAATCCGTTCTTTTGTATTTATAACATCATCAGACCAATTTTTCACCCATAGTGAATCTTCATAAGCACTCATAAGAACATCAGCTCTTGTAATACTTACTCCTTTTTTATTTTCATATATTCTTTTAACTTGCTCCATTAATCTAGCAGTCGTTATAGATATTCTTGCTTGATAAAAACTCATTTCTTTCCCTCCAATATATTAAGAATAGCATGTCTGATATTTGATGGCAACATGGTAACTTTGTGGTAACCAACTATATAATTATATATACTCTTTACTTAGCGTTTAAAAATAGAAAAGACTTATCTTACAACATTTCATTATACATCTTTCTATAAGATTATTGAGTGGGAATAGAATAGTTTTATGAAAAATTTAAACCATCTTTAATATGTTGATATTCTGGGAGAGTTAAGGAATCCGCTTGAATAATCTTATCAACTTTTTTATTCATGTGACAAAATATAATAAATTCTCCCTGGCATTCTATTTCTTGAGAACACAAGAAAATTTTTTTGTTCCAATCTTTTCGAGCTACTGAAACGGGGTCAGGTATCACCATAATAGTATCATGAAAATACCAATTGAATGGGGCTTTGATTCTTTCAAAAATAACATGATCTTTTCCTACATTATCTAATCGTGAAAATTTTGATGTCGATACTTCTAGCAATCCAATTGAAATATTATGTGAAAAAAGTATTTGATTTTCCATTCTCTCATTTCCTTTCATATATTAAATTCCTTTAATTAAAAACTATTGATGATCATTTAAAAACTTAATAATAGAGTTGTAGAGGCATGACGATTTCAAAAGTAATAAAAAAGCTCTTGTCCCAACCTTGTCCCACAAAATAAAAAAGTGTAACTCAACTATAAAATCAAAAAGGCTTTTAATGCAGTCAAAATAGCTTACTTTATAAATATAACACTTTAAAAGATAACAAAAAGCAGAAAACACCCCGACCACCGTGATCAAACAGCGGTTGCCTCTGCTT
>NZ_AVPG01000049.1 GCF_000775615.1 Pontibacillus litoralis JSM 072002
AATACGTGACCGGTGCTTCCACCCCGGTTGCGCGGGTTCTGGATTGTAATCGCATCGGTCACGATGCGGCTTGTTCCTCGGCTTTTTTTCGGCGCAGCGACTCGCCTTTCATCGTCAGTCGGTAGGCGTTGTGCACCAGGCGGTCGAGGATGGCATCGGCCAGGGTCGGGTCGTTGATCCAGCCGTGCCAGTGCTCGATGGGCAGTTGGCTCGTCAGGATGGTGGAGCGGCTGCCAGCGCGGTCGTCGATCACCTCCAGCAGGTCATGCCGGGCTCCTTCCTCCAGCGGGGCTAGCGCCCAGTCGTCCAGCACCAGGACGTCGACCTTTGCCAGCTGTTGCAGGGTACGGCCGAAGCTGCCGTCGCCATGAGCGATGCGCAGTTGTTCCAGCAGGCGCGGGGTGCGCAGGTACAGGGTGCTATAGCCCTGGCGGCAGGCCTGGTTGCCCAGGGCGCAGGCCAGCCAGGTTTTGCCGGCACCGGTCGGGCCGGTCAGCAGCAGGTTGTGCTGCTGGCGGATCCAGTCGCCACTGGCCAGGGTGGCGATCAGACGCTCGTCCAGGGCGCGTCCGGAGCGGCGGTCGAGATCTTCCAGGCAGGCGTTGGCGTACTTGAGCTTGGCCTTCTTGCGCAGCCGTACCAGGCGCTGGTTGTCACGCCAGGCCAGTTCGCGGTCGAGCAGTAGGCCGAGGCGTTCATCGAAGCTCAGGCTGTGGCTGGCCGGCAGCGTCCATTGCTCTTCCAGGGCGCGGGCCATGCCGTCCAGGCGTAGCTGGTGCAGTTGATTCAGGGTGTGTTGCGGCATCATCGAACAGCTCCTGTTGCGGGGGTTGGTAGTAGTCGGCGCCACGGACGTTCTCGTGGTCGCCGGGTAAGGTCGTTTCGGCGGCACGCTGGGGCAGCGGCTGTTGATCCAGGCCTTGCTGGAGCAGGTTGCGCACGCTGCGCCCGGTGAAGGCGCGCAGGTGTACGGCACGTTCGGCAGCGGCTTCCAGGCGTGCATTGCCATAGCGCCGGGCCAGCGAGAGCAGGCCGAGGCAGGCGCGGTAGCCCATCTCCGGGTGCGGCTTGTGGGTCAGTTGGTGATCGATCAGTTGGCGCGTGTAGGGGCCGATCCGCTCGCCCCAGTCGAGCAGGCGTTGCGGCGTCCACTCACGATGCGCCTGGTGCGCTGCGGGCATGTGTTCGCGCTGGGTACTGTAAGCGCCGCGTCGCCCCAGCAGCAGGTGGCTGGCCACCCGCCGGTTGCCATGCAGCACTTCCAGGGTGTGTGCCGTCAGTCGCACGTCCACGTTCTGCCGGGCCAGGGCGGAGGGCACGCTGTAGAAGCTGCCATTGACCTCGATGTGGTAGTCGATGCTGACCTTGCAGCGCTTGAAGGTGGCGACCTCGTAGGGATGCACCGGCAGCGCTCGCAAGGCCGGGCGATCCAGACGCTCGAACCAGTCGCGCCGGCAGCCATCGAGCCGCTTGAACGGGCGCCGATTCAGATCCTCCAGCAGCTCGGCGATGGCCTGGTTAAGCGCATGCAGGCTGAAGAACTGCCGATGGCGCAGCCGCGCCATGATCCAGCGCTCGACCACCTGCACCGCCACCTCGGCCTTGGCCTTGTCCTGAGGCTTGCGTGGCCGTGCCGGCAGGATCACCGTCTGGTAATGACGCGCGCACTCCAGCGTGGCCCGGTTCAGGCCCGGCTCGTAGCGATCCGGCTGGGCGACCAGGGCGCGCGGATTGTCCGGCACAACCATTTCCGGCACGCCGCCAAAGTAGGTCAGAGCCTGGCCCAGCGAGGTCAGCCAGTCCACCTGGGTTTCGCCTGGCGTCGCGCAGGCATAGGTGTAATTCGAGGCGCCCAGGGCGGCGACGAAGATGTGCGCCCGGCGCACTTCGCCGGTGGCCGGGTCGACCACCGGCAGCGTCGGCCCGGCATAGTCGATGAATAGCTTCTCGCCCGCACGGTGCAGCTGACGCATCGAACGTTTGAGCGTCTGGGCGTAGCGCCGGTAGTGCTCGACGAACTGGGTGTAGCGGTAGGTCGGCTGGCCCGCATGCGCGGCGAGATATTCCTCCCACAGCAGCTGCAAGGTCACGCCCTTGCGTCGCAACTCGCGGTGGATGCTCAGCACATCGGGCAGCACTCGCTCACCGCGCGGCTTGTTCGTCGACGTCGGTGCAAACAAGGCGGCCGCCAGCGCGGCCTCGTCCATGGCCACCAGCGCCGGCCAGTCCAGCCCGGCCACCCGCGCCGCCGCGATGTACTTGCTAACCACGCCCTTGGACAGCTGCAAGGCACGGGCAATCTTCTCGTGGGACAAGCCGGCCTCAAACTTGAGGCGCAGACATTCTTTGATGTTTCGCATGGCTACTCGCGGCGCCGCCATCTTCCTCTCCCGAAATCGGTCGAGGATGGCGGCGCATCAGGTCATGCGCAACGAAGGGGAAGGCTTTCGCTAAGTCGTGACCGGCGATTTCGGTAAGCCGTGACCACCTGTTTCGGAACAGGCGGAGAATCGGTCACGTTGCTACCGAAATGAGCGGTCACGCGTTAGCGAAATGAGCGGTCACGATCAACCGAAACGGCCGGTCACGGTGCTCCGAAATCCGCAG
>NZ_AVPG01000050.1 GCF_000775615.1 Pontibacillus litoralis JSM 072002
TAAATCTCGAAACATCTTCGCACTTGGCAAACCTCTATGCGCTGTAATGACACTGTGTGTTCCTTTTTCACCAGTCGGAAGTGAAGAATTTTCTAAATGACCAGCTCCTTGTGATAAAACCTTTTCATTCGTTCCGTGATAAACAGGAAGCTCTACGTCGATCTTCGGTATTTCAATGCTGCCAATAGTTGAATCTTGAATGTTCATTGCGTCATAATAGCTTTTGTTCCCACTATGTTCATTTGATGCGTCATTCGTTCCTGCATAAGGGTCAACAAACACCATCTCGGAATCTTTTAATTCTTCATTGTGTTTATTGGCTTTCTCTTTCTCCTCTTTTATTGCTTCTTCATTCATTTTCTCAACGGTCTCATTGTAATCATTTATAACGCTATAATGGACTTTAGTCGCTAAAAGATTACTTATGATAGGATAGGAAAAGATGCCCAACCCAATAACAAATATAGCAATTACCAGTGCTTTCTTCATTCCGTTCCCCTCCTATAGTAAATAATATTTTAACTAGAATAAGCGGGAGAGATGTTCTCCCACTTACTCAAGTAGTGTTATTATGCTGCAGAATTTCTACGACGTAAGAATAGTACTAGCGCGATTCCCATCAAAGTTAAACCGAATAGAGTGAATAGTGTAGAACCAATTCCACCTGTTGTTGGAAGTTCCCAACCAGACTTAGAGTTCTCAACCATTACTTCATATTCATTTGAAGTTACATCGTCTGTAATCGTTACTTCTATGGCATTAGTTAATAAACGATATGGTTTTTCATTACCATCTTTGTCTGTATATGTTGGAGCTTTTGTCTCATGTAAATAATACGTTCCTGGTGTTAGCCCTTCGATAGAAAATTCACCATTTGCATCTGTCGTAAGGTTTTCTAACAAACCGTTATGAACAGTACCATTTACTGTAACAACATCTCCTGTTTCCGTTGTATTAACTACGTTTTCTCCAGCTTCGTCTGTCGTTAATTTAAATTCTGCTCCTTCTAATGTAATAGAGTTATCAGAAGCATCTACCTTAATCACTTGTACGCCACCTTCTGTTGGTGTTACGGTAACTGGTGGTGTTGTCGGTGGATCAACCGGATCTGTTGGGTCTGTTGGGTCTGTTGGATACTTTTCCGTCCAATGTCCATTATCGTTATTAAAGTCAAGACTAGCCGTGTTTTCGATACCAACTTCTCCATTAGCTAACACTGCATCTGGCTTAATTTTTGCCGTGAATGTAATTGTAATATCTTCACCTGGAGTTAATTGACTTAGGTCGTTAACTTCCCAAACTAATTCTTGTCCATTTTGTGTAAACGTAATGTTCCCTTTCGTTGTACCTGTTACTTCCCATCCATCCGTAATACTTCCATCTGCAATAAACTCTAAACGATTATCCAATGTATCTGTTACGCCTAATGCTTTATACTTATTAATATCTTGTGGTGTTTTAATTGTCATGTTATATTTGTACTCTTTATCGCGATCAACATCTAAATGTCCTTGGCCTTCTACGTCTTTTTCGATTTCAGGCTCTTTGTAGTTCGTTACATGACCATTTGCATCAACAAAGCCATCAACTGGCGTCCAGTCTACTACGATATCCTGGCCATTTGTATCCTTCTTCACTTCAAACCAAATTTTTGTATGGTTTGTTGCGAATCCATCAGGTGTTGTTGTTTCTTGGAAATAATATTTTCCTTGAGCTAGATTATCGACTGTAATTTTACCGTTAGCATCTGTTGTTAACTCGCCAATTTGGTTGTCCTCATCATCTGTCGCTACAGTACCATCTTCGTTATATAGTGTAAATCCTACTCCTTGTAATAGGTTACCATCAGCATCTTTCTTAATTAACTCTGCACCAGAACGAATCGTTTCGTTCTTAGGGTAAATCTTTACATCATAGTTTAATTCCGTACCCTCTTTATTCGTCATCGGAATATCTACTGAAAATGTTTCTGGGTTCAAAATAACATGATCTGGGCCATTTGTTTCTTCAACCGTATAGCGGCCTAGTTCAAGACCATTTCCAGTTGAAAATACTGCTTGACCATTTGCATCTGTTGTTTCTGTAAGGGTTGCACCACCTGTTACTTCTGTCCACTCATCTGTTGCAGGATCATAAGAGTGCGTTTGTGTAATCGTATACTCTACCCCTTGTAGTGGTGTAGCATCACTTGGAGGTGTTTGGTCTCCACCTGTACCTGGTTCTCCTTCTAGTGCACCTGGTTCACGTTCAAATTTGTTAATGGTTAACGTTGGATTCGCTTCATCCCCTGATACAGTGTAAGCAAACACTGATTGTGGAATAAAAATGCTTAATAAAAGTGTGAATACGATGAACACATTTAAT
>NZ_AVPG01000006.1 GCF_000775615.1 Pontibacillus litoralis JSM 072002
AAAGTTACTTAACTTTTCCCTCTACTCGATTCCAAAAAACAAATTGACTATAATATGATTATGTAAACAAAGGTTGTGACAAAATATTGTCTGATAATAATGACATTGAGGTGAACGTTTTCTGCTACGAGCCTTTCAAATGGGTTTGAATGATATCATTAAGATAGGAAAGAAAACCATTATTGGGAGGGGTAAGTAGTGGGTAGAAAATTATGGGTGTGGCTAGTAGCAATTAGCTTTGTTTTATTATTGTCAGCTTGTGCTGAAGAAAGTAGCGAAGAAGTATCGAAGCAAACTACAAATGATGCTCAACAAGAAGAACTTCCATATAATCCACCTTCATTAGATGATTTAGACCCGGAAGATCCAAAAACAGAATACATTAAATATGGGGAACAAGTATTTAACGAAACAAATGTCGTATTAGAGGAACAAGTAGGGAATGATTTGTCTTGTCAAAGCTGTCATGCTAACGGTGGGTTAAGTCAAAATTCTTCCATGGTAGGCGTTACAACACAATTTCCCCAGTATCGCCCTAGGGAAGGGGTTGTATTCACATTAGAAGACCGCATTAACGGGTGTATGGTTCGTAGTATGAATGGCGAGGAAATAGCTGAGGATAGTAAAGAAATGAGATCATTAATGTCCTATTTACAGTATATTTCACAAGGTATTGAAGAAGGCGAAGATATTCCTTGGCGAATGAAAAATACAATGAAAGAAATACCTGAACCAGATGTAGAACGGGGAGAAGAATTATTTACAAGCAAAAGCTGTATTAGCTGTCATGCTGCAGATGGGTCAGGTACAGGCACAAATACAGGCCCAGCGTTATGGGGGGACAATTCTTTTAATGACGGTGCTGGCATGAGTAGAATGGTGAAAATGGCGGGATATTTGCAAAATAATATGCCACCAGGAGAAGGGGAACAATTAAGTGACCAAGAAGCTGCCGATCTTGCCGCTTATATTCTCTCCCACGAAAGACCAATATGGGAAGGGCATGAAACCGATTGGCCTAAGGGAGGTCGTCCAACCGATATCATTGATCAAGACAGACGTAAACAAATTCGTGAAGGTACATTCGATTGGACAGAGATAGATAATATTATCCCTGCAGAAAAACAATAAAACATGCAAACGAAGCGTAGATTCTCAAAAGAAAGACGAGAATCTACGCTTTTATTATTTCAATTTCTTCATATAAGTTTGATTGATAATGTGTTTAATTTTCCAAGCAAGTTTACTGTGATGGATAAACGAACCGTATAAAAACAAACCATGCTTGTTCCCAGTTGACATAATCGATATAAATCGTTTGTTCGGTTTAAAATGGCTTCCTTCACCATTTGTTAAAAATCCATTAATATTTTCCCATAGTATAGGTGCTTGTTTTACTACTTGTCCTTCATTTTTCGGTAGATTAGGATAATCACTTAATGTTATACAATCTCCTGCACCAAATATGGAAGGAAAAGATTTTACTTGTAAAGTAGACGTTACTTGTAAATACCCCGATTCATCCGTCGGCAAGTGAGATAATCGAAATAACTCTGGAGCTCGTGGTCCTGTCAGCCAAAGCACTTCATCATAGTCGATTTTTTCACCATCCTTTGTAATTAACTTTTTCGAATGCACTTTTTCAATTTCCTCATTTAATTGTAAGGTAATGTTGTATTGCCTGATTCGATGCTGTAATTGCTTATGTGCTTTCATCATATAAGAAGAGCGATTAATAAGTGTAATAGGTGTTGATAAATGTTGATTCCTTCTCCAAGCTTGAATGGCAAGAGCAAGTTCTATACCTTCCATATCACCACCAACAATGACAGGCCTTCTACTGTTTCTTAACTTATCTATCATATTGGTAAAGTGAAAATTAGGTTTGATTCGTAATGCATATTGTTTTACCCCATGCCTATCAGTTTGTGCAGTTAATGAACCAATGTTAAAGGAAACGACGTCATAAGATAATACCTTTCCTTTATCTGTTAGCAGTATCTTCTGCCGAGGATCAATGGACATAACAGCTTCCTGATGAAAAGTCGCTCCCTCTTTCTCTACCAGTGCTTTCACATCGATACGTATGTCCTCTTCGTTATAAATGCCCTCAGCATAACCTGACATCATGCCAGAATAATAATGAAATGGAGAAGGAGAAATAACTGTTAATGCCACATTTTTAATCGGTTGTTTGATCCATTGCTGAATGATGTGTAAATGAGCGTGACCCGCTCCAATTAAAATAAGCTGTTTCATATAAATGTATCTTCCGCCCTTTATTTAAGTGTATGTTACTATCAGGGGTACCGCCAACATTTCGGAAATTTTGTACGCTAAGCTAAGTTCGACACGAAAAAGCCAAAAACCTGTACGTTAAGGGACTTGGCTTTTGTTATAGATTTATTTTATACTTACATAACGCAGAATACACTGTACGCCTACATATCTAAAGCATAGGTATTCTTTGTTTTTTTAATACTATTAAGGTAATAAAAATGAAAGTTAATGTATAAAAAAAGGTAAATAACAGACTTTGATTTACTGTATAGATATCTGGCATATCGTAAAACGATACAATTCCTCCATTTTCAGTATCCCTAAACAAATTTGGAAGCATTGATTTTTGAATAAATAAAGGGAAATACTGTCCAAAAGACCAACTATGTAATATAGACGATTCTATAGTAGGATAGATAAATCCAATAATTACTCCTGTTATTAAACTTTTACTAATAACGGTAATACATCCAGCGAATATTCCCCATAGTAACAAACTTAAAATTGTGCCTAAAATTTGCAGGAAATAATCGTTTAGTTGTATAGACTCTGTCGAGACTATATTCATTGGTAAGTTAAAAATAGCAGGGGTAATAAAACTAACTGTTAGTCCAATAATTATCGATACTAAAATAAAAAAAATGATAAAGGTAAATATACCCATAACTTTGCCAATTAAAACTTCCGATCTTGTCATCCCACTAATCCATAATTGTCTAATAGTAAAATGACGGTATTCTATGCCAAATATAAGAGCACCAACTATTGAAATAAGAATAGGTCCTAATGCGTTTACTGAAGCCAGTGAATAAGGTATAACCATTTTTTTACTTAAAATAAAAAGCATTGCAGCAAGAGAATTAGTAGTATCGGAATCTTTAATGAATTCAATGGTTTCTTGTTCATTAAAAGAACTATTTTCCATAAAGGAAGTAAAAGAGCTTTGGAAATGTAAACCAACACTTATATAAGAATAGATTATAAAAATTCCAAAAAGCACTATTGACCAAATACTTACCGGGTGTTTAATAAGCTTCATACATTCATTAGTATATGATTTAAGCATTATGCTCCTCTCCTCCTTCGCTAAGATGATTATAAAGAATTTCCCATTCTTTTGCTGGGTGTAACCTAGCCCATTCTTGAATAGATATATTCTTAAGAGTTAAGGATTGCTGGAAAGAATCGAGGGCTTGTTTAGATTGAAGTTTTATATACCAGGTACATGCATCAAGGCTGTCTACATTGGTAACTTCATCTAATTCCAATAGTTGGTCTATATTTATAGGTGTTGTTGTTTTTAGCTGAATAGTTGGTGGGGAACCTCCATTCATATAATCGGACAAATCTAATTCCTTTTTAATTTTTCCATTATATATCATTCCAAGTCGATTACAACATTTCTCAATTACCCCCCATTCATGACTTGCTAATATAAAACAACAACCTTCGATAGACATTTCCTGAATAATTTTCACTAAACTTTTATAAGAAGAACTATCAAGCCCATTAGTAGGTTCATCTAATAGATAAATACTAGCTTTTTTAGAAAGTGCAATTGCTATTCCTAAACGTTGCTTTTGACCAAAGGAAATCTTTTTTACTTTTTTAGAGAGTATTTCTAAATTTGACTTATTCAACCTTTTTAATATATCTAATGCTTTTTTAGGATCTGGAGACAATAAATCTATATTATCTTTCCCTGTCACATATGGGTATAAGGATGTTGGTTGAAAGGCCATACTAACATGGTTCGAGTCATTTTTTTTACCATTAATTAAGATACTACCCTCATCGGGAGTAAGTAGGCCGGCTATAATTGATAAAAATGTTGTTTTACCCGAACCATTAATTCCTACTAATGCGTACACATCTTGTGAGTTAAGAGAAAGGGAAATGTTTTTTAAGATTGGCTGTTTTTGAAAACTTAGTTTCAAATTATCTACATTAAGAATTTGTTTACTCATAAATGCTCACCTTTCTTAATGGGTTAAAACCCAGCGTAGTTACTATTTTCCGCAAAGCAGGTTCTAAATAAGGAAAACACTGATTCCAAGTGATTTTAAGGTAGACTCCGATGAAGAATACAATTGCTTGGATTTGGTAATAACCAAACCCAAGCAATATTTTATAAGAATTTACGATTATTGTGCGGATGATGTACCATTTGGGTAGACTTTGGTTAAAATTCGACTTGTGAATTGTGAACCTCCTGCATGTCCCCATGGAGTAGGGATACCACTTTTAAAGTTAACACTTTGGTTTGTTTGACCAACTGTACTATATTTGTAGTTCCAACTATTTTTCTCGTTACTATAACCGTAATCTATCATCTCCCTCTAAAGGAAAAATTATGAAAAACGTCTTGTTGTGAATTTATTATATCATACATTATTCATAAAATTTGTATTTTTACACTCTTTTTACAATTTAGTTTCCTACCACAAGAAAACAAATTGATATTACCCCTAGGGGTTGACGAATTTTACTATACGTTGTAATATACCCTTATAGGTATTTTAACTTTAAACTTTTCAGGAGGAATTACCATGAATGTAACTAAATCAATAGACGTAAAAGGATTAGCATGTCCAATGCCAATTGTGCAAACGAAAAAAGCAATTAAAGAATTACAAACACAAGACGTGTTAGAAGTTGTTACAACAGATGCTGGAGCGAAAGCAGACTTAACAGCTTGGGCAAAATCACAGGGCCATGCATTACTTGATGAAAAAGAAGAAAATGACGTTTTTACTTTCTGGATTCAAAAAGGATAATATTTTTTTATCTTGATCTATACCCGCATGAGTATTAAAGAGAAGGAGGAATTCGATGACAGAGAGTAAATCTACGAACATTATTTTATTTAGTGGCGATTATGATAAAGCGATGGCAGCTTATATTATTGCAAATGGCGCAGCTGCTTACGACCATAAAGTGACCGTCTTTCATACGTTTTGGGGATTAAATGCTTTACGTAAAGATGGGAAAGTAGAAGCGCAAAAAGGAATGCTAGAAAAAATGTTCGGTAAAATGATGCCTCGTGGTGCTGATAAAATGGGGTTATCTAACATGAACATGGCTGGATTAGGACCAAAGATGATCAAAAAAGTAATGAAAAAGCACAATACGAGTACAGTGCCAGAATTAATTGAAATGGCGCAAATGCAAGACGTGAACTTAGTAGCTTGTCAGATGACCGTCGACTTATTAGGGTTTAAAAAGGAAGAATTATTAGATGATATCACCTATGCTGGCGTTGCTGCTTATCTAGGTGAAGCAGAAGATGGAAATGTCAGTTTATTTATTTAATAAATAAGAAGGGTACATCGTGTATCCTTCTTATCCGTTTGGTAAGGGGGTAAGTTTGTATGGATTTCATGTTTATATTAACGATTTTCCTCATTGGTTTTATTGGATCATTCATTTCTGGCATGGTCGGAATTGGGGGATCCATTGTAAAGTATCCAATGTTATTATATATTCCACCGCTATTAGGCTTTACAGCATTTACTGCGCATGAAGTAGCGGGTATCAGTGCGGTACAAGTCTTCTTTGCTACGATTGGTGGCGTTTGGGCGTATCGTAAAGGCGGCTATTTAAATAAATCTCTCATCCTCTATATGGGAACTAGCATTTTAATCGGTAGTTTCATTGGTGGATATGGGTCAACGCTTCTAGCAGATAGCACTGTCAATTTTGTCTATGCCATTTTAGCAACGCTAGCAGCTGTAATGATGTTTGTTCCTAAGAAAGGGCTAGAAGATCAAGCTTTATCGCAAGTTACATTTAATAAGCCACTAGCAAGCGGATTGGCATTTATAACAGGCATTGGTGCTGGAATTGTAGGGGCAGCCGGTGCATTCATTTTAGTTCCAATTATGTTAGTTGTATTAAAGATTCCAACGAGAATGACAATTGCTAGTTCACTTGCAATTACGTTTATTTCCTCCATCGGAACAACCGTAGGAAAAGTGGCTACAGGTCAAGTATTGTTTGGCCCAGCGGTGGTTATGATTGTAGCCAGTTTAATTGCTTCTCCATTAGGGGCGAATGCAGGAAAACGAATTAACACGAAAGCACTTCAGTGGATATTAGCGATACTTATTCTAGCTAGCGCGTTAAAAATATGGACTGATTACTTCAATCTATAACGGTGAATAAATCTGTTTTCTGCTAAGTAAGTAGAGAGCAGATTTTTTTATATGCTAGTGAATTAGCTTTTTTACTGAAGGACTATTCATATCATATGGAGAATGATATAATTTCAGTTGGTATTATATAAAAATGGAGGATCATAAACTATGCTACAGGCTACAAATGTAAGTCTTCGCTTCGGCGATCAGAAGTTATTTGAAGACGTTAATATAAAATTCACTTCTGGTAATTGTTACGGTCTTATCGGTGCTAACGGAGCTGGTAAGTCAACATTTTTAAAAATATTATCTGGTGAAATTGAAGCGCAAACAGGTGAAGTATCATTAAAGTCCGATCATCGTATGGCAGTTTTAAAACAGAATCATTTCGAATATGAGGAGGAAGTAGTACTTCAAGTTGTCATGATGGGGCATCAGCGCCTATATGAAGTCATGCAAGAGAAAGATGCTATCTACATGAAAGCAGATTTCACAGAAGAAGATGGTATGCGTGCTGCTGAACTTGAAGGTGAATTTGCAGAAATGAACGGTTGGGAAGCGGAATCTGATGCGGCGCGTCTATTAACAGGACTTGGCATCGAAGAAGCACTTCATTCAAAGAAAATGGCTGATTTAACGGGTGCTGAAAAGGTGAAAGTATTACTTGCACAAGCGTTATTTGGTAATCCAGATGTACTACTACTAGATGAGCCTACCAACCACCTAGACATACGCGCCATTCAATGGTTAGAAGAGTTCTTAATTAACTTTGAGGGAACGGTCATCGTTGTTTCTCACGACCGTCACTTTTTAAATAGCGTATGTACACATATTGCTGACCTTGATTTCGGGAAAATCCAAATTTACGTCGGTAACTATGATTTCTGGTATGAATCAAGCCAATTAGCTCAAAGATTAGCTAAGGAAGAGAATAAGAAAAAAGAACAAAAAGCTGCGGAGCTGAAAGAATTTATTCAACGATTTAGTGCGAACAAATCGAAATCAAAACAAGCAACTTCTCGTAAGAAATTGTTAGATAAAATTACATTAGATGACATTCAACCATCTACTCGTCGCTACCCATATATCGCATTTAAGCCAAGCCGTGAAATTGGTAATGACTTGCTAGAAGTAAAAGACCTATCCAAAACGATTGATGGAGAGAAAGTATTAAATAACCTATCTTTCACATTAAATAAAGATGATAAGGTAGCGTTCGTCGGTAGTAATGAAATCGCTAAAACAGCACTATTTAAAATCTTGATGGATGAAATGGCACCGGATGAAGGAACATATAAGTGGGGAGTCACTACTTCTCAAAGTTATTTCCCTAAAGACAATTCAGCATTCTTTGAGAACAATGAATTGAACTTGGTAGAATGGTTACGCCAATACTCTCCAGAAGATGAAACAGAGACATTTCTGCGCAGCTTCCTAGGGCGCATGTTATTCTCAGGTGAAGAAGTGAAAAAGAAAGCAAACGTCTTATCAGGTGGAGAAAAAGTACGTTGTATGTTATCGAAAATGATGCTAAGTGGAGCAAATGTCATTTTACTTGATGAACCAACGAACCACCTAGATCTTGAATCGATTACTGCGCTAAACGAAGGGCTTATTAATTTTAAAGGTTCCATTATTTTCTCTTCTCATGATCATCAGTTCGTTGATACCGTTGCGAATCGCATTATTGAAATCTTGCCGAATGGTATAATTGATAAGTATATGACGTATGACGAATATGTTAATGATCCAGAAATTGACAAAATGAGAAAACAACTTTCTTAAGTAAAAAATCTAAGCACATTTCACTTGAACATGAAGAGGAGGGGGAAATGCCCTTCTCTTTTTGTTCTCATAGGATAGTGTGCAAGTTATTTAAACCATTCATATACATATGTACATGATTGAGGGGGAACATGGGTGGAAGCAATTATTGAATCCTATAGTCCGATTCTTATTTTTATTGCTATTTTATTAACGTTAATGACGACTTACACTTCTTTGGATCTATTTACGTTAATGAATGCTACGGAAAAGCATAATCGCTTATTATTCTTAGGTGGTATAACCTCCATGGGAATAGGAATATGGGTGATGAACTTTCTAACAATGCTTGCTTTAGATATGTATGGCATTAAGGATAACCAGATGCTTTTAACGATATTATCTATTTTGTTAAGCATATCTTTCACTGGAATAGCATTTAATTTTATCTACAATATGCGAGCACCATTTAAAAGAATTATGTTAACGAGTTTGTTTCTTACTTTTGCTGTCTTTGCAACACATGTAATAGGTATGTACACGTTAAACTTAAGTATTGCGTATGATGTCGTCGTATTAAGTTTGTCACTATTATTGATCTATATGTCATTTCTTTTCTCCCTTTGGGTTGTATTCTCATACCAAAAGGATATACAACGGGCGCATTTATGGTTAAAACCAATGACAGCTATTATCATGACAGCCGCTATTGTAGAAGGATACTTTTTGTTAACAAAAGCTTCGACATCATACGGCATATCAGATATTAACATACCTATTCAGTCATCACAGGAATCATTCATTCTCTACTTAGTCCTATTTATTACAATATTAATTACCGCTGGTTTATTAGGGTCTAGTACATTCATTAATAATCGGTTGTTTACAAGTGATACGTATTTAAATGACTTTAAGCATGCGTTAGATGCTTCATCGATTGTAGCGATTACGGATGCAAAAGGACTAATTACGTATGTGAATGATAAATTTGTCGAAATTTCTCAATATGAAGAGCATGAAATTTTAGGAAAAGACCATCGAATCTTAAATTCTGGTTACCATTCTAAAGCATTCTTTAAAGAACTATGGCGCACAATTGGCACTGGACACATCTGGAGAGGTGAAATTCGTAATAAAGCGAAAGACGGTTCTTATTATTGGGTAGATACTACGATTGTTCCTTTCTTGACGGAAAAAGGAAAACCATATCAGTACTTGGCTATTCGTAACGATATTACAGAAAGAAAGAAAACAGAAGAAATTTTGCACCGTCAAGATAAACTAGCTGCAGTTGGACAGCTAGCTGCAGGATTTGCTCATGAAATTCGTAATCCTCTTACATCTATGAGAGGCTATGCAGAATTTCTTCAACTAGATGAAACCGTTTCAGAACGACAAGAATTTCTGTCCATTATTATCGATGAAATTGAACGTGTAGATACGATTGTAGAAGACTTTATGGTGCTAGCAAAACCAAAGAACATAGAGCTAAAAGAGCATAATATTATTACGATTATTCATAATGTCATGTCCTTGTTAGAATTTCACGCTAAAAAGCACAAAGTTTCCCTTTCATTTCAAGCAGATACGGATTACATTGTGTTAGACTGTGACGAAGATCGTATTAAGCAAGTTATCTTAAACTTTGTGAAGAACGGGATTGAAGCTACTCCTAAAAACGGGGAAGTAAACGTACGTGTTACTCATACGCTAAGCGCCATTACGATTACCATTTCTGATACAGGAATCGGTATTTCACCAGATAAATTAAAAAAGATTGGTGAACCATTTTTTACAACGAAAAAAGATGGAAATGGGTTAGGTTTAATGATGAGCTTTAAAATAATTGAATCACATAGTGGGCAGATAAATGTGGAAAGCGAAGTAAATAAAGGTACAACGTTTACCATCACACTGCCAATGAAACAGATAGAGAAAGGAGATAGCCACTAATCGTCAGTGGCTATCTTTCTTACTATTGAGTAGAACTTATAATAAGGGATTGGTCATAATGAAACAACCGAAAGATAGAAGGTTTGCAATTGCAAATCGTGAAGCGCGAATTGGGGTAGTATTAGCTATCATTCATTTTATTTGGTGGTTCGGATTTGCATACGGATTAGGAGGGGAGAATCCGGGAGAATACACATATATTTTAGGATTTCCTGCTTGGTTTTTTTATAGTTGTATCGTAGGTTTTGTTATAATCGTTTTGCTAGTGGTTGCTTGCGTGAAATGGATATTTGTCGATGTACCGTTAGATGAAGAAGGTGAGCAACGGTGAATATTACTGTAACCATTGTATTATTCCTTTTTTTATGTATTATTTTCGCTGTTGGCTTTTGGGCTAGTAAAAGTGTACAAACGTCTGAAAGTTTCTTGCAAGAGTATTTTTTAGGTGGACGACAACTTGGTGGCTTTATTCTTGCGATGACGATGACTGCTACTTATGGTAGTGCAAGTAGTTTTATTGGTGGTCCTGGCCTTGCATACAATCAAGGACTTGGCTGGGTATTACTTGCCATGTCTCAAGTCGTGACAGGCTATTTTGTATTAATGGTACTAGGTAAGCGATTTGCAATCATTGCCCGCAAATACAACGCCATTACGTTGATTGACTTTTTAAAAGTTCGATATAACAACAATAAATGGGTTGTCCTACTTGGAGCGTTCACTATCGTTGTTTTTTTATTTTCTGCGATGGCCGCTCAATGGGTGGGTGGTGCACGATTAATTGAATCTTTAACAGGGCTATCCTATACGAGTGCTTTATTTCTATTTGCTATTGCAGTTCTAGTGTATGTTGTCATAGGCGGCTTTAAAGCAGTTGCCTTAACAGATACTGTACAAGGGGTAGTAATGTTCTTTGGGACACTTATTCTATTAATTGCCACAATCATTGCTGGTGGTGGTGTAAATAATATAATGGAAGACTTAGTAAGACTAAACCCTAACATGATTACTCCTTATGGGGCAAACGGTGATTTAAGTCCTGCCTACGTTTCTTCCTTTTGGATCTTAGTTGGTGTTGGTGTCGTCGGCTTGCCACACGTTACGGTACGAGCGATGTCTTATAAAAGCTCCAAAGCGATGCATCGAGCTATTATCATTGGAACCATTGTTGTAGGAGTCATTATGCTGAATATGCATTTAGTCGGTGTATTCGCCAAACCTATTTTGCCTAATATTGATAATGCAGATATGGTCATGCCTACAATAGCTCAGCACGTGCTCCCACCGTGGTTGGCAGGCATTGTGTTAGCAGCTCCTATGGCAGCAATCATGTCCACTGTCGATTCCTTATTACTTATCGTCAGCTCTGCAATAGTGAAGGATGTGTATATAAATTATGTAAATCCATCGGCTACAAACGAAAAAATTAAAAAACTAAGCTTTGGAGTAACTGCTACGCTAGGCATCTTGGTATTTTTATTTGCTTTACAACCTCCTGAATTGCTAATATGGCTGAACTTATATGCTTTTGGTGGACTTGAAGCAGCGTTTATTTGGCCAGTCGTCTTAGGATTGTATTGGTCAAAAGGAAATCAGTACGGTGCGATTGCGTCTATGGTAACAGGGATTGTTTCTTATGTAGTTGTAGATGTCTTTTATAGTTCATCATTACCGGTTCATCCAGTCGTTTTACCTGTTGTGTTAACGTTTGTCGTGTATGTGCTAGTTAGTTTATCGACAAATCCGAAACAAGCGCATCTATAATCTTTATGATAAAAGCTATCTAGTATAGGTAGCTTTTTCTTTGTAATGAATTTGTTATATAACTGTTATGAATGAAATGATAATGTTACCTCCTTGTTCTTTGCATACGATTGTTATCTGTTATAGTAATACATAGATTAAGTTGCACGTACATAGGAGGCATATATATGAAGAAAACAATCATGTCATTAGTAGCAGTTGCAGGCTTTTCAGGCGCTTTTGCATCAGCTGCTCATGCAGAAGAAGTATCCGTAACTACAGGAGATACACTTTGGGATCTATCCAGAGCACATAACGTATCCGTTCAAGACATTAAAGATTGGAATAACTTAACAAGCAATATCATTTATCCAAATATGCAATTATCCATTTCTACAGCAGCAAAACCACAAACAAATGCAGCTGTGTATACAGTTCAATCAGGTGACACGCTATGGGAAATTGCTCATCGTCAAGGAATATCTGTACACGAATTAAAAGAATGGAATGGATTACATTCAGATATCATTCGAGCAGGACAACAATTAACACTAAATGGGGCAAAAGCTGTTTCATCTAATCCAGTAGAAGCGCAAGCAACAGTGAAAGCAGAGAAGAAAGAGCCAGCACCGAAACAAGAAGTAAAGAAAGAGCAATCTAAACAAACAAAAACAAAAGTGGAAACAGCACAGCCAATACAAAATAAGCAAGCAGCATCTGCAAAAATGATAGAAGTATCTTCCACTGCTTATACTGCTGAGTGCAACGGTTGTTCTGGAATTACGTCAACAGGCATTAACCTGAAAGAAAATCCAAACCAAAAAGTAATTGCTGTAGACCCTAGTGTCATCCCGTTAGGATCAAAAGTATATGTAGAAGGTTATGGGGAAGCAATTGCCGGAGATGTTGGTGGTAGTATTAAAGGAAATAAAATCGATGTCTTCTTCCCTGATCGAAGCAAAGCGTTGCAATGGGGAAATCGTACAGTAACCGTTAAAGTTTTAAATTAATTTATATGGGATGAACCGCCTCTTTATAAAAAGGGGCGGTTTTTTTGATGTATAAAATGACAAGCATCATCCATCCTAAATAAAGGGACACCACAAGGAAAGGAGAATGAAGGATGACAAGAGGGCAAAGTAAGCAGAATAAAGCGAAGCAAGATGCAAAGTTGTCGCAAACACCTGATAAAGACGTTACGCGTGATGGGATGGATGTCGAATATGCGGAAGAATTTGCTGATCCTAATGACCAAGAAGCTAAACAACGAGCAAATGAAGCGACCAAACGTGTAAAAGGAGAATAGACGGAAAGATAAAATCAGGCTATGGAGCAACTACCATAGCCTGAAACATTTTAATAATCTTTAAACACTCGCGAGCGCGTAAAAAAACGAACACCTTCGGGACCTTCTAATGAGAACATGCCACCACGACCTTCCACAACATCGATGATCAGCTGCGTGTGTTGCCAGTATTCGTACTGTTTACGATGCATATAGAATGGACACCCCCCAATATGACCTAAATACACATCGGCATCACCTACGATAAAATCATCTTGTGCATAACACATAGGAGAACTACCATCACAACATCCTCCAGATTGATGAAACAAAAGTGGACCATGCTTTGCATATAAGTTGTCAATTAATTGTAGAGCATCATTCGTCGCAGTAACTTTATCCATATTTAAAACAGTCCTAATTTATCTTCATTGTAACTAACGAGTAAATTTTTCGTTTGTTGATAGTGAGAGAGCATCATTTTATGGTTTTCACGGCCAATTCCTGACATTTTATATCCGCCAAAAGCAGCATGGGCAGGATAAACGTGGTAGCAGTTCGTCCAAACACGCCCAGCTTCAATGTTACGACCGAAACGATAGGCTGTGTTCATATTGCGTGTCCATACACCAGCACCTAAACCGTATAATGTATGATTTGCAATTTCCAAGGCTTCTTCTTCATTGCTAAATGTTGTTACAGAGACAACAGGACCGAAAATCTCTTCCTGGAAGATTCTCATGTTATTTGTACCTTTAAATATAGTCGGCTCAACGTAATAACCATTGCTTAACTCCCCATCTAATACGTTACGCTTGCCACCAATTAAGCACTCCGCTCCTTCTTCCTTACCAATAGCAAGATAGGACATTATTTTTTCCAATTGTTCGTTAGAGGCTTGAGCACCAATCATCGTTTCTGTATCTAGCGGATTTCCTTGTTTAATTTGTTTCACTCGCTCTATAGCACGTTCCATGAATGCGTCATAAATAGATTCATGGATAAGGGCACGTGAAGGGCATGTACACACTTCTCCTTGGTTTAAGGCGAATAAGACGAATCCTTCTATCGCTTTATCTAAAAATGCATCATCTTGATCCATTACATCTGGAAAGAAAATGTTAGGTGATTTTCCTCCTAACTCTAACGTCACAGGGATAATATTTTGCGAAGCATACTGCATAATCATTCTTCCAGTTGTCGTTTCCCCAGTAAAAGCTACTTTTGCAATACGTTCATTGGAGGCAAGTGGTTTCCCTGCTTCTACGCCGAGACCATTGACAACGTTAAGGACACCAGGAGGAAGAATGTCTTGAATAAGCTCTACAACAACCATAATAGAAGCAGGAGTTTGCTCTGCTGGTTTTAACACGACACAATTTCCAGCAGCTAAAGCAGGTGCTAGTTTCCAAGTAGCCATTAAAATAGGGAAGTTCCAAGGGATTATTTGTCCAACAACCCCTAAAGGTTCTTGAAAATGATAGGCTACTGTGTCGTTATCCACTTGGCTAATGGAACCTTCTTCAGCACGAATACAACCTGCAAAGTAGCGGAAATGATCAATAACTAGTGGAATATCTGCAGCAAGCGTTTCCCGTACAGACTTTCCGTTGTCCCACGTTTCTGCAACAGCTAAAGTCTCTAAGTTTTCCTCTAAACGATCGGAAATTTTATTCAGTAATAGGGAACGTTCTGCTGCTGACGTCTTCCCCCAATCATCTTTCGCTTTATGGGCGGCATCTAAGGCTAATTCAATGTCTTCTTTCGATGAGCGAGCGACTTCACAAAAGACTTGTCCACTTACAGGGCTAACATTTTCTAAATATTCTCCTTTAACAGGCTTTACCCATTCTCCACCGATGAAATTATCGTATCTTTGTTTAAACGTTACCTTCGAACCAATTTCTCCTGGATTAGCATAAATCATGTACATTCCTCCTCAATATTGTAACTTGTAACAAACCTCACTTATATTCTAAATTTTCTAACTATTACAAGCAAGAAAAAAGGATGATGAATAAGTATATATTTTTTACAAAAGTACATGTTATAAATGCAAGACTATACTTAGCATAAAAGGAGTATGACAAATGGCTAAACGAAATCAGGCAAAAAACAACAAACCAGAAAAACAGAAAAGAGACGTAGAATTTGCTGAAGAAATGAACCCACAGCAACAAGGACAACAGCGTAACCAACAAAAAGCCAATCGTAATAACAATCAATAAACATAACGAACCTTGTATAGACAACGGCAGTAGGATTACACCTTCTGCCTCAATTGACGAAGCGGAGTAGCGTCAGGAAAGTGTGGTTTTGTAACTATGAAAAAGTCCAATTTCTCACTTTAATAATGGAGAAATTGGACTTTTTTCGTTGCATATCACGATACTACATGCACGAATATGGTTTATCTTGATAAAAGTAATTAGGCGAGTGAATCGTATTATCATATTCTTGGTGAAAGATATGCGTAGTAGCCGGGGATACAGGTGGGTTCAGCCAAACCCAGTCTCCTGTCAATTGTCTTCCGCATTGATGCTCTTGTTGTTCAAACAACTGAAACTGATCGGCAGCAGTATGATGATCAACAATACTAACTCCGACTTTTTTGTAAGAGTGAATCACAGCCGTATTTAACTCGATTAAGGCACGGTCTTTCCAAAGCGAGCTATTTCTCTTTGTATCTAATCCCATTTTCTCCGCAATGACGGGGAGAAGGTTGTACCGAAAGTCATCAGCTAAATTCCGAGCACCAATTTCAGTTTCCATATACCATCCGTTGAAAGGAGCAGCTTTATACTCGATTCCACCAATTTCCAACTTCATGTCAGAAAGGAGAGGAACAGCATACCACTTAAGCTTTAACGCCTCGAACCATGGTAAATTGGGATGCTTTATAGGAACCTCTAAGACGATATCTTGAGGTACTTCAAACCAAACTGGATCGTTCTCTCCAATTTGAATGACCCAAGGGAGAATATCAAAAGGAGTATCATTTCCTTTCCACCCTAATCGTTGACATTCGGTGGTAAAGGAAAGGGAGTCAGGATCACCTATAACTCCTTGTGATGTTTCATATCCTGCGTAACGAATCAATTGATGATTCCAAATTCGAATGGAATCGTCTTTATGTGACGGTTTGAAAATAGATATGGCAGGTCGGATTTTTCCATTATTTGTTGCATAGTTCACGTGATCTACTAGAGCATGATATACTTCATCTGCAGTACATGCAGAACGATAGTCAAAAACGGTTAGGCTATTCCAAAACAAACGTCCAATACATTTGTTGCTGTTTCGCCAGGCCATTTTCGCTCCATGAGTTAATTCTTCCGTCGTATGTTCATAAAAACCCGTTTCCGCAATGGACTTTTTTACTTCTTCTAAGCGAATATTTAATGTATGTTCAGATTTCTTTAATTCACGATAGCAAGTCGTTATAAATTGTTCCGCTTGATGTATCCTATCTCTATTCATTGCTTAACCTCCAATAACCAACGCATGGACTATTGTACCACATTTTGATTCGGCGTATATGACGGTAGCTTTGAATAGAATGTGGCAGCAGTGATAAAAATACGTATTACTAAATAATCAAGTTGGTGAGCTAAATTGACAAAGTATCGATTAGGTTATGTAGCAATGAGTCAACATGTCCATCAATCTTCCCCTTCACAAACCATGACGTGGAAACAATTTGAGCAAATTTCAAACAGAGAAGCGGGCATAAAGAAATTAGAACGTGTCGCCGCGGCCAATCTCCATAACACCCTTCGTATATTGAAACACAATCGTGCGTATAATATTTCCTTTTACCGTATGAGTTCGAAACTAATCCCACTTGCAACCCATAAATCATTGGAGGATTGGAATTATATAGCCCCATTGCAAGAACATTTAGTCAGCATAGGTAATTATGCAAAACAGCACAACATGAGAATTGATTTTCATCCAGATCACTTTGTTGTGTTGAACACGCCTGATAAAGAAAAGTTACTTCAGTCATTACACGTATTGCGCTATCATTATCGGTTATTAAAAGCAATGGGTATCGATCCAGCCCATCGTTGCGTATTACATATTGGCGGATCTTATCAAAATAAGGAGAAATCTTTAGAACGATTTATTCACAATTGGGCTTACGTACCTCCACAAATTCAACAAATGATTATGTTAGAAAATGACGATACGACCTTTCATGTTGAAAACTGCTTGTATATCACAGAAAAATTAGGTATTCCTTTCGTATTTGATCTACATCATCATTTAGCTAATCATACCGACAAAGATTGGCAGCAGTACTGGCCACACATTGTAAACACATGGCGGCATAGTCCTTTACCGATAAAAATGCATCTATCTAGCCCTAGAAGTAATAAACAGTTCCGCAGCCATGCAGATTATATCAACGTGCAAACCTTCATGCAATTCATGATGCAAACGAAAGGCTCAGCAGAACAAATCGACTGTATGATTGAAGCGAAACAAAAAGATGAAGCACTATTTCAGCTGATGCGTGAATTAGCAATGAATAATGCTATTGATAAAGATGATCCATCCAATATTACCTTAAGATAAATTCCTGATTAGTCTTAAATAGATTTGGGTAAAAATTAGGTGGAGGGATATATATGCAGTCTAAACATCATCAATTTAGCAATGAAGACACGAGGCAAAAACCTAGCCGACAATTTTATATTCCGTCACAAATTGTTAGTGAATTCGTTTACAAAGGACGGGACCACTTATCGAAATCATTTAGTTCACAGTTTGTATTAGCTTTTACTGCTGGTGCTTTTATGACTTATGGAGCGGCTTTTTCCATTTTGTTAGTGCTAGGAATCGAGGCAAAAGGTATTTATTATTTATTGTCTGGTCTTGGATTCGCTTCCGCATATGCAATGGTATTTATTTCGGGTTCTGTCTTGTTTACAGAAGTAAATGTGTTATTACCAACCTATATGGTCAATGCCAAAAAGGTATACGTGAAAAATATATTAACATTTTGGTGTTCAGCGTATATCGGCAATATGATCGGAGCCATATTTGTTGCGTTACTCATCAAAATGTCTGGTTCTTTATCACCATCGTTTTATCAAGAGTTATCGATGTATATTGATCATAAGATGAAGTTTATGAACAATGGGTTACAAGGGACTTTTCAAATTATCGTTTCTGGTATTTTAGCTAACTGGCTAATAGGAATGGCAGCTTTTTTAACGACAGCCGCTCGTGATATAACAGGAAAGATATTAGGGACAACCTTACCTGTTATATTATTTGTTGCAGGAAACTTTCAGCACAGTGCGGCGAATATGGGCTACTTCAGCTTAGGCATAGTATCGGACTCTACGTATGCTTGGTATGAAATGCTGTTCTTCAACTTAATTCCAGCTAGTATCGGTAATATTATGGGTGGAGCCATTCTTGTTTCCCTTTTATTTTCTTATGCTTATAAAACAGATATTCAGAAAGCACTTCGTAACTAAACCTTCCCCCTCCGTGATCAAACGGAGGGGGATTTATTGATACCGCTCTAACATGGAGAAGAAATGTTTCACGAATTGATAAAATATTTGAGCGGATGGAGCAAGTTCGCGGTCAGTCGGTGTAATAATGCCAACTGTTCTTCTTACTTGGGGAATTTCAATTGGTTTCTTTACAGTCAGTCTCGGTACTGCATTGTAGAACGTACTCTCTGGCAGTAACGTAACGCCAATACCTGCTGATACTAAGCCTTTCACTGCATCTAAGTCTTCTCCTTGCGATGATATATGGGGGCTAAATCCAGCTTGTTTACATGCATCAATCACAATATCATGGAGTATAAACCCTTCAGGAAAGACGACAAATGCATCTTTTTGCAAGTCACTCAATAAGATGCTGTCCCTGCTTGCTAGCTCGTGTTGAATAGGCAAAAGAGCAGTAATTTGTTCTGTGAATAGAATATCACTGTTTATATTCTCTTCCTGTTTAGGAATAGGCCCAAGAAAAGCAATGTCCATTTCTCGTTCTTTCACCGCATCGATTAAATAAAAATAAGAACCTTGTCGCAATTGAAATCGAACATTTGGATGTTTGTGTTTAAATGATGAGATAACGGTAGGAAGCAAATGACTAGCTAAACTAGTCGGAAACCCAATTGTAATCGTACCACGATCAGGATCTAAATATTCTTCTACTTGCTTCGTTGCATGTTCAATGGCTTTTAACGCCGTTTGTGTATGTGTTTGAAAAATTCTCCCGATGGGTGTTAATTTAATATTTCTTCCTTCTCGAACGAATAACTTTACACCGAGTTCATCTTCTAAATTAGCAATTTGTCTACTTACAGCAGATTGGGCAACATGTAAGTGAACGGCAGCTTCAGAGATGTGTTCTCGTTCAGCTACTTCTATGAAATAATAAAGCTGTCTTAGTTCCATTTGTTCCTCCTCCATTTAAATCATCTCAATATTAGATTGATTGTATCTAAATTATATATTGTTTGAAACGATTTGGGAACGTAAAATAGTAAGTAATTGGTTAGGCGGATTTTTATTTTCAAGAAAAAGGGGAGATCTTACATGAATTATAATCAAATTCCTATACCCCAAGGACTATACCATCCTTCCTTTGAACATGATGCTTGCGGTATTGGTCTTTATGCTTCATTAAAAGGGAATGCAACACATGATATTGTACAACAAGCATTACACATGCTATGTCAATTAGATCACCGCGGCGGTCAAGGGAGCGATTCAAATACAGGGGACGGTTCTGGATTATTAGTCCAAATACCCGATCGCTACTTTCGAAAAGTTTGTTCTGACATCGAATTACCTGAATTAGGGTACTACGGTGTGGGAATGGCATTCTTTTCGAATGATGCACAAAGGATAGAAGAGGAACAACAAATAAATCAATTTATTGAAGAAGAAGGACAACGTGTATTAGGTTGGAGAACTGTACCATTAAATGTCGGAAAAATCGGAAAAAAAGCACAACAAAGTTGTCCGATCATTAGGCAGGTGTTTGTCGCAGCTGATGAGCAATTGAAAGATAATAAAGCATTTGAGCGAAAACTGTATATCATTCGTAAACGAGCAGAATATTGGGGAACAAAAGCAGAAAGACATTTTTACTTTGCGAGTTTTTCTAGTCAAACAATCGTTTATAAAGGGCTATTAACTCCTGACCAAGTAAATGCCTTTTATATAGATGTAATGGATGAAGATTTTGTTTCTGCTTTCGCTTTAGTACATTCCCGCTTTAGCACGAACACTTTTCCAAGTTGGGAAAGGGCCCACCCGAATCGTTATTTAATACACAACGGGGAAATAAATACCCTTCGTGGCAATGTTAATTGGATGAAAGCACGAGAGAAGCAAATGGCTTCTAACGCATTTGGGGAAGATTTACACAAACTGCTGCCTATTCTCGATGAAACAGGTAGTGACTCCTCCGTGCTCGATAACGCGTTAGAATTCTTCATAATGGCAGGGCGCAAACCTGCACACGCAGCAATGATGCTTATTCCAGAACCGTGGTATAAAAATGAGCAGATGAGCGAGGAAAAGAGAGCTTTTTATGAATATCACAGCACATTCATGGAACCGTGGGATGGTCCAACATCTATTACGTTTACCGATGGGCATCAAATCGGGGCGATATTAGATCGTAACGGATTAAGACCTGCTCGTTATTACGTGACGAAAGATGATATGGTCATTTACGCTTCGGAGGTTGGCGTTATTGATGTAGATGAAGAGAACATTTTATATAAAAGCCGATTAGCACCAGGGAAAATGCTATTCATTGATTTAGATGAACAGCGTATTATCTCCGATGATGAAATTAAAGATGAATTGGCTTCTGAACACCCTTATCAACAATGGTTAAATCAACATTTAATACAATTAAAACCATTTCATAATTATGTAGAAGATAGGGTTGACGACGTAGAGCTTAAACAGAGCGCATTCGGATACACTAATGAAGATATTGATAAATACATGATACCTCTTGTGACAGAAGGGAAAGATCCCGTTGGTGCAATGGGGTATGACACACCACTTGCAGTATTATCCGATCAACCTCAATCGCTGTTTTTATATTTCAAACAACTGTTTGCTCAAGTAACGAATCCGCCCATTGATTCTATTCGAGAACAAATGGTCACATCGACTATTACGTACCTCGGTTCGCAAGGAAATATCGTGCAGCCAGATGAAGTGAATAGTAAACAAATTCAACTTGAATCTCCTGTTTTATCTGCAAGTGAAATGCGTGAGATTACACATCAAACGGAGCAACATTTACAAACACAGACACTTTCTACGTTGTTTAGCGACTGTCTTGCCTCTGCTATCGATAATTTATGTGCAGAAGCGGAAAAGGCGTTAGATACGGGAAAAACTATTCTCGTTCTCTCCGATCGAAAGATGAATAAAGACTTTATTGCCATACCACCTTTATTAGCAACCAGCGCCCTACACCAATTTTTAATACAAAAAGGGAAGCGGACAAAAGCGAGCATTATTGTAGAAAGCGGAGAAGTTAGAGAAGTTCATCATTTCGCCGCGTTAATTGGATTTGGTGCAGATGCTATTTATCCGTATTTGGCTTATGAAACGTATCGCCATGCCATTGAAGCTGAACGCTTGGAAATGGACATTCAAGAGGTGCACCAAGCATATCGGGATAATGTTACAACAGGCATTGTAAAGGTAATGTCCAAAATGGGGATCTCAACAGTACAAAGCTATCGTGGCGCCCAAATTTTTGAAGCGGTAGGCATTAGTAAAACGGTAATTGATCGTTATTTCGCCGGGACTGTATCTCAATTAGATGGCATCGATTTGGCTACCATTTCCAAAGAAGCCACATTACGTCACCAAAAGGCTTATAACCAATCAGGGCATTCAACACTAGAATCTGGTAGTGACTTCCAATGGAGAAAAACGGGCGAACATCACGCGTTTAATCCCAAAACGATTCACACATTACAATGGGCGTGTCGTCAAAATGATTATACGTTATTTAAACAATATTCCGAAGCGGCCAATGAAGAACGAATGACTTTCTTGCGTAATTTATTCCAATTCAACAGTGAGATAGCCGTACCTATTGAAGAAGTAGAACCAATTGAATCGATTGTGAAACGATTTAAAACAGGGGCCATGTCCTTTGGCTCCTTAAGTAAAGAAGCGCACGAAACACTGGCTATTGCCATGAACAAACTAGGTGGAAAAAGTAATAGCGGGGAAGGCGGAGAAGAAGCTACTCGATATGAACGTGATGCAAACGGAGACTTACGCCGAAGCGCGATTAAGCAAATTGCATCCGGGCGATTTGGCGTAACGAGTAACTATTTAGTCAATGCGGATGAACTGCAAATTAAAGTCGCTCAAGGTGCCAAACCTGGTGAAGGTGGGCAACTGCCAGGCAAGAAAGTGTACCCTTGGGTCGCAAATGTACGTGGATCAACTACTGGTGTAGGACTCATATCCCCACCTCCTCACCACGACATCTATTCAATTGAAGATTTAGCGCAACTCATTCATGACCTGAAAAACGCCAATAAAGAAGCGAGAATTAGTGTTAAATTAGTGTCTAAATCAGGTATAGGTACTATTGCCTCTGGAGTAGCAAAAGGGGCAGCCGATGTCATTGTGGTGAGTGGCTATGATGGTGGCACAGGAGCATCCCCAAAAACAAGTATTAAACACACTGGTTTACCATGGGAACTCGGTTTAGCAGAAGCGCATCAAACATTAATGTTAAATAACTTGCGAGAGCGTGTCGTGCTAGAGACAGACGGCAAACTAATGACAGGTCGTGATGTGGCGATGGCAGCATTATTAGGAGCAGAAGAGTTTGGCTTTGCTACTGCGCCACTTGTAGTTCTAGGGTGCGTAATGATGCGAGTTTGTCATAAAGATACTTGCCCAGTAGGAATTGCAACCCAAAATCCTGAGCTTCGTAAAAAATTCACAGGGGAAGCGGATTATATCGTAAACTTCATGCGTTTTGTTGCAGAAGAATTGCGAGAAATTATGGCAACGTTAGGGTTTCGCACCGTCAAAGAAATGGTTGGCCGCACGGATATACTACAAATAAATGAGAAAGCAAAAAAGCATTGGAAAGCTAGTAGTCTAGATTTAACTCGACTATTATATCAACCTGAAGGACAGCGCACGCATCAAGTACCACAAGATCATAAAATTAATCAATCTCTTGATATGACAACAATTTTGCCAGCTGTCCAGTCCGCTATCGATACGAAATCAAAGACGACAATGTCATTATCCATTCGAAATATTCACCGTGTTGTAGGAACAATTACAGGAAGTGAAATATCAAAACGTTACGGAGAAGAAGGACTACCAGAAGATACGATCCGTTTACAGTTTAACGGTTCAGCTGGTCAAAGCTTTGGTGCTTTTATTCCACAAGGATTAACGTTGCAACTAACGGGTGACGGGAATGATTACGTTGGAAAAGGACTATCCGGAGGAAAAATTATTGTGGCGAAACCGAGTCATAGCCCGAATGCCACAGATGATGTCATTATTGGAAACGTCGCTTTTTACGGGGCATCGAAAGGAGAAGCATATATTAACGGAGTAGCAGGTGAACGATTTGCTGTGCGAAATAGTGGCGCCAATCTTGTAGTCGAAGGAATCGGAAACCACGGGTGTGAATACATGACAGGCGGTCGTGTCGTCATCCTTGGAGAAATAGGAGCGAACTTCGCTGCTGGAATGTCTGGCGGAGTAGCCTATGTATATAGCGAGAATAAAGACGCATTTATTGAATGTTGTAATACAGAAATGATTTCCATTGAAAGTCCAGAAACTCAAACAGAATTGGCCGAAATAAAGACAATGATTCAAAAACACTATGATTATACCAATAGTTTAAAAGCTCTTTACATTTTAGAAAATTGGCCGCTAGCCACTCGTTCATTTATCAAAATTATCCCGAAAGACTACAAGCATATGCTTGAGCAAATGGAAGCACACCGAAATCAAGGTGCTTCAAAAGATGAAGCGGCGATGAAGGCATTTAAGGGAGAAAAAGTTGAACAACAACCAACACAAGAAATGATGGCAGAATAGGAAAGGAGAAACAATATGGGAAAACCAACAGGATTCATGGAAATAGTGCGTGCGGAACCATTGGAACGTTCCTCACATAACCGAGTAAAAGACTGGAATGAATATACTGCTCCTTTCTCCAATGAAACACTAGCTAAACAAGGAGCAAGATGTATGGATTGTGCCATTCCGTTTTGCCATAGCGGTATGGAAATTAAAGGAGTGGCTTCTGGCTGCCCCATTCACAACCTGATCCCAGAATGGAATGACCTTGTTTACCGTGGCAAGTGGAAGGAAGCGCTAGAAAGACTGCAATTAACGAACAACTTTCCTGAATTTACAGGCCGCGTTTGCCCAGCGCCATGTGAAGGAGCGTGTACGGTAGCGATATCAGACTCGGCTGTTTCCATTAAAAATATTGAACGTACTATTATTGATAAAGGGTTTGCAAATGGCTGGATTCAACCTCGCATCCCAAAACAACGAACAGGAAAGACGATTGCCATCATCGGATCAGGTCCAGCAGGTCTAGCAAGTGCCGATCAACTCAATCAAGCGGGGCATCATGTGACGATATATGAACGCGCCCCGCAGCCAGGTGGATTACTCATGTATGGCATTCCGAACATGAAGTTAGAAAAAGACATCGTGCAACGTCGCATAAACTTGTTGAAACAAGAAGGTATCCACTTTATTACGAATACAGAAGTCGGCAAAGATGTTCGTACGGAATATTTACGCTCCCATTTTGATGCGGTTATTTTGTGCACTGGAGCCCAAAAGCAACGAGATGTACGAATGGAAGGAAGACAATCGAATGGGATTCATTTTGCCATGGATTACTTAACGGCAGCAACGAAAAAATTAGTTAATGACTCGATTACCGAGAAAGAATACATTGATGTGAAAAATAAAGATGTCATCGTCATTGGTGGTGGTGATACAGGTGCAGACTGCGTCGCAACAGCATTACGTCAAAACTGCCGCAGCGTTGTACAGTTCGGGAAACACCCGAAGCTACCAAATACACGATCGGCAGACAATATGTGGCCAGAGGTTCCAAACATTTTCACACTCGATTATGCGTATAAAGAAGCCGCTGAGACGAAAGGAGAAGATCCTCGTCAATATTCGATTAAAACAACGAAATTTGTATCTGATGCTAGTGGAAATCTGAAAGAACTGCACACGGTTGAAACAGAAAAAGTATCCGGTGACAACGGAAAATACGTTTACAAAGAAATACCAGGCACAGAGAAAGCATGGCCAGCAGAACACGTCTTTATTGCGATTGGTTTCGAAGGGCCTGAACAGTCTTTATTAAAGCAATTCGGTGTACAAACAACGGAACGTGGAACAGCGAAAGCAACGTATGGAGAATATAAGACAAATGTAGAAGGCGTTTTTGCTGCTGGAGACGCGCGTAGAGGCCAAAGTCTTATCGTATGGGCAATAAATGAAGGCAGAGAAGTCGCTAGAGAAGTAGATCATTATTTAATGGGCGTTACTGCTTTAACCTAAAAAAGGAAGTCGATACAGACTTCCTTTTTTTGCGTTATGTATTTTGAATGACTTTATATAGCAAAGAACGAAACTGCATACGATCTTCTTTTCCCATTGGTTTAGGGCCTTTCGTACGTTTACCAGCTTTACGTGCTTGAGCACTCACATAGCGATTCTGAAGCAAGCCATCAATATTCTCATGAGTGAATAGAAATCCTTTATGATGCAGCACTTGACACCCTTTACTTAATGCCAAAGCTGCCAGGCCATAATCTTGCGTCACTATAATGTCTCCCGCAACAGCTAACTGCATAATTCTAAAATCAGCCGCATCAGAACCAGTATCCACGTACACTGTACGTACGCCTGAAGGAGCATCCTCATTAGAATAATGAGAAATACTTTTAACGAGTGTAACGGGAATTTCAAAATGATTACCCGCCTCGATAATAATTTCCTTCACAGGACATGCGTCGGCATCTACATAAATATTCATATGTCACCTCGTTTCTTTATCTACATCGATTAGTTTGCGTTGATTTTATCTTAGTTTCTCCTTTTCTAAATATAAGTTAAAAAGATACATGTGACAAGCGAAGGAGCTGATGTGCTTCGTGAATAGCTTAAATCCCTCAAAGTGAACAACTTTTTATCCATCATTATAATTATACCTAGCTATTATTTACTTTGAGCCATCATAGACAAAAGTATCTGCAAAAAATGCTACTACATAGAATGAAATTTTTTTATCTACTAGAACATGTTAAACTAAATAAGTATATAATACATCCATTTTAGGTAGGAGCATTTGATATTCTGTTGAATAAAGTAATTGATTTCATAAAAAGGGGTACTACAAATGAACTTAGAAATACTTTCACCAACCACTACGACGGGAGCTATGGTAATTGGGTTTCTGTTTGCACTCATTTATGCGACTTATATTAAAAAGAAAGAAAAAGCAAGCTGGCTATACTTCTTTCTAACATTAAGTGCAGGAAGTGTATCTGCTGCTTTTGGAGTAGCACTATTACACATCATTGGTATAGTACAATAGAAACAAAAAGCACCTTAGAAGTTAGCGAGTAATGTAACCTTCTGAGGTGCTTTTTAACTCAAACGGGAACTTTGTATATGGAAGAAAATTAACTTTGACTTTAAAGAGTTGAAACTTGTAAAGTACTTAATCGTATGTTAAAAAAAGGGGGCTAAATAAATGAAATTACATGTAAAAGAAGCATTAGCTTTGCTTTTAACTTTTTCTTTAGTTGGATGTGGAGAATCAAACAATTTAACAAGTAATCAAACTAATAATCATAAAACTCAGGTAGAAGAACTTGTTTCTGTGGAGCAATTTCCAAAGCAATTTTTAGCTGGTGAGTTTGAGGCAATTTACAACCAAACAAGTGAACCTTTTCAAGAACAGGTATCGTTTGAACAATTTGAAGAACTTGCTATTGGCTTTAATAAAGGCGTAAAGAACTATACATTACTTTCTAAACTCCCAATTCAAAACGTAACAGAATACGTATGGATTAGTGATGGTGGAGATAAAGGGATTCGGAGTTATTTTGGAAAGAAGCAAAGTATTGAAGGACTACAACTCGTCCCTTTGAATACTTATGCTACCGATAACGTCTTTACACAAAACACTTATCAAATGCCAATAACCGGAGAATGGTTCACGTTTTGGGGCGGTACGAATGAGCTTGTTAATTACCATTATGCTTTGGAAAGCCAGAGATACGCTTATGATTTAGTTATCTATGAAGGAGATTCTACTTTTGAAGGGGATCCGAAGAAAAACGAAAGCTATTATGCATTCGGAAAAGACATTGTGGCCCCAAGAAAAGGCGTCGTTATCTCCGTGAAAAATGACATAACTGACAATACACCAACGGTCAATACAAATGCCGAACAACCACTAGGAAACCATGTCATTATCGAACATCAACATAAGGAATATAGTATAATCGCACACATGCAAAAAGGTTCTGTGCAAGTGAGGGAAGGGGACCAAATTAATGCTGGCGATGTACTCGGAAATGTTGGGAACTCGGGTAACTCCTCAGAACCACATGTTCACTTTCAAATATCTAACGGTTCTGACTGGAAAGAAGCAACTTCGCTCAGAATAAAACTAAAAGACGAAGCAAATCCTATTCGAGGTGATATAGTTACAGGCTTCTAAGTACGCCTAATTAAAATGTGAAGCGGAATAAAATAGTGTGGAAAGAGGGTTAAAAGGTACCCTCTTCTATAAATTCGGTTTGTGAAGGAAAAACCAACCTCTTTTTCCAGAAGGATCTCTTTGGGATGGTCAATTTTCACTTACATTTTCTAATTTAGGCAATATCCAAAAGGAAACAGCTATTCCAGCAAAACTTATTATCATACTTAGGATATGTTGTGTTTCATATTGTAGGGATGTTAGATTAAGGAAATACTCAGGTAATGTTAACAATGCTGTTATAACGATTAGAATCCATGTCTTAGCCCATACTGAAATACCGATCACAAATAGCAATGTAATTCCACCAATGATTAAACTTCCTATATTGTCAAAATGAACGGTAGGGGTCCAAATTACTTTATCAAGAAAGGTTAATCCTAAAAATAAAACCAATGGGAGCAACGCAATACCAAAAATCAATACACCCTCTTTAACATTAGATTGGTTTATAGTTGAAATGTATTTAAACCCTTTAAAGACAACTGTTATAAATAAAACAGTAATTATTATGTGCCCGATGATTTCCAATAGAGAATATGAAAGGTTTCCTGCCAATAAATCAGAGAAAATTTTAACGGAAAAGGATCCGAAAATGATAAGACAAATGTATTTAAACCATGTTCGATAATCAATGGTCATTTCATCAGAAACCATCTCCATGTATTCTTTCGGAGATTTTCCAATAATTTTTTGTATGGATTTCCCGTTTTGTTCGGCTTCGGACAAATGGATTTCTAATTCATTTACAATCCCCTCAATTTCATCTTGTTTTTTTCCACTTGAAAATAAGTAAACACGTAAGTTCTCTATGAAGTTTTGACTCTTTTTAGAAAGATGTAATTCACGTTTCATCTTGGTTACCTCCATTTGTAATTGTATATTGTTGTATCACTCCGTTAACGTTACTCTGTAAATTTTGCCAACGTTCTATAAATTTTTTCAATTCCAAATCGCCCTTTGGTGTTAGTGAATAATATTTTCTTCTTGGTCCCGCTGTAGACTTTTTTAAAGTAGCTGTAATTAATTCCTCTTTTTGCATTCGCATTAATAATGGATAAATAGTACCCTCGCTAAAAGAGTGAAAACCATAGCTTTCAAGTTTTTCTGCCATTTCATAACCATATACTTCTTTATCCTTTATAATTGCTAGTAAACAGCCATCAATGATACCTTTTAGCATTTGTGTTGTCGACAAATTTCTACCTCCTCTCGCTAACCCGTGGAATACAAGGGTTATGATTATGGAATATCTTACATTACATGATATACATGAAGGGTAGCATCATTAGTCTTGTAATGCAAGGTAAAAATCAATAATAGAATAATTTATCACAATTACCCACCAATGAAATGGAATTTTTTCCACACGATACGCCAAATCCCCTTTTAAAATAACAATACCAAGGCTATTGTTATTTACGTATATATAGAAAAAGGGCGGCAACCATTAACAATAGAGCGGAGATACGCGACCAATCAAGCGGAATTTGCTTCATGCCAAACCAACCAAAGTGATCAACAAAGGAGCTCATGATTAATTGAGCTGTCACTAAAGCAAATATTGATGCACCAACACCAAGTCTCGGAACCGCTAGTACCATACTCGATATATAAAATGCTCCAATAACACCACCAATTAATTGCCACTTAGGAACTTGGAACATCTCAATTACATTTCCTTTTCCAAAAAACAGCATAACCAAAAACAATGTAATAGTCCCTACAAAAAAAGAGACAAACGCCCCTTCAAACACACCGATTCTTGCGCCAAGAGCCCCATTAACCGTTGATTGAACAGCAACACCAATACCAGCGATAAAAATAAGTAACATCATGAACCATTGCATGCCATACACCCTTTCCTTTTAATCTCCTTCACACCATATATTTCTTTAATTTTTTAAAAAATGGTGCGAGGTGCCTCGACGATATATTCCTTTATTTAATGTGATACAATTAATATAACATGGTTTATTGGAGGCGCTTTCATGGTAAATGATTTTAATGTATTAAAAGGAGCAGAACCATTTTTTTATGAAGGAGATAAAACCGGAGTACTAGTCATTCATGGATTTACTGGCACTACACAAAGCATGCACTATGTTGGGAAGCGACTAGCTGATGAAGGCTATACGGTTTATGGACCTCGTTTAACAGGTCATGGTACATCACCAGAGGATATGGAGCAAGCTACTCATTCAGATTGGATACGTAATGTCCAAGAAGGGGTAAAGAAGCTAAAGGTAACGTGCAAGGAAATCTTTGTGGTTGGGCTTTCTATGGGAGGAACACTTACCTTGTATTTAGCCCAAAACAATCCTGAAATTAAAGGAATCATGCCCATTAACGCAGCGATTCATATGCCAGAACTGATCCAAACGTATGAATCACTTCAATCAACAGAAACACGATTTGTAGACGGGATTGGTTCTGATATAAAAGCAGAAGGAGTGGAGGAACTCGCTTATGCGCACACACCTGTTAAATCGATGAACGAAATTATTACGTTATCAGAGCAAGTACGTAACGATTTAGAAGAAATCAACATCCCTACTTCCATTATGTATTCACCAGAAGATCATGTCGTTTCACCGGATAATTCTTTAGAAATCTATAATTCTATTTCTTCTGAAGACAAACAGATTTTGGCACTAAAACAAAGCTATCATGTCGCAACACTTGATAATGATAAAGATATGATTGCGGATACATGTATAGCATTTATAAATGAGCGAAGAAATAAATAATGATAAAAAAGCAGGGAATGACATTTACTATCTTTCCCTGCTTTACATTTACTCTTTTGTATATATATTATCGATTATTTCTTGTAGATCGCCTGGTTTATGAAATTCGATTGGTGAAACTCCTTTTTCAAATTGAATAAACTCTGATTCAATTAGCAATACATATTTGCCATTCACTTTAGCTATGTGCATCGTGTCACCGTAATCAGCTAGTGGACCTTTGACTTTCGTCTCACCAATTTTCATATTCAACTCTAAGTCAGGGGTATGCTCCACCATTTGACTTGTCGCTTCCATCACTTGCTCTGTTGTTAATGTTTCTTTTAATTCACGTTCTTCACTTGCTTCCCATATTTCCATCTCTTCCACAAATTGTTCCCATTCTTGACTATCTTCTTCGATGAACTCTTGCACTTGTTCTTCAATCATCGTTTTCACTTGATCACGTTGAATCTCTGGCATTGGTTGTCCGTAGCCAACAAACTTTAAGAAATCCTCAAAATAACGGGCATGGGATGCTTGGTGAATCTTAATTTCTGACGGCTCTAGTTCTCCCTTTTCTGGCATGAATGGATATTGAATAGACTTCATATTCTTCGTAGTAATCGCCATCTCTACAGATTGAATCAAAGTCTTCTCATCAGATATAGAAGCAACTTTCGGTTCAAAATCACATTTCAATAGAAAAATAAACGGTTCATCAAAATATTTCGTTAGCGTAGCAGAAACGACTAAAAACGCTCCACCACGAATCGCACTTGCATCAACGTATGCATCTACAAATAATTCACTCGTCTGATAGAATTGCTCCTTATCCGTTGCTAATTGTGCTCGGCGAAACACATTGTAATTCGGATTCGAATCTAGTTCATGACCTGGTTCAACGATAAAATACCCTAATTTTGTAGGTACTTGTTCAGATTTTGGATGACGTTCAACTTTACGATTGACTATCTTCTTCAATTCTCCTTCTAAGAAGTCCTTAATCGCATGCTGGCCATATTCAGATGTATCTAACGTATGAAAATGTTTGTAATCTTTACTTACTTGCTCTCCCTTACCATCGACTTGAATCACATAAAATGATAAATAGTTAATTTTGAATTCCATATACTCACCCTAATATCTATTATTCAACGTTATAAGTATAGGGAAGGGTTTATACATCGTCAAATGCAACGATTGTGTTCATAACGCATGGTAATCTATGAACATGGCATTTTCGATAATAGTTTGGTAAATAAGGTTGATTGCTGTTGCATGATTGTAAGCTTGCACTTTTTTAGTTTAGCTACTATACTATAATGATGAACCATCATAAGGATAATAAGGGGAATCCCAAAATAAGTCATACTATTGGCAGTTTAATTATTCAATTACAGCGAATGGAACGTAATCCACGCTCGTTTGGGCAGGCAGGGACACTAACGCCTAGCGAAATTCATACAGTTGACGCGATTGGATTAGGGGATGGCATACGAATGGGACAATTAGCCAAACGATTGGAGGTAACGAAAGGAGCCGTCACCCAGTTAGTAAGCCGCTTAGAAAAGAAACATCTTGTGGAACGTACACGTCACCCAGACGATTCGAGAGCCATTCAACTCACTTTAACAGAAAAAGGGAGGGAAGCATTTCAAATTCATGAACAACGTCACCATGAGTTTCAAAATAAACTGTTAGAGGAATTAAGCCCAGAAGAAATTGCTGTATTTGAAAAATGCGTACACACTTTCACAAATGTGTTGAAAGAACACAATACATAACAGTCAGTTTTTTATTTTACTGACTGTTCTATTTATCGTAAATAGTTTAGCTACTATACTAATTAAGTTAGGAGAATGGAAATGGGCATTTTATATGCATTACTATCAGCGCTCATGTTTTCTATCAATAATGTCATTGTGAAAAAAGGAATCATGAAACATAAGAGTAACGATAATGGCTTATTGATCACTGTTTTTATAAATGTTGTCCTATTAGGTGTAATATATTTAGTTATGCTTTATTTACACAATTGGCAAGTCGTATTCTCATGGAGTGGGGTTGGATATTTCGCTTTAGCGGGCTTATGTACAACTGGTATTGGGCGGCTTACGCTATTTCGTAGCATTGCTTATATCGGACCAACCAAAGCATCTGCTATCCGTAATACAACTCCTATTTTCACGACATTATTTGCGGTGCTATTTCTAAATGAAACGATTGGTTTTTTACCTAGCATCGGAATCTTACTTATGTTAGGCGGGGTGCTACTTGAAAGCTTTCGTAATTACCAATCCGCTACTCCTTCATCAGATGTACAAAGAATGCATTCAATCGGCTTCCGGTTAGCCATTTGTGCAGCTATTATATTTGGAATTGGTCAAGGCATACGGAAACAAGGATTAATCGTATTAGACGATGCTTTTCTTGGTGCTTGGATAGGGGCATTAGCTTCGCTTTTATTTGTTGTTACAACACAAGGGTTGCAAGGAACATTAGTAGATAATATGAAGGCTTCTTTCCGTCATTTTAGCCCTCACTTCTTAATTGCCGGAATCTTAACGAGTTTTGGACCATTGTTCTTCTTCTTAGCAACAAAATCGATGCAGGTTTCTTATGTAAGTGTCATCGCAGCCATAGAACCATTGTTGACGATGCTTATTAGTGCCATTGTAATGAGAAACATCGAGTCTATATCAGTTCAAACAAAAGTAATGGTTGTGCTTGTTGTTGCGGGAACTATTTTGTTAACGATACATACGTAATCAAATCATGTTGTCTGAACCACAGGATAGAACAGGATATGATAGAATAATATGGACAAATAATAGGGAAGTGAGCATATGTTAGAAAATGTTGATTTAACGTTAAAAATGGAAAGTAAACAAAGCTATAAAGAAACATTAAAGCAAACACAAATTGAATTACTCCAATTGCAAAGGGAACTATTTGAACGAAAAATGGGATGTATTATCGTGATGGAAGGGTGGGATGCAGCAGGCAAAGGTGGTGCCATTAAACGCTTAACAAGAGGACTAGATCCACGCGGCTATCAAGTACATCCAATTGCCGCTCCCACAACACTAGAAAAAAACGAACATTACCTTATGCGTTTTTGGAGGAAAATCCCTGCTTACGGCAGCGTCGCCATCTTTGATCGTTCTTGGTACGGACGGGTGCTAGTGGAACGGGTGGAAGAACTTACAGATTCAGAAAACTGGAAAAGGGCTTATCAAGAAATCAATCAAATGGAAGAAATGCTAACGAATGATCGATACATTATCATTAAGTTGTGGTATCACATATCTAAAGAAGAACAGCTACGCCGCTTTAAAGAGCGAGAAGGGGATCCTTTAAAACAATGGAAATTAACAGATGAAGATTGGCGCAACCGATCTAAATGGATGCAGTATGAAGAAGCGGTGGAGGATATGATTGCTAAAACGTCGACCACACGCAGTGAATGGAACATTATTCCTGCTGAAAGTAAACATTACGCACGGGTTACAACGAATCAAATCATTATTAATACTATTCGTGCGAAATTAAGCTAAAAAGAAAGAAGGCAACGTGATTGTTGCCTTCTTTCTATTCAAATTCATTCTCTTTTTCATCTTGCTCTTCTTCATTCTGTGTATTACCTGAAGCACGTTCCTCTTTTAACTCAAAATAACTATCCAATATATCACTACCAATTTCATCCTCCACATTGTATTGCCCAGTAACAGATCCTGTGTAAGGAACGACAACAGCAAAAGCGATTTCTGGGTCTTCATATGGAGCATAGCCAACTAACGTTAAATTCTCCATATCACGATGAGGTTTATAATACACTTCACCGTTTTTATCTTCTTTACGCTCATAATAATCGACTTGGGCGGTACCTGTTTTACCGGCAGCAGTGTAGTCTTTATTGGCAAATTTATGACGAGCAGTACCACGAGATCCATTAAACACCCTGTAGAACCCTTGTTGGACCCGTTCTATTTCACTATCTTCCATCGTAATCCGATTGAGTACATTCGTATCATAAGCTTCGACAACTGGGCCAATTTGTTCACCTTGTTTACTAATTTTCGGTTGTCTCACTTCATTTACTAATCTTGGTTGTACACGATAGCCATCATTGGCGATGGTCGAAACGTATTGTGCTAGTTGCATCGTCGTATACGTATCACTTTGTCCAATCGATTGATACAACATGGAAGCGGCATCGTTTTTGTTCTTGAAACCAGCGCTTTCCGCTTCAGCAGGTAAATCAATCCCTGTTTTTACACCTAATCCGAATTGTGCATAGTAATTGCGAAACACTTGCAATCTCTCTGGGATAAACGAAAAGCTCTCCCCAGGTTGATAACTTTCATCTCCACCGATTCTCATCGCAATATGATACATATACACGTTAGAAGAACGTTCTAATGCGGAAAGGTCATTAACACTACCTAACGCTTGATACGATCGTAACGGTGGTGAGCCTTTAATATCTAAAGGGGCATCGTAAATACTTTCCCCTGGTTGTAAAACGCCAAAATCATAACCAGCGAGGACGGTTGCTCCTTTAATCGCGGAACCAGGAGCAACAGGAGCTGTCACGGCATTGATGCCCGTATCGTAAAACTCTTCCTCTTCTTCATCCCATGTTTGGCCTGAGATGCCTAATATTTCCCCGGTTTTCGGATTCATCGCAACAGCCATTCCTTGATAAACAAACCGGTTTGCACTAGATTTCGCACGGGTTGCCTTAATGTGTTTACGGAGAGATTCATCCATTCGCTTTTGTAATTCCATATCAAGAGTCAGCATTAAATCGTTTCCTTGTTTTCCTTTATGAACAATCTCTTCCTCAACAATGTCTCCACTTCGGTTCGTTGTGTACTGGATTTTTTTCTTTTCCCCTTTTAAGACTGCTTCATACTCTTTTTCCAATCCACTACTACCTACACGGTCATTCTTATTATAATTTCTCGATGTAAAGTATTGTTCTTGCTCTTTCGGTACACCTTCTGTCGTTACTTTCCCTAAATAATCCTTAAGTAGTTTATCTTCAGGATAGGTGCGCTCCCAGTCAGTCGCTACATTAATCCCACTTAGTTCATGCTGATGTTCTGCCACCAACGCATATTCTTCTTGAGTCACCTTCTCATCTTTCACGTTAAAAGGAGTAAAGGCTGATGCTTGATCTAATTTCCGTTTAATCGCAATGACTTCTAACTCTTCATCGCTATACTGCAAATCTTTCTCCGGATCAATGCGACTTAATAATATTTCGTATGGTGTTTCTTCCTCAGCTTCTTCCTCTTCTTCCGTATAGGTTTGTTCTTCTTTTGATAGACGTTCTTTGTGAGCATTCTTATTTGTTATAATCCAATAATCCTTTTTATCGCGTTCAGTTACTTTCTTTATATCCTCTTCGTTCATATCAATTAATTGTGCCAGTTGCTCGGCTAATTTCACATGGAAGTCCGGCTTTGGAGTACGTGTAGGTGTGTACGTAATTGTATACTGTGGTTTAGTATCCGCTAGAATATTTCCATAGCGATCATACATCTTTCCCCTTGGCACTGGAACAGCGGTCGTTTGACTTGTCGTTTTATTAATCTCTTCTTGGGCATCTTCTCCATACAATATTTGAATAACGCCTAATTGTAGTATCAACGCTGAAAATAATACAAATACGGCGAAAAATAACACATTCAACCGAAAGGGAAGGTGTGATTTATTCTTTTTCTTCTTCTTTCCCATTTTTCTCCCCCTAAAAAAATAATTACTACAAGCCAAATTGTACCACTATTTGTGCACCTTCACTAGCTATAAATACAAACAACTCGAACACGATCTATGTATCACAGCTGTATAAGAATTATGGAGAATGTCTTTACGACTAGTACAACCATTTCTATATATAATATGACACAAAAGTAATCCTACGATTATCAGATACACATGAGTCCTAAAAAACTAGTATATTTGCACAAAGCATATAAATAAATACATATAAAAAGGATAATCCTGATTCATTATGTATAAATTTTCATTTTTTTAGATGCAATAGAAGGGGATTAGATTACATAGAGAGAATATATATACTTATATGTTAAGATTTTGTTTAACTATATGCCGTATATTACTACTTAGGAGGAAAGGAGGAAGAAAGCCATCCTATCCTATTAGATTTTAAGACTGAATTTGAAACGGAACGAATGCACATTAGAATGCCAAAGCCAGGGGACGGGAAAGCTGTGTATAGTGCGGTCCAAGCGTCTATAAATGAATGGAAACCTTGGTTGCCATTTGCTCAGCAAGAACAAAGTGAAGTAGATGTAGAGAAAAATAGTAGAGAAGCTCATTGTAAGTTCTTAAAACGAGAAGACCTTAGGCTATTGGGATTTCACAAAGGGTCAAACCAGTTTATTGTATCTGCAGGATTACATAGAATCGATTGGCATGTTCGTAAATTCAAAATTGGTTATTGGGTAGACAGTCGCTATGCTGGTAAAGGATATGTGACAGAAGCGTTTGATGCGATTGAGAAGTTTGCCTTCGAACAATTACATGCTAATCGTATAGAAATAAGATGTGATGCTAAAAATATAAAGAGCAGAGCAGTAGCTGAACAATTAGACTATCTATTAGAAGGGATATTACGTAATGACGATTATTCTGTAGACAGAAAGGAATTACGTGATACGTGTGTATATTCCAAGTTAAGATTATTATTGGAATTTAACGTGTAAAATGGGGGAAATTAGTTATGGATAAACGCACATTAGAAAACTATTGTCTCAAACATATAGGGGTTTCACATAATTATAAAGAAGAATGGAATGCAGATCGTTACTTAGTCGGCGGTAAGATTTTCGCCATTATTGGGGAAGATCCGAAAGAAGGGAAACCACTCATTACCTTAAAAAATGACCCTAACCAAATTGAAGCATTGCGAGAGAAATATGAAGGAGTTATTCCTGGTTACTTTATGCATAAAGTACACTGGAATTCTTATTTCTTTGATGCTTCAATTCCAGATAATTTATGGGAAGAACTTATTGATCAATCTTATGAATTAGTCTATCGCCGATTGTCCAAAAAAATAAAAGAAGAAATCAGTGTATGAACGCTAAAGCTAAGAATAGATGTATATCTTTTCTTAGCTTTTTTAGCTTGTCAATATTTAAGAAGTAGTTTGGAGGTTTTATACAAAGCAGTTGGTATGATAGCATAAAAAGCGTAAGCCAATATCCTTTAATATTGACGTCTGATCTCACGAAAGATGCTCGTAAGGCTTCGTGTCAAACCGACAACGATGCTATCTTTTAAATCGTCTGAACACTACATAGTGAGGAGCTTTTTTTACAAAGACGTATGTCCATATCGAGGGGGAGACATGTCTTTGTAATGGAAGCTGCTTACGATGGAGTTGTTGTAGTTTCGTTGTAGCAACTGCACTAATATTTTGTTATAGGGGTGTGATTTCATGAAGAAGTCATTAACAGTAATCGCAATCGTACTACTACTTATAGTATGGTTCTCATTTTATTTCAACTCAGCTATAAAGGATAAAAACAGTAGTGGTAAATTAATCGATTGGGATAGTGAAGTTGTAAATATGAGTGAAGAGGAAAAAAATATGTTAGAAATAACAAAAGGAAGTCTTGCGAATGAAGCAGAAGTAGTTTTTATAAGGGAAGATAAGACTTACGCTATAAAACCTAAAGATGATAGCACTATCCAAACAGCGGTGTCTGATATAATTGATGGGGAATTAGATAGAGAAAGCTGGGAGGCACTAGTTAAAGATTTTACAGATATGTCTTTGAATTATTACGGCATATTAGGTGAGGGGTACACCATTGAGTTTTATAGCAATGATGATGTTAAATTAATAGAAGTGTCTAATGGTTCGTTAGTGTACAGTAAATTTGAATAAACAATAAACTTCGAAAACAAGTAATTTGTTACTATTATAGATATAGAGTAAATGTGACTGAGAACATAAATAGTAGAATAGGCTTGGAGGATAAATCACATGACAACACACATCGTATTTTGCTATGGCACTTTAAGAAAAGGACAATCAAACCACGCAATACTAAACGGTGCTCGTTGTATTGAGGAGCATTGCTGGACAAAGGGAAAGTTATTCGACACATATTTGGGCTATCCGGTATTCACTCATTCCATACCGACCGATAACGTTTATGGTGAGTTATATGAAGTGACAGATGAAGGGCTAGTTGCTCTTGATGAATTAGAAGGATTTCATGGAGAAGATTCCCATGATAACTTATATGAACGTATCGTACAGGAAGTTTATACAACTACCGGCGAAATGAAAGCAAGCGTGTATATAGAAGGGAAGAATCAAGATTTGTGTAAGCAGTACATATCTTCTGGTGATTGGAACGAATACTGCACGCAGTCTGAACATGAAAAATAAATTTAGGTAATAGAAATGAAAGTAGGTATGACATAATGCAAATGATTAAACGAGGAGAATGGCTGGAGCTCCAAGTTCCTAAGGATTGGAGTAATCATTCACTTGAACATGTTTTGAAAAGCGACATACACATTCCGAAAAAACAACTGCATCAGCTGCGAATGAGTAAAGGGGCTAAAATTAATGAGAAAGTAATGCCTTGGTCATCGATTTTGCAAGAAGGAGATGAGTTGCTCATCCATCTATTTATTCCTGAAGCATTAGGGGTTTATCCAACAGATATGAATTTACATATTCTATATGAAGATGATCATGTACTCGTCGTGAATAAACCGACTGGGATAAATGTTCATCCAAATGAAGAAGGGGATAAGAATACGTTAGCAAACGGTGTTGCCTATCATTATCTTAAGACCGGTCTACAAGCTAAGGTACGTCATATTCACCGACTCGATCAACATACAACAGGAGCGGTTATTTTTGCGAAGCACTCGTTAGCATCCGCAACAATGGATCGTCTATTAGAGCAACGGGCAATCAAACGTACCTATTTAGCTCTCGCTCAAGGTAAAGTTAAAGAACAGAAAGGGACCATTAGTGAAAAGATTGGACGTGATCGCCATCATCCTTCACGGCGCCGCATATCTCCTACTGGTCAGAAAGCTGTCACAAACTACGAGGTCGTTAGCTATCATGGAAAGCAGGATGTAACACTTGTTAAATTACAATTGCAAACAGGAAGAACACATCAAATTCGAGTACATATGGCACACATAGATCATCCTTTGCTTGGGGATACGTTATACGGTGGAAGAAAAGGAGATAGACAGGCGCTACACGCTGCTAAAGTTACTTTTCCGCATCCTATTTCCAAAGAGTCAATTACGTGCTTAGCACCATTTATAGAAGGGGATTCTATGTTTTCTGGTGAAGCGGATCACTACCTTTAATAGAGGATCCAGTCAACAAAAGATCAGGTAGGGAAAGGAAACCTAACTAGATATATACTCGAAGGTGGCTTAAAAATTAGTAAATTATCGTTTCAAGGAGAACTACATACAACATTTGATAATAACAAGTATGAAGATGACATTTTTGAACTCGGCTATTGTTATACAGGAGATGTCGATTTGATTGTGTTGCCAGGTCAAAAGAGAATTAACATAAGGCAAGGGGATTTGTTTTTATTCAAGACTAACAAGGAGAATAAGCAACGTATATCTATTGCTAGAGCTATTTTAAAAGATGCTCCTATCATATTATTAGATGAAGCCACCGCCTCACTTGATGCCGATAATGAATTAGAAATAAGAAACGCAATAAACGAGTTAACCGCTAATAAAACGGTTATCGTTATCGCCCTAAATACAATTAAAGATGCAGATCAAATTATTGTATTAAACAAAGGACAAATTGAAGAAACAGGAAACCATGACCAATTAATAATGAATCAAAAGAGATATTATCACATGTTCAATGAAATGAAAGTCGCTAAAGAATGGAGTATTTAAATGCGGAAAGCCCTTACCAAAATAGATGAGGTAAGGGCTTTTTATATCTACAAGAGTTAGAACTATCAGAATCTTTTATTGATTTTTACTATTTTTATACTATACAATATGGTTATGAAGTATTTCCTTGCTCCGTGATTTCTTGAACCGATTGACGATAAATCGACGATCACTAGTGATGTCATTCAGAAGGAGCAATCGGTGTTGAATCATTTTGAGAATCAATTGGATATTTCGAACGTGACGTATGGAAGGTAGTAGATCATCTCATTGTAGCGGACCGGGTTTATTTAGTGGGATTTAGGAGCTCTTATGCTGCTGCCTATTGGTTGTACTACAATTTAAACCAAAACAGTGAAAACATTACCTTATCCACTCCACATGGAATGCCACTAGAGGACTTATACCATCTAAACAACGATTCTGTTATCATTGTTTTTTTATTTTCCTCACAAGAAATGTTTTAGAGTAACGATTAAGAAAAGGTGGAATGCACATGAAACCAGACGTAAAAATGAAACAATCGCCACACATACAATCCTTTACGATGTCGGATGTATGGAAATTTATTATCCCATCTTTAATAGGTATTCTATTTTTTATTATTCCTATAACAACGAAAGACGGTATCACAGTTCCTGTCGCTTTCTTCGCAAGTAAAATCAATGCGTATTTAGTTGATTCTATTCCACTTATTGCTGTTGCCGTCATGGTTCTATCCACGATTGGATCATGCATCGCTGTGTGGATAAAGCCTCATTTTATATTAAGTCGGCCATTTTTAAAGCGTTTGCTTCACGTTAGTCCATTTTGGTTACTCGCACGCATTTTAGGGAGCGTTTTCGCTGTTATTACCATAACTCAATGGGGTCCTTCCTTCATACACTCTGAAGTATCTGGAGGATTATTAATTTATGATCTCATTCCAATACTTTTAACTACGTTTTTATTAGCGGGCTTATTGTTACCATTACTATTGAATTTTGGTTTATTAGAATTTGTCGGAACTTTACTTATTAAGATCATGCGCCCATTGTTTACGTTACCAGGTCGCTCTTCACTTGACTGTTTAGCATCATGGGTGGGTGATGGAACGATTGGTGTGTTATTAACAACGAAACAATACGAAGAAGGCTATTACACAAAAAGAGAAGCAGCTGTTGTAGCCACTACATTTTCCGTTGTATCGATTACGTTTACAATCGTCATATTATCTTATTTAGACTTAGAGAGTTATTTCCTGCAATATTATATAACGATTACGATAGCTGGAATCATTGCGGCGATGATTATGCCACGTATACCACCTTTGTCTAAAAAAGAAGATGTTGTGTATGAACAAGCCACAGCTCAACAAGAATCAAGCATTCCAGAACAACATAATATGATTACATGGGGATTTCGTAAAGCTGTGACAAAAGCACAGAAAAATAAAGGACCTCTTTCAGTTATAAAAGAAGGAGTCCAAAACGTACTAGATATGTGGCTAGGTGTTTTGCCGATTGTGATGGCGATCGGTACAGTAGCACTCATTATCGCTGAATTCACACCGTTTTTCACAATTTTAGGCAAGCCATTTGAACCGATTCTTACTTGGATGCAAGTTCCTGAAGCAGCAGAGGCCGCTCAAACCATGGTCGTAGGATTTGCAGATATGTTTTTACCAGCCGTAATTGGTAGCGGCATTGAAAGTGAACTAACGCGCTTTGTTATAGCTTGTGTATCCGTTACTCAATTAGTTTATATGTCTGAAATGGGTGGCTTGCTTTTAGGCTCAAGGCTACCGGTAAAGTTTTTAGATTTAGTGATTATCTTCTTAATCCGTACGTGTATTACATTACCAATCGTCGTTATAAGCGCACATATCATTTTTTGATCCTTTTAACTTAACAAAATGCAACTTTCCATAATAAGAAGGTGCATTTTGTTGTTTTTTATTATGATCCTTTTAAGCAGGTATATAATTTTTTAACTGATGGTTATAGAGTATGGAGGGACCTTAAAAAAATGAATGAGTTATAGATTGTTACCTATAAGTAAAAAAACGAAAGTAAAAGTAATAGAGCAATGAAGAACTTATTTCAGAAACTACAGGAGTTTGTTAATCCCATAGTAATGTAGTATGGATAAAACATCTTGTAATTATAAGGAATGTGTCAAAGACAAGTTCACCAGTAAAGATATTATAGGAACTTTAAGGAGTAGAGCCTTTCATAAAAAATAAATTTCTTAGTTTACATAATATATATTATAGGAAGTCATTGTTTGAAACTGTTTCATATCTCATTTCAGAAGTAAACTTGTGATAGTGAGATGGGATATGAAACATTTCTTTGTATGTCTTTTTTATAGATCTTTTACTCATCATCATCATGAACCTTTTGGTATAAATATTTTGACTTGATCCATACTACTTGATTCATTTCATTTGTATGAATGGTTTATCGTTTTTGTATACGTATATTCATGTATAATCATCATGCCAAAAAATGTTCTGTTAATGTTTTATACTTTACAGAAACGTTTGTTCGTGTTTGTGTTGGTCATTGGATAACTCCCTTGTTTGTTAAGCATAATGATCCTTTGAAGCTATAGTTGGCACAGTTTTATTTCAGATGCTCCCGCTTTGACGTACACAAACCTTTAATTTAATGGCAGCATTGTATATGATTTTATTTCCTTTACCTTTCCAGACTTTGACGCATTACTAAACATATATACATCGCAGAAATCAATTGTTGTGTCATTTGCTAATAATATCACACCATTAATTGAAGCGAATTTCCCATGTGTTATTACTTGGTAAATTTCAAGGCCGGTAATAAGGTTTTTATTTTCATCATGCAAAGCAGAAATAAAAGAGACAATGCCTTCTATTTTTTTATTATCTTTTAATTGATACCATATAATAGATTCATCTGCATATTCTTTAATGACTTCATTTTTCTTCATCACCATAGCTACTGTAAAATCAATAACGATTTGTTTCCTAGGAGCATTATCACATCCTTTTGGAAGAACAACTTTCATTCCATTCGGGGAACCGTTCACTTTATTTAACCTCCTACCTAAAAGAATCCATTCTATTATTATGAATACTTCGTCAATACCATCTGAATGCTTATGTGTCATGCGTCAAATGAAAGATCCCTTTCTAATATGGTTAGTTAAAAGGACTTGCTAATAACCAAAAGAAAGGGCTCTTACCAACATCAAAAATTTTTTATCAATCATATAAATACGACTCAACTCAAGAAAGTGAATACCCATTTAATAAACTTTTTGAATTGTTGTGTCATTAAAACTAGAGGCATATTTAAGTCTATATCAAATAGCTCGATCCATACTAATATGAACTAACCAAATCAAAGAAATCCCAATTAATAATATTTTTTTGTAAGCAAATACAGCAATACAATTATAATCGGACCAATATAAGAATCGCAGATGTTATACATTACCCTACCTATTTTTTGGTTGAAATTAAAACAATACTGTTCTCTTCCGTATTTATTATTCATTGTGCTTTCTTAATTGGTGTGACACCTAGTATCTGTTCGTATACTTCAATGATTTGTTGTGAAGGTATTGTCCAACTGTACTTCTCTGCTTCTTCTCGTGCATTTTCACGCATGGCTTCATGCAAAGTTCTCTGTTCTAACTTCTCTACTGCATGAACTAAGCTTGAAGTGTCTTCATTTTCGAATAACAAACCAGTGCGTTCATCATCAACTTGTTCCATTGTAGGACCACTTTTAGCTGCAATAACCGGTAGACCTGATGCCATTGCTTCTAGTATAACGAGACCAAGCGTTTCCGTAACAGACGGAAAAATAAACGCATCAGCGGAAGCGAACGCCTGAGAGAGCTCCTCCCCATGTAAAAATCCCGTAAAAATGGTATTAGTGCCGGCAAACCTTTGCTCTAATTGATCTCGCACAGGTCCATCTCCTACAATAGCAAGCCGGACATCATTTCGTTGCTCAAGTAACGGTTTAAGTTTATGAATCTCTTTCTCTGGAGCTAAACGCCCAACAAACACAAGTAACTTCTTGTCAGGCTCACCACCTGATAAACGTCTACGCATCTCCATATTGTAATGGCTTGGATGATATCGGTCGATGGCGACACCGCGTTTCCAAACGTGTACGTTGCGAAAACCGTGTCTATCTAGTTCCCCTTTGACTGCTTGTGACGTACACATGTTTAGTTCAGCCTTATTGTGTAATCGTTTAAAATACCACCATAACAATGGCTTTAATGGGTATAATTTATAATAATCTAAGTATTTCGGTACGTGAGTGTGATAAGATGCTATCAGTGGAAATTGTAGCTCCTTTGCATACTTAATTCCACTAACCCCTAACAATGCCGGATTTACAACATGAACGAGATCTGGTTGATGTTTATTTAATAAATCTTTCACTATTTTATTAGGTAAAGAAAAAGGACGATATCGATAAAAAGGAAGCTTTGTCGCTTTCACCCCTTCTATAATTGCTCCTTCGAACTCTGTTACGCCTAAATCAGGCGCAATCACAACAACATCATGATTTTGTTGTCGTGCATATTTAATCGCTTCTGTTAAGCGTGTGACAACACCATCTGTAGAAGGAAGAAACGTTTCGGTTACAATCGCAATCTTCACTTTATCTACTCCTTTTATGACCAAATTCAAACAAAAGGCCGAAGCAATAGGAATGTGCTTCAGCCTTATACAAAATGATACGCATTGAATCTATTATTTCCAAGTTACTTTCGGTAATACATTTTCTTTAATAACACGATTATTGTGTTCGATTGAAGCCTTTAGAATGCTTCGAAGCACTTCATCATCTAATAGATGTGGCTCTAGTCCAAGATCACGTAGTTTTGTATTGACTGCGTGGTAATAATGTTCTTCTTTTTCAATACGTGGGTTTTCAATGGAAGCTACTTTTGTGTCTAATCCTTCTTCTTTCGCTACTTTTTGAACCATTTCAGCAAGTTCTTTTACAGAGAACCATTCTGTAAATTGGTTAAATACACGGAATTCCCCTCTGTCAGCCGGATTCTCTGCTGCAATCTCAACGCAACGAACAGTATCCTTAATATTAAGGAATGCTCTTGTTTGATTTCCTGATCCATATACAGTTAAATCATGACCAATAGCAGCTTGAATTAAGAAACGGTTCAACGCAGTTCCGTATACTCCGTCATAATCTAGACGGTTTACTAGCATTGGGTCCATCTCTGTTTCGTGAGTATGTAAACCGTACACAATTCCTTGATTTAAGTCTGTTGCACGAATTCCCCATATCTTACATGCGAACATGATGTTATGAGTATCATGCACTTTTGATAAGTGGTAAAAAGATCCTGGTTGCTTCGGGTATGGAAGCACGTCTTTACGTCCTTTGTGCTCAATTTCAATATACCCTTCTTCGATATCAATGTTTGGTGTACCATACTCACCCATTGTACCTAACTTAATTAGATGGCAATCAGGTGCAAGTTCTTTAATAGCATAAAGCACGTTTAAGTTACCTACTACGTTATTCGTTTGTGTGTAAACAGCATGCTCACGGTCTATCATAGAATAAGGCGCAGAACGTTGCTCACCGAAATGAACAAATGCTTCTGGTTGTACTTGACGAAATACTTCACGTAAGAAATCGTAGTGATTTAAGTCACCTACAAATGTTTTAATTTCTTTACCCGTAAGCTCTTTCCATTTAGCAACTCGATCCTCTAAAGACGCGATTGGTGTAATAGAATTAGAATGAAGTTCTTCATCAATTTTACGACGTACTAGATTATCTAAAATCGTCACGTCATGTCCTTGCTTAGATAGGTATAACGCAGTTGGCCAACCACAGAACCCATCTCCTCCTGCAACAATTATTCTCATAGCTTGTTATCCCCCTTACCACTCTTTATATATTCCTAACATTATCATCATATCAATAAACGAGCAAAAAAATCACCCATAGTTTTATTGATATTTATTAAGAATATGTAAGAAAATTTAAAATCAAGTAAAGAATTCAATAAATATTGTAACACATCTTTAATATGTTTACAGTAATAAGTTATTTTACTATTATTATCACTTACTACTAAGTATTTCTATGATAAAATGGTGATAAATCTAGTAAAGGTGGTTGTTTCTACATGTCTAGCAAGAATAATCCGAAAAAATTTGCTTTGAATATGTCCGCTGCTCAATTTACAAAATTTTATGTATTACATCTTCTCCATAAACGAACGACGATGATTAGCGAACATTTTAAAGAGGAATTCGCACAATTAACAGGAAATTGGCGTCCCGCTCCTTCTACTTTGCTTGATACGCTTCATGCCATGACGGATGAAGGATTGCTGCAGCGTAAAGAAGATTATAAATCTCATGAAAAAAAACGCCAAAAAGTGTATTGGTATCGCGTAACGGAAAAAGGTTCAGAAGAATTTGAAGTGCTTAAGAAAAAATATAAAATTTTATTTGATGAACAATTAGATATTTTGAAGCGGATTATGAAAGAAATTTATTAACAGCGGGAGAGCAATGCATCTCTCGTTGTTTTTCTTTCCATAGGCAAATTCATTCTTCCCTTTCAAATCTCTTACAGAATAAGGTATAATAGCAAGTATAATATTCAGAATATTTTTGTATCGGGAGGGGTTTTCTTTGTCCACACACGCAGTATGGTTTCCTTCAGAGCATTATCAAAAGCAAACTCGTTTGTACGATTGGATGAAATCGCTTGGTTTTACGAATTATAATGATTTTCATGAGAAATCAATCGATCACATCGAATGGTTTTGGGATGAAGCTGTCAAGCAATTAGGAGTCGAATGGTTTCAACCTTATGAGCGAACAATTGATCTTTCTTATGGAATGAAGTATCCAAAATGGTTCATAAACGGAAAGCTGAATGTAACGTATAATGCGGTCGATAAGTGGGCGGAAACACCACATATGGCAAATGAGACAGCCCTTATATGGGAAAGCGATGATGGCGAAACACTTCACCTATCATATAACGAGTTAAAGAAACAAGTTGATCAAACCGCTTCTGCCTTTTACGAATTAGGGATACGTCAAGGAGACATCATCGCTATTTATTTACCAATGATTCCGGAAACATTATATACTATGCTCGCCGCTTCCAAAATAGGAGCCATCTTTACCCCAGCCTTCTCTGGTTATAAATCAGAAGCCATTGCAACACGTATTCAAGCATCACAAGCAAAAATACTCGTTACCGCTGATGGTTATAAACGGCGGGGTAAAACGCATGATATGATGCAAGAAGCGGAAGCGGCAGTTGCCTCCTGTCCTTCCATTGAAAAAATCATCGTTGTAGAACGGCTAAGTAAATCGCTAGAACTTGAACCCTCGCGTCATGTGACTTGGACTCATATGCTACAAGAAGCTTCACAGGAAGTGTTTACTGAACACATGAATGCCGAAGACCCTTTTATGATTATTTATACATCCGGAACAACCGGCAAACCGAAAGGCGCCGTCCATACCCATAGTGGATTTCCAATTAAAGCGTGTTTTGATGCAGGTATTATTATGGATGTGAAACAGAAGGACACATTGTTTTGGTATACCGATATGGGCTGGATGATGGGTCCATTCCTCGTATATGGTGGATTAATGAATGGTGCAACGATTGTCATGTTTGAAGGGACACCGGACTACCCGAAGCCAAATCGAATATGGGATATAGTAGAACGGCACCACGTAACTCACTTAGGTATATCTCCTACTCTTATTCGCTCTTTAATGAATCATGGAACGAAATGGGTAAATCAGCATAACCTTACCTCTTTAAAAGCCATAGGTGCTACAGGAGAACCCTTTAACCCTGAGCCATGGATGTGGTTATTTCGTGAAGTTGGTCAATCGAAGGTACCTATTATCAACTTTTCTGGTGGAACAGAGATATCTGGTGGTATGCTTGGTAACGTATTAATTAAGCCAATAGGCCCTATTACGTTCAATGCTGCCTTACCTGGAATGGATGTACACATTTATAATGATCAAGGACATGCAGTATGTAATGAAGTTGGCGAACTTGTATTAGTAAAGCCATGGGTAGGAATGACGAATGGGTTTTATCAAGAAAATAATCGTTATGAGCAAACGTATTGGAGCCGTTTCCCAGATACATGGGTGCATGGAGATTGGGCTATTGTAGATGAAGAAGGATTTTATACGATTACAGGAAGGTCTGATGATACGTTAAATGTTGCGGGGAAACGAATTGGTCCAGCGGAAATTGAATCTGTCTTCACTCAACATCCATCCGTATTAGAAGCAGGTGTGATTGGGATTCCTCATCACGTAAAAGGCGAAACACCTATCGCATTTATCGTATTAAATGATGCAAGCTCAAATGTTACACGAAAAGAAGAACTGATGAAGCATGCGGTAAACATGCTAGGAAAAGCATTAGCTCCTAGCAACTTGTTCTTTGTATCTGATCTACCTAAAACGCGTAATGCGAAAGTCATGCGACGCGCGATGAAAGCTGCCTTTTTAAACAAAGATAGCGGCGATCTTTCCGCTTTAGAAAATAGTGAAGTGTTACAACAAATTCAAAGCTATGGACAAACCGCTACGAACGAATAAAGAATAGCTCCAGGATTTTGATTACCTGGAGCTACTTCTGTTATTTATTGAGCCGTAATCGTTTTTTCAGCATAATCGTGTAAATCGTCTTTTTTATAATGGAACTTCACGATATACTCACCGCTTTCTTCAAAGGAGTGAGCCGCTGTATATTCACCGTCTTTACCCTCTGTTGCATCGATAAACGCATGCTTCTCTTCGCCTTTTTGCCATACTTCAAATTGAACTTCTGCATCAGTGAAAGGGGCCTCATCTTGTTGCAGATGACCTACAAGGCTAATTTCTTTATTAACTTCCACTTCATCATCAACCATGATATGTGCCATAATATCTTGCTCCGATTCACTATGACCTTCATGGGACGCATCCGCTACCTTATCATTTGCTATATTCCCGATTTGTAACGTTTCTTTCGGCATGTTGTGCATTTCTCTTGCTGTTACGTGGGCAATTACGTAATACGTGCCTGCTTCTTCTACGTTCCTATCGATTGTATACATACCATCTTCTAATAACGTACCATCTATCATTTCATGCTCATCGTCTGCTTGTCCTTCTTGCCAAAACTCAAAACGAACTTCATCTGCATCATTTACAGGCTCATCCTTATGCGTTACCGTCGCTCCAATGGTGAAGTCTTCATTCGGCATCAGCTCCTCTTTCGATGGATCTGTTGATACTTCCACTTCAATTGGTTCAAGCGACTCTTCTGATTCATTTGATTCTTCATTTCCACACGCAGTTAACGCTAATATTAGCATGGATAGTATCGCAAATAAAAACAGTTTTCCCTTCATCTTCCATTCCTCCATTTAGGTTATTGAATTTGTTCAATATCACTAATTAGTAATTCCACTTGCTCTTGTTGAATACCGTTATACTTCTTTACTACTTTTCCTTGTGGATTCACTAAATAGAAACTCGTTTGATGTAACATTTGATCGTTATTCTCAATATCATCAATTAACGTTTTGAACGATTTCATACCAAACTCTTTAATCTCTTGAAATTCATAGCCTGTTAAGAAAGACCAATTGTTATAATCTGCACCGTGCTGATCACCAAATTCTTTCAATTTATTTGGTGTGTCGTTTTCTGGGTCCACACTAAAGGATACAAATTGAATGTCTAACTCTTTTTCTTTCGCAGCTTGTTGAACTTTTGCCATGTTACTTGTCATTGGCGGGCAGACCGTGTTACAGTTCGTAAAAATAAAGTCCGCCACCCACCATTGTCCTTCATAGTCTCCAAGAGATACAGTTTCCTTCGCTTGATTCGTATAAGAAAAATCTTGTACCGTTTCAGACATGTTCGTTTCAATTTCTTCTCCCCCACATGCCGCTAATAATGGAATCATGACGAGTAATACGAGCCATTTCAATTGTTTCATTATAATTTCTCTCCTTTTGCACTATAAAAATGCAGGTAATGTGACGATAATTTTTGTTCCAATCCCCAATTCTGATTCAATCTTAATCGTACCATTATGCTTCTCCACAATTTGTTGCACAATAGCTAAACCTAACCCAACGCCTCCATGTTTACGAGTCCTTGCTTTATCCACTCGATAAAAACGTTCTGCAATTTTGGCTACGTCTGCCTCGGGGATGCCGCATCCAGTGTCTTCAATGCTAAACAGTACATTATATCCTTCTTGTACAACACGTAATGTAATCGTATCTGATGAGTCGCTATAACGCAGGGCATTATCTAATACATTACTTACAACTTGTTCTAATCGATCCGAATCCCCGTTTACAATAGCACCTTCATCTACCTCTTGCTTTATCGTTATATACTGCTGCTTTGCTCGTAGTTGAAAACGATTGACAACATCATGCACTAACTGCGCAAACGGAATAGGTTCAGCCTTCATCGGATAGGAATCTCCTTCTAATTGTGCTAAATCCAATAAGTCATTGACGAGGCGATTTAAACGATCTACTTCTCGATGAATAATGGCGATATACCGCTTCTCTTCTTCTTCATCCTTCACTACTCCATCTAAAATCGCTTCAGTATATCCTCTTATGTAGCTTAAAGGCGTGCGTAGTTCATGCGACACATTTTGCAAAAATTCACGCCTTTGCTCATCGACCATTTCTAATGAATAAGCTAATTGATTGAAGGATTCGGACAATGCCCCTACTTCGTCGTAAGAGTAGACGTGAATACGTTGCGTGAAATCTCCTTGAGCCATTTTATGTGAGATGTTTTTCATCTGTAAGAGAGGATCAATAAGACGATCTGTTAATTCCTTCCCAATCCAAATAATACATAAGATCAACAACATTAGTGCGCCGAATAAAATGAGTCGCAATGATTCAAAAGGTTCATATACGTCTTGAAGCGGCATATACAATAGTACGACACTGGATAACTGCTCTTGATGAAAAATTGGCAGGAGAACAGCTAGCATATTGCTCTCAAATGACGGAAATCGATGAACCGATACGACCGACTCATTGTTTAAAAGCTTTTGTCGTTCTTCCTCGTTTATAATCGTGTCATACTTTTCGTCTTGAATCGTTACCCCGCTTTGAAGGTCTTCCGCATTTTCGATATACACGACCTCTGCTATTGAATTTTCGTTTGTCCAATACAATCGTGTATAGAACGAATCGCCACCATGACTAGTGTAATATTCAGCAACTAAATCCTCACCTTGCTGTAGCAATTGTTCTTTCTGATTCTCCACATAAAACTTTTCGTATAAGTAAAAGGTTAAACCAAATCCGGTGACAATTGTGAGAAAGGATACTATTGTTAAGGTTACCCATATTTTCTCTCTAATTCCTCTTGTGCTTGTGAAATGGTCTATTCGAATTTGTAGCCAACTCCCCATACCGTTTTAATGTACTTCCCGGCTAATTGTAACTTAATACGGAGTGTTTTAATATGGGTATCAACCGTTCTAATCGTTCCATTTGTGTCTAATCCCCAAATTTTATCTAGTAGTTGCTCTCTCGTATACACGTGACCTGGATTACTCATAAATAATTGCAACAAATGAAACTCTTTTCGTGTTAAAACGACTTCCTTTTCTTTTACTTTGACGATATGCCTTTCAATATTCAAGTGGATCTCCTCGAATTGCAATACATTCGTAAAGTCTCGTTTAAAGCCTTTCGATCTCCGGAGAACAGCTTCTATTCGGGCTAGTAACTCTTTCGGGCTAAAAGGTTTCACAATGTAATCATCAGCGCCACTTCTTAACCCTTCTACTCGGTCATACTCCTCACTTTTAGCTGTTAATAATAATATTGGCACATCAGAGAATGAACGAATTTCTTTACAAGCCGTCATTCCATCCATATTCGGCATCATAATATCTAATAAAACTAAGTCAATCTCATGATTTTGTACAACGTAAATCGCTTCTTCTCCATCATTAGCAGTATAAATTTCAAAATCCCCGCGCAAATAAGACTTTAATAATTGAATCATTTCTTGTTCATCATCTACAATCAGAATTCGATCTTTCAACATCGCTAAACCCTTCCTATCTTAGTCGATATTATACAACGACTGGAGGCTACGTTTTTAATACATTTCCATCCAACGTCAAATATTCATTATAATCTATTTTCAATAATGCACAAGAGCTATGGCAATTGACGAAAAAAACTAATGTACTTCCTATATCTTTCTTATCATTGATAGAAGTCTATTTAGCGTTTGTATTCTCATTTCTTTGACAGAACCTTTGAATAGAAACCGTTTACAATGTAACGGCAGACAATATCTAAGTAATTGTGCAACATTCGTTAGTATAAAGCATAAATATGAAATCTTTACGAAATTCCCTTTTTTTATTGCGTCTTTTCTTGTACACAATAGCACCCTATTAGGCTTGTGCTTAATAGGGTGCTAAAATGCATATGTTGTTATTGCTCGTTAATAGGTGCGATTTACATACTCTTCAACGATTTGTTGATCATGAAAAGGGAAATGCTCATCACCAATGATTTGATGCGTTTCATGCCCTTTACCAGCGATGAGTACGATGTCTCCTTGTTCTGCTAATAGTATACTCCGCTTAATGGCTTGCTCGCGTTCTTCAATGATTTCATAACTAGCATTGATAGATAGCCCTCTCTTTATCTCATTTGTAATTTGGTCCAATGGTTCGTTTCGAGGGTTATCTGCTGTTAGTATAATGTGATCACACCATCGACTCACAACCGCTCCCATTTTCCTACGGTTTTCATATCGTATTTCACCTTCGCAACCAAACACGATGAGTAATTTCCCTTTTGTATAAGCACGAATATTGCTTAACACATTCTCTAATGCAATTGGCGTGTGAGCATAATCAATCATAACAGAAAAGCCTTCTTCTGCTTGGATAGTTTGTAATCTCCCTATTGGGCTTTGTACTTGCTGTAATCCTGCTTGAATTTCTGGTAATGATAAACCTAATTGCAAACAACACGCTATTGCGGCTAACGCATTATACACCGTAAAGCTTCCTGGAATGGGGATGCTAAACTCCTCTTGCATTTCTTTATGATGAAACGTAAATGAGACACAATCTGCTGTTAAAGCATGTGGAATTGCATAAAAGTCCGCTCGCTCATTCTGGGTGGAAATAGTGACATATTTCCCTGTACACGCGTCCATCACTTCTTCTCCGTATGGATCATCCATATTAATGATACTAAAAGGAGTAGATTGAAATAATAATAGTTTCGCATTTTTATACTGTTCAAATGAGCCATGTTCTTCTATATGATGAGGGGATAAATTAAGAAAAATCGCGATATCAAATTGCGAACCTTGTACTCGCTTCCTCGCTAATCCAATTGATGTAACCTCCATAACAACGTCGGATACAGCTGATTGCTTCATTTTCGCAAATGCATGTTGTAAGTCAAATGCTTCCGGTGTAGTAGGTGTAGAGCGGCGCGTTTCTACATCTACTTCGTTGATCTTATTTCCTAACGTACCTATGCTCCCTACTTTGCGATTGGTAGATTGGAGTATAGAAGAAATCATATGTGTTACAGACGTTTTACCATTTGTTCCTGTCACACCAACAAGGCGAAAGTTCTTCGATGGATGTTGATAGAATTCAATAGCTACTGCTGACAAGATTGCCCTCGTGTCTTTTACCAATATGACAGGGAAATTCGGCGGAATAAAGGCTAATGCCACCTTCCTTTCAATGACAATGGCAGAAGCACCTTTCATAATGGCTTGTGCGATGTAATCGTGGCCATCAGTTCGAGCACCTTTTACACAAATAAAGAGGGAATCTTGCTTAATATGCTTGGAATGATAAGAGATTGCTTCAATAGTCGTTTCTACATCACCTTGAATAAGTTCATACTCAACGTTTGCTAGTACTTCTTTTACTTGCATGTTCGCACCTTCCCCTCTCGTTTTTAAATGGGAAAACCTCCGTAAGTTAGTTCTAAACGGAGGCTCATCATTTCATTATACTGGGTAAACCCCATGTTTGCGTTCTGTAAACGTCTTATTTTTTGATTCATAGGCAGCAAAGCGGCGAATTAATAGGGAACGTAAGTCTTCTGGTTCCACAATATCATCAATAATCATCTCAGAGGCCAGGCGATAAATATCGATGTCTTCCTTATACTCTGCTTGCTTTTGTGCTATAAATGCTGCGCGTTCTTCTTCGGGAAGTTCAGCGATTTTGTTCGCATAGACAGCATTAACTGCTGCTTCCGGTCCCATAACCGCAATTTGCGCACTCGGTAATGCAATGCAGCAATCTGGTTCAAAAGCAGGGCCAGCCATCGCATACAACCCTGCGCCGTATGCTTTTCTTACAATTACCGATATTTTGGGAACGGTTGCTTCGCTCATTGCAGAAATCATCTTTGCTCCATGTCGTATTATACCAGCTTTTTCAACTTTTGTCCCAATCATAAACCCAGGAATATCAGCAAGAAATAGTAGCGGAATATGGAAGGCGTCACATAGCTGAATAAACTTGGCTGCCTTATCCGCAGAATCATGAAATAAAACGCCACCTTTCATGCGAGGCTGGTTCGCAATGATTCCAACTGGCTTGCCATCGATTCGGGCTAATCCTGTAATTAATTCCCTTGCAAATAACCGCTTCACTTCACAGAAAGAATCTTCATCAATGATATGATCAATGAATTCATACATATCAAACGGAGCATTTTGATTATCTGGTAGTAATTGTTTAATTGTTTTCTCAGAAGACTTGGTTGATTTAGCTAGTTGAATTGGTGGCTTCTCTTTATAGTTCGCTGGAAAATATGATAAATAGCGCTTCGCATAGGCAATCGCGTCTTTTTCCGTTTTCGCTAACACATCTCCACAACCAGATTCCGCACAGTGCATTTTGGCACCGCCCATTTCTTCAAGTGTTACTTTCTCACCAATGACTTTCTCTGCCATTCGTGGTGAGCCTAAATACATCGATGCATTTCCTTTAACCATAATGACGATGTCACAAAAAGCCGGAATATAAGCGCCACCTGCCGCAGATGGTCCAAATAATAAACAAACTTGAGGCACGCAACCAGATAATTTCACTTGATTATAAAAAATACGTCCTGCGCCTCGTCGACCAGGGAACATCTCGACTTGATCGGTTATTCTAGCACCCGCTGAATCAACTAAATAAAGCATAGGCAACTCTAATGTTTGGGCTGTTTCTTGAATCCGAATTATTTTTTCGACTGTACGAGCCCCCCATGAACCTGCTTTTACCGTGGAATCATTGGCCATTACACAAACCTTCTGTCCATTCACTTTTCCAATGCCTGTTACAACCCCATCTGCAGGTAAAGAATTAGCTTGGCAGTTAGCAAAAAAAGCATCTTCTATATCTAGATCATCGTCTAAAAGCATTGCTAATCGGTCTCGCACAAACATTTTTCCCTTTTCTTCATTCCGCTGATGATACTTTTCTCCGCCTCCTTGTTTAATTTTTTCTATACGCGAATGCAATGTTTGCTCTACGTTCGTATTCATCTTCCATCCCTCCTATTTTCCTTGATAGACTGGCTTGCGCTTCTCTTTAAATGCGCGTAATCCTTCTAAGCGATCTTCTGTTGGAATGGTCGCTTCATAACACATCCACTCTAAGGAAAGTCCTGTCGTTAATCCTACCTCTTGGCCTTTTTGGATTGCTTTTTTTGCTTGTATTAAGGATATGGGGGCATTGCTAGCAATTTGAGACGCTAATGTGAGCACTTCATTCATTAACAATTGTTGAGGAATGACCCGCTCTACTATGCCTATGTGATACGCTTCGTGAGCGTCGATTCGTTTCGCACTATAAATAAGTTCCTTTGCTTTTCCCACACCGACTAAACGAGGAAGACGCTGCGTTCCCCCGGCACCTGGAATAATGCCGAGGCTTACTTCCGTTAATCCCATCTTTGCCATGTCAGAACTGTAGCGGATATCGCAAGCCAAAGCTAATTCCATCCCTCCGCCAAAGGCTACACCGTTGATGGCAGCAACTACTGGTACTCGTATTTGCTCGACCGCGTTTACGGTTTGACCGATTTTATGTACTGCATCAACGACTTGCCGTTCATTCATTGTAGATCGCTCTTTCAAATCTGCACCTGCACAAAATGCTTTATCGCCTGCTCCTGTTATAACGACACAACGAATATCATCCATTTTATTAATTTCTTTCGTTGCTTGTATAACATCATCCATCAGCTGTAAGGAAAATGCATTCGCTGCTTCTTGTCGATTTAATGTAAGTAATATAATATGATCACCTTTACGCTCTAGAGTTACGGTAGATGTCATCATGTAATTCCTCCTTTGTTCACCATTTGCATCTGGTGGCTTGGTAAAGATTTCTTCAATTTATTTTGTATAAATTCTCCAGCTTGTAATAGCTTCGGTAGCTCAACCTCTGTAGTCAGCCCCATTTCACTAAGCATATAAAGTAAATCGTCGGTCGCAACATTTCCAGACGCACCTTTAGCGTATGGGCAACCACCTAAACCGCCTAAAGCGCTATCAAAAGTTGCATAACCACATTGCAAGGCGGTGAGTACGTTAGCGAGAGCCGTACCTCGAGTGTTGTGGAAGTGTAAGGCGATAGCATTTTTGTCATAATATCGCTCTAATGTGGTTAATACGTTCTCTACTTGTATAGGGTTTGCTACGCCTATCGTATCTCCAATAGATAGCTCATCAATCCCCATGTCAAATAGTCGATCACACACACGAAGCGTTTGCTCCAGCTTCACTTCTCCTTCATAAGGACAACCAAATACCGTCGATACGTATGCTCGAACAGATTTATTCGCTGCCCTTGCTTCCGAAACAACTTGCTGTAATACTGGAAATGTCGCATTGATGCTTTTATTGATGTTGTACTGATTATGAGATTCTGAAGCGGACATAAACACAGACACTTCGTCCATATCCGCTTCTAATGCACGTTCTAACCCTTTTTGATTTGGTACTAACGCTGCATACGTTATACCAGGCTTGCGCTTAATTTGTTTAGCCACTTGCAGCGAGTCACTCAATTGCGGTATCCATTTCGGGTGCACAAAGGACGTAATTTCAATATACGTTAGCCCTGTTTCTGACAGATGGTTAATCCATTCGACTTTGTCATCTGTTGAAATCGTCGTAGACTCATTTTGTAACCCATCACGTGGACCTACCTCTTTCAATATCGCTTGTTGTGGTATGTGCACACTATCACCTCAAGATTCTTTAATAGTTGCTAACACGTCGCCTTCATTGACAAAATCACCTTCTTGCACTTTAATATCAACTACAGTGCCATCTTCATCTGTTTGTATCGGGATTTCCATTTTCATCGACTCTAGAATGACAAGGTCTTGTCCGTCTGTCACTTCATCGCCCTGTGCAACTACGATTTTCCACACACTACCTGCCATATTTGCTTTAACCTCAATCATTTTGCTTCCTCCTTCACGTAGTGAACGTCTATAAAACTAGTGTCCGTATTACCTGATTGGAATGCTTCAGTGTTTACGATTTGCTTTAGCATTGGAATATTCGTTTTGATGCCTTCTATTGAGTAATCTTGTAATGCCTGGCACATCACGTGAATTGCTTCGCTTCTTGTAGCAGCGCTTGTAATACATTTAGCAATCATAGGGTCATAAAATGGCGATACAAAGGAATGACCGTTTACTGCTAATTCATGACGGACACTCTCACCTTGTGGAAGGCTCAGCGCTGTAATTTGTCCTGGCGCAGGGTAAAAGGTATGCGGATCTTCTGCATAAATGCGCACTTCGATAGCGTGTCCGTCTATACAAATATCTTCCTGCTTATATCGAATCGCTTCTCCAGCTGCAATTCGAAGTTGCTCTTCCACGAGGTCCACACCAGTAATTTGTTCTGTGATTGGATGTTCTACTTGAAGTCTTGTGTTCATCTCCAGAAAATAAAATTGCTGCTGATCATCAACGAGAAATTCAACCGTACCTGCATTGTAATAACTAATCGCTTTCGCTGCTTTCATCGCCGCTTCTCCCATCTGTTGCCTTGTTGCTTCTGAAATAAACGGAGAAGGAGCTTCTTCAATTACTTTTTGATGCCTCCGTTGAATAGAGCATTCGCGTTCAAATAAATGTATGGTCGTTCCAAATTTGTCGGCTAGCACTTGCATTTCAACATGATGAGGACGGACAATCCTTTTCTCTAAAAACATCGTTCCATTTCCAAAAAACATTTGGGCACGCCTTGAATTACTTTCGAAAGCTTTCTTCAACTCTTCATCAGAATGAACGACTTGCATCCCAATACCGCCACCACCTGCTGCTGCTTTTAACATGACCGGATAACCGATAGAATGAGCAGCTTCTATGGCATCTTCAACTGTTGCTACAGCATCTTTTGTACCAGGAATAACGGGAACACCTGCTGCTTGCATCGTTTTCCGCGCTTGCACCTTATCCCCCATTTTCGCCATCGCCTCAGGGGAAGGTCCGATAAACGTAACGCCTTTTTGTTCCATCGTTTTGGCAAAGTCTCCATTTTCACTTAATAAGCCATAGCCCGGATGAACAGCATCAGCACCAGATTTCGCAACTATTTCTAACACCTTTTCTACATCAAGATAGCTTTCATGAACCTTTGCACCACCTAATGGATAACTTTCATCCGCTTCTTGTACAAATGGTTTATCTTCGTCTGGCTCCGCATAAATCGCAACCGTTTGAATGTTCATCTTCTTGCATGTGCGAATAATCCGAGAAGCGATTTCCCCTCTATTGGCAATAAGAACTTTCTGAAACATGTGATCCCTCCTTTATTGATAATGGATTAGTGCTTGTGCATTTTCCCTCAATTTAAATTTTTGAATTTTTCCACTTGCTGTCATTGGGTATTCATCAACAAATGCTACATGCCTTGGGATTTTGTGACGGGAAATTCGACCATTACAAAAATGGTGAATATCTTCCTTTGTTGCATGCGCACCATCTTTCAATATGATAAAGGCCATTAATTGCTCCCCATACTTCTCATCTGGAACCCCTACTACTTGAACGTCTAATATAGCTGGATGCTGATAAAGGAATTCCTCTACTTCACGTGGATAAATATTCTCTCCACCCCGAATGACCATATCTTTCATGCGTCCAGTTATTTCTACATAGCCTTGTTCATCCATAACTGCAATATCCCCTGTATGAAGCCAGCCCGCTTCATCAATGGCCATGTAAGTTGCTTCTTCATTTTTATAATAGCCCTCCATCACTAAATATCCTCGCGTACACAATTCTCCCGGTATACCAGCTTCTGCTTCTTCCCCTGTTGCAGGATCAATAATTTTCACCTCAACGTCTGGATGAGCTTTGCCAACACTACTTACACGTAATTTAATCGGATCATCCGTTTTCGTTTGAGTAATGACAGGCGAAGCTTCCGTTTGACCATAAGCAATCGTAATTTCTTCTGCTCCCATTTTTTCAATTACGCTTTTCATTACTTCCATAGGGCATGGCGAACCTGACATAATGCCAGTCCTTAAATGATTAATAGTAAACTCTTCAAAACGCGGGTGGTTTAGTTCAGCAATAAACATGGTTGGTACACCGTGTAGAGCGGTACAATTCTCTTGTTCTAATGCTCGCAAAACTTGCTCTGCATCAAATTGTTCCATTAACACCATTGTCGTTCCTTTGGATACAGCTGCTAATATTCCTAGCACACAACCGAAACAATGAAAGAACGGTACAGGGATACATAGACGGTCTTGTTTCGTAAGCTTCATGCAATCTGCCACTTTGTTACCGTTGTTTACAATATTATAGTGGGAAAGCATAACACCCTTTGGGAAACCTGTTGTACCAGATGTGTATTGCATGTTGATCACGTCTTGATAATGTAACATCGCTTTCCGTTGGTTCAAGGCATCATCAGGTACTTGTTCACTTAATTGCAATAACTCCTCCCACGTGTAAAGGCTTTCATCACTTTGATCACTTAACATAATGATATTGTTTAGGTTTGGTAAGTTAGGTGCGTGTAGTTCACCTTTAGTTGAGGTTTCTAGATGTGGACATATTTGCTTTAAAATGTTGAAATAAGAAGTCCCTTTATAGTGTTCTGCAAGGATTAACGTAGTGGAGTCGGATTGTTTTAGTAGATATTCTAATTCACTAGCTTGATAATTTGTATTAACGGTAACAAGCACGGCACCTATTTTGGCAGTAGCAAATTGACTAATAAGCCACTCTGGTTTATTGTCCGACCAAATCGCAACATGATCTCCTTTTTGTATACCTAGTGCTATCATGCCTTTGGCTGCTTCGTTGACTAGCTCGTTAAATTCATGATACGTCTTGCGCATTTGATGCTCTGGATAAACAAAAGCCTCATGATCAGGGTGGTTCTTCACTTTTTCCTCTAGTAGTTCTCCAACTGTCGATTGTAATAAAGACATCGTATTCCTCCCATGAAATTAAATTAACAACCTAGTTCTCTACTTATAACAAGGCGCTGTATTTCCGAGGTGCCTTCCCCAATTTCCAGTAATTTCGCATCACGTAAATAGCGCTCCACTTCATATTCTCTCATGTAGCCGTAACCACCATGAATTTGTATAGCTTCATTAGCTGAACGAGAAGCGGTTTCAGATGCATATAATTTCGCATAGGCTGACTCTTTTTTAAACGGTTTACCTTGATCCTTTAACCATGCTGCTTTCATTACCATCGTCCGGGCTAGTTCCACTTCCATCGCCATATCCGCTAGTTTAAATTGAATGGCTTGGAATTTACTGATTGGCTTTCCGAATTGTTTTCGTTCTTTCGCATAGGATAGTGCCTTATCTAAAGATGCTTGCGCAATTCCTACCGCTAGCGCCGCAATAGAAATTCGTCCACCATCTAGCGTATACAAAAACTGATTAAAGCCTTTGTCAGGATCACCTAAAATATTTTCTTTCGGAATGCGAACATCTTCTAACACAATCTCTGAAGTATTGGAGGCACGGACACCCATCTTATCGTAATTACTTTGAATCGTCATTCCCTTCGAACCTTGAGGGATGAGAAAAGCCGATATAATACTTTTTCCACGGTCATCTTTACCTGTAACAGCAGTAGCGGTAATCGTGCGAGCATATTGTGCATTTGTAATCCACGATTTCTCTCCATTAAGTACATATTCGTTCCCATCAAGTAACGCCTTCGTCTGTGTACCACCAGCATCAGAGCCAGCATTAGGTTCCGTTAAGCCAAATGATGCTAATGCTTCACCTTTCGCTAGTGGAACAAGGAATTCCTGCTTCTGTTTTTCTGTACCGAAATAATAAATCGGACTAGCTCCTAAGGAAACCGCAGCAGCGTAGCTTAATCCTGTCCCGCCACAAACGCGTCCTATCTCTTCTACAGCCAAAGCATATGTTACGGTATCTCCACCTACACCGCCATATTCCTCTGGAAAAGGTATACCGAGAATCCCCAATTCGCCCATTTGATCGAAGATATCTTTAGGGAACGTAGCGTTTTTATCTAACTCAACAGCACGCGGCGCAATCACTTCTTGGGCAAATTCCCGCACCATCTTTTTGGTCATTTCTTGTTCCTTCGTTAATAAAAAATCCATTTGCTCACTCCTTTTATATAGTGAACCGACCAACTAGTCGGTCGGTTGCAAACATATACGTGCTACCCATTATGATGCACTTCATTCTTTATCAAAAAAGACTTATTACAATCACATTTTTTTGCATCAGGAGTAAGTAAAGAATGAAGAATGAAATCAACAAATACAGAGGCAATGTCATCAATCGACTGCGCACCATCTTTGCGATACCATTTATATGTCCAGTTCACCATGCCTAAAATCGCCATACCTGCAATGTTAGGTGGTAATTCGGAGCGGAATTCTCCAGCTTGTTGGCCTTCCTCAACAACGTGAAAAATATTTCGTTTAAACTGATCCCTTTTCTTCTTAATTAGTTCTTCATATTCCGGCTTTAAGTACGTGCTTTCTTGATAAAAGACAGAGATATGTGCTTTGTAAATATCGAAAACTCGTACAAAAGAATATACGATGGCTTGAAGCTGCTTGGTAGGGGTATCATACTGTTTTTTCGCTTGATTGGCTTTCTTTAATACATATGTAATAAACGTATCGTGTATCACATACAACAGTTCATCTTTTGATTGAAAGTAATGATAGAATCCCCCTTTAGAAGCCCCGCAACGCTCCACAATTTGATTGACAGAAACACCGTGATAACCATGCTTTTCAAAAAGGTCTAAGGAAGATTCTATAATTCGTTCTTTTAATGTAGCCATCCGTCCACCTCTTCCTATTTAGGCATTGCTATTTTATTTTATCACATTTTTCTGAAAATAAAAATTATTTATAAGCAATTAAGGAATTACTTTAACTTAACAGCCAACGCATCAGATTCGTCTATGGTTTCACAATTGTCTCTCGTAATTAATGACAATCCGCTCTCGATTATTTGAATGCGTTCGCACAATCAAATACTTTGATTCACACATCATTAAGCTTTACACTTATGTAAGCTTAAGTTAACAGAAGGGATGAATACGTATGGCTCAAAACATACAAGGTAAAATTGCATATATAACAGGGGCAGGAAGTGGTATTGGACGTGCTACAGCAATACAATTAGCAAAAGAAGGCGTACATATCGGTTTAATGGCTCGTACCGAAAGCAAGTTATTACGTGTTGCAAATGAAGTAAAGCAATATGGCGTCAAGGTTCATATTGCACCTTGTGATATTGCCGAGATGGACCAGGTAGAAGAAGGAGTAGATTACCTTAGAAATGGATTAGGACCTGCTGATATTCTAATTAACAATGCTGCCATTGGCGGCCACGGTTCATTTCTTGAAATGGATCCAATCGATTGGAAACGGACATTTGAAGTCAATGTGTTTGGTACCTATCACGTAACGCGTGCCGTATTGCCTCATTTAATCGAAAAAAATAAAGGTGACATCATTACCATTTCATCTAGCAATGGATTAAAAGCAACCGCTGAGTCTACTGCCTATAGCGGATCTAAGTTCGCTATTCAAGGGATGACAGAGGCTCTAATGCAAGAAGTGCGTCGTAACAATATTCGCGTCTTTACTTTGAATCCAAGTTTAGTAGCTACGGAGCTTGCTTTTGGTGATAAATTAACAGAACATAATAACAAGGAAAAGTATATGCAACCTGAGGATTTGGCAGAATACATGGTTTCACAATTGAAACTGAATCAACGAATGTTTATTAAATCTTCCCTACAATGGGCAACTAATCCGTTTTAACTTAGCAAAAGATGCTCGGAAAGAAGTTGAAATACCGTTGAAAAATATGAATAATTAAAAGTGAAAAGCGCATGAAATCAAGGTTTGTAAACTTAATTTCATGCGCTTTTTTAATTTTTACTAGGTTATGTCCTAGCCTCTTTTCACCATTTATTGTTTAATCTGCTTAAATGCTTGGGACTGTTCTTTAATTCCTCTTTCAGCAGCAAATCGTTCAATGCTTGATGCACCGAAGAAACCAACAATGCCATCCACACGTTCAATAACGTAGGCTGCATCGTCTGGTTCTGCAATCGGTCCACCGTGGCAAATGACCATAATTTCTGGATTAACAGAGCGACCAGCATCAACGATTTTTTGAATGCGCTTCACACAATCATCTAATGTTAATGCTGTTTGCGCTCCAATGGTTCCTTTTGTCGTTAAGCCCATATGTGCTACAAGAATATCAGCACCGGCTTCTGCCATCTTCTTCGCTTGTTCTTCGTCAAATACATACGGCGTTGTAAGCATATCCAATTCATGAGCTTTCTTTATCATATCTACTTCTAAATCATAGCCCATACCTGTTTCCTCTAAATTGGCGCGGAAGTTTCCGTCTATTAACCCGACTGTTGGGAAGTTCTGCACGCCGTGAAAACCTTGTTCTTTAAGTTGTTTCAAGAATACATCCATTACTCGAAATGGATCCGTGCCACACACTCCAGCGAGTACTGGTGTATGTTGTACAACTGGGAGCACTTCTTTTCCCATTTCCATTACGATTTCGTTCGCATCCCCATAAGATAATAAACCAGCTAAAGAACCTCGACCTGCCATACGGTATCGACCTGAATTATAAATGATAAGCATATCTGCGCCGCCCGCTTCACTACTCTTCGCCGTTATACCTGTCCCTGCACCGACACCTAATAGGATGTTACCTTGTTCGACTTCCTCTTTAAAGCGTTTTAGAATGTCTTGTCTAGTTAGCATACCCATACGCTCCTTTTTTTTGTTGAATAAATTGATGTAATTTTACAGCGGAAGCTACCGCAAAGGATTCATCATTAATGTGAGCATCCATCTCGATTACCTCCGCTATATTCTCATCTAAATGATCTTTCAGCGTTGTAAATAACACTTTATCTTCTTCATCACCGTAAAATGCTTGTCCTTCTTCATCAAGCGCTGATACACCTAACAAAGGGAGCATTAGTGCGGTATATTTGTTCGCCATATTTATTTTCTCTGCTAATTTCTTAGCAATCATCTTATTCTCTTCGACATTCGTTCTCATAAGGGTAATGTTCGGGTTGTGTTTATAGAGATTGCGATGAGCAAATTGTGTCGGTACGGTTTCATATGGCCCAAAGTTAACCATATCTAATGCCCCAACAGAAATAACTTGCGGAATGTGATGCTTCGCTGCTGCTTCTAAACGATGTTCACCAGCTGCTAATACGCCCCCAACTAATTGGTCTGCCCATTCTGTTGTCGTTAAGTCAAGCACTCCATCGATAAATCCTGCTTCAATTAACTGTTCCATCGTTCTCCCACCAACACCTGTTGCATGAAAAATAAGCACTTCATAGCCGAGATTTTCTAATGATATTTTCGCTTTTTCCACACAAGGAGTTGTAACACCAAACATCGTTGCGGCTATTAACGGCTTTTTCTTTTCTTCTTTCTTATGTTCAAATGTTAACATGCCTGCCATTGAATGAACCGCATTTGAAAAAATCTTCTTTGATATAACGTTAAGACCTGCTACATCAACAATCGAAGGCATAAACATAATATCACTTGTACCGATATACGATTCTGTGTTACCAGATGCAACCGTTGATACCATCAGTTTTGGAACACCGATTGGTAAAGCTCTCATTCCTGCAGTAGCAATTGATGTCCCACCACTACCACCAAAGGATAAAATGCCATCAAACTTCCCTTGCTCATATAACGTAGGCAGAAGTGTTTCTAAGCCTTGCGCTAATACGGCCGTTGCTTTTCCGCGATCTTTTTTTGCTGCTAAATCCTTCATATTTTCCCCAACAGCAGCAGCAATTTCACTACTTGAAACATCTGGTTTAAACAAGGGATCGAATACACCAGTATGTATCACAAATGCACGAAATCCTAAAGACTCGATCATTTCTTTTACATATAGAAACTCTTCACCTTTTGAATCTAACGTCCCAGCTAACGCAATCGTTTTTGGCATTTCTATCACTCCTCATTAAGTCATTATTCCTTAAAGAAAAACAAGAAAACAAAATCCAATACCGCTAATTAAAATGATACCGTTTTCGAATCTTACCGTTAATATGCTATTGTTCTGTCATTTTGTGCTTATGTTTGTTTTTGTATTGGGTAGGTGATACCCCGAATCGTTTTTTGAACATTTTACTAAATTGAGCATAATTGGTGTATCCCACCATTTCTGCAATAGTAGCTAATGGCATTTCCACTTCTCTCATCATTTCTCCTGCTCGATTAAGCCGGAAATCTATTAAATATTCAGAAAAGGTAACACCCACTTCTTTCTTAAATAATGTGCTTAAATAAGACCTAGATAGATTTAAAGTTTTCGCCATCTCATTTAAAGTGATATCTATAGGGTAATTCTCAGCAATGTATTGTTTCACATAAGATATATAGTCATATTGAAATTTCAATCCTTCAATCGTTTGTTGCATGGATTGATTAAATTTCACATTGGATGTTTCTTTAAATGATTGGGTTACCTGAAGTAAGATTCGTTCTGCTGGAATACGTTCAAACGCGGAACCTCCAATATATCCATGAATATCAGTGCCATCATAAATAAATTGCAGATCAATAGGATTATTAACGGGACCTCCATAAATCATTTTTAACACTTCTGAATTATACTCTTTACACACATTATCTATAGCAATCACTGTACGCTTGGCAGTTTGTAAAGAATGAAGTCTCTTAGCACCGAGCATTCCTCCTGTAGTTAATCCGAGGTGAATACATATAATATCTGCACCTGCTTGCAACATTTGAATTGCTTCCTGTTCATTAAAGACGAATGCTACCGTTAGTAAGTCCATCTCACTTGCAATCTTTATTGCTTCTACTTCCTTTTCATAAGTAAAACCATTTTCCTCTAGTGCAATTCTGAACGCACCGTCTATTAACCCGACCGTAGGATAATTATTAATACCTGCAAAACCTTTTTCTTTAATTAATCGAATGTATTGTTCTAAATGGATGGTTGGATCTGTTGCCGCTATACCGAACAGTAATGGTTTATCCTGCATTAAAGGTAGCAACTCCTTACTTGCAAAATCCATTACGAAATCATTATTATTCGAAAAGGGCAAAAATGCCGCTAAAGAACTAACCCCCATCTGACGGTAACGCCCAGAACTTAATGCTAAAATGAAGTCTGCCCCGCCTTTGATAGCATACTTAGCTGTTAAGCCTGACCCAGAAGCAACTCCAACTAATTGACGCTGTAGCGATAGTTGCTTTTTGAGACTATTTATCATCTCTTCTTTTCGATCCATAACGTTCCTCCACTACTATATAATTGTGTCACCTGTCCTTAGTTTATATCTGAACAATATAGTTGTACATTCCAAATTAATAACAGAAAAATCTTTGTAGTTAAATATTTCTTTCTATTGTCACAAAAATTACATTTCTCACACGGTTCCAAAGGCATTAGAAACGTGGTAGTATTATCTACTGTTAGAACTCTAGAATAAAAAAGGTAGGTATAAATATGAATTTCATAGATGCTGCTACAGGAATAGAAGCAGGGAAAGCGTATAAACGAGCGGACTGGGAAGATAACCAGTATATAGTGAAAGATGTAAACAATCGTATTCGTTTATTTAATGGCCATCGTCCAACATTTTATGAAGCATCTGTACAAGACGTAACAGCTAATGATTGGGTAGAATGTAATAAAGCAGAATGGATTATCTTCTCTGTGTGGAACGATCATGAATTAATGAACAGTCAATCATATACAACGTATCAATTGTGCCCTAAAGAACCTCAAGCCGCTAGTTGCATTCAAATAGACGCGGAAGAACTGCACGTTTGGTCTTCCTATATAACATTGAACATCAATGCCGATTCAAAGTATTTGGATGAGATAGAAATAAATAAAATTCAAGAAATTTTGCAGCGTAAAAGCTTGATTTCTTAAATAGAAGCCGCTATTTTTAGCGGTTTTATTTTTTATTAATCATTCGGAGTTGCTACTAAGTATTAATAAGATTTATACATACTAAAAAAACCACCTGAAATTTCAGGTGGCACTCCTATCAAGTTTCTGTCGGTTATTCAAACACTTTCTCATATTTCGCTTCTTTCCATGCTTGTGTTACATCCCCTGTTTTATCCACATCCACTATAAACGAGCCATTACTATAACGATCACTAAGTTTGTTTTCAAATGGAATAACGTTTTGGATTTCGCCATTTGCTGTTTGTATCGACATAACTTCTCGTCCATAAACGATTTCCAATGCAACAATGCGATGCGGGCTTCGTTTCAACTCTCTTAGCATTACAACGCCTCGTTTTGCACGATTGGATAACTCAAATTCTTTTAGCTTCATCCGCTTAACCGCTCCTCTTTGCGTGAATAGCACGATAGAAGGATCATCGTCTGGATGAAATACCTTACCCTTCACAATAAATTCTTCCTCTTTTAATTGCATGGCTTTCACGCCAGCCGCGCGTTGACCAATCACTTTCACTTCTGATTCGTGGAACCAAAGTCCATAGCCTTTGTTCGATGCAAGGAAAATGTGGTGATTACCATCTGTGACATGCACATCGACTACTTCGTCATCGTCTTTCACGTTTATCGCAACGAGAGCTTTCGTATATCGTTGCGCTTGATAAAGAGATAAATTACTTCGCTTGATCATACCATTTTTCGTTATAAACAATACGTACGTTTCGTCATGAAAGTCCCGAACAGGCAACGCTTTAATAATATGCTCATCCTTCTCCATGGAAATAATATTGGCAATATGTTGACCAAGGTCTTTCCAACGGATGTCTGGTAACTCATGTACCGGCAAATACAAATAATTTCCTTTGTTCGTGAATAACAGCAATTTATCGGTCGTATTTATTTCAAACAATCCGAGAAGGTAATCACCGTCTTTTATAGCAAATCCTTCTCCATTCGACGCAGCATATGAACGTAAGCTCGTTCGCTTAATATAACCAGCTTTCGTAATGGATACTAATATTTCCTCACTAGGTACCATTACTTCTAGGTTAATTTGTAAATCTTCTACTTCCGCTTGAATGGACGTCATCCGAGCTGTATGGTACTTCTTCTTCATTGCTTTTAAATCTTGCTTTATGACGCGGAACAGTTTCTTTTCATCTGCTAAAATGGCTTCTAATTCCGTTATAAGCTTCGTTAATTTTTCTGCTTCTTCTTGTAATGAAGTAATATCGGTATTCGTTAATCGGTATAATTGTAAATTCACAATTGCCTCTGCTTGCGGTTCTGTAAAATCATAGGCTTCCATAATACGATTCTTGGCATCTTGCTTATCTTTAGAAGAACGAATAGTCGCAATGACTTGATCTAATATGGAAATGGCTTTCATTAACCCTTCTAAAATATGGGCACGATCCTTTGCTTTACGTAAATCATATTGGGATTGTCTAGTAACGACTTCTTTCTGGTGCTCAATATAAGCATCAAGAATAGAAGGTAGATTTAACAACCGAGGCGTTTTTTCATGGATAGCTACCATATTAAAATGGTAACTAATTTGTAAATCAGTATTTTTATACAAATAATGTAATATACCAGTACTGTCTGCTTCTTTCTTCAATTCCACGACAATTCGTAAACCAGTACGATCCGTTTCATCACGAACTTCCGCAATACCTTCTACTTTTTTATCAAGTCGAAGCTCATCCATTTTCTTTACAAGGTTCGCTTTATTTACCTCATAAGGAATCTCATCTATGACGATTTGCTCACGGTTCCCACGTATTGGTTCTATTCGGGCACGGCCTCTTAATACGACTTTCCCTTTCCCTGTTTCATATGCTTTCTTAATACCATCGACACCTTGAATGATACCACCAGTTGGGAAATCTGGACCTTTTAAAACAGTCATTAAATCGTCGACCGTAACATTTGGCCGGTCTATCTTCATCATGACCGCATCAATTACTTCACTTATGTTGTGAGGCGGAATTTCTGTTGCATATCCAGCCGAGATTCCTGTTGAGCCATTCACAAGCAAGTTTGGAAACTTAGCTGGTAAAACAACTGGTTCAGAAAGGGTATCGTCAAAGTTCGGAATAAAATCTACCGTTTCCTTCTCTATATCGCGTAACAATTCAGAAGCTATACTAGATAGTCGAGCCTCTGTATAACGCATCGCAGCTGGTGGATCCCCATCGACACTACCATTATTTCCATGCATTTCAACCAGCACGTTGCGTAATTTCCAGTGTTGACTTAAACGTACCATTGCTTCATACACAGAGGAGTCGCCATGCGGATGGTAGTTCCCGATTACAGTACCAACCGTTTTTGCGGATTTACGATACGGCTTATCATGTGTGTTCCGCTCCTGTTGCATGGCATATAGTATTCTACGTTGTACAGGTTTTAGCCCATCACGTGCATCAGGTAAGGCTCTATCCTGTATAATATATTTACTGTATCGTCCGAAACGATCGCCAATTACTTCTTCAAATGGCAAATCCATAAATTTCTCTGTTTGCGCCAAAACGTAATCCTCCTCTATGACTGCAATTTATCGTTTTCTAATATGTTCGACTGCTCTTCTAAACCAAATGCTACATGGGATTCGATCCATTTCCGACGTGGTTCTACCTTATCTCCCATTAGCGTCGTTACCCTGCGTTCGGCTTGAGCAAGGTCATCGATTGTAACTCGAATGAGCGTCCGTGTTTCAGGATTCATCGTCGTTTCCCACAGTTGGTCTGCGTTCATTTCCCCTAATCCTTTATATCGTTGAATCGTATATCCATTTTTCAACTCTTTCAAAACCACTTGAAGTTCTTCTTCTTCCCATGCATAGTGTACTTGTTCTTTCTTTCCCTTTCCTTTCGATATTTTATACAAAGGAGGCAAGGCAATGTACACTTTACCAGCGCGTATCAATTCTTGCATGTAACGGTAAAAGAATGTAAGCAACAATACTTGAATATGTGCACCGTCCGTATCCGCATCTGTCATAATGATTACTTTATCATATTGACAGTCTTCTAAAATGAAGTCAGCACCAACACCAGCACCAATTGTATGAATGATCGTACCAACTTCTTCATTTTTCATGATGTCTTGTAATTTCGCTTTTTCCGTATTAATTACTTTTCCTCGTAACGGTAAGACTGCTTGGAAGCGCCGGTCTCTACCTTGCTTCGCTGAACCACCTGCTGAATCTCCCTCTACTAAGTAAAGCTCGTTCTTTTGAGGGTTTTTCGATTGTGCGGGGGTTAGCTTACCACTAAGCATCGTATCTTTTCGTTTCCGTTTCTTCCCTGTTCGTGCATCTTCACGCGCTTTACGAGCCGCTTCACGTGCTTCTTTCGCTTTAATGGCTTTTCGAATTAGCATGGACGCCACATCAGGGTTTTCTTCTAGAAAGTAAGATAATTTTTCAGAAACAATGGAATCGACAATAGAACGAGCTTCCGATGTCCCTAATTTCCCTTTCGTTTGTCCTTCAAATTGCAGCTTCTCTTCAGGAATACGAACAGAAACGACTGCAGTAAACCCTTCACGTATATCTGTACCTTCTAAATTCTTATCTTTCTCCTTTAGTAATCCATTTTTACGAGCATAATCATTAAAACTACGTGTAATCGCGGAACGTGCACCAGATTCATGCGTGCCCCCATCTTTCGTCCGAACATTGTTTACGAAAGACAACATACTCTCGGAGTACCCATCGTTAAATTGAAAAGCAAAATCTGCATGAATATCTTCTTGCTCTCCTTCAAAGGAAACGACCGAATGTAAGGAATCTTTTTCCTCATTCAAATACTTAACAAACGATTCAAGTCCATCTGGATATTGATAGCTTTCTTGTTGATCACTACGTTTATCTAGTAATACAATTTCTAATCCTTTTAATAAAAAAGCCGCCTCACGAAGCCGCTCCGATAACGTTTCAAAGTGATACGTTGTCGTAGAGAACATCGTCGTATCTGGTTTAAAATGAATACATGTTCCACTTTTGCGCGTTGCTCCTTTATGTTCTAAAGAAGTTACCGGCTTACCTCCAGCTTCAAAACGCTGATAATACGTTTCACCTTCGCGATAAATCGTAACCTCTAACCATTCAGACAAAGCATTGACAACCGATGCTCCAACACCATGTAAACCACCGCTTGTTTTGTATCCTCCTTGCCCAAACTTACCACCTGCGTGAAGTACTGTTAAAATGACTTCCGGCGTTGGCTTTCCAAGACGATGCATCCCCGTTGGCATACCACGACCTTCATCACGAACAGAAATACTATCATCTTTATGAATCGTAACTGTAATCGTATCACCATATCCAGCTAACGCTTCATCTACCGCGTTATCGACTATTTCATAAACAAGGTGATGCAATCCCCGATGGTCTGTACTACCTATATACATACCAGGCCGTTTACGTACCGCCTCTAGCCCTTCTAATACTTGGATAGAATCATCATTATATTGTGTGTTCAATTTAGCCAATCTAACGTACTCCTTTCGTTACTCTCTCACTATATTAGAACAGATGTTCGTTTTTGTAAATAAGAGCTTACGAGCTGGGCGTATATTCCCGATCTCTTTTTTTCTTATTGTAGCTTGTTTCCTTCATTTAGCAAACTACCATTTTCAATCATTGTTATAATTTCACTTACTTGCAAGCCATTCAGTAGAAGTGAAAAATAGCAAAATCCCTGCATGAACAGGGATTTTGCTCCTTTACTTACCTATTGTAACAGAATGTGCTACTTTAATACATACATCCATAATAACGGTGACGCCATGTTCCCGCAAATAATCATTCGCCTCATCTGATTGTATACCTTGCTGCGCCCAAAAAACAGGCGCATTCGTTTGCACCGCTTCACGAGCTACATCCGGCAAATATTCCGAACGACGAAATACATTGATAATATCGACTGGCTCTTCCAATTCGGCTAATGAGGCAATCGCTCGTTCCCCTAAAGCTTCGTCAATCGTTGGATTTACCGGAATAATTTTATACCCTGCATCTTGCATCGCTTTGGAAACTTGATAAGAAGTTCGTTCTGGATTATTCGATAAGCCGACAACAGCGATTGTGCTCGCATTGGTCAAAATCTCTTTCAATTGTTCATTCGTTGGGTTTTGTATAGTCATTGAACACACTCCTTTATTCCATAATATCCTTTTCTTTTAAGTATTCTCTTGCTACAGAAATGGGCTCCTGTTCTTCAAAATCAACTTTATAGTTCATTTGCTGCATTTCTTCTTTTGTAATTTGCCCGCTTAGTTGATTTAAAATTGTTTCAAGTTCTGGATATTCCTCTATTGTTTCCTCTCTCATTACTGGAGCACCTTGATAAGGCGGGAACAAATGCTTCGGATCGTCTAACACCTTCAAATTGTACTTTACCATATATCCATCGGTTGCATAAGCGTCAATTAATTGAACATCTCCTGTTTGTATCGCTTGCTGACGAACACCAGGCTCCATCGTGTTCACATCTAACTGAAGGCCATATACTTCCTTCATCCCTTGATAACCGTCGTAACGATCATGAAATTCTAACGTAAAGCCTGCGATCAGTTTATCTTGTACAGACTTAACATCACTTATCGTTTCTAACCCATATGTATTAGCAACTTCTTGAGTGGTCGCAACAGCATACGTATTATTGTAATTCATAGGAGGTAGCATTACCATATCATATTGTTGTTGTAATCCAACTCTAGCTTGCTCATATACTTCTTCTGCTTGATTACTACTTGCTTCCGCCCCCAATAAAACGTTAATTGCTGTACCAGTAAACTCTGGATAAATATCAATATCCCCTTTTTTTAAGGCTTCAAACACAAAATCTGTTTTCCCTAGATTAGGTTCTGTATCCACCGTTAAATCTGTTTCTTCCTCAATTAGCAATTTATACATATTCATTAAAATAGCCGGTTCTGCACCTAATTTACCACCGACAACTAAATCTGCCTCTTGATCCTCGTTAATAAAGAACGGAACGGTTACGGTGAACAATGCAATGATTAACATCGCTTGTAAAGAACGAAATCCAGACTTTGCACTCGTTCGTTCGAATAACCGCAATATCCCATCTAATACAATTGCCATTATAGCTGCTGGAATAGCACCTAACAAAATAAGTGGAACATTCCCACCTTTATCTATACCTAACAATATGAGTTCACCTAATCCTCCTGCACCAATAAGAGCAGCAATTGTAGTTGTACCGACGATTAATACCATAGACGTACGAATACCGCCCATAATGACAGGCATCGCTAACGGCAATTCTACAGTAGACAAGCGTTTAAAAGAACTCATCCCCATTCCCGTTGCTGCTTCCTTTAGAGAAGAATCTACTTCTTTTATTCCGATGTAAGTATTGCGCAGAATCGGTAAAAGCGCATAAGCCACCAATGCGACAATAGCAGGCTTCGTTCCAATACCTAAAAACGGAATTAGAAAAGCTAATATCGCCAAACTCGGAATTGTTTGAAGAACAGCAGTTATCCCAATGATACTTTCTGCTAGTTTCGTAAACCGTGTTAACACTAGTCCTAATGGAACAGCAATGATGATGGCAATAAGTAATGCGACAACGGACAGTTGCAAATGCTCCCATATCGCTTGATACAGCATATCCTGTCTCTGTTGATACACTTCTATTAAGGAACTCATTGTTGAATCACCCCATTTTCTAGCGTCGTTTGCTGTTGTAAATAGTGCACAATATCCCGATAAGACAGCGTACCAATCAACTGATCACCATTAACAACTGGTAATATTTGCACATCATACCAATCAAAGACGCTAGTCGCATGTCGAAGATGCATATCATGTCGTAAAGTAGGATATTGTATATATTCTCCATTTAAAATAGCACCTTTGTAAAAGCCCTCCTCTTCCTGTACGAAATACAATCCTTCTTGTGGAAAAGGTGAATGATTGACTAATACGTGCTCAACAGAGACATCAACCATTACATCGACCGCTGTTTGCCACGGGGATTTACGTTCACCAACGAAGTTTTTCACAAACGCATTTTCAGGCTGTAATATAATTTCCTGAGGAGTAGAGATCTGAACAATTTCTCCCTCGTTCATTAAACAAACACGATCTCCTAACGCTAACGCTTCCTCTATATCATGAGTAACGAAGACAATCGTTTTCTTTATTTCTTTTTGTAAATGTTGAATATCTATTTGCAGTTGTTCCCGACTTATTGGATCCAAAGCGCTAAAAGGTTCATCCATCAATATAATGTCAGGGTCAGCAGCTAAAGCGCGAATTACGCCCACACGTTGTTGTTGCCCACCTGAAAGTTCACTAGGCTTACGTTTTCGATACGTTACAGGATCAAGCCCTACCATATTCATCAACTCGTCAATACGTGCTCGTATCTTTGATTTACTCCAACTCTTCATTTCTGGCACAATCGCAATATTTTCTTCAATTGTCATGTGTGGAAACAAAGCAATTTGTTGCAAAACATAGCCGATATTCCATCGTAGTTCATTCATTTTATACTTCGAAATATCCCTGTTCCGTATATAAATATGACCTTCTGTTGGTTCAATTAAACGATTAATCATTTTAAGTGTCGTCGTTTTCCCACAACCACTCGGTCCGATTAATGTAAGTAATTCCCCTTCTTCAACCGTAAAGGAAATATGTTTAACAGCTTTCGCACCATCTTTGTACGACTTACTTACATTCTTAAATTCAATCATACTTGTCCTCCCTATAATTACAAATCTTATGTCATATAATAAAGGAAATGATCAAGGAATGCATACATCTTGCATATTACATCAACCTACTTGAATCGTTTTTTTAGATTGCAGGATTATGATAAAGGAATAACGAAATATATGTACATAGACTAGACATTTCAATTGGAAATAAAAGAATAGTGTTCTTTATTGGCTCTCTTTTTGATAGAATCAAAATAGTAAAATGATTGCACAAAGGAGTTATCTTATGGACTATATTATTTATGGACTTATCGCTTATATTATTGGTTCTATTCCATTTGGGCTTATTGTTGGAAAGATTGGTTATCAAACAGACATTCGTGAACACGGAAGCGGGAACCTAGGTGGCACGAATACGTTTCGTGTATTAGGTATTAAGGCTGGATTGATTGTCACCATTGCAGATATTCTCAAAGGAACATTCGCTACTTTAATTCCATTCTTTATGAATAGTGAGGTTATGCTACTCATCATTGGTGTGTTTGCAGTTCTCGGGCATACGTATCCATTGTTCGCTAAGTTTAAAGGCGGAAAAGCGGTCGCAACATCTAGTGGCGTCATCTTAGCTGTTCAACCCATTTTGTTCCTTGTCATGCTTACGACATTTTTCATCATACTGTATGTAAGCAAATATGTATCCTTATCCTCCATGGTGACAGGAATTATTACAGTCATTGTTTCAATCGTACTTGGAAACGTGGGATTAATTATCGTATCCACTTCCTTGACAGCGTTTGTCATTTATCGTCATCGTGCAAACATAAAGCGAATACTAAATAAAACAGAACCTAAAATTAAATGGATGTAATAACGACCCACTTGTTATTCGATGCAAGTGGGTTTGTTATACTAGAAAACGGGGAAATGATGTATGATATTCATTGAATCCATTTTAAAATGCTAGCACCTTGTTGAAATCCTAACAAATCTAATAACCTCCTCATTCGCTCGTATCTTTGTTGTCTTATGACTCAAGTTTTCCCGATGACGTTGCGTTTCAATTAGGCGGCATAAGTGAATTTAATGGGATATTATTTAAAGTAAACAATTTGGAAATTAACTCAAGTATAAACAATGACTACACGTCACGCACTTTAAGCCTAGAAGCATTCTCATAAGTTCAAAAAATTGATTACGCTCCTTCTTTTCCTTTATACTTTGAGTAGCGTAATATTAGAGTTCGAAAGGAGTCATCGTTATGAATAAAACAAACCTTAATCCAATGAAACAATTACCTTCTAAAGAAGAACGTCATAAATTATTCGGGTCTGTAGAACCTGGTCCACGCACAAAGCCAGTAGAAAAGAATAAAATGGCTGATTTACAAAACTCGAAGAAAGATTTTCTGTTTGATATAGACGTCGTTGGTATATCGAACGTGAAGCATCCAATCCGCATTCATAGTTCACTAAAACCAGAAATCCAAACAACAATAGGTACATTCCGCTTCTCTTCTAGTATCAAGAAGGGCAGCAAAGGAACGAATATGAGCCGCTTTACAGAACAGCTAGATAAATACCACAATGAAGGATTCGCCATTGATTTATACACATTGAAGGCATTCACCAAAGAATTAGCGGAGCGACTCAAACAAGAGGATGCATATGTGGAAGTGACATTTCCTTGGTTCTTTGAACGAAAAGGTCCTTTCTCGCAATTAACTGGACTAAACCATGCTAATGCTACATTAAAAGTGAATTACGACATCCATACTGGTTACGATATCGAAGTGGCTTTGCAAGGAACGATTACGACACTTTGTCCTTGCTCCAAAGAAATTAGTGAGTATTCTGCTCATAATCAACGCGGACAAGTAACGATGTCCGTTAAATTAACAGATGACTTTAACGAGCAAGAAGTGGATTGGAAGGCGGCATTATTAGAAGCAGCTGAATCAAATGCAAGTGCCCGTATCCATCCTGTGTTAAAGCGCCCAGACGAAAAAGCGGTAACAGAACAAGCCTATGAGAACCCTCGCTTTGTTGAAGATATTGTACGATTAGTCGCCGCTGATCTATATGAAATGCCTTTTGTTCAATCATTCTATGTCGCATGTCGCAATGAAGAATCCATTCATTTGCATGACGCCATTGCTGAATTACACTATGACAAAACAAGTGAGTGACCCATAAAATGATTAAAAAAGCACTATTATCTGTTTTCCGCTTTTACCAAAAGGGGATTTCCCCCTTTACACCACCTTCCTGCCGGTTCTATCCTACATGTTCTCATTATGGCATTGAGGCAATAGAACGATTTGGGGCGTTGAAAGGTACGTATTTAACGGCGAAGCGCATTGTTAAGTGCCATCCTTTCCACCCCGGTGGATTTGATCCTGTACCAGAAACAAGAGAGAAGAATAAATAAGTAAGCTATTCCGTCAGTTCATCACCATTACATTTGGTGAAAGGGATATCATGTTATTAACATTATAAAAGGAAACTCAACATGTTTGGAGTGGAACGAATGAAATTAACTGTACAAGAAGAAGCAGCCAATTGGTATCAAGAGGAATTAGAATTATCACCAAATACGTCCATTCGATTTTTCGTTCGATATGGAGGAACTTGCGGCCTTCAACCTGGTTTTTCCTTAGCTATTCGCCCTGGGGAGCCACGTGATTCAATTGCTACCACAACGGTAAATGCTATTCATTTCTATATTGAAGAAGAAGATGAATGGTATTTTGACCAGCATAACGTGCACGTATATTGGGACGAAGGTTTACAAGAACCTGCTTTTCACTATTTTAAAGAAGATGAATAAGAAACAAGAGGCTGGGACATAACCTAGTGAAAATCAAAAAAGCGCATGAAATCAAATTTAAAAACCTTGATTTCATGCGCTTTCTATTTTGGGAAAATCAGAAATTTTATTGATCTCTTAACTTCTTTCCCAGCCTCTCGTTATATTCATTCCTGTAAATGAAAACGCTCAATTTGTTCATATTGCTTTTCGGCGAGTAAAATTTCTAATTGTTTGTTTCCGAATAAATCGAAATGAGGATAAGAACTATAATGAATCCATTCCTTTTTCAATCCATACTTCTTCCCCCAATTCATTAACAAATCAATGTTACCGCACCCTACTTTCGTAACTGTGTTATCATCTGGGAAGCGGTCATCTAACCAATAGTGAGTAAGGAATGCAATCTTCCCTACTTGTACTTCTTTTTTCCATTGATTCAATTCAAATCGCTTCACTCCAAAAGCCATCGTCTTACTCTCCTTTAGCTCGTTCGTAGGCTTCATGCCATTCTGGAAACACTTTACGAATAGAGACAGGCTTGAAATTTTCTTTTTTGACACAAACGTGTTTCGTATGACCTGTAACAGCTGTTTGACCATCAGGGGTTTGCACTTCATAGCCATACGTAACACGTAACCCATCATATGCTTCAAGCCATGTTTTTACGAGTGCTGTTTGGCCGTAACGTAAAGGTTGCTTAAACTGCATATCTGCATCAATTAATGGCGACATATAACCACTTAACTCCATTTCATGATATTGAAAACCTAGCTCCTCAATAAAATCTGTACGTCCAATTTCAAACCAAACGAGGTAATTAGCATGATACACTACTCCCATTTGATCGGTTTCCTGATATCTGACTTTCACTTTTGATTCACTTACCATCATATTTCCCTCTCCCTTACTGCTTTCCATGCATTTTCCACATCAACTTGTAGGAGTAGTAAGACGTCCTTACCTTCCAAATCATCTATGCGTAAAGCTTGGAATTGTACTGCTTCATCGACAAGATTTTTTACGAACCGTCCATTACCGTTTGTATGGAACTTCTCAAATTGTTGTTGTAAATAGGAAATCGCTTGTTCACTAAACGTATATTGATAAGATTCAGCAATCAATTTAACCATTTCTACTAATTCATCCGGAGTATAGTCAGGAAAATGGAAAAACTTTTTAAATCGAGAAGAAAGTCCTGGATTACTATTAATTAACTGACGCATTTCTTGTTTATAACCTGCTAAAATGACAACAAGATTTTCGTTATGTTTCGTCATCTCATCAACAAGCGTATCTACTGCTTCTTTGCCAAAATCGTTACTAGAGGATTGGAATAACGCATACGCTTCATCAATAAATAATACGCCGCCTAACGCTTCACGTATCTTCTTCTTCGTCTTCATTGCTGTTTGACCAACATACCCTGCAACAAGATCGCTGCGAGACGTTACCACAACATGACCACGCTTCAAAAGCCCACACTCTTTTAAGATATTTGCATAAATATGAGCAACTGTCGTTTTTCCTGTACCAGGATTTCCAGAAAATACAGCATGTAATTGAATCGGAATTGTAGGTAGCCCTTCTTGTTCACGTTGCTTTTGCATCCTGACGAAAGAGGATAATTTCTTCACTTCTTCTTTGACAGGTTGAAGGCCTATTAAACGATTCAATTGTTCAATTGGTGATTGCTGCTCTTCTCGTGCAGGTAAAAATCCAACAAAATCCTGTTCTTCTAAACGCATATAATCTAACCATGATTCATTTTCTTGCCCTGCATTTTGAGCCCCTTTTTGAAAGATAGCTTGCAGCACAATATTTTTTACTGTTCTTGCATTCCCGAACGTATCATCTACCTTTTGTTTATCAATCGCTGACTGTAATCGAGCAACTGCTTTCTCTGTTAAATAGTAATCATTATCTAACGCTGTTTGTTCGCCAATATATAATAATTCATCGATTTCATAATCTGGTAGCATGATTTGATTCTGCTCTGGAAAACGACTTCTTAACCCAGGATTACTCCATAGGAATTGTCTCATTTCTTCTGGATATCCAGCTAAAATAACGGCAAATTTATCCCCATATTCTTTGCTCGTCATAGCAGAAACGAGCGTATCAATCACTGCTTGTCCATAGTCGTTTCCTGTTTGTCCTTCGCGCTTTAGACTATACGCTTCATCAATAAATAAAACGCCGCCTATTGCTTGCTTTACGTAATTCATTGTATTTTCTTCTGATTGACCAACATAGGACCCAACTAAATGAGAGCGATTCACTTCAATGACTTCTTTTGTATCTAATAAGCCGAGTTCGTAATATATATTAGCGAGTAAGCGTGCTAGCGTCGTTTTACCTGTACCGGGGTTTCCGCTAATAATCATATGTAGTTCCGGCTCATCTCGCATATGAAATCCCATTTGTTTTCTTCTTTGTTGATATTTCAAGAAGTGGTAATAACGGTGCATATATGTTTTCACTTCATGTAATCCAACCATACTCTCAAGTTGGGATAAAGCATCCTGCTCTCGCTCGTTCGTCACCATTTTCGGCACAAACGCCTGCAAGTCTTCCTTTACGCGCTGCAAGTTGCGCAATAACTCGTTAATTGTAGGAATGGAAACGTGATTCACACCATTCATTTCATTCATTTGAAACGTTTCTAATTCGTTTAACAGCTGGTCTAGAATATCTTGGCCATTTATAAGTACTTTAGTTGATTCAGACGGGTTTGCACTCGGATACAAACTTAAATGACTGGACCATTCTTCTTCTAGTTTCTCCATTCTTTCGAGGATGACGTGTAATTTTTTTCTTTTCACAGATGTATGGTCTGTTTCATGTACCATTAAATTATGGAATTGTTCTTTCTCCATACGTTGTAAATGAGACAAAATAACGAGCCATTCCTCTAGCTGAAGGATAATCGGATTGTCGTTTTCGTATCGCTTTGCCTTGTCTACCCATTCTTTTGCTACATCGTCTTGATGAGACTCATGTTGGCGCATACGATAAAAAGCAATCAATGTATATAAACGACTAACGGTTACATCTTCTAAATCTTCTTTCTGGTGTTCAAAAGCATCCATTACCCGTAAAGCATCCATTTGTGATAGAGGCGGTGGTGTCTGTATATTGTTCCATTCATTTAATGCTTGGAGCTGTTCTTCATTTACTTTCATCGAATCCATCCTTATTCACTAGTTCAAACTCTATTTCATTCTATCATAGCATACGGGTGTTGTAAGGATTGACGACCGACATTTCCACACACATCAAAAAGACAAAATCAAAGCACCTAGTACTTGTGATTTTGTCTTTCCTTTTATTTATTCCGATTGACGTTCTTGAAATGCCGCTTCATCGCGTATTTCTTGCCGCATCGCTTCTAACGATTGTTCGCGCCGTTCATTTTTCGCCTGAATGTTAACCTTTTCTTCTTCGGAGGCAAAACGCATGGAATCGTGAGCTGCTTCCATATTATCAATTGTATTTTGCACCGCTTCTGTTAACTTGCTAACATTATCGCTACGATCATCAGGATTTGCTTGTTGTTGGTTCATTTTCACAGCTACACCCCCCTTTATTTTTTCCCTTTTGTTTGTATCACATCTGGCTGATCATTTTGCTTCATTTCCATTTGCTTTCCCTTATTCGAATGAGGTTGTCTTGGTTGCGTTCCAAGATGACTTGGTACAAATGGTTCAGGATGTTTCTTCGGATTACTCATTGTTTGAACGTATCTCCTTTCCTAGAAAAGAATACACCTTTATTATTTGTTTCCTTATGTAGAATATACAAAAAAACAGACACCTTGTTAACAGGTTATCTGCTTAATGTGTCATTCATTCTTTTTTCAATTTTCTTCTCAATTTGGTCCATTAATTTCTGATCAGCTATGATATGTTTACGATTAACAGCAATCAATTCTTCAAATGAAAGTTTCTTTTTTCTGCTCATGTAACGGATACTCCTTTTCATTATTTAGTCAAGTCATACCCATTGCTGTTAGAGAATATACACTCTTATTGTAATTTATCTTTCATTTCCACCATAAATTCATAACTCATAGCACCGAATTTCGCAGGCTGTTGGATGACCCCATCTGAACCGATAAAATATGTCGTAGGTAACGCTTGTGCGCGAAATATCGTGTTTGCATCCATCGAAACATCTAATGCAATTGGAAACGTATAACCGCCTTCTTCAACAAACTCCTTTACTATCGCCTCACTCTTTTCTGTACCTGTAGCATTCACAGCTAATATAGTAACATCATCACCAAATTCTTCATGAAATTGTTGCATTTCTGGCATTTCTTTTAAACAAGGCGCACACCAAGATGCCCAAAAATTCAAAAATACTTTCTCTCCCTTAAAGTCCGATAAACGGATCGTTTCCCCGTCTAATGTTTGTAATGATACATTTGGAGCAATATCACCTTTTTGTACTCCTTCTGGTGCATCTGCAGGTACGATAGCCGTTCCTTTAGAGGCAGAATCATCGGAAGCTGTATTCTTTCCTTCTAAAAAGGTGTACACTGTCATTCCTACTAACAGGAACAGTACGAGAGCTGCTACTATTCTTTTTGTCATATAAATTCCCTTCCTTTTCGCAAACCAAAACTAGACCCTTACTTATATGAAGTTTGGAAGTCGCTTCTCATGCTATACACAAATGATGATTATGTAAAGGTAAATACATCTTCGTAATAAAATCTCAGAATATTTAAGCGCAAATGGATTACTCTCTAAAAAAAGGAACTGCCCGAATGGACAGCCCCTTATGTTGTATTAATTGCTTTGTAGCTTATCGCGTAATACTTTTTGCAAAATGCCACCATGTCGATAATAATCGATTTCCACACCACTATCAAAACGGGCAATTACTTGGAATTCTGTCTTATTACCTGCTTCATCTATTGCAATTACATCAACTAAATCACGAGGTTTAACCGTTTCATCGATTTTAATATCAAATGTCTCCTTACCAGATAAACCTAATGAATCAGCACTATCGCCATCTTTAAATTGGAGCGGAAGTACGCCCATCATAACTAGATTGGAGCGGTGTATACGCTCAAAGCTTTCTGCAATAACTGTTTTAATGCCTAATAGGTTCGTACCTTTCGCAGCCCAGTCACGGGAGCTACCCATACCGTAATCATTTCCTGCAATAACTAGTAGCCCTGTACCTTGCTCCTGATATTTCATTGCCGCATCATAAATTGGCATCACTTCATCAGTTGGCCAGAAAGTCGTGTAACCACCTTCTGTACCTGGAGCAATTTTGTTACGGATACGAATATTTGCAAACGTACCTCTCATCATGACTTCATGGTTACCACGACGAGACCCATATGAGTTAAAGTGACGAGGAGATACACCTTTATCTTGCAAGTATTTACCTGCTGGCATATCTTTTGCAATGGCACCTGCTGGCGAAATGTGGTCTGTTGTTACAGAATCACCAAATTTCCCAATTACACGTAAGCCATCTAGATCCTTCACTTCGCTAGGGTCCTCCGATAAACCAACAAAGAATGGTGGGTTCTGAATATAGGTAGATTCATCATCCCAGTTGTATAATGGCTCATCTGTTGTTTGGATTTGATTCCACTTTTCATTTGAGTCAAAAACATCTTCATACTCTTTACGGAAAATTTCAGGATTAACGTGCTTGTCAACTTCTGCTTTAATCTCATCCATACTTGGCCAAATGTCATCGAAATGTACATCTTTTCCATCATGGTCTTTACCTAGAGATTCTTTACGTAAATCGATATCCACTGTACCTGCAAGTGCGTACGCAACTACTAATGGTGGAGATGCTAAGTAATTCGCCTTTACAAGTGGATGAATACGTCCTTCAAAGTTACGGTTGCCCGAAAGTACAGAGGAAACAGTTAAATCATTATCAGCGATAGCTTGTTCCACTTCAGGTGAAAGTGGACCAGAGTTACCAATACAAGTTGTACAGCCGTAACCTACTGTATTAAAGCCCAATTTCTCTAAGTAAGTCATTAAACCGGAATCTTCTAAGTAGCGCGTTACTACTTTTGAACCTGGTGCTAAAGACGTTTTAACATACTCAGGTACTTCTAACCCTTTTTCAACTGCTTTCTTCGCTAATAAGCCTGCACCTAGCATTACATATGGATTAGATGTATTGGTACAAGATGTAATAGCCGCAATTGCAACTGCACCTGTTTTCATTGTAGACGATTTACCACTTGGGTGCTGCACGCTTACTTTTTTGTCCTTTTCTTTCTCATCCAAACCAAATCCTTGATTTCCTTCAGGTGCTGTTAAAGCCTTATTAAAGGATTCTTTCATTTCTGTAAGAGGAATTAAGTCTTGTGGACGCTTAGGACCAGATAAATTCGGTTCTAACTCGTCTAGCTTAATCTCAACTAAATCGGTGAAAGTTGGATCCTCTTGATCAGGCGTATAAAATAAATCATTTTCTTTACAATATGCTTCTACTAACTGAATTTGCTCTTCTGAACGACCAGTTAGACGTAAGTATTCAAGTGATTCTTGATCAACCGGGAAAAAGCCACAAGTTGCGCCGTACTCAGGTGCCATATTAGAAATCGTCGCCCGATCTGCAAGTGGCATTTCTGTTAACCCAGGTCCGAAAAACTCAACAAATTTACCTACTACATTTTTCTCACGCAATTTCTGCGTTACTTTAAGAGCTAAATCTGTCGCAGTTGTTCCTTTCGGTAATGTACCAGTTAATTTCACACCAATTACTTCTGGTGCAGGGAAATAAGAAGGTTGTCCAAGCATTCCAGCCTCTGCTTCAATACCTCCAACACCCCAACCAAGTACCCCTAAACCGTTGATCATTGTCGTATGTGAATCTGTTCCTACTAACGTATCAGGATAAGCATCATATTCTCCCTTTTCATTTTCAATAGCATGAACAACGTTAGCTAAATATTCTAAGTTTACTTGGTGCACAATACCTGTTGCAGGTGGAACAGCTTGATAATTGTCAAAAGCTTTCTTCGCCCAATTTAAAAATTCATAGCGTTCTTTATTACGTTCAAATTCTAATTCCATATTGGCATCTAATGCTTTCGCTGTACCGTACTCATCAACCTGAACAGAGTGGTCAATAACTAAATCAACCGGTACTTCTGGATTGATTTTATCAGGGCTACCACCCATATCCACCATTGCTTTTCTTAAAGAAGCAAGATCAACAACTGCCGGTACTCCAGTGAAATCTTGTAGTATAACGCGGGAAGGTTTGAAAGGTACATCCACACTTTCTGCCTCTTTACTTCCCCATTTTGCTAATTTTTCGATATGTTCTTTCTGAATCACTTCTCCATCATGTTGACGTAGAACAGATTCAAGTAACACACGAATCGAATATGGAAGACGGGAAATCTTACCTAATCCTGCTTCCTCAAGCGTTTTCAATTTGTAATAGTTATACTTTTTGCCATTCAACTCAAATTGCTTGTGAGCTTGAAACGTATCCTTTACTGCCATAAACTTTTACCCCCTCAATCAAGTTTAAATTGAAAAGCTTTAATCGCTTCTCCTACCCCATTATTGAACTATCAGATTATTTGTAAGATAATCTGCCAACTAATATTTTATATGAAAACGATTTATAAGTAAAATAATTCGTTACATATATTCTCATAATAAGCAATAGGAGGTGATACAAGTGAGTAGTAAGCGGAAAGCAAATCATGCACGGGTTGGGATGAATGCCGCTAAAGCACAAGGGCAAGGAGCTGGTTATAATGAGGAAATTCCTCAGCAACCACTATCCCCAGAAGAAAGACAAAATAACAAAAAAAGAAAAAATAATCAATAAGAAAACCGGCTAGCTCACTCCCAGCTAGCCGGCTTTTCTTATTGGTCCATTTCATTTTGAATCGTCATTAAGTCTTGTTCGTATTGCTTAAGCTGATTATATTGATGTTCACTAGCAACTTCAAGCGCTTTATTTATTTGTACAAACGCTTCGTTCATCTCTTGCGTCAAATGGGCTAGTTCCTTTCCATACTCTGCTTTTCCAATTGTTTTAACGCGATTATCATTCGCATCTAAAGCTTGTTGAAACCCTTGCTGAGCAGCTTGAAACGCTTGCTGTTTATTTTTATGATAAGGCACCATTCCACACTCCTTTCCTTTGTTCCATTAGTATGCGTTAGGAAAAATAAAGCGATACGTGGATAATTTGATTCGAGTTTTCAAACAATACAATTAACGATCTAAAGGAGGTTGAATAACTGTGCCAAGTAAACCGAAAGGCCCTAAACAACAAGAGCGAAACCAACTACCAAAAAGTCCACAACAACCATACGGGGAGGCTTTAAGTGGTTCTCATAAAACCAAAAACCAAAACCACTCTAAACAAAAAAATCACGCCTCTCACGATATGTAACAAGCAAAATGGACGAAGCATATTCAATAATAAAACGGTCAGTGGGGCTAATTTTTATTCCCCTCTAACCGTTTTAATTAAATAACGCGCCTTGCATTATATAAAATGCACATCTTTTGTTATTTTTTCACAAAATGGTCATTATCATGAGTCGAACAAAGCATCTTGTATAGCCATATTGGATACACGACTTTACGTATTAAAACGAAATGTAGCACCTTTTTCTCTTCTAGGTTGAATAATAGACCTAATGTATTTTCTATGATATTCTATCAAGGAAAGATTGTTATAGAAAAGGTGATGGAATGAGTACCATTGTTTCCGTACTAATCGTTGGATGGACGTTCACCATGGTTATCTTATTAGCTATTGGTGGTTACTTTATGTTTCGTAAATTTCTAAAACGCTTACCTAAAGAAGATGGGAAGTCCATAATTGATTGGGAAGAACATTATATTAATAAAACATTACATATGTGGGGAGAAGATCAAAGAGGTTTCTTAGAAGAACTAGTAGAACCTGTACCAGAACTATTTCGTGACGTTGCCAAACAAAAGATAGCGGGACGAATTAGTCAGTTAGCACTGGAACGAAACAAATCTACTATCTCAGAGGACGTCATCATTGAAGGATACATTCTCGCTACACCAAAAAGAGATCATAAATTTCTTAAAAAGACCCTACACGATAAAAACATCGACATTCAACCATATTTACCTTTATTTGAAAAATAACCCTCCGCTTCTCCAAGCAGAGGGTTATTCATTACATTAATGATTCGAGTGTGCTAGTTGCTTTTCCAACCGTTTATATTGTAGAAGCATAGCAATACGCCAAGATAATATCATCCCGAAAGCAAGCAAAAAGAACATGCCGCTCGTTTCTCCTAACGAAATACCATTACCGATAATAAGTTTCAAAACGATACGTACAATTAATAGTCCAAACAAAATAAATACAAATGCTTTGGAGGGAATTAAATAAATATCTTGATCCTTTATTTCAAACTTAGAAGTCTTTATGAGAAATATGGAAAAAAATACACCCAATGTAAAAGCTTCCACAACTTGTAGCCATTCTACTCGAAACGGTTGAAATAAAAACATTAGCGCACCAGTACTCATAAATACTGGAGGCAGAATTATTTTCTTTACAGAAGCAGGTTTCTTTGCAGCACGCATACGAACGAAAATCATCGTAACCGCCATTAAAGCTGCTACAATCGTACTACCTACGACCAACATAAAATCAACTCTTTCTAGAATCCATTCCAGTTATGTAAGGGCACGCTCGACCGCATCTAATACACGATTTTCATCAAATGGTTTCATTATAAATTCTTTTGCCCCTATCTCAATTGCACTAAAGACTAACCTTTGTTGCCCGACTGATAAACACTGAATCACTTTCTCATCAAAGTGTTCAGTAAAATTTGTTTCCGCACATTTATCCCATCTAACTTTGGCATCGAAATGTCCATCGTTACGAAGTCAGGCTTTAACAAGCGATACATTTCCACAGCTTCGTAGCCATTTTTCGCTTCCCTCACTATGGTGTGTCTATCTTTTTGCAAAATGTTCGATAATGTCACACATAAACTTGGCGTCAGCTACGATTAACACGTTTGCCATTTCATTTTCTCCTCACTTGGTAACGACTATTGATCATTTGCAATAGTTAATATAATGGTCAATGTTACTCCAACAACCGTTAAATAAACCCCTAGATCAAATAACATCGCCGTAGCAAGCTCCACATCACCAAGGATCGGTATTTCAGAGAAATGACCGAACGTTTGGCTTAGAAAAGGAGCACCAAACAGAAAGGAACCAATTCCTGTTAACACAGCAATAAGCAAACCAACAGGAATAAGAAAACGGAAATTAATCGGGATTATCTTGCTAACAGACTCAAACCCGTAAGTCATGTACATGAGCACAATGGCAGCGGCAGTCATTAATCCTCCAATGAACCCACCACCAGGAGCATTGTGTCCAGCCAAAAACAAATAAACAGAAAATGCCAACAAAATGAAAGCAATTAGATTCGTTGTTGTGCGTAATATTAAGTCATTAGTTCTCATTGACAATTCTCCTTTTTTAACAGCATAACACTATCATAAAACAAATTAAATGATAATACCATATCAATTTAATTTGTTTCTTATGTAGTAACGTAACCTGAAATGTCATCAGAGGATAACTAATGTTTATTCATGACATCTCGATAGGAAGTACATAAAAAACCACCTTTCACTATGAAAAGTGGTTCTGTAATTAATGAACGATATGGAAATAAGAGATACAATAAAAATTAATCCAACTTTATTTAAACGCTATAATGGCAACCACTATTTTTGCTGTTGATTGTTCATTGCACGCATCATTTGGTTAATTTTCTTCTGGGATGGCTTTTGGCCCATTTGCATCATTAAAGTTCTTAGCATTTGTTCGTTAATTGGTGGGTTTTTCTTCAAATAATTCATCATGTACTTTCTGGCGATAAAGAATCCTAAGGCTGCGCCAGCTAGTAGGGCAATAAGAGCAATTAATATAACCCAAATAGTACTCATAGCACAATTTTCCTCCTTCAAGTTGTCTCTCACACATTATATTAGAACAATGGCAAGAATACAATAGCGTGCTAGAGAATTGCTCTATTTTTAATTGGGGCAATCCAACCATAATGACTATATGTTGTATCGATGATGAAAAATGCGGGATGAAAGGTCCTTAATGCGTGAAAAAGCATCTCTTCTGCTTGAAGTAAATTTTCCGCATATAATCGTATTTCCCGATCATCCTTCTGTGTTAATTGAACCACTTTCCCATTGTGGTGAATAAGGAAAGAGGCTTCATTCTCATCAAAGCACAACTCTACTGGTTGGCGTAGTTTTCTCGTTATAGATTGTATAAGTGTATCGATTGGTAACGCATTCGTTATTTCGTAAAATTGTTTATGATAAATTGAATGATGCTTATCGTCTCTCCATTCTTTCAAAAATTGAAACAAAATATTAGTTTTATAAAAGTAATGAACAGAGTATTCGTCCTTAATCCAATACATCACATATTCACGCATAGCCTGTCCCTCCTATGAGAGCCATTGTACACATGTAATGGTAAAAATGGTGTCACTTTTAGCAAGGGCTCGGCTACAAGTTTTGTCGAATCAAGAAGAATAATTAGCTATTCCGAAAAATAAAACGTCTAGCCCCATAAACAAGGCTAGACGTTGCACTTTATTATTTTAGTAAATCTTCTACTTTTGCTACAACATTTTCTACAGTGAATCCATATTGTTCCATCACTGTATTTCCTGGAGCTGAAGCACCAAATCCATCAATGCCTAGAACAGCACCTTCATCTCCTACATAACGTTCCCAGCCGAATGGAGTTGCCATTTCAATTGCTAAACGTTTTTTAACGTTACGTGGAAGAACTTGTTCTTTATACGCCTGATCTTGTTCGTTGAAACGATCCCATGACGGCATGCTAACAACACTAACGTCAATTCCTTTTTCACGTAGAGTTTCTTGTGCTCGTACTGCTAATTGCACTTCAGAGCCTGTTGCAAGTAATAATGCATCTGCTTGTTCTTTTTGCGCAGGGCTTATAGTATAGGCACCTTTTTTCACACCTTCATAGCTTGTACCTTCTAGTGTAGGTAGACCTTGGCGCGTTAGCACAAGTGCAGTTGGTTGGTTCTTACTTTCAAGCGCTAATCGCCATGCAGCATTCGTTTCGTTTCCATCAGCTGGACGCATTACGGATAAGTTCGGCATTGCACGTAGAGACGGTAAATGCTCAATAGGCTCATGTGTTGGTCCATCTTCTCCTACTGCAATAGAATCATGTGTAAATACATAGGTTACCGGTGTTTGCATAAGAGCAGATAGACGAACTGCTGGACGTAAATAGTCACTGAATACAAAGAATGTTCCTCCGTACACGTTTAAACCACCGTGTAGGGCCATACCGTTCATCGCACAAGCCATGGCAAATTCACGAACTCCAAACCAAATATTCCGACCTGAATAGTCTTTACGTGAGAAGTCTTCTTCCCCTTTTACAGCTGTTTTATTCGAACCAGCAAGGTCTGCACTTCCACCAAAAAAGCTTGGGACTGCTTTAGACAATGCGTTGATCATATCTCCAGAAGCAGCACGTGTTGCAGGCTTGTCTTCGCCAACTGTATACGTAGGAAGCTTTTCTTCCCAACCTTGAGGTAGTTCATTATTCATGGCTAACTCTAATTCTTCACCTAACTGTGGATACGCCTCTTTATATGAAGAAAACAATTTGTTCCATTGTTGTTCTTGTTCAGCACCACGCTTTTGTACTTTCTCTTCGAAATCTTGATAAACTTCATTCGGTACGCAGAATGCCTCGTGTTCCCAACTGTAATGTGATTTCGTAAGTTTCGTCTCATCTTCTCCTAGTGGTGCACCGTGAGAAGCTGATTTACCTGATTTATTCGGAGAACCGTAACCAATTACCGTTTTTACTTCAATTAATGTAGGTTGATCCCCATTTGCTTTCGCTTCAACTAGTGCTTCACGAATAGTAGAGATGTCTGTACCATCTTCTACACGGATTACTTGCCAGCCGTATGCTTTAAAGCGATCTTCAACTGACTCTGTAAAGGATCGATCTAAGTCCCCATCTAAAGAAATATCGTTAGAATCATAAAGTACGACTAATTTACCTAAGCCTAAATGACCTGCTAACGAAGCTGCCTCTTGAGAAACCCCTTCCATTAAATCCCCATCACCACAAATCGCATAAGTGTAATGATCGACTACCGGAAACTGTTCTTTATTATACTTAGCTGCAAGGTGTGCTTCTGCCATCGCCATTCCAACCGACATTGCAATTCCTTGGCCAAGAGGTCCAGTTGTCGCTTCCACACCATCTGTATGACCGTATTCAGGGTGTCCTGGAGTTTTAGAACCCCATTGACGGAAGGATTTTAAATCGTCCATCGTAACGTTATACCCGGATAAATGTAATAAGCTATATAACAACATAGAACCATGACCAGCTGAAAGCACGAATCGGTCGCGGTTAAACCACTTCGAATGTTTCGGATTATGATTCATGACGTCCGCCCATAAAGTATACGCCATAGGTGCTGCTCCCATTGGCATACCTGGGTGACCTGAGTTCGCTTTTTCAATCGCATCAATAGATAATGTGCGAATTGCGTTAATGGATTGTTGTTCTATTGTTTGTACCATGATTAAATACTCCTTTCATCCTTCACAAGTGTGAACTATGTAACACTTTAATCCTATAATGAAATCGCGTTAGTGACAAGCACTCTTCATAAATAAATATGAAATTCCTTTGTCAGCTATTTTTTTAAGTTACATCATTTATACGACATAACCTGCTTTCTTCTTCTTACTATTTCCTACTAAAGGTAAAATCATGCTCCACAAAAAACCTGCTACAACAATTGTCGTAACAGGTCGGACTGTACTCCCTTTAATGCTTCTGATTGCGCGCCTTCGCTTGCTTTAGTTTCTCTGGAGTAACGTCATTTCCTTCAGGGTCGACAACGGTAACAGATTGTAGTTGGTTCTTAAAGGATTGACGTACATTCTTTAAATATTCTTGACGTAACTGCTGCTGCTCCTCTTTTTCTTTTGAGGTTAATCCTTCTGATTTCGATTTATTTGCTAACGTATTAATACGAGCTAATTTTTCTTGAGAAAGCATAAACGTTATTCCCCTTTTCAACAATATAAAACGTATAACATTCACTTTGGAAAGAGCAAGTTCTTCGATAAACCTTATCTTTCTTCTTGAACATATTACCGTTTATCTTCTTGCATTTCAAGTGATTGATATTGTTGATAACGACGATGTACGGTGGCTTTTGAAACATCATACCCCATCCCGCGCATCGTGGCAGCTATTTCATGAAATGTTAAACCATTTTGACGCAATCGAACAACTTCTTCAACTGGAAACTCTTTCTTTTCTCGTCCCCTTGCTAAATGTTGATTTGATAAATTATTAAGTGGATTATAACCATTGTCTACTGCACGTTTCATGCCTCGCTTAATCTTTAGATTATGAATCTTTCGTTGATACTCTTCTACAATTCCAACAATTTGCAATACCATAGAATCAGATTCGGATAATTGTAATGCCCCATTATGCGTCATACTATACACAGGAATATGGAGCTTGTTTAACTGATGAAATAAAGCAATCTTGGTATTGCCTCTCCCCAATCTTGTTTCATCCTGAATGAGAAGCACATCTGCCTCTTCGTTTGTGAAAAAATGTAACATTTGAAAAATCCCATCTCGTTCTACATCGTAGCCGCTCGCTTGCTCTTCGATGACTTGGACCACTTCAAATTCATTTTCTTCTGCTAATTGCGTCAGTTCTATTCGTTGCCTTTTCAAAGATGACACTTGAGCTTCTTTTTCTGTACTAACACGACAATAAATAATTGCTTTCATACGTTCTCCTATCTTTCTAAAACTAGATTACCATTAACTTGTTACTAAAGCATAATACATAAATGATAAGCTCGCTATGAATAATAATAAATAAATGATATCAAGTTTCGACATATTTTCAAACATATGATTCCCTCCGCATAAGAACTTTTGTTCGGTTATATTTTTTATTATATACGAACATTCGTTCTTGTCAACGTTTTTTACGAACGAATGTTTGTATCCCTTAACAAGACGTGATATAATACTTGTAACAAATCATATGTTCGAGGTGTATGAATCATGACAAAACTATCAAAAAGGCAGGAAGCCATACTAGATTTCATTAAAGAACGCGTGCTTGATAAAGGGTATCCGCCATCCGTTCGAGAAATAGGAGAAGCTGTTGGGCTTGCATCTAGTTCTACCGTGCATGGACATTTAGCGCGTTTAGAGAAGAAAGGATTCATTCGTCGTGATCCTACGAAGCCACGTGCAATAGAAATACTAGATTTAGAGGCTGAAGCGACAAGTCATATTCCCAAAAGTGAGGCAACATATGCTCCTGTAATTGGGAAGGTAACAGCTGGAATACCGATTACTGCCATTGAGAATATTGAAGAATATGTACCATTACCTGATACGTTAGCTACTGCTGATGACGAAGTGTTTGTCCTTGTTGTTCAAGGGGAGAGCATGATTGAAGCCGGAATATTGGACGGTGATATGGTAATCGTTCGTAAACAGCAAACCGCACAAAACGGCGACATTGTTGTAGCAATGACAGAAGAGGAAGAAGCGACTGTTAAGCGATTTTTCAAAGAAAAAAATCACATACGTTTGCAACCAGAAAATGCAACAATGGATCCGATTCTAGTACAAAACATTATGATATTAGGTCAAGTTATAGGACTATATCGAAATATACATTAATCATGAAGGCTAGACATGAAAAAGAGCAACACGACATACGTCGTAGTTGCTCCTTTTTACATAAAACAATAAGGAGAAAACAGACACTCATTTATCAAGATTCCGTTTTCTCCTACCACTTTACATTTGAAACTTTCCGACTTGCTTTTTCAACTTCTCAGCCACATTTGCTAATTCAACACAATTGTTCGTTACTTCTTCCATGGAAATACTAGATTGTTGGGACGATGCCGCAACTTCTTGTACTCCTGCAGCTGCTTCCTCAGATGTGGAGGCGATATCTTGAATAGAATCATTCATATTCTTGCTGTTTTCCGTTACAGTTTGTATATGACTAGAAATCCCCTGAATGTGATCGACAACATTCGATACGGATTCATTGATTTTCTCGAATGTCTGCTTCGTCTGTTCCATTTGCTTCGTACCTTCATCTACTTCCACATAGCCAGATGTTAACGTGGTTACTACTACTTCCGTTTCAGATTGTATGCTGTTCACTATTTCCGTAATATCGCTTAATGAAGTTGATACTTGTTCCGCTAGTTTTCGCACTTCATCCGCTACGACCGCAAACCCTTTGCCGTGTTCACCAGCACGAGCTGCTTCAATAGCTGCATTTAACGATAACAGATTCGTTTGTTCTGATATATCTTTAATAACTAGAACGATTTTAGATATTTCTTGTGCTTGATGTTCTAATCCCTTTACTTTTTCTACTGACTGTTTCACCATGTCATCAATCGATTTCATTTGCTCAACGGAATGCTCAAGCTTATGCTGTCCATCTTGCGTCATCGAAAGCACTTGTGTCGACTTCTCCGCTACTGCATTGCTACCGTCACGTGCTTCATACATACGTTCAACGTAATCGCTCATTAATGCGGATAAATGAGTAACAGTTGTCGCTTGTTTTTCTGTTCCTACTGCCAACTCCTCCATCGTAGTAGCAATTTGTGCACTTCCCTCTTTCACTTCATTCGCCGCCTGGGAAAGTTCTTCACTTTGTTGGTCTAATTGGCTTGAAGAAGCGTATACATTTGTAATGATTCCCTTTAAATTATCGACCATTGTATTAATGGCTTCACTTAAATCATTGAATTCATCATTTGTATCCATCACTAATGGGCTTGAAGGCAATTCTTGTTTCGCTACTTGATTGACATGTTCTCTCATTCTCGTAACACGGCGAGATATACGGTTACTAAAAATATAAGCAATGATACTTGAGATAATTAACAATAAAGCAAGAATGCCAAATTGAATGTACATATCACGCTTTAAAACTTCCATCATTTCTGATTCTTTCTCCGTTACCATAGCATCTATATCATCAATATAATTACCTGTACTAACTATATAGCCCCATGGTTCAAATAATTGTGAATACGTTCTTTTCGGTACAAGTCCTTCCGCGTTCGGTTTTTCAAACATGAAATTAGTGTAGCCATTATTCTTCTGCTCCGTTGCAGCTGCAATAATTTCTTTAAATATATAAGTACCTTCTGGATCTTGAATGTCCATACGATTCGTTCCTTCCGCTTCAGCTAACATCGGATGCGCGATTAAATTCCCATCAACATCATCTATCCAGAAGTATCCCGATTCATCGTATTCTAGCGACTTTATTAAACGAGCAGCATAAGCTTTTGCTTCCTTCTCTGTTTGTGATCCACTTTGTTGTTGGTCATGAGCATAATGCAATAACGAAACAGCTGTCTCGACCTCGTTTTTTATTTTCGTATCATAATTCGCCATTAACGTCTCTCTATATTCATTGATTTCTTGTTTGTGATTCATGAGTTCATTAGACATATCATAAGCCCCTAGACCTATTAATGATATGAATAATACGATTCCAAATGTAAGAAGCATCTTACTCTTGACTGATTTCATGACCAACATCCTTTCTGTGAATAAAATATACAATACAAAAACAAAAAACAACCATGTTATACCACTTATGTATGACCATTTAATTATTATATCGGTTTTTCTTTCCTGATTTTCATTCTTTTCTTCAATTGACACAAAAATGTAAAGAAATCCACCATTACACATAAAAAAACTTCCCCTTAATCAATTTAAGGAGAAGTTTATATCATTAATGAAATAGTCCTGTTTCTTGCGACTTTTCTTTTAATTGTTTGGTGCGTTTTTTCAATAAAGCTTTTAAGAAAGAACCTATTATCAAAAAGACGAAACTAAATAATAGTAAGAACTCCACGTCTCTAAGAACACGTGTCCATACAATACCACCTAAAGCTTCTCTCATTAAATCAATAGCATAAGAGAATGGTAAAAATGGATGTAAGTTCTGGAAAAAAGGTGGCAATAAGTCGACTGGATAAGTACCGCCTGAACCTGCAATTTGCAATACAAGAAGTACAATAGCCATTGCTTTACCAGTATCTCCAAAGACAGAAACAAGAGTATATACAATCGTCATAAAAATCGTGCTAATAAACATTCCGAATAAAACAAATAAGACTGGTGAAGAAACATCAACCTTTAATATAAAGATATCTCCGAGCGTGACAATAAGTGTTTGTAGAATACCAATGCTCATAAACGTAAGTAATTTACCGAAATACTCTTGCCTACTCGTGTATTGCTCTTCATTCACTACTTTAGTCGAAAGAACCGATATGAGTAACAGTGCACCAACCCAGATGGACAATACGGTATAAAATGGTGTCATTCCTGTTCCATAATTTGCAATAGGAAACTTAGAATGAGACTCTAGCGTAACTGGTTCTTCAAAGAAACTTTGTTCGGCTTCTGGGTTGTTCTGTAATAACTCGATAATTTCATTTATATCCGTCTCACCTTGAAATTCACGAATGTTGTCCGCTAAATGATTCACTTTATCGTTCACATAAGGATATTCATTTAACATAAAATCAACGATTTCTTGACCTTCTGCTAAATTTGTTTCTGAACTAGATAGGATTTTTTCTAGTTTAGGAATCATCGACTGAATGTCTTGTAAAATCACTTTTCCATCTGTTAGAGTATTTTTCGCATCTTCCATCGTGGCTAATACAGTAGGCTCAATATTTTCATTATACTCTTTTAGAAAAGCATCAATTTCTTGAGCAGTTTCACCAGATTTCTTCTCATAATCAGCTATTGCTTGGTCTACTTCTTTTTGTTTATCAGAAAGGAACGTGCCTATTTCCTCTGTGTCTGTTTGAATCGTTTGTAAAGCTTCTTTCATAGTGCCTAAATTGCTTAAAGCTTGATCAATTTCATTCAATAGTAAATCATTCGGGATAGATAATTGTGTCACTTCGTTTGGTAAATCGTTGTCTTGATTCGTTTCCTTTTCTTCATCTTTCTGTGATTCTTCGTTATTAGAATCTGAACCATTGTCTATTTGTTGTTCTTGATTCAATTGATCTTGAACATTTTTCAATACTGTTTCTATTGTTTCAATATTGCTAAGCGCCACATCTGTTTCTTGTAAGATTTGCTCCTGAAGTTTGTTGCCTTGATTCAAGTCTATGTCTATAGACTGCACTTGTTGTAAAAAGCTATTAACATCACTGGCAGTTTGCTGAGCTGTTTTTAAATCTTCTTGCACTTTTGGCGATAATTCATTCAATGTTTTTTCTGCTTCATTTAAATAACTAAGTGTGTCATCAATTGTATTAATACCATCATTTACGACCCGCTTCGCTTCAGGTACTGATGCTTGTGAGTCATCAATAATAGTTTGTGCTTCGTCCAAGTCTGCATCCACACTCGTAAGCATATCGTGTATTTTTGGAAGACTGTCTTCTAACTTAAACACATAGTTTTCAACTTGCTTAATGTCCGGTAAATCTTTTTCTAGTTCAAGGCCTATATCATTAAATAGTTGAAATATCGTACCATTTACTTCTGCTATAAATGTGTTTTTTATTTGATCGACAATAACACTTGCACCTTTTTCAGTTATTTTTGGTGCAATGGCGTTAGATTTTTCATTCACATAGTATTCAACTTGCGCTTTTTGAGGTTCATCTTTTACAACAGTAGCTAGTTTCTCCGAAAAGTCTTCTGGAATGACGATTACTGAAAAATAATCCCCATATTCTAATTTTTCCATTGCTTCTTCGCGATTTGTGAAATGCCATTCTAGGCTATCATTTTCTTTTAAAGTATCAACAAGATCATTCCCGACATGGATATCCGTATCACGTACTGTCGCCCCTGTATCTTCATTAACCAATGCAACCGGAAGCTGATCTGTTTGGCTGTATGGATCCCATGACGCTTCAATATTTAACCATGCATATAGAGATGGTAAAAAAATTAGTCCTCCTATGAGAACAGCTGCTACCCAGTTCGTACCAATACTTTTCCAATCTCTAATGAATATACTCAAAATATTTTTCATACTTTCGACTCCTACATTTAAAGAAATTGTTGCTCGATTTTATATTATACAACTTCTTTTAGCATTATGTCACGAACCGCGATTTGTAAAGGTTTACACCAGAATAATAAAAAAATGCACCGTATAGATGCATATATCGTGTTATCATTTTTTCATTTTTGTAATTTCAAATGTCGTTCGCTCCCCATTTAAATTACACCCGTTAATTGTTATTAATTCACAGTACCTTAAACATCCTATTTCATCATTAAAATGGTATTTAAGTTAAAATAGTCTGAATATTATACTGTAGTATAGTATCTCATTCTGCCACACCGTAGTATTGTATAAATAAGCCAACCATACAACAACAAAGAAAGGTGGGGGAAAGATGGAAACGGAACAGAAACCGATAAACGGACAAAAGGACATAGAGGAGCATAAAATCATGGCGATCTTAGCTTATGTTATATTCTTTATTCCGCTTCTCGTCGCAAAAGAATCGAGATTTGCCATGTATCACGCTAATCAAGGGCTACTACTGTTAATCGTTGCAATTGGCCTGAACACCATTGGTTCAATTATTCCTGTTATTGGGTGGTTAGTTATTATGCCTTTAGGTACGTTATTTGCATTTGTATTGTTTATTATCGGTATTATTAATGCCTCTAAAGGAGAAATGAAACCGCTCCCTGTAATCGGTAAATACACCATTATACAACTTCCTGATGTCAAATAGAAGGTAATTACATCATAGCGGAACAGGCTTTGTGAATTCATTAGTCTGTTCTTTTCTACTATTTACTTACGTCATTTCCATTACCCGCTTTACTAGTTGCGTGCGATTTTTAACTCCAAATTTCTTTAAAATATTACTGACGTGTTTTTTCACTGTTATTTCTGTAACGTGAAGTTCTTCCGCAATTTCTTTATTGCTATACTCTTCATGCACGTACATAAAAATTTCCTTCTCCCTTCTTGTTAATTGAAGACGATCAGCGACTCTGTGTAAATCATCTCTTTCAAAAATAAATGTTTCTGATAATTGCTTTAAATACGGAATAAGTTTGGTCCCGCTAACATCAAGCACATACGTTGGAGAAGGAGTGTCGTTCCCATAATCATAATGGGTAGCACCTTCAATTTGTATAAATCCAAACATTTGCATCAATTGTTTAAAGAAAGGAATGGGGGTTGAAATAACAATTTTTCCTCCCGATAGCAATAGTGGGAATAAACGATATAATAAAAAAGAACGAGTTTTAGCGTCTTCATAATCTAAACAATCGAGCATCCGAATAAACCAACCAGAATAAGCACTGTTTGGATTGCTATTCGGTTTTTCTGTTGCAGTCGATAATTGCCTGAAATATGCACGTGAAACTGGTTTGGTCTTAAGAATAGGAACTGTTTCGTCATTAATTGGTATTACGATTGAAATGCCAATCGTATCGCCTTGACGATTTTTTACTAAATGACACACGTTATAGCCTAGTTCCTTCACATAACTTGCATCAATCAGTTCATTTTCTCGTTCATTGTGCTTCGCTGATACATAGTATGGAATTGTTTTATCGTTGTCCCGATTGTAATAAAGTGCATTACTTGCAGCGTTTTCTGCACGTCTTTTTTGGAAATACGTCTCCACCTCATGAAAGTTATCTTCCTCTACTTGCTCTAGTGTTTGATCAAAGATGTGCGACTCTTGAAAAAAAACAGTTTGAATAACCTCCTCCCCAAGGTGATAAAAGTACTCTCCAACTTGCCATGCATACTCATCATTTATATCAATGTGATGTAAATAGTATAAAGCACATTGTTTATTGTAGGATTTATACCGCTGAGGATGTTTTTGCTTAATACTTATCCGTAATATCGAACGGATGAATTCTTGAACCGTCCAACCGGTTATTGTTTTTTTCACAAATGATAAAGAGAGAAGTTGGTGAAATTCTGTCGATGAAACGTCCTCTCCTAATACGTAACTTAATGAATATTGATCGAAATGCCTTAGAATTACGGCTGCTTCTAAAAGCCGATGTAACGCTTCTCCTTTCACTTCTCGCAGCAGTCGATCTATTAAATGGGAGATTGCTTGTACATTAACTGCAAACGAAGTCGATGACGCTTGTTCCTTATGCTCCTTAGAAAACAGCGCTAAGGCAAGTGGATGCCCTTTTGTGAAATGCCAATAGTCACTCTGCTTCTCTATCTCTGTAATGCCTCTTTTATTTAAAAAGAAACACGCTTGCTCGTAACCCCATTCTCGTAAATGTAAATTGATCAGACTATCGCTCCATGCTTGATTCGTAATCCATTCCCCGCGTAAAGGTTGTCGACCAGACAAGATGAGTAAAACATTCTCATCAAGATGTCTCAAAAAGAATTCCCTGAACCACCTATCCATATCACCCATCTCTTCGTAGGTATCAATAGCAACCACAACTTGACGGTTATTTGCGATTTGATTCAATACTTGCAAACAATCATAAAGCGTTCCATTCGTATTCGAGTGAGTGGGAGTTGAATTTGGATCGGCACAAAGCAAAACCATCATTTGCTCTACTAAAATAGAAGGTGAGTATAAGAAATCGGTGCTATTAAGGGAAAGAAAGACAACTCCTTCTTGTTGAGCAATACGGTGATATGCGCGCAGCAAAAACGTCTTTCCAATCCCACCCATTCCAACGATATTTATAATACGTTTTGACGCGCATTGTCGGTGAATAAATGAATGAAACAAAGCAACCTCTTCTTTTCGGCCTATTAAATGGTCCGCCTCGATAAATGAAAGATAATGATTCCAACTTCTTTCAAACGATCGATGACGCATCGCCTTCTCCTCCTAACATAATTTTGATTTCTCTTTAAAGCTAATTATACTTTAAACATATAATATTCCGAACACTTAATCATTACCTTATTCTCCTCCTATTTTGCTATTATTTATAATGAGAGACAATTGTACAAAATCACAAGAAAAAAACGCTTCAAGCATCACCAAGCTTTCGATTATCTTGTTCATACAATAACGTCAAATAAATCAGGAGGTTTCAAAATGTCTAATCTAGAACACAAATTAATGCAACAACCTGTACATAAAGTATTTCTCCAATATCTCATTCCTTCCTTAATCGGCATGATGCTAATGTCTGTGAATATTCTTATAGATGGAATCTTTGTTGGCAATGGGGTTGGTGAAGTGGCATTAGCTGCTGTAAATATTGCTGTTCCCGTATTTTCTATCATTATTTCCATTTCATTATGGATAGGTATTGGTGGCGGTGCTCTCTACTCTATGGCTTTAGGTGAAAATAAGCTCCACAAAGCGAGAAAGCTATTTACGCAAGCTATGGTGTTAGTCACTGTCATCATTTCGTTCATCAGTTTGATTGGGTTATGGAAAGTAGAATCATTAGCCCTCATACTAGGAGCTAATGAGGATACACTCACCTATGTCGTTGATTACTTACGTATATTAATCGGATTCGGGGTGTTCATGGGACTAGAAAATGCCTTAAGTATATTTGTGCGTAATGATGGCAACCCAACTCTAGCCATGGTGAGCCTAATCATTACTTCGCTATCCAATATCATTTTAAATTATTTATTTATTTTTCTATTGAATCTAGGTGTTACAGGAGCGGCCTTAGCAACAATCATCGCTTCTGTCATTGGATTTATCGTTCTACTTACCCATTTTATGAAACAGGAGCGCACATTAAATCTAGTATCTATTTCATTTGATTGGTATTCTTTTAAAAACATTTTCACCATTGGTTTTCCAAGCTTCTTAGCAGAAATAGGGGCACTCGTTTTCGTGATTGGTTATAACCTTCGTATGGTAAATATAGTAGGGACTGAAGGGGTAGCAGCTTTTTCTGTTGTGAATTATTTACACGCTTTTATGTTTCTCGCCTTCATTGGTATTGGTAGTACGATCCAACCGATGATTAGTTTTTATTACGGCGCTAATGAAAAAGCACGTATGAAAGAAACGCTAAAAATCTCAGAAAGAGCTGCACTGTTTTTAGGTGCACTATTTTTCATTGTAGGATTCATTTTTGCACCGACACTAGTATCCTTGTTTGGTATTGCCTCTTCAGACATCCAAGCAATGGCAGTAAAAGGTATTCGCTTATTTTTTCTAGGTTACATATATATGGGAATCAATTTCATTTATACGACCTACTTCCAATCAATCGGACAAGTACGGCCTTCTGTTATGATTATTCTTGTAAGGGGGTATGTATTACTATTTGTTGCTTTATGGCTATTACCTCAATGGTTAGGAATCGTTGGTATATGGATATCTTTACCTGTTGCGGAAGCTGTCGTCGCACTATGTTTATTCGTGTTTGTTAGGAAACGTGTCATTAAAGTAAAAACACCCATTACGAATTCCTAAATACGCCTGTATCTTTTCTATAATGGGGTTTATAATAGGTAAGGATTAACTTATAAAAGAAAAGGTGTTTTATAGATGAGTTTACTAACTGTAAGCAATTTAAGTCACGGTTTTGGTGACCGTGCAATATTCGACGATGTTTCCTTTCGTTTATTAAAAGGAGAGCACATCGGACTTATTGGAGCTAATGGTGAAGGGAAATCTAGCTTCATGAATATTATTACCGGTAAATTAGAGCCGGATTCTGGAAATATTAACTGGTCGAAACATGTACGTATTGGGTATTTAGACCAACATGCTCAACTGCAACAAGGAGTGTCCATGCGTGATGTATTGCGAACCGCATTTCAATATTTATTTGATATGGAACAAGAAATGAATGATTTGTTTGCCAAAATGGGAGAAGTGGATGCCGACGAGCTAGAACAGTTACTTGAAGAAACAGGGCGTTTACAAGATGCATTAACGAACAACGACTTTTACAAGATTGACGCTAAGGTAGAAGAGGTCGCTAATGGACTTGGACTAAATGATATCGGTTTAGATCGTGATGTTCACGATCTAAGTGGCGGACAACGAACGAAAGTGTTATTGGCTAAACTACTGTTAGAGAAACCAGATATTTTATTACTAGATGAGCCTACTAACTACTTAGATGTCGAACATATTGAATGGTTAAAACGGTACTTACAAGAGTACGACAATGCCTTTATATTAATCTCCCATGACATTCCATTCTTAAACAGTGTTGTCAACTTCATTTATCACATGGAGAACCAACAGCTTACTCGATATCCTGGAGACTACAATGAATTTCTTCGGGTATATGAAATGAAGAAGCAACAAAAAGAAGCGGCATATAAGAAACAACAAAAAGAAATTGCCAACTTAAAAGATTTTGTTGCACGGAATAAAGCCAATGCTGCAACGAGTAAAATGGCAATGTCCCGTCAAAAGAAGCTTGATAAGATGGATGTCATTGAGTTAGATGCGGAAAAACCGAAACCACAATTTCACTTCAAGCAAGCAAGGACTCCAGGTAAATATTTATTTGAAACGACGGACCTCGTCATTGGCTATGATGAGCCACTTTCTAGGCCACTTACATTATCAATGGAGCGAGGTCAGAAGCTCGCTTTGGCCGGAGCTAATGGGATCGGTAAAACGACACTATTACGAAGTATTTTAGGAGAAATCTCCCCCATTTCCGGCTCTGTTCAATTAGGAGAACACCTGCACATTGGTTACTTTGAACAAGAAATAAAAGTGGATAACAACAATACGTGCATCGAGGAAGTTTGGGAAGAATTTCGCCATTTCACACAATATGAAGTTCGCGGTGCTTTAGCCAAATGTGGACTTACAAGAAAGCATATTGAAAGCAAAGTACAAGTGTTAAGTGGCGGGGAAAAAGCCAAAGTACGACTTTGTAAACTAATAAACCGTGAAACAAACTTACTTGTACTTGATGAACCTACCAATCACCTTGATGTCGATGCAAAAAATGAACTAAAACGCGCCCTACAAGAATACAAAGGTAGTGTACTTCTCATTTCCCACGAACCTGATTTCTATCAGGATATCGTAACCGATGTTTGGAATTGTGAAGACTGGACGACAAAAGTATTTTAATAGCAATTAGACCTAGCATGACACCATTATAACGCTAGGCCTAACATACATATTCCAAGCAGTTAAAATTTAAAAAGTTGCATTATCCATCTTAACGTGTCAAACTAGCTAGGTCAGAGGAAATTATAGTAAAGTAGGGGAAATGATGATAGAAGTAAGAGCTTCCACAATTACCGGTGATGAATTGGATAAAGGTGTATTTGCAACCCGCAATATTGCAAAAGGGGAATTAATTCACGATGCACCAGTAATTGCCTATCCAAACGAAGAACATGAACATATTGAAAAAACTAGACTTGCTGATTATGCATTTGAATACGGCGAACATCATACGGCCTTTCTGTTAGGCTATGGCATGATGTTCAACCATTCCTATAAACCGAATGCAACGTATGAAATTAATTTCGCCAATCATTCATTCGACTTTTATGCTTACAGAGACATACAAGCAGGCGAAGAAATATTTATTAATTACAATGGTGAAGTGGATAACGAAGATCCGCTATGGTTTAACAAAGAAGAAGACTAAGTAAGAAAGCACCCTTTAGACGGGTGCTTTCTTGACGTTTATACACCTGTTTTATAGCCTGTACTCTATAAGTGTCACTAGAGGAGTCGATCGCTTTGTACGAAAACTATTATCCCTTTTCCAACATAAAAAAACTGTGAATGACGAATCACCCTCAGCTCTCCTATTTATCTAAAAAGCTTTTTCCACTGCTGCACATATCTCATTTAGTGATTTATCCATACTCGCTTCTACTGCTCCAACGTAAGCACCTTCAAGTATCGGAGCTTCGATTAATGTCACTTGATCAGTTTCTGCCATTTCGATTGCAATTTCTGCATTCATTTTTGCACTACCAATATCATAAAAGACTAATGTTCCCACTCCTTGATTTGCATTGGTAATAGCAGTTTGAATCTTCTCCATACTTGTACCAATTTCATTTTCATCTGTTCCACCAGCGGTTTCAATAGGAACATCTTTAACAACTTGGCGGATGATTTCTTTAATTCCTTCTACCACTTTAGCACTATGGGAAATAAGTACAATGCCAACTTTACTCATTAGCAAATCCTCCTTTTTATTTCTAATTCTTCAATGTTTCTGCTAACGCTTCAAAAATGTAGTACGTAGATGCTGCACCGGCGTCGATATGTCCAATTGATTTTTCTTTAAAATAGGCTCCACGACCTTTTGTTGCCATCATATCTTTCGTGTTGTCCATTGCTTGTTTGGCAACTTCTTTCAACACTTCTGACTGTATGGATGTCGCTTCTTTTACATGATATGCTACTGGCGACCACACATCAATCATCGTCTTTTCTTGTTCTGTCGCTTTTCCTCGTTGCTTAATTCCTTCAGTGGCAGCTTCTAATCCTTTTGCCAAAGTTGCTATATCAATAGTGGCTGCCCCTTTGGTGGCCATGGACATTTTCAAAAAAGCTGTTCCAAATAATGGACCAGATGCTCCGCCAACTTTAGACATTAGCGTCATAGCAACATCTTTTAACACATCGGAAACAACCGTATATTCTGCACCCTTTAACTTTTTCTCTACTTCTTGAAAGCCCCTTGCCATATTAATTCCGTGATCACCATCACCGATTGGTTGATCTAAACTCGTCAAATAGTCTTTATTTTGTTGTATTTTTTCGTTCGTTTTTTGAAACCATTGAATGGCATCTTGAACGTGCATTTCCATCTATAACTCTCCTTTCTATTGGCGGAATGCTTGTGCTTCTGATGGTGCATCTAATAATTGTTTTATTTCATCGTCTAGCTTTAGCAACGTAACAGAGCAACCAGCCATCTCAAGAGCTGTCATGTATTCTCCCACATACGTTTTATAGACAGTAATTCCTCTATCCGCTAATATGGCTTGTACTTTTTTGTTTATGATGTGTAATTCCATCTCAGGTGTCGATCCTAAGCCATTTACCATCACAGCAACTTCTCCAGAAAAATCATAATCCCCTAATACTTTTTCCGTAAGCTCAGTAGCGATAGCCTCAGCAGTTGCTATTGGCTTTCGTTCAATACCAGGCTCACCATGAATTCCGATACCTATTTCCATTTCATTCTCCTCTAAATGGAAGCTTGGTTTTCCGGAGGCTGGTACGGTACATGGTGTGAGCGCCATTCCCATAGAGCGAACATTTGCTACTACTTTCTCAGCCACCTGTTTTACTGCTTGTAAAGGAGCACCGCTTTCTGCCATCGCTCCAGCAATTTTATGTACGAAAATAGTTCCTGCAATACCTCTGCGTCCTGTTGTAAAAGAGCTGTCTTCTACAGCAACATCATCATTAACAATCACTTTTTCCACTTGAATACCTTCTGCTTCAGCAAGTTCAGCAGCCATTTCAAAGTTCAACACATCCCCTGTGTAATTCTTAATAACGAGAAAAACGCCGTTTCCAGTATCAACCGCTTTAATCGCTTCAAACACTTGATCAGGTGTTGGAGATGTAAACACTTCGCCAGCTACCGCGGCATCTAACATTCCCTTGCCAACATAACCAGCATGGGCTGGCTCATGGCCACTACCTCCACCACTCACAATCCCTACTTTATTTGGAATCGGAGCGTCTGTGCGAACAATTACAGTTGAATTATCTAATAACTTCAAGTGATTCGAAGTGGTTACTAACCCATTTAACATTTCATGTACGACGCTGTTTGGATCATTAATGATTTTTTTCATTGCGATACACCTCTTTTTAAAATTTTCACTATGAATTTATGTATACCCGATTAATCTAAGCGTTCAAACATTCAATTGGAACGCACCACTTTCATTATACTGTGATCATGCAAAACCAGCTGCTATTTTACATTAATTTTTTATTTTCGTTGATAATGATAATCAATTTCGGTTACAATGGTGTTAGACTTCATAAGTAATAACAATAAATAACATAGAGAAACGGAATTCAAAAGGAGTGCAAGTAAGATGAAGCATGAGTGCTTTGATGTTACGATAATCGGCGGAGGACCTGCAGGATTATTTTCCGCATTTTATAGTGGACTTCGGGAAATGAAGACGAAAATCATTGAATACCAACCAAAATTAGGCGGTAAAATTCACGTATATCCAGAAAAAATGATTTGGGATATAGGTGGACTACCTCCACTAACTGGGCAGCAGTTAATCCATCAACTTACCGAGCAAGCAATGACGTTTCAACCAAAAATCGTTTTGAACGAAAAAGTAGAATCGATTTCTAAATTGGAAAATGATTCTTTTGTATTAACAGGCTCTTCTGGTGAAAAGCACTATTCTAAAACGGTCATTGTAGCAGTAGGTGGCGGTATTTTAAATCCTCAGAAGCTAAATATAGAAGGTGCGGAACGATTTGAAATATCAAACCTACAATATACAATCAAATCGCTAGGTAGGTTTAAAGGCAAGACGGTTATCATTTCTGGAGGCGGCAATTCGGCCATTGACTGGGCAAATGAATTAGAACCAATTGCTAAACAGGTATATGTAACATACCGTAAAGATCAACTAAAAGGCCATGAAGCACAAGTGTCACAATTACTAAATAGTTCAGCCAAATGCTTTTTCCACACTTCTATTACGAAGCTAATTGCAAGTGAAGACCAAGATGTTATCGAGAAGGTAGAATTGACTAATTACAACACTGGTGAAACGTTCACATTAGCTATCGATGATGTAATTATCAATCATGGCTTTGACCGTGATAAATCGTTACTAGACAATAGTGACATTGAAGTTGATCGAGTGAGGGATTATTTTATTGATGGTAACAGCCTGAGTGAATCATCTGTCGAAGGACTATATGCTGCAGGTGATATACTAGCTCATGAAGGCAAACTCCATTTAATCGCAGGTGCTTTTCAAGACGCAGCAAACGCGGTAAATCGTGCAAAACAATATATTGATCCTGAAGCGAACGCAAGTGGAATGGTGTCCTCCCATAATGACATTTTCAAAAAGCGCAATAAACAATTCATCAAACAAATGATGAAGCTATAATATGCACAAAAAAGCAAGAAGTCGTTCATTCGCTTCCTGCTTTTTTTAATTTTATGGAGCACCTTTAAGCATAAGTACCTTCCATTTCGGCCCTTCATATACACTACAGATGCACTAAGAAGAAACACTCCTTACACCGTGAAGAGGAATAGCTTTTTGATCGTGCTTCGCTGCTCCTTTAAGTAAATTGTAAGTGATGCACATTGGTTTATTCGTTCTTGGGTCTTGACCAATAACGGCATCGATTTGAAACACTTTTGCTAGCACGTCATGCGTAATAACTTCTTCACAACTTCCTGATTTGATTAATTGCCCGTCCTTTAAGGCGATAATATGATTAGCAAAACGGGCCGCTTGGTTTAAATCATGAAGCACCATGACAATTGTCGTTCCTTGTTCTTTATTTAACTTCTCTAGTAATTCCAATACTTCAAGTTGATGAGCCATATCTAAATACGTAGTTGGTTCATCAAGGAAAATCATTTCAGTTTCTTGTGCTAATGCCATTGCAATCCATACGCGCTGGCGCTGTCCACCTGATAATGCATCGACTGGATGGTGGCGAAATGATTCTGTATGAGTAACCTCTAACGCCCAATTAATCATTTCTATATCTTTTTTTGTTAGACGTCCAAACCCTTTTTGGTAAGGAAACCGACCGTAGGACACCAATTCTCCTACTGTTAAACCAGGTGTACTTTCAGGTGTTTGCGGTAAAATGGCCATCTTTCTTGCCAAAGCTTTCGTATTTTCTTTAGCGATTAATTGCCCATCTAATACAATTGATCCTTCTTGATGCGGGATAATACGCGTCATTGCCTTAAGTAACGTTGATTTACCACAACCGTTGGAACCAATAATCGTCGTGACTTGTTTATCTGGTATTGTGATTGTTAAATCTTGTACAATTGGTCTTTCCCCATAACCGACTTGCAGTTGTTCTGTATATAAACGCTCCATCAAAATTCCTCCCACTTTCACAACGCTCTAATGATAACGATTCTCATTTTCGTTTCTACAGTAACTATAATTCCCTTGTTTTCTTTTGTCAAGGTCACATTACTTCTAAAACAATATAAGATGATGCAGATAGTGAACGTTGGTTTACTATGAACTGGAAATACATTATACTATACACAAAGTTGCGTTAAGGAAAGAAAAGTGAGTGAAGGTAATTTCTATTCGTTAAGTGAAATAAAGAGGGGAAAACCAATATGCTCAAACAATTACGCCAATCCATGCATTGGAGCAGTAAAATAAGTTTATTAACGTTTACGCTAGCTTTATTTTTTTCTACACTATCGACACTTTTTCGAGAAGGTTCGACACTTTTTCTTAGTTTACTAATCGTTTTCTTATTCATTCTTATTGGAGTTATCGCCGATACAGTAGGTTTAGCAGCGGCCACAGCGAAGGAACATCACTTTCATGCCATGGCTTCTAAAAAAGTTCGTGGCGCTAAAGAAGCCGCGTACATATCAAAAAATGCACCGCTTTTTTCAAGTTTCTTTAATGATGTTATCGGGGACATTGCAGGTATTGTTAGTGGTGCTGCATCAACAGCTGTTGTTTTCCAAATGACAGCTATCTTAAACACGTCTGAAGGTTCCATCTTATTTATTGTTATTACGGTTCTATTAACTAGCGTCATCGCTGCACTTACCGTTGGTGGGAAAGCATTATGTAAAACGATTGCTATCTATCAATCAACGAATATCGTATTGTATACAGGGAAATGTTTGTATATTTTGAAAGCGATAAAAAGCGTCATTTTTATACCGAATGTTCATAAGAAAGACAAATGGAAATCTCCTTCTATTAAAACGAAATAAAAGGTGAGACCGTTTAATGATTGTCTCACCTTAATTCCTTTTCCATCAATCGTTTCACCGTTTCCGTCGGCTTCCAGCAGTTGAACTTCCACTTTGGATTTGTTTCATACCCTAAACGGGAGCAGTAACGGCGAACACCTTGACTTGTCTTCTCTACTTTAAAATGAACACACGTAGCACAACAATGAAAATCTCTCATACTCGCTCCTTTCTCTTGCAACATATTGCATCCTTGTTCATAGACTATCATACAATAAATAATATGGAGGGAATAACTATGGAATACCCTCTTATTCCTTTAGGAAAGAATGAGAGCATCAAACGTTTTGTGTTTACTCCTTTCCCATTCGCTGGTGCTAGTGACTTTGTATTCGATTTATATGGAACATTTTATTATCCTCCATTTTATGCTGCAACGTTCCCTTTTTTGCCACCATTTTGCGGCCCTTTTCCTTATGGATTTCCCCCTTTTCCAGATAACAATACAGACCTCACCAACATGCGATGAGGTCTGTCCTTTACCATAGCCAAATACTTACGAAGAAGGAGATAATCATAATTGTTGTTAATAGAAACGCCGCTACTGTACCTGCCAAAAATCCTACAAGTGCACCAAAAGCAGATGTTGCCGCTTTATCAACCTTCTTCTTTTGCACCAACTCTGTAATGAAAACAAGAATAAACGGTAGCAAAATAATACCGAATGGCGGAAAAATAAATGACCCTAATATCACTCCAACAGCAGCCATTCGTTCTCCCCATTTTGTTCCTCCGAACCGTTTTACCGACTTACTATTAATAATGATATCACTTACGAGTAATACCGCTGTAAACACGACCATTGTTAGCCAAAACCACAATGTTAATTGACCTGAATCAATGAAAAAATGATACGTTAAAATACTAATCCAGAAAAACAATAATCCTGGTAACACTGGGAAAATCAAAGCAACGTAGCTTAAAATAAATCCAGCAATAACTATAATCCATAGTACAATATCCATACGATTCCCCTTTTACACTTCAATTTGTTCCATTCGAACCCAGCCTCTGACACTATTGATCATCCAAATCGATGTGGCGTTTGATAAATCATCAATTGTCAAAACCTGTTCCTCAATAGTACCTTCCTGCAACAGTTTTTTTCGGTAAATACCTGCAAGTAATCCGCTTGTAATTGGCGGCGTTAACCATTTTCCATCAATCTCTAGCACTACATTACCTATCGTAAATTCGGTTAACTCGTTTCGTTCATTCCATAACAGCACCGATAAAGCACGAGATGGTTTATTGGTTGTATGCTCGTCATATACGTTGCGATACGTCGTCTTATGATACAGAAAAGGATGACTACAATCAACTGGAAAGGATGCCAATGTGTATTTAGCCGGCTTTTCTACATGCGTGACTTCTTGGACGTCAATTTGTGTAGAACCATTTTTATTCATAAGCAAACGAACCTTCCACTTTCCTACGTTTTTCTGTTGTGAAACGTTTCGTAATTGTTGACGAATTTCTTCTTCTTGTAATGTAAAGTTAAAATAATAAGCGCTTTGCTCTAACCTTTCCATATGGAACTGCATCAACGGATATGCCCCTTCACTTAGCAACATACTTTCAAGCAAAGCAAATGTAGGACGTTCTTCTGTCAGTACTTTAGCCTTGGCATACATCTCTTCATATTCATCTTGAGTAGTAGAATCCCACGTAATACCTCCGCCTGTTCCATAAACCGCTTTATTTGTCGTATGGTCGATCCAAACCGTTCGAATAGGGACATTAAACACAGCGTCTCGTTCAGGAGTAATAAATCCAATTGCTCCACAGTATATGTCTCTAGACGATTGCTCCAATGCTGCAATATAGTTCATCGTACTCACTTTTGGGGCACCAGTGATCGAACCACAAGGAAACAACGCTTCAAATATTGACGTAAATGAAATATTCGCATCAATTTGACCAACTATAGTGGAAGTCATTTGGTGAACCGTTGGATAACGTTCTATATCGAATAGGCTAGAAACATGAACGGAACCTGGCTTCGCAATCCTACCTACGTCATTACGTAATAAATCAACAATCATCACGTTTTCCGCTCGATCCTTTTCTGATTGATACAATTTACTAGCTAATTGCTCGTCTTCTTCAACGTACCGCCCTCTTTTGATTGTCCCTTTCATCGGCTTTGTTCGTAACATGTCCTTCTCTTTATGGAAAAAAAGCTCAGGAGAAGCGGACAAAATAGAGAAATCCTCTAATTGCAAAAACGCACTATAAGAAGCATCTTGATTACGGGCTAATCGTTTATAAAAACTAAAAGAATCCCCCTCGAATGTCGATTGCAATCGAGTCGTGTAGTTTACTTGATAAGTATGCCCTTCTTCGATTGCTTTTTTTATAGACTTTATCCCTATTTGATAAGCAGCATAATCCTCTTCACTCGTCCAATCCGTTAATCGAAACGGCTTTTCCTGTTGGGTACGCATCGATTTCATTGGAGCTTCAAAAACTCCAAACCAAACTAGTGGTAAAGACGATTGATGATGAACACGTAAAGCACTATCAAAGGCTGGTGCTGCTTCATAGGAAACATAGCCGGCTATGTAATACCCCTCATCAATCCATTGTTCAATTTGCTGAAATACTTTTCGTACTTCAGAAATGCTACGAGCAACGAATGTATGTACAGGATGCTGAAATTGCCAAACACGATTGTGAAAATCAAACTGTAACCATGGCTTTCGTTTCATTGTTTCACACCCTTCGTTGCTTCGTCTAATCCTACTACCGAACGAAAATAATTGTTTAACATGTGATACCCTTCCGTAGTTAAAATAGCTTCAGGATGAAACTGCATGCCTTCAATCGAATAGCAATGATGACGAATTCCCATGATGACGCCATCTGCTGTTCTACTTGTAACTTGCAAACAAGAAGGCAGTGTGGATTCCTCTGCTATCAATGAGTGATAGCGCGTCACGTCAGTCGGATTGTTTACACCTTCATATGGCAATAATCCATCGTGATATAACGAATCAACCTTGCCGTGAATGGGTTGTTTTCCTTTCATAATCGTCCCACCGAAATACTCTACAATCAATTGATGACCTAAACAAATACCTAAAATAGGGACATGCTGATGAAAGTAACGCAACACCTCTTTACTAACTCCTGTTTCCTCTGGCGTACCAGGACCAGGTGAGAGCACAATAGCTTGTGGATTTAGCTGCTTTATTTCAGCTACCGTTGTTTGATCGCATTTTAATACTTGCACATCCCCTGTGATTTGTTGAATGTACTGCACTAAATTATATGTAAAAGAATCATAATGATCGATTAATACTATCATAATTTCACCCATTTATTTTTTTATATTTATATTATATCTTGAACATATGAATTAGCCAAAAAAGAAAATACTTGAAGGACATATTTCCATAATTCAAACTCCTTGCAGTATATGACAAGCAAGATACATGCTACCATGGCAAAGTTATGAGAAAATAGTAGTCAAGTCAACTACTTTAATGGAAGGGATGTTGTAAGATGGAACTAGGATTATTTTCCCCAATAACGTTTGGCAGCGTAACTTTAAAAAATCGTGTCGTTATGTCTCCAATGTGTATGTATTCTTCTGATCAAGAGGATGGCCACGTAGCGCCTTTTCACTTTACCCATTATGAAAGTCGAGCAGCTGGAGGGGCTGGGCTTATTATGACAGAAGCAACAGCTGTATTGCCAGAGGGGCGCATTTCTTCGAAAGACCTTGGCATTTGGTCAGATGAACATATTATTGGCTTGCAAAAAATAAATGAAGGCATCCATCGCTACGGCGCACGAAGCTCCATTCAATTAGCTCATGCTGGAAGAAAAGCAATGGTGGACGGTGACATTTTTGCTCCAAGCGCCATACCGTATAAAGAAGGAATGAAAAAACCTCAAGAAATGACACAAGAGAAGATGAATCAAACCATCGAAGCGTTTGCCGAAGCGGCACGACGAGCCAAAGAAGCAAACTTTGACATAGTGGAATTACATGGTGCACACGGGTACTTAATTAGTGAATTTCTATCTCCTTTAACCAATAAACGATCGGATCAATACGGTGGCACTGTAGCAGAACGTTTCCGATTTCTACGAGAAATCATTCAGGCGGTTCAAACTACATGGGACGGTCCTCTATTCGTCCGCATTTCGGTAAATGAGTATGATACCAATGGCAATACCATAAACGATTTTATTTATTTTGCAAACGAAATGAAGAGGCTTGGCGTTGACTTAATTGATTGTAGCAGTGGTGGCGTTGTTTCTGCTCGACCACATGTTTTTCCTGGATACCAAATTCCGTATGCAGAGCAATTGCGAAAGGAAGTCGACATCGCTACAGGAGCTGTTGGCATGATTACTACTGGCATACAAGCAGAAGAAATTGTGCAAAACAAGCGAGCCGATCTCGTCTTTATCGGTCGCGCGATGTTACGTAATCCATATTGGGCAAAACAAGCAGCTGATGAATTAGGAGTTACCATTACCGCTCCGACACCATATGAGCGCGGGTGGTAAAAACGTAACATTATATTACTAGTTTGCTAGTTCGACAGATTGTAACCTTGTTGTTACCATTTTTCCCTTTTATTCTATTACAATTTTCTATGGATAGAAAGAGAGGGAGAAACATGAGGTCAAAAAAAAAGCGGAAAAAAAGGTCGTTTTTAGCGGAAATAGTAGGAATTACAGGATTATTACTCGTATTGGTCATGCTTATTCATGATAATAAGGCATTGACTTTCACTTCAAAAGCTTTACCATATTCCATACATAGTACAAATGCAAGTGCTTCTTATGAGAAAGGAAATATAAGTGAGTCGCTATTTCCAACTCCGATACAACCGAGTGACGAAAAGGTCGTTTATTTAACGTTTGATGATGGTCCAAATGAAGCATCTAACGATATTCTAGATATATTACAAAAATATGATGCGAAAGCTACTTTTTTTATGCTAGAACCGAACATGACGACTTACAAACAATCTGTTCTGCGAATGCGTGATGAAGGACATACGCTCGCCCTGCATGGTGTGACACATGACCAACATATATTTTACGCTTCTTCTTCTTCTGTATTACAAGAATTGAACCAAGGTCAATCCACTTTAGCTTCTATCACAGGAGAAGTGACGCGTTTAATACGAACTCCATATGGCAGTATACCCCATATGACACCTACTTACCGCAAGGCTGTTCAAGATCATGATTACATACTTTGGGATTGGAATGTAGATAGTAAAGACTGGGCATTTCGTGATAAGCGTTATGTTCAAGAAGTGATGGAAGGTGTTCATAAGTTAGCAGGTTCGAATCAACCCATTATTATTTTAATGCATGAAAAAACCACAACTGCAGCACACTTAGACCTACTCCTCTCTCAGTTAGATGCTGAGGGATATGCATTTAAAGAACTAACGGATGATATGGACCCTGTCCAATTTCAATCTTAATGACTTCGAAGAAAGAGGATGAATACCAACATGATGAAACCTATTATACAATCCTTTGGTTTAACGTTTATCCTATTCTTATTGAGCGGGTGTACGATTGCGCATACACCCGCTCAATTAATTACACCACCTGCATTACCAAAACAGGACCAACAGCTTTGGAATGCAATACAAAGCGACATTCCAGAGTCGGCACAACTCATTTCCCCACGAGGAGGGTTAAGGGATCAAACGATTTTTCAGGAAGACTTAGATTTGGATGGTTCAGATGAAGCAGTTATCTTTTATACAGAACAATCATTCTCTCCATACATTCATTTTGCTATATATGACTACACAGAAGATGATTGGAATAGTATGGTGCATAAACAGTTGGAAGGTTACGAGCTTGATTATTTCAACTTCATGCCAACAGATGCTAACAAACTAAGCCTCGTCGTCGGACTAGCCCAAGGTGAAGGCCAAACGAAACAATTACATATGTACAATATGAATCAAGAAGGGAAAAAAGAAATTTTCTCAACTCACTATTCCAATATATTGTTAGACGACCTAACCCAAGACGGAGTAACCGACATGACAATCATTACGTTAGATCGCTTGAACTCGGCACAAGCAGCCCTTTACCAATGGAATGATTCCAAAAGTGTAGAAAAGCTTTCCGAATTATCATTAGACCCTTACGTGAACGGATATATAAACGCGATAGCAGGAAAAGTAAGTAAAAATAAACGTGGTATATGGCTAGATGCTCAAGTTGGAGCTCACTCTGGAACATCGTATTTACTTACTTACGAAGAAGGACATTTGCTAAATGTGTTCGAAGACTTAAATCACATACAAACCACTAGCCCTTATCCTATGGAAAGTAAAGATATAAATGGAGATGGAATTATTGAAATGGGTTATAAAATCGCCCCACATGGCCAAGAGTACGCAATGGTGGATACACCTTGGATTGATGTGTATGGTCAATGGGACGGTGATAATGGACTGATTGAAGTGCAGCGTTCATACTTTCAAGGAGAATTTATCATTGTATTTCCATCTCTATGGCCAGAAGATGTTACGATCTTAGAAGAGGATAAATCAGTAACCATTCACAACCAAGACCAACATACTTTAATGGAAATAATCTGGACACCGAAAGAAAGATGGGAAGAAAAAGAGCAGTATGAAATTGTCGCCAAAACAACCGACTATATATATGAAATGAACCGAGACTATATACAACACAAAGACCATTTCAAATTATGGATGGAAACATTATAAACGATTGGAGGTGTGTAACATTGGCACAAGTATTAGTTGTAGAAGATGAACTATCCATTCGCAGCTTTATCCAATTAAATTTACGCAAAGCTGGTTATATCGTTACAGAAGCAACAACGGGTGAAGAAGCACTGGATTTATTTAACCGCCACACTTATGACGTCGTTTTACTAGATATTATGTTACCTGGTATAGATGGTATGTCAGTATGTGAACAAATTCGCAAGCAGAACAATCATGTCGGTATCATCATGTTAACAGCCAAATCTCAAGAAGAAGATAAAATATACGGGTTATCAGTCGGGGCAGACGATTATATCCCGAAACCATTTAGCCCTAATGAGCTTATTGCACGAATGACCGCTTTATTAAGACGCATACTACCTGAAGAAGAAGAACATATCACTTCTGGCCCTTTTACATTGAATATTACAAACAGAGAAGTATGGAAGCATGATCACCGAATCGAAGTTACCCCTACTGAATTCCAATTACTATATGAGCTTATTCGCCAACCGAAGCACTCTATATCACGGCAATTGTTAATGGATAAAGTTTGGGGAACTACTTATGTTGGTGATCCTAAAATTGTTGATGTGAATATAAGAAGATTAAGAAGGAAAATTGAAAACGACTCTTCAAAACCGAACTTCATTATCACTTCTTGGGGTAAAGGATATGAATGGAGAGCAACGGACTTATGAAGCGACGAGTCATCTTTTCCTTTATGACAGTTATATTACTTATGTTAATTTTAGTTGAATCTGTTCTCTACTTCGGTGTTCGCGAGTACTATTATCAAGGCATGTCGAGTACATTTCAAAATCACGCCGATACATCCTCCGTTTTTTTACAAAAATACGAATTTAATGAATACCAATTACTTAATATCGACCAGCATAGTAACGAAATCATGAACAGCTTGGAATATGAAGGCGCGCAATTGGAACTAATAAACCGAGAAGGAACAGTTATGATGAGTAACTATGGGTTTAAACAGGAGAAAAGGCAACACCTCCCTCCTTCCGTATTAGAAGGTGAAACAAACTATGAGGCTGAGACGAATTCAGCAACCGGTGAAAAAGTACTTGCCACCTATACCCCACTTCTATACCAAGGTCAAGTTATTGCAGCTTTAAAATATACGTCATCCTTAACAGAAGTTAGTAAGGCTATTCATCATGTGATGTATTTAGCTATCAGCGTAGGACTATTCATTTCTTTAATTGTCTTTATCATTAGTTTGAAATTAGCAAATTCGATTGTTACTCCCATACATGAGATTACACGAGATGCGTACAAAATGGGTAAGACAAATTTTAAAACAAGAATCAAAGAAGACTATATTCTCGAAATAGGTCAATTATCTGAAACGTTAAACTATATGGCTGATGAAATTGAAAAAACGGATCAAATGAAAAACGATTTTATTTCTTCCATCTCTCATGAATTACGTACGCCACTAACAGGAATAAAAGGATGGATTGAAACGATAAGAACTTCAGAAGTACTAACGGAAGAAGAAATCGAATTAGGTATGAATATTATCTCTAATGAAACAAATAGACTCATAAGTTTAGTAGAGCAATTGCTAGATTTCTCACGTTTCCAATCCAAACGCATTGTACTAGAAAAAACCTCCATTCCATTAGCACCTTTTATAGAGGAAGTAACCCAGCAGCTTCGCGTTAAAGCAGAAGAGAAACACCTTACCTTTTCAATCGAAGGAGATGATGAACTGTCGATTATGGCTGATGAAAGTAGATTAAAGCAAGTGTTAATCAATGTATATGACAACGCGATTAAATACTCTAAGGAGCAATCCTCGATTCACACTTCGTATCATGAGGTGGAAAAAGAAATAATAATTGCGATTAAAGATTATGGAATTGGTATCTCTAAACTAGACCTACCCCTAGTGATGCAAACATTTTATCAAAGTAACATTAATCAAGGTGGATCCGGCTTAGGTTTAGCAATTTCCAACGAGATTATTGATTTACACGATGGAAGTATTACCATTTCTAGTGAACTAGGCAAGGGAACTTGTGTTACGATTACATTACCAAAGCAAACGTGTAACACTTAATGGAGGTGGATGTTTGCTTTGGTATGCAGCCTTCTTTCTTGCATTTTTCATTTATTGCACTTATAATTCATTTTAAAATTTGACCTAAATAGTAATAAAGATATTACTTGAGAAACAAAGGATGTAGTAGGAGGAACAGGATGGAATTATATTTTCTAGGAACCGGGGCAGGTGTTCCTTCCAAGCAAAGAAATGTCACTTCCATTGCGTTAGAAATGCAACAAGAACGTGGCAGCACGTGGTTATTTGATTGCGGAGAAGCAACTCAACATCAAATATTACATACCAATATTCGCCCAAGAAAAATTGAAAAAATATTTATCACTCATTTACACGGTGATCACATATTTGGATTACCTGGTCTTTTAGGGAGTCGCTCGTTTCAAGGTGGGGACAGTCCACTAGCCGTATATGGTCCTAAAGGAATACGAACGTTTTTAGAAACTGCCCTTGCCATAAGTAGTACGAAACTCACCTACTTCGTTGACATTTACGAAATAGAAGAAGGCATTATTTTTGAAGATGACCATTGTAAAGTAAGCTGTCATAGACTAGAACATGGTATCCCTAGCTATGGCTATTGTATTCAAGAACATGATAAACCTGGAGAGCTATTGGTCGAACGCCTACAACAAGCTGGAATCAAGCCTGGGCCTGTCTATCAGCAAATCAAGGATAATCCAATTGTTACGCTCCCTACTGGGTATATCGTGCATCGTGATGATTATGTGGGTCCTCCTAAACCAGGACGGAAAGTGTGTATATTAGGTGATACTCGTTATGTTCAACATGTAGCAGACTTTGCAGCAAATGCAGATGTACTTGTACACGAAGCAACCTTTGCAAAGGCCGAAGCAGAACATGCGTACAATTATTATCATTCAACAACCGAGCAAGCGGCACATCTTGCACGCGAAGCGAATGTAAAACAATTAATTCTTACACATATTTCATCTAGATATCAACAGGATGCACAGAAGCAATTGTTAATAGAAGCACAATCCATATTTCCAAATTCGAAGCTGGCAACTGATTTTGCCACATTTCCAATCTAACATATGAGGTGAAGCAAACGGTGAATATTCCTTCTCTTATACAACAACAACGAGCATTTTATTATGAAAATGCAACGAAGTCATTATCATTCCGTTTGAAACAACTAAAACGCCTAAAGAAAGTTATCGAACAAAATGAAAAAAACATTATAAACGCATTACAACAAGACCTACACAAATCCGAATTCGAAAGCTATTCAACAGAAATTGGTTTCCTTTATGCAGAAGTAAATAAGACCATTAAAGAGTTAAAAGAGTGGATGAAGCCAGAGAAAGTGAAAACACCCACCTCTCATATTGGCTCTAAAAGCTACATTTACAAAGATCCTTATGGCGTTTCCTTAATTATTGCGCCTTGGAATTATCCTTTTCAACTAGCAATAGCTCCAGCCATTGGCGCCATTGCAGGTGGAAATACAATTGTGCTAAAGCCGTCAGAATTAACACCAAACGTATCCGCTTTAATTAAGCAAATGATAGAGGAAACGTTTGATACGTCCTATTTCGCAGTCGTAGAAGGCGGCGTTGAAGTTAGTCAAGAACTATTAGATCAACCGTTTGACTTTATTTTCTTTACAGGAAGTGTGCCAGTGGGAAAAATTGTGATGGAGAAAGCCGCCCAACATTTAACTCCACATGTACTCGAATTAGGTGGAAAAAGCCCTGTTATCGTAGATGAAACAGCGAAAATCGAACTCGCCGCAAAAAGAATCGCCTGGGGGAAATTTACGAATGCTGGTCAAACATGCATTGCCCCTGATTATGTGTACGTGCACGAAAATGTGAAGCAAACGTTTCTAACCAAATTAAAAGAAGCCGTTGCAGCGTTATACGGATCTAATCCGATTGGAAATGGTGACTATACCCACATCGTCAATGAAAAACACTTTAATAGACTTACTTCGTATTTAACGAACGGTACTCTAGTAAGCGGTGGAAAAAGCAATCAAAACAACCTAGTCATTGAGCCTACTATTTTAGAAAATGTTGATTGGAATGAACCGATCATGCAAGATGAAATTTTCGGTCCTATTCTACCAGTACTAAGCTATTCATCGATCGATGACGTCATAAATCAAGTTCGCTCAAAACCTAAACCATTAGCATTATACTTTTTTTCCGAGGACGAGAAAAGCCACCAAAAGATTATACAACAGCTTTCCTTTGGCGGTGGTAGTATTAATGACACGTTGTTCCATATCGCTAACCCGAACCTACCCTTTGGTGGAGTCGGACCAAGTGGTATTGGAAGTTATCACGGAAAAGCAAGTTTCGATGCCTTTACCCATGAAAAAAGCATGCTGCATCAAACAACGAAATATGACATATCAATCCGATACCCTAATACGAAATTTGGCTTATCTCTTATTAAAAAAGTGTTAAAGTGACAAGCATTACCACAAAGCTAAAATAACAAAGACGCCTTCTATACTTTTAGAAGAGCGCCTTTGTTATTTAAAAAGAGATGGATTACACCTTATCCCCTTCATCTTTCCAAACAAACCAACCTGCGTATCCATATACAATAGATAGAACGATGGATACAATACTTAACCACATAAATGGAAGATACGATAAAGTCGAGACTCCAAGAATTCCTGCCATGAAAATTCCATTATCAGACCAAGGTACCATTGCAGACGTCATTGTCCCACCTACCTCTGTATTTCGAGATAATACCCTACGGTCAATTTTAAGTCTATCGTAACTGGATTCCATTATTTTCGGAGTTAGAATTAAAGATACATACATTGCACAACCAAATACATTCGATAAAAACCCTACAAAAATAGTAGATGCCGATAAACTACCCGCATTTTTAATTTTATTTACAAACGTATTCATAATAACTTTTAATATTCCAATCCGTTCAAGAAGTCCACCGAATCCTAAACCAAGAATGATAACAGCTATTGAGCTCAACATACCGTTAATCCCGCCTCGGTTTAACAATTCATCAATAAACTCTATCCCTGAATCTATCGAAAATCCGTAATATGCTGTGTTAAATGCATCCTTTACATTCATATCTTGAAAGATAAACGCCCATAAAACACCTAATAATGCTCCTATTGATATTGATGGAATAGAGGGCTTCTTCATCACTAACAAACTAATCACAATAATTGCTGGAACAAGCATAAGAAGGTTAATATGAAATGTCCTATCTAAGGCAGACATAATAAAGCTTACTCTTTCTATATCAACCTCTTTTCCTCCATAGAAGAAACCAGTAATTGTAAAAAGTATTCCTGTAATAATAAAAGCCGGAACATCTAAATATAACATCGACTTGATATGCGAAATGACATTTACCTTAGACATTGATGCTGCAAGTACTGTGCTATCTGATAATGGTGATAGCTTGTCACCAAAGTACGCACCTGATAGAACAGCACCAGCTACTATTGGTAATGGTATTCCAAGCGCTTCCCCTATACCCATCATCGCAATTCCAGCAGTTCCAACTGTTCCCCAAGAAGTTCCTGTTGCTAGAGCGGTAAGAGAACAAATAATCAAAGTAGCTAGTAAAAAAACAGATGGATGAATAAGATCTAACCCAAAGTAAATGATGGATGGAACAATTCCTCCAGCAATCCATGTCCCTATTAATGCACCGACTGCAAATAAAATTAATACTGCCTCTAAGCCATTTGAAATCCCTTTTATGATACCTTCTTGTAATGTTTCATAGCGATAACCGAGCCGTAAGCCCAAAATAATCATAATAAACCATGATATAAAGAGCGCTAATTGAATTGGCAGCCCAAGAGTTGTAAAAGAAAAAACAACTGCCAAAAATAAAAGCAATACAATTGCAACTTCTAACAATGATGGTAACCTTACTTTTTCCACTTAAATCCTCCTCGTACCATATATACAACTTTCGAAACGAAGATAAAGGAAACTAGAGCATAAAATAGCCTTATTCATATATCACCCTTAATACTCATATAACAACAGTGCACAACATTAAATCACTAAAGCAATAATGCAAAAAAATAACACGAACATTACATGAAATGAAGGAAAATACTCGGAATAGAAGATCTAGCTCTATCACTTTATCTATCTCTTCTCGCATATTATGTAGAAAATTACATACACTTTTCAAGAACATATACACGAATAATATTTTATCATATGAGTCAATTTCATAATTTCCCACTTTAAAAATACAAAACAAAATTGAATTTGAATTTTTAATGGGGATACGTTTATTAGCGACTACCTAATGTTCTTGAAACAAGCAAGTTATCCTAGTGAACTCCATCAGCTATCAATAGTGTCCATTACACAAGAAGCCCCCACTTCTAGTAACCCGTAAGAGGGATAAGTGGGGGGATGATTCACACTTTAAATTTACTTACTTCCGTTTGTAACTCTTCTGCCATTTGACTTAACATTTCTGCAGATGAATATATTTCTTCCATAGAAGCATTTTGCTCCTCAGCTGATGCTGCAACAGTTTGTGTATTTCCTGCAGCTTGTTCCGCAACAGTAATTACTTCATCCATTTTCCCTTTTACACGATCCGAATCTTTACTGACATGTTGGATTGAAGAAGAAACAGATTTAGATTGCTCACTAATTTCACCTACCATAGAAGCAATATCGGTGAAGACTCGTCCTGTTTGGTAATACAACTCTATTCCTTCTGCAACTGCTTTATCCCCCTCATTCATGGCTTGTACTACTTCTTCAGACTCAACTTGAATTTCACCTATTAATTGACTAATTTGTCCAGCGGAATGTGCAGATTGTTCCGCAAGCTTTCGCACCTCACCTGCTACGACAGCGAAACCATGCCCATGTTCTCCAGCACGTGCCGCTTCAATTGCTGCATTTAAAGCAAGTAAGTTCGTCTGATTGGCGATTTGAGTAATCAACTCTACAATTTGATTAATCTCATGCGTCTTTTCACTTAATCGGTTCACTTTCACAGCTGTTTGGTCAGAAGTTTGCTTTACTACTTCAATTTGTTGTATCGCTCTGTTGACCACATCATTTCCATTTGTTGCTTTTCTATTCGTTTCTTCAATCGTTGCTGTTATTACATGCATCTCTTCTTCTGCTTGATCCATTTCTTTAGCAATCTGTGTAACCGCTTCGGAAGCATCCGTTGACATGTTCACTTGCTGTTCCGTACCGTTAGCTACATCTTGAATGGACATCGTAATTTGCTCTGTTGCTAAACTAGTTTGTTCAGAGCTAGCAGATAATTCATTAGACGTAGCCGCTACTTGATGGGAACTATTCGCGATTTGGTGAACCATTTGAGAGACATTATCTTTCATTTCATTTAAATAACCTGTCATTTGTCCAAATTCATCCTCACTTTGGACTTCTAGTTGATATGTTAAATCTCCCTCAGCTACCGCAGCTGCCATCTGATTTACCTCATTGATGTTACGTACAATCGAACGGCTAAAGAGGAGAATTAACACAACAATAATCGCTATCCCAATCAAACTGACTACAATTAGCGCCGACAATAATTTATTCACGCTAGCATACAACTCGTCTTCAGATACGACTAACGATATCGTCCAATTTAATTCCGGAATATCTTTAAAGTAAACGTATGAGGTGCCTTCTTTATTATCAAACGATAAGCTCCCTTGTTCTTCATTGGTGATTGTATCGCTTATTGACGCAATGCCTGCATCCTCGTTTTCTGCTATTGTTTTATTCAAAATGTTACTATCATCTTTGTCGGCTAAATACGTACCATTTCGATCAACTAAAAAAGCATACCCTGAATCCTTCACCTGTATATCCTGAACAATTTGTTGGATTTCTGTTAAATCAATATCAGAAGTAACAACTCCAGCAAAGGAACCTTTCTGATTATGAAAAGGTGCTGTAGCTGTAACCATGGCTTTATTCATGTTTGTATCTAAATACGGATCCGAAATAACAACACTTTTATCTGTTTTTTCTCCTGCTTTGTACCAATCCTGAGATGTATAATCAAAGCTTGCATTGTTATATTCGTCGGTTGCCTTCATGTCACCATCTTCTTTGTACACGTACGTTGAAGCAAACTTCTTATCATGGAATGTATCAGGCTTAAAGAAAACCCCTCCGCCAAATGTCTCCTCATTTGTTGCAAACGATTTTTCCAATAATTTTGTATAGTCGGCCATCTTAAATTCGCCATTAGAAGTTTCTGTTGCTTTTGCTGCTAGTTCTGCAATTTTTGTATTCCAGCTAATCCGCTTCTCAATATTATTACTAACATTTTCAAGTTCATGATGCATCCTATCATCAATTTCTTGTTTAAGTAAATCCCTTGAAAAAATAAAGGTTGACGCTAGAATTGTTAGAATTAAAACAATTAGAACAGGTAAAATAAATACCATCGTTCTCATCTTTACACTTTTGAACTTCATCTGTTTAACCCTCTCGTTGAAAAAAATTTATATACCTCCTCCTAAAAGAAAGGTATACATTATTCATTTCGGATTGTAGAGAGCAATGATGAAGTATAAATAGGTTAACTTTATTAAGATATTGTGAAAAAAATGATGTAAACGATTTAAAATTCCTTTGGCAATTCATTAGCAAATATAGTGGCTTCGGTTTTTTGTGGCGTTATCGCAATCGGCCACCAAAAAGGAGCGTCACGCCACCCTTTCTCTTTTTCCCCTTTTTGTCGTAATAATATAATTGCTGGGATGGTTTTGGCGACTTGTTTGGCAATAGCTGCCTCTCCTCCTCCTGTTCCGGGTGTATCAGGTGCACTAATAAAACGACCATTTTGATCAAATCGTGCAATGTTACGATCAAATCGGGTGATGAGCCACACTTTTCCTTTTAAGCGTTCATCGTCACTTTGATTCGATAAATATTCAATCGCAGCAATCATCGCCTCCACATCCCAATGATAACCATCCTCCATTTCAATCGTTTTAGCAATCGTCCTTAGTATCGCGGAAACAGCTTTTACTTTCACAAGTGTTGGTTTGCCATCTTTAACTTTCCTTAACTTCCTGTCAATCTCTCCAACCGATTTCTTAATATAGGTTTGATAGCCTGTTTGAAATCCGATTGGTAACAGACGTTTGTATGGTTTTAATGTAGTTGTTTTTGATAGTAAAAGCTTATTTGGTGAACAAGGAATAATCCGATCTTGTTCATCTTTCCGTATAAATACAACACCTGCATTATGTCCGCCTAATTCGAATGCATCACGTAACGCCGTATCAAACTCGTGAATTTGTTTCATTACTTGAAAAATTGACTGCGTGGTATAGAAACGAGTTACCGTTAAATCAGCAAAGGAGCGATACCCATACATACGAGAATGCTGGAGCACTGTATCTTGTTGAAATGTGCGAGGATTCCTTCCATAATAAAAGCCAATCAAATTGCGTACTGTGATTCCACGATCGAGAATTTGTCCTCCAATAAAAATCGTTAAAGGCGTTCGCAACTTCAATTCACCTTTATCATCCAATAATTGTTCCACCTGCTTTTCAGAATTCACTTTTGAAACTAATATGTGCCCTTCTACAAGCGCTCGTGTAACTTCATATTGGACTTGTTGGAAGCTTGGAATTTCCTCAAGTGAAAAAAATTGTTTCATAGATTCCACTAATGATGAATAAGCGTCCTGTAACATAGTTGTTAAAAATGGTTGTTCATGTACTGCTGCTCTTTCAAGGGCGGTTATCATTGCAACAATAACTTGCTCTTGCCATCCATGAGCTACTTTATTGATTTCTGTGTGTATAATAAAAGCATATTTCGAAAGCCTTTCGTTTTTTTCTTGTTGCTGAATCCTTCTCATATACCCGCCAATAAGAAACTGCACAACGGAATTTCGTAGAGTTGTTATTTTATCACTCTTTAATACGTGCTCTATTTTAAAGCGTCGCCTGTCTTCTTTCTTCAATACAACTAATTCATGATTTGCTATTTCCTCGTGTAAATAAGATGCAAGTGAACCACGCTCTTCCGACTCTTCAAAATAAAACTTTCCCCCAATGTACGTATTAGGTATAGGAACTAATGAAGTAAACGCTGGCCTTATCGGTTGGAACGTTTTATGCTCATGTACTTGGATGGTTTCCGGCTGCAAATACAAGGAATACGGTGTTGCAGTAACCTGTAAAAAGCTGCAATAAACTAACTGGTGGCGCAACCCATCGATTTGTCCTGCAATCGTTCTAATATCTGTTGCTTCCTTTTTTGTTTTTTCAAAGCCAATACTCGCATAATCCGCTTCGTCATCAATCATTAATATTCGTTTTCTTGCCAGTTCAGGGTACGTATCGAAAAGCAGTTCATGAAGCCTGGCTAAATTTTGTTTTTGCTTCTTTACGACAAAAATAAGCTTTTGATTACGTTCATAAGAGCTAAGATAATCAGGCATCTGCATTATATCAAACACTTGCAGCTGATCATCTTCTGCAAAAGAAGCAAATTCAGAATGCAACCGTTCATACGTTTGTTTAGCGAGCGCCTTTGTACCTTTTGTCAGTACAATGGCCATGTCATATTCGTTATCAAAGGCCATTCCAATAACACCGATAAACGTTCTCGTCTTACCACTTTGAATATTACCAAGTAGCATACCTGGCTTTTCGACCGTAGTACTTTTTGCCACTAAATTTTCTACCGTTTCATAAATACAATGTTTCATAGCCGCATTATAATCGAGATAAGCAGCAAGCGTTGAATAAAAATGTCCATTTTTTTGAATTTGTATTCCACTTGTCAAATGTCTCACCTATGTTCTCAAAGTAATGTAAACTTTTATTTTACTAAACAACTAATCAATAGCCAAACACCATACACTTCCTAATAATAGGTTACTACTTAAAGAGATTACTCTTCTATGCTATAATAATATAGAGTTAAGAAAGGATGATTCCATGGAAAACTTACTATTTATCGAAACGGGAATGGGTGTTGATGTGCATGGACAAGATGTCACCCAAGCAGCAAAAAGAGCAGTAAAAAATGCGATACATGCAAACTCCATGCCTGGCATTCGCAACATCCTTCCAAATCAATCACTAGACAACATGAAAGTGAACGTCAAATTAGCCGTTCCAGCAGATAAAGACAAGCTAAATCATGATGTTGTTAAAAATTGCATTCCATATGGCACAGTATCCGTCGAAGTAATGGATGGCGGTATGGTAACGACAAGCGGTATTGTGTTACCAGAGCGTGCGGATAAGAATGACTTAATGTATATTGTCAACGCCTCAGTTGAAGTTGGCTATTAATACAAAATAATGAAAGGTGTTGGTTAGTGTGTTTAAAAAGGTAGCTTCGGATGCATTAGGACTTAGTGATGTTGGTAAGGTGATTCCAAAAGAGGATTTCGACAAAGTAGATGCAGATGATTATGTGATGCATGAAGACGGAGAAACCATTTTCTTTCTCATCAAGTCTAAATCAGATGAGTATTGCTTCACAAACAAAGCGCTTATTCATTTAGATGGCACGAGTGCAACGAGTAAGAAACGCACACTTCATCGTTATGAATACTACAAACACACCATCGCAAACGTTAGTCTAGAAACTGCAGGTACAATCGATTTAGATGTAGAAATTAAATTCCATTTAGGGAACTTGGATTTTTCCATTGATGTACACAAAAACAACTTAGAAGAATTGAAAGACTTATACAAATCGTTAATTAAAATTTCTGAAATTACTGCAGAAAACAATGAGTTTAAGAGCTTCTCTATCCAAAGTTTAGACTACGCTAGCAACGCACTAAAACAAAACGCTATTCATAACAACGAAGTAAAATTAGCTACCGAATTTGAACAAATTAATCAACATGCATTTCAATGGTTATATAATAACAAAGTGAAGTATACCCAAAAAGATTTTAGTGACGTGTTTGAACGATATATTAATCATTAAGACATGGAAAGCCTACCCACAATTAGGATTGGGTAGGCTTTAATTTAGGAACGATAAGGAATAACAATGCTATGGCGATAAACAACAGGAATAGCATGACTGCTGTCATACTGATAGAGTGTATTATTTGTTGTGTATTCCTCTCTCCCCGTTTTACATCCATTTCATCTGCAAATAATTGAAGTTGCTTTGATTGTGCTACAATTGTGTTTTTATTCGTCAAGTTCGATTGAAAGAGATCCGTGATTAATGTTTCTTCCTTATCCTGATCTTTTGATTCAAAAGTCAAATGGAGCTGCTCTTCAGGTAGTTCTTCCTTCTGTATCATGTTATTCTCAAATTATTAAGGGGAATAGTGGAGCAATCGTTCCATCTCTCCCTTTGGCAGAAGAGCAGGATTCAAAGTAACCGTTTTTACTTCGGGATGGTTCACACCAACCGCATTCGCTAAAGCACCTCCTAGTGAATTACCTGTCACAGAACTGACTCCGCCTGCACTTGCATACTTCTTGTTCATATCTTCGTAATATTGTTTAGCAGCAGTAATTTGAGGAAGCGATAAATCTGTTAACAACTGGACATCTGTCACGATATCTTCTATTTGCTCCGTGTTTGTGCCGACATAGACGACCGTTAATTCTTTGGTTGAGAGATTCAACACAGTTAAAGCATCTAGACCTGTTGGGTGCAAGTATTTTGTATCTACAACCTCATATTTCACATGATTCACTGAGAATTCAAATCCATCTGGGTAGTCTCTATAAGCGTGAAAACCAGCTAACTCGACTAATTTAGAGTCTGTAACTTGCGTGTCATTTACTGATACAGAATCCATTCTTGTGCCTCCCAACTTTTACTTTTTTATAATTTTATTTGGAAATGAACGCTCTAACGTGTTATCTTTCCTGGCCGTTGCCGACCATCTAGAGATTCGATTATCATGTAAATAAATAGAATAAGCTCCTGTTGGAATTCCTTCCATTTCTTCAATCGCAGTTACTAATTCGTTAAACGCCTCTTCGTTTGGGTCTACCTCTTTTTCTGCCATAAACATGTGAATTGTAATTAGCACTTCATTCGGATCTATACTTATTTCATTCATGATTTTTTTCCACTCTTTTAGATTTGTATCCGGATTTTTTAAGTATTGATTTACAAGTGGATAAAAACTGTCATCGTACATAGACATGTAAAAATAAGTATTACTAAATCCATTTGCCCCAACGTTTGCCACTGCTTCTCCTCGCTTACCAACAAGGTTGTATTTGCCCGCAACATCAGCCAACTTGTTATTTAATTTGGTAAACTCCTCTTCAAACACCATGCCATATATACCAGTCATGATTGCATCCTCCACTTGCCCTTCCTGCGACCATACCTTATCTA
>NZ_AVPG01000052.1 GCF_000775615.1 Pontibacillus litoralis JSM 072002
ATTAATTTAGCACCTTGAAAACTAGATAAGAATCCGACATTTTACATTTGTAAATGTTACAAAGCATCAATAATCAGTTTTTATTCATGTTAGTTAAGTGAATAAGGGCGCACGGTGGATGCCTTGGTACTAGGAGCCGATGAAGGACGGGACTAACACCGATATGCCTCGGTTAGCTGTAAGTAAGCTACGATCCGGGGATTTCCGAATGGGGGAACCCACTGCTTGTAATGAAGCAGTATCTTTAACTGAATACATAGGTTAAGGAAGGCACACCCGGGGAACTGAAACATCTCAGTACCCGGAGGAAGAGAAAGCAAACGCGATTTCCTGAGTAGCGGCGAGCGAAACGGAATTAGCCCAAACCAGAAAGCTTGCTTTCTGGGGTTGTAGGACACTCCATTGGAGTTACAAAGAAACGATATAGATGAATCGATCTGGAATGATCAGCCGAAGAAGGTAACGGCCCTGTAGTCAAAATATTGTTTCCTCCGGAGTGTATCCTGAGTACGGCGGAACACGTGAAATTCCGTCGGAATCCGGGAGGACCATCTCCCAAGGCTAAATACTCCCTAGTGACCGATAGTGAACCAGTACCGTGAGGGAAAGGTGAAAAGCACCCCGGAAGGGGAGTGAAAGAGAACCTGAAACCGTGTGCCTACAAGTAGTCAGAGCCCGTTAATGGGTGATGGCGTACCTTTTGTAGAATGGACCGGCGAGTTACGATCATATGCAAGGTTAAGTTAGAAAAAACGGAGCCGCAGCGAAAGCGAGTCTGAATAGGGCGTCATAGTATATGGTCGTAGACCCGAAACCGTGTGATCTACCCATGTCCAGGGTGAAGGCCAGGTAACACTGGCTGGAGGCCCGAACCCACGTACGTTGAAAAGTGCGGGGATGAGGTGTGGGTAGGGGTGAAATGCCAATCGAACACGGAGATAGCTGGTTCTCTCCGAAATAGCTTTAGGGCTAGCCTCAAGGTAAGAGTCATGGAGGTAGAGCACTGATTGGACTAGGGGCCCCTATCGGGTTACCGAATTCAGTCAAACTCCGAATGCCATCGACTTATCCTTGGGAGTCAGACTATGAGTGATAAGGTCCATAGTCGAAAGGGAAACAGCCCAGACCGCCAGCTAAGGCCCCCAAGTGTACGTTAAGTGGAAAAGGATGTGGAGTTGCTTAGACAACCAGGATGTTGGCTTAGAAGCAGCCATCATTTAAAGAGTGCGTAATAGCTCACTGGTCGAGTGACTCTGCGCCGAAAATTTACCGGGGCTAAACGTACCGCCGAAGCTGCGGATTGTCCTACGGACAATGGTAGGAGAGCGTTCTAAGTGCTGTGAAGTCAGACCGTGAGGACTGGTGGAGCGCTTAGAAGTGAGAATGCCGGTATGAGTAGCGAAAGAAGAGTGAGAATCTCTTCCACCGTAAGTCTAAGGTTTCCTGAGGAAGGCTCGTCCGCTCAGGGTTAGTCGGGACCTAAGCCGAGGCCGAAAGGCGTAGGCGATGGATAACAGGTTGATATTCCTGTACCACCTCCTTTCCGTTTGAGCAACGGGGGGACGCAGTAGGATAAGGGAAGCGCGCCGCTGGATGTGCGCGCCCAAGCAGTGAGTGAGATGTATAGGCAAATCCGTACATCAATCATAAGCTGTGATGGGGAGTGAAATAGAGTAGCGAAGTCCCTGATTTCACACTGCCAAGAAAAGCCTCTAGCGAGGAAAGTGGTGCCCGTACCGCAAACCGACACAGGTAGACGAGGAGAGTATCCTAAGGTGATCGGGAGAACTCTTGTTAAGGAACTCGGCAAAATGACCCCGTAACTTCGGGAGAAGGGGTGCTTCTTCAATGGAGAAGCCGCAGTGAATAGGCCCAAACGACTGTTTAGCAAAAACACAGGTCTCTGCGAAACCGAAAGGTGAAGTATAGGGGCTGACACCTGCCCGGTGCTGGAAGGTTAAGAGGATGGGTTAGCCGTAAGGCGAAGCTTTGAATCGAAGCCCCAGTAAACGGCGGCCGTAACTATAACGGT
>NZ_AVPG01000051.1 GCF_000775615.1 Pontibacillus litoralis JSM 072002
CGGTTATTTACACAAAATATTTTATACTCTCGGTAATTCTAGCAAAGGGAGGAATGTTTTTAATGTTTAAAAAGAAGTTTAGCAGTATTTTTATAGTTGCTGCCGCCTTTATCATGACCCTAAGCACATCTTTTTCATCTCTGCAAAGTGTGAGCGCAGCTGAGGATTTGGAAAACCAAATAGAAAGTATTTTAGCAGACTATGATGAAACAACAGAGGAAGTAAGCGAGGATGTAAAAGAACACTATATGAATTTAGCTCAAAGTACAATTGACAATAAAGAAGCTTCTATACATGCACCAGCCGGCGTTAATTTAGACTATGAAAACGCTAATGTAAGAGAGGTTAATAATAATTTTTATATGGTAAAACTAAATTATTCAGATAACTCAACTCTACACGAATTTAGTGGTGTATCCCTATTTTTTGATGCAGATGGAAATCTAGTACAATACTTCGAATTACAAATGGAACAAATTGATCAAAATTCTGGTACTGTTACTGCTTGGTCTGACGGTGTTAAAAACTTAGATGAAGTTGTTCAGACTGATGAAAATGTAAATGATGGTGAGATTGGCACTTATTCATGGAGTGGCTTTGTTGATTGTTTGAATAATGCAGGTGTATCAGCTTGGGCTGTAACAGCATTGTCAGTTGCTTGCGGTGCAATATGCGCTGGAACAGCAGGCGCTGGGTGTGCACCTTGCCTATATGCCGCTTCTTCAATAACTGGTGGTACTCTTGGATGGTGTATAGGATCCAATTTATAAAATTAAAAGGTGTCCAAAGGACACCTTTTAATTTTTTTTCTCAAATATAATTAATGAAATACTTAATGTTATAACAGTTAAGGATGTCACTATTGCAAAAATTAATTGAGTGTCTACTTGTTTTGCAAGCCAAGTTTTCAAACCGAATGCAATAATCAAATAACCTATTACAAAAAAGAATGTAGAATAAATAGACTTATTTCTTATAACCTTAGATCTTTCGTCATTTCCTATTCTGGGATTAACATATCCCAAGGTAAAACTCAGAATACTAAGCGCAAAAGTTACGAAAAACCAATTAATAACCGCTCCATCTGTATAAAGGGTTATAGCTAAGAAAAATAGAGATACAACTAAAAAGAAAACTGCAATAATATTAAATTGCTTACTTTTCATTACTACCATTCCTTTCCTCTTCATTTGGAATAAAAATGTCTTCGATTTTAACATCAAATGCCCATGAAATTTTAAATGCGAGTAATAAAGACGGTTTATACTTTCCACCTTCTATGGAAATCACTGTTTGTCTTGATACACCTAATATCCCAGCAAGTTTTTCTTGAGACCAACTAAACCTTCTTCTAAACTCCTTAACTTTGTTTTCCATATACTTTACCCCTCTCTAATACCATTATGAAGTAAAGTCTCCTTAACTGTAAAGTCCGTTTTACATTTTGTTCGCTTTTTTTTGGCGTTTGTCAACGGTAATCGCAGGGAGGGCTGTTTTCCCGACCGAGAATTAAGGAGTTGACAAACTCGCCACACCCGAACCCTCATCACGAAGGCGTTTCATTAGATCTTTTATTGTTGGGATGCGTTCCACATATCTCACCACAAAGGAAATGATCATAGCTGCATCGTTCAATCCTTCTGGTGCACCTAGTCGTGATTTCTTCGGTACTTTGTGATATATCTTATCCAAATTTATCGCCGAAATAATTGCCTCATATTTTTGGGTAGGTTCCATGTCATATAATTCTTGGATGCTAAATAAACTTTGTTGTCGTATAATGGTCACAGGGAGCCCTCCTTCTGTCTTTTTTTGGTTAATGTGTCCATTACCATTATACAAGATTTGGGGAGGTGCTTCCTTTTTTATGTTTTTAAACCCTTGTCACGCCAGGGCTTATAATTATTGTTATTCCCATATTTACTAATTAACGGAAATATTTTGTTAGTTAATATTATCTCTAATTAAAATTCTTTACGTTTGACAATCAAATAAGAAACAAAATAAGAAATTATTAAAAGAAAAATAGATAACAAGAAAAAAACAATTGAGAATATCATATCGTAAGCGTCAAATAGCCCACACCTATCATTC
>NZ_AVPG01000053.1 GCF_000775615.1 Pontibacillus litoralis JSM 072002
GTATATTCACATGCTTCGTGATGGCTGGTGTGACGTAGATCCAGTTGGAGTAGTGCGTACTTGTTAAGTCAAATCTTCAATCATAATAATAATCTTATCCAAGGTAAAGAAATTCATATTGATATTAATGATCAGTTTAGAGAGTATCTTAATAAGAATCAAACTTATCAAAAGAGTCTTGAATTTTGGAAAGATTACATTAGGAATATTCCCGAGAAGCCTAAAGTAGAAAATGAAAATTCCAACATGGCTAAAACAGAAAGTATATATCTAGGTAATGATATTACTGAGAAAATCTTAGAATATGCTAAACGGAAGAATGTTTCACCGAATGTAGTATACTTATCTCTATATCTTAAGCTTACTCATGAGGATAACCAGGATGATCTAACAGTAGTAGGAGTCACGAACTCTGGTAGACAAAATTTAGGGTTAGAAGAGTTAAATCTTGTAGGTTGCTTACTTAATACTTTACCTATGAAAGTAGATTTTAAACAGATTCCAACTTTTGATGAATTACTTGATGAAGTTCAAAAGTATCTAACTAATCTAGTAAAGCATGGAGATGTCTCCTTGAATAGTATTCTAAGATCTTCTAAAAGAACTTTAAGAGAGAATAGCGAAATGTTTTCAGATATTTTTGTTTTTCAGGATTACCCAATTAATAATGAACTTTTCGATGAAATAGGGATTTCTGATATAGATTACAGAGCTGGAAGTAATTTCAATAGAAGTTTTATAGTTTCGTTAAACTATAAAACTGAAGTAGGCTTTATGTTTAATGATGAAACTAAACGGTTTAAAATCCAATCGTTCTTAAAAAGATTTGAAGAGGACATTATGAGAATGTTAGAAAATAAACTAGAAATAAATAATTCTAACGATAATGCAATTACTATAGAAAAGATTGTTGTGTCTGCTTGGAAAGACATCTTACAGGTGGATAGTTTAAAGTTGAGTGATAACTTTTTTGATTTGGGTGGAGACTCAATTTCTAGTTTGAGAATCGCATTAAGGTTAAAGAAAAGTAATACTAATATTTCACCGACAGCGATTTTCTCTAACCAGACCATCGAAGAATTAGTAAATCATATTTCGGAAGTTAATACTAACTAAAATCTATATTTTAGTTTGATAAAATTAATTCAGGAGGATGAGCATGCAACTTATAATAGAAAAATTGAGCAATGAAAACGCTAAAGAAATTGCTGATAATTGGAAGTATCCAGATCAATATTCCTTTTATAATATGACAGAAGATCCAGAGGATTATGAAGAGATTACAACACCAGAATTAAGAGCAGACAATTATTTTCAGGTGCTAAATAATAATGAACTGTTTGGCTTTTTCGCTTTATACTCAACTGGAAGTGTAATTGAAATGGGTATCGGAATTAAACCAGAATATACAGGTAAAGGTCTGGGTGAGGAATTTATTAGAATTATAATTGAATTTATTCGAGACAATTACAATATCTCAACAATCCGTTTAAGTGTAGTAGACTTTAATCATAGAGCACAAAAAGTATACAGTAGATTAGGTTTTTCAAAAACGAGGGAGTACTCTCAAGAGACTAACAACTCAGTTTATACATTTATTGAGATGGAGCATTATCTATAATTTGTTTCTACTTTAGTCTAAAAAGGAATAGAATTGTACTTTTGTAAATAGTATAAGTCATATGCTTACTACTAAAAAAAGTGCAGAACTCTGAAAAGCAGAGTTCTGCACTTTTTAAAAGTCGTGAATTATACAGCTATTTAATAGAGGACCTGATGGACAATTTGTCTCAAGTATATTTAACAGGATTGCATAAGATGTTACTTAAATTCTCCTCTAGTCACTCACCTTATTATGGATTGGTACTGGGGTATTTATCTACCTATACTCGAAATGAAATATTAAATAACTCTTATGTTGAAAGTATAGAAACATTCACCGATGTATTAATAAAGGCGATAGAGAATAGTGATATAA
>NZ_AVPG01000055.1 GCF_000775615.1 Pontibacillus litoralis JSM 072002
GTTACTTAACTTTTCCCTCTACTCGATTAGTGTATAATTTGGTATCAGACGTATTGAAATTTAAGGAATCTGCTATTATGAATATAATAAGCAAAATTAATCATTGAATGTAACTTGTTGAAGAGAACCACCTTTTTATATTTTGATAGGAGGACCTAGTAGAATGAAATTAAATAAACTTACAGACACTAAAGTGAAAGATTATAAAAAAGAAGAGAAGAATGTTTATAAAGTTTATAAAAAAAATGATTTTTATTCAAAAACAGTAATTAGGTATGAGTATGTTGCACTAAGTTTTTCGTTTGCTTATGCAATGGCCTATTCTGAGGAAGGACACCATCGTAGAGAAAGATCAGATGGGAAAAAATCAAGAAATGATTTTGAAGTCTTTTGTGATACTTTTGTTGGAAAGTTAGGAGAGCATGCAGTTTACCAATACATAAAGGAAAATATTAAAGGGATAGAAATCCCTTTGCCTGATTTAACTATTGAAGGTAAAGGGAAGTGGGACACTTATGATTTTAATTTTGAATATGGTGGTAAACAAAGAAATATTGGCGTTAAAACTACTAAACATTTTGGTAATTTATTGATGTTGGAGACTGAAGATTGGGATGATAATGGTAGGTATATTCCTAATAAAGAAAAGGAAACAGGTGAATACACTGATTTTTTATTTGTTAGGGTGAATTATGAGTTAATCTTTAGTTTGCAAAAAAGATATAAACATCAAAATGAACAAATAAACCCTGAATCATTTGCATCATTGTTATCAGATGCACATTATAATTTTGATATTCATTACATACCAGTGGAATATATAAAAAATGCAATAGAGAATAAAATGATAGTGAAAAAAGATTATTACTTGAACACAACTGCTCCAAGTAATGAACTTGATGCAAATAATTACTATATACAGTGCGGTGACATGTTAAAAGGTTATGAACTGATAAAAGCACTGAAGAGATGAGTTTCCATCTGTATTGTTTATATATTGAATTAAAGAGCGCAAGTTAAGCGCTCTTTAATCATATCCATTATGAGGTTGTAATTTCTTCCCTTAGTGCTTCTATAAGTAGACTGATTGATTTCATGTCACCTGTTTGAACATAATAATTGGAGGCATCCAATTTATTATTCTTTCCTATTTTATTTATATATGCACCTTTAGGAACAAATTGTTCGTTTTTTATTGCCTTTTTTAAAACACCATTTGTAACTACGCCGGCAATTTCGTACTCAAACGTTTCGTTTGTTATATTTGAGTATAGTTCGTCTTTATTAATTGTAGAACTGTAGAGTGATCTCATTCCCTTTAAGATATCTGAAGCAAAAGGCTGAAGCCTTACTAATATAGTTGCATCGTACCTACCGCCATCTCTTTCGATGTCTGGAATATATAGACCATCTTCATCCCAATCTTTTGATTCTAACAACAGCAATTGACCGAAAGATTTAGTGGATTTAATAGACAACTTTCTTTCTCCAACTTCAAAATTTCCTGAATCCCAATCACCTAAATTGTACATATCATTATCAGGGCGGGGAACTTCTAGCCCTTCAGAGGTAAATACATGATAGATAGCGAATTCCGCTAATTTACCTTGAAAAGTATCGGCAAATACTTCTCCATTTTTCCTATTGTTTGAACCTCCAGAACGATAGTTTCTATGTGTACCTTCCTTTCCAAAACTCATTCCATAAGCGAAGGTGAATACCTCATCAATAATATTTTGATTAAATTGTCCATCTGATGCTAGTATAGTTTCATGGACACATCTAAGTTAAATTTATAAAATAACTTTTAGGAGGGTGTGTCCAATGAGTAATCAAAGTAATGGTAAATGGTATAATGATGATTTTCGTAAAATGATTGT
>NZ_AVPG01000095.1 GCF_000775615.1 Pontibacillus litoralis JSM 072002
CCTAATTTCCGCAACACTTTTGTATAGAAATAATTTAAAGCGCTGATTAGTAATATACTACTCAGCGCTTTGTCATGTCCGAAGATTCACTTAACTTAGTGTTGCAAAAAAAATCAAATCAATCTTCAACAAACATGGCTAAAGTACAAATAAAATTCGATTCAATCACACCTTTTGGCGGAATATATTCAATCATGGAGCAATTTGATACTCTTTTATCGGACGTTAT
>NZ_AVPG01000057.1 GCF_000775615.1 Pontibacillus litoralis JSM 072002
TCCACATTAGGACTGCGTAGCAAAACCTATGGTTACCAATACAGTGAAATTATCCGTTCTCTCATGTGCGTATTCTTCTGTGGCGGTTCGTGCATTGAAGATATATCCACTCATCTCATGCCCCATCTTTCCCTACATCCCAAACTTAAAACCTGCAGCGCAGACACGATTCTTCGCGCCATAAAAGAACTGACAACAGACAACATAACGTATTCATCTCCAGACTCAGGTAAATCATATGACTTCAATACAGCTGACACAATGAATGAATTGCTGATCAAGTCTCTCATTGCTACCGGAGAATTATGTCAGGAGCAGGGTTACGATCTGGATTTTGACCACCAGTTCATTGAAACGGAGAAGTATGATGCCAAACGTACATACAAGAAGTTCACAGGATACAGCCCAGGAGTTGCCGTTATAGGTGATTATATTGTCGGCATTGAAAATCGGGATGGCAACACGAATGTCCGGTTCTGTCAGCAATGTACATTGGAAAGAATCTTCACTAGGCTGAAAATGAACGGCATTCATATAAATAGAGCCCGTATGGATTGTGGTTCGTGCTCCGAAGAGATTGTAGATACCGTCAAGGCCCATTGCAAGTACTTCTATATCCGAGCCAACAGATGCTCCGCTTTTTATGATGATATGTTCGCTCTCAGGGGATGGAAGACTGAGGAAATCAACGGGATTAGGTTTGAGTTGAACTCGATTATCGTAGAAAAATGGAAGGGGAAACCATACCGTCTTGTCATCCAAAGACAAAGAAGAACAGATGATATACGGGAGCTATGGGAAGGAGAATATACCTATCGGTGTATCCTTACCAATGATTTCGAGTCCGATATAAGGGATATCGTAGAGTTCTATAACCTGCGCGGTGGGAAAGAAAGAATCCTTGATGACATGAACAACGGGTTTGGATGGAAACATTTGCCAAAGTCATTCATGGCAGAAAATGCAGTATACCTGCTGATGACTGCATTGATAAGGAACTTCTACAAAACAATCATCCGAAAATTAAACGTTAAGGATTTTGGGCTATCCATATCGAGTCGTATTAAGACTTTCGTTTTCAAATACATCTCGGTTGCCGCAAAGTGGATTAGGACTTCAAGGACGTACGTGCTAAACATCTATACCGAGAATCCAGCGTATAAAATAGCCTTTCAACAGGGTTTTGGTTAATCCTTATTCTAAGTGGTGGGATAATGCGTATTGCCTCAAGTCGCTTCATGGGGTAAGGGGAAGTTATGCAAAAGAGTGAACCTTTGGCACATTCGTTTCACTAAAACCCAATGTAAAGATAATAAACTCACTAAAAAATGCATTAGCAATCTCTGATTTCATTTGCTTGCGGAAATTAGGT
>NZ_AVPG01000058.1 GCF_000775615.1 Pontibacillus litoralis JSM 072002
TTCCCCGCAAGAGTAGGACGTCGCCAGGCAATTTTAAACCCCTTGAAATAATTATTCAAGGGGTTTATTGTGCTATATATAATTGATTGGGTTCTATACTAAATGTGGTGGTGATGCCTTCCGTTCTATAAAGACTTCAAAAGAAGCAAAAAACAACCGCTATATTTGGCAGGGAAAAAAATACTCCTTCTTTAGAACCCTGTGAATCGATTCACCATAATCTTATAAACAGATTCTGATAGACATATAGACTCTTCTTTTAGGTATAGATTTAATGATATTATATCGTTTTACACGTTCATCTTGTTTGCTTCAACAATGTTTAATGGCCCATCTGTGCTTATATCTCCAGTTGAAGGGTTTTTTAGCTGCATTTGTAGGACATCACCACTTTGAACAGGTGCTACTCCTTCTGGGGTGCCAGTGTAAATAATATCCCCTTTATCTGTTCCTAGCTGCCTATCGATGTAAGTTAGTAATGATCGGAGTGGAAAAATCATATCTTTTGTCGCGCCTGATTGTACGATTTTACCATTATTCATTAGAGAGAAAGTAATTTGCTTAAATGCATTTTCACCTGGAAATGGGATGAATTCGCTAAGTACAGCAGACCCTTTGAATCCTTTTGAAATAAGCCAAGGATGACCTTTTTCCTTTAATGAAGATTGGACGTCACGGGCTGTCCAGTCAATTCCAATAGCAATGGCTTCTATAATGTCGTCTAATGGTAGGGCATCATTATAGGCGGTGGCTAGTTTAACAACAATTTCTACTTCATGATGAATAGCTCCTAGATGAAAAGGGAGAGCTAGTTGTCCTGATGGGCTATGTAAGGCATGGGTTGGTTTAGAGAACAAAAGCGGGTTCGTAGGTATATCGTTTTCTAACTCTTTCACATGTTTGGCATAATTACGGCCTACACAGATAATATTACCGATAGATGTAGCAACCATAGTTTCCTCCTAAAAATCGTTTTTACGAGTGTAACACAAACTGTAAGATAGAGCACCAAATAAAATCATGCATTTGTTATGAATATAAAAAGAGTGCGATATTTATTGAAATAGTTAATAGAAGGACGATTCCGTTTGATTTTAACCTCATTTTCATTCTTTTTTGTTCAGGATATATGCTTCTCCTATATAGGCAAGAACAAGTACAATAAACCAAGTCAAAATAACATGATCAAAAATTCCATCGAATAAATAATCAAAGACACTCCTCCCAAAAAATAAAGTACTAACACGTGTGCTAATACTTTATTTTACTATATTTAGTTGGTTTAGTTTACCTATTTTTACAATATTATGGTTCATCACCAAAAGTCGGGGGTTACAAAATCAACGCCCGGTTTCCAAACGAAGG
>NZ_AVPG01000059.1 GCF_000775615.1 Pontibacillus litoralis JSM 072002
TATTTATTCAATTTTACAAGGGTTATTAAAAAGTATTGAGCTAGGAAAGTACGAAGCAACTGGTTTTTTAATCAAATTTCTAGTGACTAATTTTCATAAAAGTCGCGATTTACCCGTAACGTTTAATGAGTTATGTGGTAATAAGGGGACCAGAAATCCATATATAGTTCTTCAAAACACAGATGATATTATATCAACCTACAGCTATAAAAAAACAGCAGATGATTATTGTCTAAGAAAACTAGCTATCCTTTTGTTTGGACAACAGGCTTATAGCGAATTATATAGTTTACCTTTAAAAGAAAAAAAAACATTAGAGTACGAACACATAATAAATATTTATAGCTGTTTTAAAAATTGTGATTATACTGACTATGTTTTCAATAAGGTTAAGAATGTAACTAAATATGGATTATTGTTTATACAAGACGGTGTTTTTATGGATAATTTAGAAAAAGTTTTAAATCAAATTATTATTGAACCTGACTTTATAAAAAAAATATTTCAATAATCAATAAAACCTTTCCTGACGTATAGGTTAATAATGGTCACATAATAGTCACTCATTACAGATAAATGAAAAGAACTAGAGGAGAAAAGTCATCAAAAATTATTAGCCATTAAGAGGATTAGAAAAGGTTTAAGGAAAATGTAAAACAAATTGACAAAGTGGAACTTAGTTAAGATATTTTTTAAATAATGGATGTAAAAGCTGAGTTCTGAGTTAGATCTGAAAAAATGTAATTGCTCATGTTATTGTTTAAATCAGCACTTTGTATTGGGTGCTGAACAAGTATAAACGTTGATTTAACATGTTTTATTAAAAGTATTATTGTTTATTTTTCTTATTAATACACGGGCGGCATGATGTAATATCATAACTCATTGACATATATATGATTTATGCATATTTGTTTACTTATTACTTTAGTATTATTCAATATTTTGTAATAGTCTCAATTTCAAAAACCATGTGAACAAGATTCACCTGCTTATAAAAATAGTTTATCCTATTTTACACAAATTTTACACATCACTCACACAAAACCTTATAATATCAATATTTTAAGACCTATTTCGACCCCGACCACCGGTATCTATTACAACAGTTTAGCCTTATGGCTAGGCTTTTTTTATTGGAATTGTCCCATTTTTGTCCCGTTTATTTAAACTCGTCTAAAACTTTTCGAATTTTCTCCTTCTCTCTTTCCTCTAATTCTTTCAAAACATGCCCGTAGGTGTCTATTATCCTTTGTGTATCCTTATGCCCCATATATCTAGCGACCACTGAAAGTAAGCGTCAAATACTACACACATAT
>NZ_AVPG01000088.1 GCF_000775615.1 Pontibacillus litoralis JSM 072002
GGTTCTACCGTAATTAGTGTAAATTAACTATGCTCATATCCAGACCTCCGTAAAAGAATAGAATCGCTATCCGGTAGCGTTCAGCAGTACCATATCCTCTGCCGATGGTCTTAATTTCTTGAATGGAACCATTGGTTCTCTCGGCTTTGCCATTATTGGCACCTGTAACCATGGCGCTGATGATACCTTTAAGGTGTCTCTTGAACATGAAGACCACATCGTTGATTTCTCCTATGTTGTACCGCAAGGCATCAGCCATCCAGTCACCCAGCATACCGTAAGCCTCCATGTCACCGTGGTAGTACAAACG
>NZ_AVPG01000061.1 GCF_000775615.1 Pontibacillus litoralis JSM 072002
ACTTTCCAAGCTTGCGAAACCTGATACTCGGCATTCTCCAATTTGTCAAAACGCATCCTGTCGTTAGGAGTGTATCTGGACATGTCTTTCAGCCATATATACTTGGTGTGACGTAGCTCCTTGAACTCCTTGACTTCACGTTTTCGAACCTTGTCAACAGCATTATTCAGATAGGTAACACAATGGTACAGATCATGGCAATGCCTTGCGTTTGGGAAATACTTCAACGCACCATTGATGAAGGCTTCCCACATATCCGTGCAGACTGTTTCTACAGCATTGCGCTGTTCTTCTGTCAGAGCTCTTGTACACAGATTATCAACGCTTTCAGATTTACGTCCAGACTCCACTTCGATAACCTGGCCGGTTTCTCCGTCATAGAGCATGCTTACATATTCATGTCCTCGTCTGATAGACTTTTCGTCCATACAAACATGCTTGTAGATACAGTTCTTGTCACGTTTCTCCAGTCCTCGTTCTACCGCACGAAGCATAACTCCATGTACTTGTTCAAAGGACAGGCGGAGCAGACGTGCAGTCTTTGTTTGATTTTTGGTAGATTGTAACGTTTCTATCGTTTTTTTTCCATCAGCCAAGATAAACGTGAATTGGGTAATGCCCATGGTACAGGTACGCTCTTCACTTTGCCACCATCACGGTAGCGTGGTATTTTCGCTTCAAGGACAGTCTTGTACTGCCACATGTCTAAATGCCTCCAACTCCGTTCGTGACGGAAGTCTAAAATCGGGAATTCATTCCCGTCAACCTTGATGGTCGGGTGACGATATTTGAGTGTAATACGTATTTCCTCTACGGAGTCATCGCATACAACATTCTCTATCTCCCAGTCATCATTGTTTTGGAGAAGTAGCTTGGATAATATGTCTTCGGTTCTCTTCATAATGACAACAAAAGTACAATTCTCATGCCGTTAATTGCGGGATTCGGCATGTTAATTCACACTAAATCCCGCAGAACCT
>NZ_AVPG01000060.1 GCF_000775615.1 Pontibacillus litoralis JSM 072002
TTTCACTTTGGCTTGCGCGGGGATAATCTCAATTTCTCTGCGCACTTCTGTGCTCATTTCATGCAACTTTCCATCACAACACGAACAGACCTGTTCCTCTTCTGGTAAACGATACTCAATCGTTTCAGTCGGAAGGTCTTCGAGTTTCTGATCGCGCTGTCCTTTCTTTTTACGCTTGTAAGTAATTGTTTCAACCGTAGGCTCTTCTATATCTTTATTTGATGTATCCTCAGCTTCATTAAATAGAGAAAGTTGATCCGTGTTTTGTTCACTTGAAGCACCGAATTGTCTTTTTTGACTTAGTCTAAATTGTTCCTCATACCATTTTAGCTTTGCTTCAAGTTCTTCTTTTTCAAGCTCAAGTTTCTCCGCACGTTCTTTATAAAATTGGGCATCTTTTGCGTTCGTTAGCTTTTCCATAAAATATATTATACGAAAAAGAACCCGCCTTGAATAGAGCGAATTCTTATATTTTATAAAATAGTTCGTGCTTTCACTTCACGGTGCGCGGACTGTTGAATGGTTAACCCATCCAAAAGCCAACGAAGTTGGCGAGGGGAAATGTCTTTTGTTTGCTTAGATGATTGATCCGGCCAAAAGAATTTACCGGTCTCAAGTCTTTTATAATAAAGCCAAAAGCCGTTATTGTCCCATTGCAGAATCTTTATTTTATCTCTATTTCGATTACAGAACACGAAGAGTGCAGGTGAGAATGGATCAAGTTCAAATGCTTCTTTTACTATAATTGCTAGGCCATCAATTGACTTTCTAAGGTCCGTAGGACCACAAGCTAAATAGACCCTTTCATAGTATGGGTGAATCATTGACACTTCAATAAATGTATTACATCAGATAAAAGTTGACGATCAACCTGTGGTTTTACTTCCACCGATAACTTGTCTACCTTAATAATGATGGATGAATGCTCGTCGAAGTTAGCTGAATGGCTAATTTCTAACCAATCGCTAGAAGAAGGATTATTATCTGTTTGTTGATCAAACTTACGTTTCCAATAATACATTTGATGAATATTAATATTTTCTTTACGGCACCAAGCAGCCATACTAA
>NZ_AVPG01000062.1 GCF_000775615.1 Pontibacillus litoralis JSM 072002
AGCGAAATTCCTTGTCGGGTAAGTTCCGACCCGCACGAAAGGTGCAACGATTTGGGCACTGTCTCAACAAGAGACCCGGTGAAATTATACTATGCGTGAAGATGCGCATTACCCGCGACAGGACGGAAAGACCCCGTGGAGCTTTACTGCAGCCTGATATTGAATGTTGGTACAGCTTGTACAGGATAGGTGGGAGCCTTAGATACCGGAGCGCTAGCTTCGGTGGAGGCATCCGTGGGATACCACCCTGGCTGTATTGACATTCTAACCCTGGACCGTTATCCGGTCCGGAGACAGTGTCAGGTGGGCAGTTTGACTGGGGCGGTCGCCTCCTAAAGAGTAACGGAGGCGCCCAAAGGTTCCCTCAGAATGGTTGGAAATCATTCGCAGAGTGCAAAGGCACAAGGGAGCTTGACTGCGAGACCTACAAGTCGAGCAGGGACGAAAGTCGGGCTTAGTGATCCGGCGGTACCGAATGGAAGGGCCGTCGCTCAACGGATAAAAGCTACCCCGGGGATAACAGGCTTATCTCCCCCAAGAGTCCACATCGACGGGGAGGTTTGGCACCTCGATGTCGGCTCATCGCATCCTGGGGCTGTAGTCGGTCCCAAGGGTTGGGCTGTTCGCCCATTAAAGCGGTACGCGAGCTGGGTTCAGAACGTCGTGAGACAGTTCGGTCCCTATCCGTCGTGGGCGTTGGAAATTTGAGAGGAGCTGTCCTTAGTACGAGAGGACCGGGATGGACGCACCGCTGGTGCACCAGTTGTTCCGCCAGGAGCATAGCTGGGTAGCTACGTGCGGATGGGATAAGTGCTGAAAGCATCTAAGCATGAAGCCCACCTCAAGATGAGATTTCCCATTCATTTAATGAAGTAAGATCCCTTGTAGATGACAAGGTTGATAGGTCCGAGGTGGAAGCGTGGTGACACGTGTAGCTGACGGATACTAATCGATCGAGGACTTAACTAATTAGTTT
>NZ_AVPG01000063.1 GCF_000775615.1 Pontibacillus litoralis JSM 072002
CCGCTTGTGCGGGCCCCCGTCAATTCCTTTGAGTTTCAGCCTTGCGGCCGTACTCCCCAGGCGGAGTGCTTAATGCGTTAACTGCAGCACTAAGGGGCGGAAACCCCCTAACACCTAGCACTCATCGTTTACGGCGTGGACTACCAGGGTATCTAATCCTGTTTGCTACCCACGCTTTCGCGCCTCAGCGTCAGTTACAGACCAGAGAGTCGCCTTCGCCACTGGTGTTCCTCCACATCTCTACGCATTTCACCGCTACACGTGGAATTCCACTCTCCTCTTCTGTACTCAAGTTCCCCAGTTTCCAATGGCCATCCACGGTTGAGCCGTGGGCTTTCACATCAGACTTAAGGAACCGCCTGCGCGCGCTTTACGCCCAATAATTCCGGACAACGCTTGCCCCCTACGTATTACCGCGGCTGCTGGCACGTAGTTAGCCGGGGCTTTCTGGTTAGGTACCGTCAAGGTGCCATCATTTCCTATGGCACTTGTTCTTCCCTAACAACAGAACTTTACGATCCGAAGACCTTCATCGTTCACGCGGCGTTGCTCCGTCAGACTTTCGTCCATTGCGGAAGATTCCCTACTGCTGCCTCCCGTAGGAGTCTGGGCCGTGTCTCAGTCCCAGTGTGGCCGATCACCCTCTCAGGTCGGCTACGCATCGTCGCCTTGGTAAGCCGTTACCTTACCAACTAGCTAATGCGCCGCGGGTCCATCTTCGAGTGACGGCCGAAGCCGCCTTTTATCACGAAACCATGCGGTTTCATGTGTTATTCGGTATTAGCCCCGGTTTCCCGGAGTTATCCCAATCTCGAAGGCAGGTTACCCACGTGTTACTCACCCGTCCGCCGCTCAATCCACTACAATCATCCCGAAGGAATCTTGTAGATTCATGCGCTCGACTTGCATGTATTAGGCACGCCGCCAGCGTTCGTCCTGAGCCAGGATCAAACTCTCCAAATGAGTTTGCCTT
>NZ_AVPG01000064.1 GCF_000775615.1 Pontibacillus litoralis JSM 072002
TTCTTTCCTTCCTTTTCCTCCTTAGCGACAAAGGAGTATGGAGAGGATTCATCAAGTTCTTTTTTAGCTGCATCGATAACATATCTCTTGAAATCATTAACTCTTTCGTACTTTCCTTGTAAGCAAAACCTTTCGCGAAGTCCGTCAGACCCCTCTAACGATACAAACAAAGGTTGGGTTTGTCCAGACATCAGCTCATAGAATCGCATGGCATAGACGCTTTTAAACTTCATGGCTGTTATGAGTTCGTATTTCTTGAACCCTTTCGTAAAATCAAGTGCGGCTCTCCAGATAGGGTCATAGACATGGAAGGTAGCAATACCTGTGCCTTTTTCTATTTTAGGGTGTTCGATGATGGCTGTATAGAACCAAATCTTATCATCTTCATATTCAGCTCCTTTCTTAGACAGTGATGTGAATGCAGCTTTAGCCTTGGCATAGTTGTGGTCATCTTCGTCTCGAAGAATGGATGCTACAGGCATGGTGATGTTCACCCCACAGTCAGACGGCTCAATCTTGTGCATATGGTCTTTGATTTTAATACCTTCCAACCATCGTTGGGCAAATTCGATAAGACGATATATGATACGCTTTTCGTAAGGACTGAAATCGTATTTGGCACATGTCCATATATAGGACTGGAATACGGCTTTGTTTGGTAGGTTTTCGCTCATAGGACTTGCTTTTTTAGATTGTTGCGTATGGGTCAAGCTCCTTAATACGCCTACACAAATAATCGAAGCGTTTCTTAGTAAGCGGTGTAAGTGTATCGAGGTTCTCGCCATCAAAATTCTCTCCAAAGATAATGTCGTCCACCCCTATGCCGTGATTATAGTTCTCACGCACGCAATCACGCAGAATCCAAAGGTTGCGCAGGTTC
>NZ_AVPG01000065.1 GCF_000775615.1 Pontibacillus litoralis JSM 072002
ACTGAAGTTTCCCACCCCTTCATATCAGCTATTTGAGTAATAGTTCCCTTCGGTGGGTGGTCTAAAAATCAAATGTTTTCCGAACGATTTAACGCACGCCTAAAAAATGTTTAGTCCAAATCGGGCATGGCATAATCGTCCGAATCGCACAAAAGATGTTCCCAGACCTTTGTGGAAAAGTCTGCCGTTTGCCGTGCGGCTACAGTTGATAGGCATGCCAACAGATCCACTCCTGCTTCACACGACAAAACTTCCAACAGATGCCTGACTTCTTCCAAAGTCCTGCTCCACAGGGTGAGCACTTGCAGCCGGTCACGCTCGGAACGGAATAGTGCTCCCAGGGTTTCGTATTCTGAAAAACGTTTGGCCAAGGAGAGCATCTGATACATCATGAAACACAAGGTGGTGTCTGCAATCTGAGCGTTGTAGCTCCGGCTCTGACATTTTCCCAATCCAAGATATCCACGGCATTCCTTGAATATGACCTCTATGCCCCAGCGTCTTTCGTAAAGTTCAAAGGCTCTGACGAAGTTCATGGAAGTATCTGTAGTAAGCAACACTTTCCAATGGGTGCTTCGCCCGTATTTGATGATGAAGATGCGTATGGGCTGTTCGCCCATCTTTGCATTGAGCTGAATGTATTTACACTTGTACTTTCGGCAATAGCATGAAGCTGTGCGTTCATACCTTATAATCAGTTCATGGATGTTTTGGGGATGTTTGGACTTGCTTGTCTGATAACGCAACTTGGGGTTCATCTTGGCCAAACCAATATAA
>NZ_AVPG01000066.1 GCF_000775615.1 Pontibacillus litoralis JSM 072002
CCTTTACGGAAAATTTCGGTCATGAAGATGTAGAGTCATTTGGGTGTTCAGCTAATGGATTGCAAGTGGCGTTGACTCCTAGCCAATTGTTTGAAATAAACCTTGTAACAGGGAGTTCGACTAATTTGGGCATTATTACCCCAAATAGTGGGTATAATGCGGTGGGATTTAGTGTCGTAGATAATACCATTTATGGCTATGATGAAATTAATAGGAGAGTTGTAAGAATCAATCCAGATTTATCTGCTACTATATTTCCACCAGTTCCTAATCTACCTAATGTTGGTTTCATTGTCGGAGATGTTGACTTTAATGGGCATTTATACCTTTATGCAGGGGGGGTAAGCAATAGATTTTATGTAGTTGATGTTGATCCTAATTCACCCACTTTTTTGCAATTAGTCGATCCTACAGCTGGATTTATATTGGACACAGCACCTTTTGGAACTGCAATAAACCCTATAGTGATTTCAGATTGGGCATTCAATCCAATTGACAATCAATTGTATAGTGCTTTAAATAATGGAACGGCTGTTATAAGAATAGATCCTTTATCTGGCGCCCAAACTGTATTCCCATCAATAGGTTTACCGGGTGGGAATTATGGAGCGGTATTTTTTGATGGGCAAGGATTTTTGTATGCACTAAATAATACTACTGGGCAAATATTTCGAATTGAAATCGTAGGGGGAAATGCTATAGCAACTTTGTTTTCTACGACTGTTCCAGCCACTCGAAATGATGGTGCTCGATGTGCTTTCGCTTTATTAAATT
>NZ_AVPG01000067.1 GCF_000775615.1 Pontibacillus litoralis JSM 072002
TGCTCCACTTTAATCCTGATTCCGGAAATCCGCTTGTTCTCTTGTTTTTCAACAGCAGTAAGCTCTTTTCCTTTTGGTTTCTTCCTGGGCATGCATATTTCAACTCCATCCGGTCTGTGTCCGATGAAACCTGTATCTTGCCAGAGCCTAATACCTCTGGGGAGTAGAAGAGGTTCTTCATCACAAATCTTCTTATCATGGACATGACCTTCGTATGTAGAACTCAGCCATACAATCCTAAGATTGTTGGTACACAGTAGGTTATTCTTTATGCTATGAGTTTTTTTTACCACTATAGCATGCAGACTGCCTGTCTTCATCCAAAGGGCGTTGAATAGGTCGCTCGGTTCCGTCCAGCAAGACTTCTTCGCATCCTTGAAGGATGTGTATCAGACGTTTGGAGTTACGGTCGGGTAATTCACCAAGCGTTTTCAATGTACGACGGAGAATCTCAGAAAGAAGGTGAATCCACCTGTTGGCCTGGGGCTGGGTCATCTCAAACTGAATGGCATGGAGTTCCTGAAGGGGATTGGTCTTCAGATATACCAATATGAAGAACATTTTGTCCTGAATCAGAGGCAACACACTGGTCTTCCTGTTGTAAGATATACGTTGACGCACTTTGCCTTCCAATGTGAAATGGCTGTAATATTCATCCCAATGGTACTTGAAAGTTACTAGCAAGGCATCAAACTCAACAGGAGTTAATCCTGTCGCTGCAAGCACTTGGCTATGACGGTGGCG
>NZ_AVPG01000007.1 GCF_000775615.1 Pontibacillus litoralis JSM 072002
CTGATGAACCTTTTTAATGTAATGTTTACTTTTTTAAGGATTCTCTATATAATTTAACTTAGTGCGTATTCCAATTAATGTATTAAAAGGGAATGGATATTGAATAGAATCTTTTTAGTGAAAGTAAGACAGTTTTCAAAAGCCTTGGTGATAGGTTCTGCTTTATCCCTAGGTATGTTTATTTGTGTTAGCGTTAACACAACAACTGCCGAAGCGATAACTAGTGGCTATGTTGATAAAGGGGATAAAAAGGGTTATTGGATACGTGGAAAGAAAGATGGGAACGTTTATTCAAAGTATAAAAACTATAAAATGGAAGACAGAGCTTCTGTTGTAAATGGAGCGGGAGACACGGATACAAGTGGATGGAAATCTCCTGATACTTATGGCGTAGCGAAAAGAGATTGGACATTCTGGGGTACTAATAAAACATATTACAATTACAAATAGATGTAAATATTAGTTGACAATCTACTGTTTTTAAATATTTAGACGAAAAAAATAGTTGGTTTGGCCTGAGTTAGGGGAAGAGTGATAGTCTTGTAAGCTAAGAGTTTTTTGTAGCTTAGTGTATACTTCCTCAATTCACTAGCCAAACCAACTATTAATCAGGATGTTTATTGTATAAATAGCTAGAACATATTTATCACGTTGAGGAGAATAACTATGAAAAAGGTCATGTATTTGTTAATAACATTTCAAATTATTTATGCTACTGTAATTATGTTCGCTTTTTTTCAAAAAGATAAAATGGATGAATTATTGTACGATGATTCAATACCGGTTTCTATATTTGTCGATCCTAGTATTGACCAAAAAGAGTATTTCAACTTTATTAATGAGTTATCAGTTGACTTTGATATACCTATCTCTAAATATGTATATCGAGAGGATAACAAGTTAATTGTTTTTACTACTAATTCGAGTTTAAATGGAAAAGTTAAATTGAAAAATGGGAATTATATTTCGGAAAACGACCCAAGTACTTATTTTCTATCCACGTCTGATTCAAATAACGATAAACAAATTGGAACAATAAAGCAACCAGTATCTTCAAGAGAAATTATGATTAAGGATTTTAGAGAAGTTAACAATTTCGGTCTAAATGGAATGTACACTTTTAACTCTCAAAATGTTAAGCAAGTCAATAAAATGGTGAAAGAAATTAATAAGCAATATGGTGAGGCAAAAATAGAGACATCAATAGGAAGCGTTGCAAATGAACCTGATATTTCTGTTGTTGTTAATCTAGCTATTATTTCAATATTTATTTTTATTTCAGTTGTGTACTATTTCATTAGTCAATTTAAAATGTTATCCGTTAAGAAGATAAATGGATATTCTATTTTTGATTTACAAATGGAATTTATAAATCAAATCACAAAGGTTTTCAGTATAGCTGCCATTACAGTATACGTCTTTTCATTTTTATATTTCTTAGTTCAGAGAGACTTTGATTACTTCCTGAATTTCACATTGGTATACGTTATTATAATTATTATGGATGGTTTATTTCTACTTTTACCGACTTGCTTATTAACATTGTTCATTAACAAGATTGATATTATAGGTTCGATTAAAGGAAAGAAACCGTATAAGCTTACAACAACACTTAATTATTTCACAAAAATCTTATTTACTATACTCATTATCGTTGTAATTGACAGAGGATTGGAAAACTATGATGATTTAAATGGAAAGCTTGAACAATTAAATGATTGGGAGAGAACGGAAAACATATTTAAAACAGTTACTAAATATAATGGACAAACTGATTTGAAACAAGAACAAAAATCCAATCAACGATTAAAACAATTCTACATAGATATCGAGGAGGAATTAGGGGCATTTGTTATAGATTCCTCAAACTATTCTGAAGATGGTAACACGTATCTTTATGAGGATTATCCTGAATGCGAAGAATTTCCGTATAAACCAAACTGTGAGGCAATTACAGTCAATTTTAACTATTTTAAACATAACCCTATACATTCAATTAATGGGAACATAAAAGAACAGATGGAAATTGATGACAAAACACTTAACCTATTAGTGCCTGAAAAATATAAGAAAATTGAAAAACAACTTATTCCTATATACAAGGAATACTTTCATTTTCGAAAGGTGGAAGTTGAGAATATTTACAATGAAGAGATAGGTTTACCACTTAATGATACGAAAATGAAAGACTTAGATGTAAATATTATATATGTGAGAAATAATCAAACATACTTTACTTTCGATATTGATAAAGCGAAACTTGATAATAATGTTATTTTAGACCCTATTACAATAGTTGATACCGGCAATTTTGACGCTTCTGATTATAGTTCGTATATCTCTTCATCACTATATTTTGAAAGTAATCCAAACGACGGAGCATTTGAAAACTTAAATCCTTATATTCAAAAATATGGATTAGAATCAACGTTACAAAGTGTAGATTCTTTATATGAAGAGTACGGAAAAGAAATAAATGATATTAGAACAGAACAAAAGCAAATTTTAAAAGTGTTATCTCTTCTTATCCTCTCTAATATAGTTATTACCTACTATATTATTAGTATCTATTATGAAAGAAATAAAATAGGCTACTTTATAAAAAAAATAAATGGATATAATTTTCTCGATAATATAAAGAATTTATTGTTAATACTCTTTATCCTTAATTTCATTTCAACAGTGATAGGATCTCTTGTTTCCTTTAGTGCTGACATACTTATAATTATGTTTGGAATGCTGTTAGTGGAGTTGTTTATCACTTTACTAATTTCTAAAAGAATTGCTAGGAAAACAATCAACTCAGTAATTAAAGGGGGCTGAAACAATGATTGAAGTAAAAAATATAACAAAAAAATTAGGGGATAAATCGATTATAAAAAATTTTGATTTGAATATTGAAGAAAGTGATTTTGTTGCAATATGTGGTGAAAGCGGGAAAGGTAAGACAACCTTACTAAATATATTAGGATTATTAGAAAAAGTAGATTCAGGTGACGTTATTATCGATCAAATAAAAAACCCAAACAATAAAGAAATTCAACATATGCAACGGAAAAAATTTGGTTATTTGTTTCAAAACTTTGCTTTAATAGAGAATGAAACTGTAGCAAATAATTTGAATATATCTTTAAAATATCAAAAAAGGGTTGACAAGAAAAAAGAAATTAGTACTGCTCTTAAACAGGTTGGCTTAGAGGGATATGAGCGAAAAAAAGTGTTTCAATTAAGTGGTGGTGAGCAACAACGAGTTGCTTTGGCGAGAATAATACTAAAAGAATGTGAAGTAGTATTTGCCGATGAACCAACCGGTAATTTAGATCCAAAGAATAGAGATTTGGTTTTTGATATATTAAAAGATTTGAATCTACAAGGAAAGACGATAATATATGTAACTCACGATATTGAGTTAGCTAGGCGGGCAAATAAATGCATAAAATTGTAAGGAATATACTGATTCTGTTAACAGTTATAGCTATAGGCTATGTGTTATACAATTATGAAGTTGTGAAAGTTGAAGGGGAGTCAATGGCTCCCGCTATGGCATCAGGTGATTATGCTATAGCCCAAAAAAGTAGTGAAAATAGGCAATACCACTTTAATGATATCATCGTGTTTGAGCATGATGGCAAAACGCTAATAAAAAGGGTAATTGCAACAGCTGGGCAAGAGGTTGAAATATCGGATAACAAAGTCTATATAGATAATGTAGAATTTGTAGGAGGGGAATGTGGTGATCCTTGTAAAAATGAATCTTATGTATTAGAGGACAATGAATATTTTGTTATGGGAGATAATATTACTATAAGTACGGATAGTCGATATTTTGGCCCAATAAGAAAAAAAAATATACGATTTGAGATTGTATATTATGGTTTTTAAAAAATGACGAATTGTCTTGTAACGCTTAAAATGTGGCTGAAACAAAACACGGGCTCTTATTTTTAATTGCCAATTTTGTGTGTATTAACATACTATACCCTGTACCTACTCTGTCGTGTAACAAGGATGGGTTTTAGTATTGGATACTAATTGTTTATCTTAAATCTAATTCATAACAAAGAGGAAACCGCTTCTTCATGATACGGTTTCCTTTCGATTTCTCAAAGCTTTACACCAAAATATTGTTTTGCAAGTTGCGGAAATGCATCTTCATTAATCTTCTTCTTTGTCATTACGCCGTCAGTCCATTGGATGAAGTGGGTATTCGTTAAAAGGATGCGGCCTTGTGGGGTGAAGGCGGTGAGAAGCGGTCGTTTATTAAATGGTGATGCTTCATGTTTGGCTATGATTGTTTGAACTTCGTTTAATTCGGACAAGTGAGCTACTGGTTTCCTTGAATCGAAGGCATAGCCTATATGCCAATCGGTATGTTTGTGTTTTAGTTTCATTTCAAATATATAGTTACCGCTGCTAGTGTGCATTGGTGTAATTCGGAATGCTCCATTTTTTGATTGTACGGTTTCTCCTGTCAGTGGTATAGGTGTTAATGGTAGATTTCCGCCAAATCCTGTGTCTATTAAATAGGTTTGTTGTTGATGTTCGATTAGAATGGTTACGTGTGTTCTCCCTAAGTTTTGGAATGTTTCTCGTTCTTGGTCATACACATCGCCTCTAACTAGAGTAGCATGAAAGCCGTTTTCGATTAAGAAGAGATAAAGGATTGGATTCAATTCATAACAAAGACCACCGTTATGCTGCACGAGAATGTTGTTTGCTAGGTTTTCTTTTGTGATGTCGAGCATTCTATGTTCTATTATGGCTAAGTTTTCGAAAGGGAGCGTTTGGGAAGCTCTGTCTAGAATGGTTGGTAATTGATCGAACGAAATGGTTACGTTGTTTGAGATTGCTAGTCGTTTACGAAATGGAGTATTAATATTCATCTTCTTCTCCTTTATGTTCGAATGGTACGTTTATCATACGTGCTTGCTCTCCTTGTTAGCAAGTGAATCGTTTGAGTATTGGTATAAAACAAAAGGATGATGCGAGGTTGCATCATCCATCTTTTTTTAATTTATTGCGGTAAGTTTGCCACTGTTGATGGTGTAGGTAGTGTTTTGCTCTGGTAAATACACAGCTTGATGATCATTGATTGGTTTCACTAACTCAGGATGGAAGCTATGCCATGGAATGAGAAGCTTTGGGTTTATTCGGTCGATTATTGCTAGAATGTCTTCGTTAGTTGCATGTCCAGAAATATTTAATGAGTGATATGACATGTCGAGCATTTCGAGGAATGCGTGCATCGTATTAAAGGCTGGGTCAAAAGCTCCCAGTGGCATGCCATTACTATGTATATATAAGCTGTCTTGAAGATTGAAGTCTAGTAAGTTCATCATGCGGTCGTAACTGTTTTGCAACACATATTGTCCTGGTTGTTTATTAATGTCATTGTTTGTCACTTGTGTGTACTTCTCTGTTAGTGCTTTGTGCCAATGTGTATGCGGCATGCTCGTGTGATAGATGGCGAAATCGCCTTGCTCCAGAAAGCAATCTGCCACGTATGCTGTTTCTGGTTCGAATACAATCGTACGACTTGCTTGTTGGGCAGCAGTTACGAAATGGTTTAACCGATCGATGTTTCGGTGGTAGATGTTGAATGTGACGAGTCCTTTTGTTTCATGAAGTAGTTCTGTTGTAAGTGCTCGGATGTCTCTTTCGCTTATCCCTTTCTTTTCTGCTTGGTTTCCTTCGTCTGGAAAGAATGTAGTTCCTTCCATTAATAAAAGGTCGATATCTTTGCTTGTCATGTCATTAATCCACGCGTCGTTCCATTCGGGATGCTGACCGTGCATACGGATATCTCCTGAGTTGACAATCGTCGCATCAGGCGTTTCGATTAGAAAGGCGCTTGCACCGATAATGTCGTGATCCACGCGATAAGGTGTAACGGTAATTTCTCCAACATGAATCGGTTCGTTGAATGTATAATCTCGGACTGGTGGTGTTCTCTGTAACGCTTCCCCGATGTCATTTAACGTTTCGAAAAGTTGTTTCGATGGTTGTGACATATAAATAGGTAGTTCTCGACTTAATGTATCTACGGCTCCAATGTGATCTAAATGCAAATGGGAAATGAATACACTCGTGTTGTACGGTGATGCTTCAAAGGAAAGTGGTTTTGTCATGTTATATGAGCTTCCTTGTAAGTCTTGCTCTGCGTAGATGCCGTCTATGTGTGGGATAGCTCCAATTTTTAATTTGTCTAAAACAAATGAATCCGTTCGATCGTCATGTTGAGGAATCGCTTGAACAGGGTCATAAATAAGACCAAAGTCAAAGATGATTCGATCGTTACCGTACCGAATTTCTGCTATATTGCCCCCAATGGTACGAAGTCCTCTCCAAAATGTAATCGTCGTTCTGTTCATGTCAAACACTCCAATGTGTATTTCTTATTGATGAATAGGAAAGGCGAGGTTATCCCCCGCCTTTTCCGTTATTAAGATGATTCGCTATGGGTTATTTCTTGACTATCTTATTTTTTCAGCTCTTCGTTTGAGCGTTCTTGTGCGCTTGTTAAGCCATCCTCAACTGTCTTCTCACCAAGAACGATTTTGTCTAGCTCTTCAAGAACGATGTTACGAACAGCGTCTCCACCAGTTACACGAGCTGTGAAGAATCCAGTATCTACTTGCTGAGATGCAGCAGCATATGCAGGATTTTCTTCTAAGAATGTTTTGTATTCTTCTAATTCAAGTGCAGAAGAACGTACAGGTAGATAGCCTGATTTCATTGCCCACTCTGCTGTTACTTCAGGGCTCGTTAAGTATTTCATGAATTTCCATGCCGCTTCTTTTTCAGCATCTTCTGATTGGTTGAACATGACAATATCGTTACCAGCGAAAGTAGTCGCGCCTTCCCCTTCCCAAGTTGGATTGGTTGTAACACCCCACTCTAATCCTTCTTCAGCAGCCCCAGCAATGTGCGGGATACCTGCGGAAGAACCAATGTACATGGCTACATCCCCACGACCAAATGGGTTGGACATGTATTGGTCTTCGCCGGCAGTACGTGCAATACCTTCTTGAATCATATCATTAATGAATGTCATTGCTTCGATACCTTTTTCGGATGCAAATTGTGCTTCTTTCGCTTCTTCATCAATGTAAGTACCGCCTAATTGCTTAAGGATTGCTTGGAATTCAGCTTCAAAGGAGTTCTCGAAGCCCATACCAATTACGTTATCTTTCGTAACTGCTTCGGAGATTTCACGAACATCTTGCCATGTTTCTGGAACGTCAAATCCATTCTCTTCAAGGATTGTTTTGTTATAGAACATCACGCGCGTACTCTTACTAAATGGTACACTGTAGTATGTGTCGTCCCACTTACTTGATTCACGAAAAATTTCCATGAAATCGTTACGCTCATCTTCTGATAAACCAATTTCTTCATCTTCCATATACGTGTTTAATGGTTCTACGAAATCGTTGTTAATATACTCAGGGATGACGCCTGTAACAGCTTGGGACATTGTTGGTAGTGTTTTCGCTTTAGCGGAAGCCATGATTTTCTGTTCAAGATCATCGTAGCCACCTTGGTTTACTGCTTTTACTGTAATCGATTCATTCTCACTGTTGAATGTCTCAACGAAAGATTGTAGTGCTTCTTCGTGTGGACCGCTCATCGCGTGCCAGAATTCAATTTCTACTGGTTCAGATGTTTCTTCATTATCTTTATTTTCTTCTGTTTTCTCTGCATCTTTCGCTTCTTTATCTTCGGTAGAAGTCGTATCTTCTCCAGAACATGCACTTAATACTAACAAGAAAAATAAGCTCAAAATCGTTGTTAACAGAAAACGCTTTTTCATAATTTGTACTCCCCCAAAATTGTAAGTATTGTTAAGAAACGTATGAATCAACTACTTCCAACCTGCACGTGTAATGAGCGGCGTCACCCCCTTTAATAGTAAGTAAGTTATCCTTTTAATCCTGCTCTAGTAACACCAGCGACGATGTATTTCTGCATTAGGAAGAAGATAATTACCATCGGCAGTATAACCATTGCGGATGCTGCCATGAGAAGGCCGTATTGAATGCCGGCTTCTGTTGTAAATGCGGTTAATCCGACTGGTAATGTGCGCATTTCAGTTGAGTTCGTCATTATAAGAGGCCATAGGAATGAGTTCCAGCTACCGATAATTTTAAGTAGAGCGATGGTGATAAGTGCTGGCTTCGCTAACGGCACCATGACATACCAGAGAAACTTAAATTCACTACAACCATCTACTTTGGCTGCGTATGAAAGTTCTTTTGGAATGCCTAAGAAGAACTGTCGTAATAAGAAAATCGCGAAGATACTTGCCGTCCAAGGAATGATTAGCGCTTTGTACGTATCAATCCATCCAAGGTCGGATAATGTTACGAAGTTAGGAATCATTAATACCTCACTTGGCACCATCATCGTACCGAGTAGAATGGCAAATACGACATCACGTCCATAAAAGTTAATTCTAGAGAAGGCGTATGCGGCTAATATGGTTGTAATTAATTCACCTAATGTACTTAATATGGTAATAATGACACTGTTGACGAAATAGCGACCAAAAGGAGCGATTTCTGTTGCTTCCGTGTAATTCTCCCAATGTAACTCAGAAGGGATCCAAACCGGAGGGAGTGCCATAACTTCGTTCGGCGCTTTAAGTGATGTGCTAATCATCCAAATGAATGGAAGAAGCATTAAGATAGCCCCGAACGATAATAGAATGTAGATGGTACTTTTAGATAAGGCTTCTTTTCGCACGGTATTCTCCCCCTTTTAATTGTAATGAACGAACTTCTTTCCTAATACGAGTTGGATAATCGTAAAGAGGAAGATGATGATAAAGAGTACAAAGGCTGCTGCTGATGCTAGACCAAATTGCCACTCTTCATAGAATTTCTGATAAATGTAATACACAACGGTTAACGCACTGTTTCCCGGTCCAGGTCTGCCGTCAAATAGTGCGAAGATTTCATCGAATACTTTAAAACCGTTTATTATCGAAATTATCGACACGAAAAACAGTGTAGGGGAAAGTAAAGGTAACGTTACGGACTTGAAACGATGCCATGCGGACGCTCCATCTACTTTCGCAGCTAAATAATATTGTTCATCAATCGTCTGAAGGCCGGCTAGCATAATCATGATGTTAAACCCGAGACCTTTCCACACGCTAACGATAATTAATGCTGGCATCGCATATTGCGGATCGCGGAGCCAGGCGATAGGATCGATTCCGAACCAACTTAGAAAATAGTTTAATAGACCGTAATCATAGTGAAAGATCCAACTCCATACAATTGAGATAGCAACAACAGATGTTACATACGGTAAGAAATAGATTGTACGGAAGGCTCCTCTAAATTTTATTTTGCTATTGAGGAATAGAGAAATAATAAGAGAAAGTACGATAGACAATGGTACGACACCTATGACGAAGATAACGGTGTTTACAATCGCAATGCGAAAGTTCGGATCTTGAAAAATTTCTACGAAGTTTCCGAAGCCATATGCAAATACTTCACCAGTAAAGAAATCGAAGTCAGTATACAAACTCATTACAAAGGACTTAATGATTGGATAAATGTTAAAGGTAATCAATATAAGTAAGGCTGGTAATAAGTAAAGATATCCCTTTAACGTACTCTTCTTCGTTGGGTTAAGATCCATTCCCACTTCCTCCTTCATGAGAAGTGAGTCTGATGCCTGTCTCTGTATTAAAGTAGTGAATGTTCTCCTCTTTGATGCCTAAGTAGCACGTTTGGCCCACTTGAATAGTTGCATCAGGATGAATGAGTGCACGAACTGTCTCTTCTTGTAATTGAACACGTATCATCGTATCTCGTCCAATGGTTTCCATATGGATCACTTGACCAGAAATAAGGTGATTTTCTTTAGAACTAACGTATAAATCTTCAGGACGTAAGCCGATAGTTACATCCCTTTGTTCAGCAGCAAGGATTTGTTTCGTTTGGTTGTATGTATGTAAGTGTAGCTTTTCTTGCGTTTGTCCGTGTTTCGTTTCTATTAAATTAATAGGAGGATTCCCTAAGAATTTAGCAGCGAATCGGTTACAAGGGTAGCGGTACATGGATTGTGGTTTACTATGCTGCTGAATCACGCCGTCTTTCATTAGTAATACATGATCTGAAATACTTAATGCTTCTTCTTGGTCGTGTGTGACAAACACAGCTGTAATGCCAATTTCTTGTTGTATGCGGCGAATCTCTTCTCTCATCTCTAGTCGAAGTCTTGCATCTAAATTGGATAACGGTTCATCTAGTAACAGTAGTTTTGGTTCTTTGACGAGCGCGCGGGCAATAGCTACACGTTGTTGTTGACCACCTGATAGTTGCCCAGGCTTACGGTCTTGTAAGTGCTCAATATGCATCAGCTTTGTCATGGCTTGTGCACGTTCTTTCGCTTCTTTCTTAGGTACTTTCTCCATGCGAAGCGGGAACATGATATTCTTTAAAACGGAAAGGTGAGGATAGAGAGCATAGCTTTGAAAAACCATTCCAATCTTACGGTCTTCTGCTTCCATATTCGTAACGTTTTTATCTCCAAAGTAAATGTCTCCTGAAGTAGGCTTATACAAACCGGAAAGTAACATGAGTGTCGTACTTTTACCACAGCCACTCGGTCCTAGTAAAGAAACAAGTTGTCCGCTCTTGATCGTTGTATTAATATTCTGTACCGCATAGACATCTTGAAATTTCATCGTTATATTACGTAGATGTATATCCATTTATGTCCTCCTAATGATTAGCGTAATTAAAAGTGCCTTATGAATTCTTTCTCATATCTAACACACTTCAAATAGTAAGCAAGAAATATTAAATGAACATTGATTTATTGTAAATAGACTGTAAATAATGTGCGTATTTTTGTTAATTGTGTTATGGTGTAATGTTAGGCTATATGTGTTTATAGATGGTGTTAGCTTTGTGAGAACTAGTTGTGCCTCCATTTATTGAAGAAATAATAAGCAGGGTACAGGGGGAATTATAAAATCAACAAAAAAGGAACCTCCTAGCGTTAAGCGTTAGGAGGTTCCTTTCTAGAATTTATGCACTAACTTTTTGTTGTTCTTGTTGCAGTTGTTTACGCCTCAACCATTTAGCTACCATGCCATGTTTTGGACTAAGCATAAATGTCGCTGTAAAGATGAGTCCAGTTGCGACTGCCATGGAACCTGAAATAGATACGTTAAATGTAAGAGCCATTCCATATCCTAAAAAGGCAGATAAAGCACCAATACCTCCGCTTAGAATCAGCATCATGCCGAATCGATCGGTTAACAAGTAGGCGGTTGCTCCTGGTACGATGAGCATGGCAACAACTAAGATCGCTCCTACACTATCAAAGGAAGCAACAGTGGAAAATGATACCATTGTCATAAGCATGTAATGAATAAACATGACAGGCACCCCAATGGAAATAGCCATTGCTGGGTCGAAGGTACTTATTTTAATTTCTTTATAGAATAATAGGATAAGAGTTAGGTTGAACAGTAGTACGCCGCCTAACATCCATACAGCCACTGGTCCATAGCTATTGCCATTAATGATGAGCGTATCCCAAGGGGTGAAAGCAATCTCTCCCATTAACGCATGGTTAACGTCGAGGTGCACATTATCCCCGATAAACGAGATTAACACGACACCTAAGGCAAATAGGGAAGTGAACACCACACCTATCGCAGCGTCAGATTGTACGCCACTTGAATCGAGCGCTTGCACCATAACTGCTGTTAATACCCCAACGATTGCAGCTCCAATTAACATCGGAAGGCCATTTAATGATTGGGTAACGAAAAAGGCTAATACGATTCCAAGTAATACGGTGTGACTAATCGCGTCAGCAATCATAGCCATTTTCCGTAGTACAAGTATTGCTCCGGTCACCCCGCACGTGATACCAACGAGGCTTCCAATAAGAAGAATCCATGCATCATAACTCATGCGTGGCGCACCACCTTTGTAATAAGACCTTTACGTGTTCCGAGTAATAAGGAAATGAGGAAAATCACTGACGCACACAATACGATGAGGGGACCAGTTGGTAATCCGTTCCCTATTGTGCTAATTAATGTACCAAACACACCAGACAATGCCCCAATAATTCCTGCCAAAAAACTCATCCGACCTAGCTGATCTGTCCAATATCGAGCAGCTAATGGGGGAGTAATTAATAAAGCTGCAATTAACACAACCCCAACCATTTGAATACCGACGACAACGATACCGACGACGAGTGCCATTAATACGCCATTTAATAAGTTTACTGGTAACCCAATACCTTTTGCATACAAAGGGTCAAAGATGGAGACTTTTAATTCTTTAAAGAACAAAGTAGATACAAGTAATATTACTACAGAACCTACAGCTATCACCTGAATATCACTTCGGACCATTGATGCTGCTTGCCCGAAAATAAACTCGTCAATTCCACTTTTATCCCCTGATGTATTTTGCGTAATATACGTAAGCAAGACGATTCCTAAACCGAATGAAACAGACAGCACTACACCTATGGCTGCATCTGTCTTAATGCGTGAGTGCTTGACGATAGCTTGAATTAAATAGGTTGAAATTAATCCTGTTACGGCTGCCCCGATTAAAAAGATAGGAGTTGATTTCTCGCCAATGACTAAGAAGGCAAGACATACTCCCGGCAATGTGGCGTGTGCCATTGCATCTCCTATTAAACTTTGTTTTTTTAATAATACGAAACTTCCAATTACGCCACTTGCAAATCCGAGAATAAGGGATCCCATTAAAACCCATTGTGTGTTTGCATTGGAGAGTAAGTATAGTAGGTTTTCCATATAGATCACCCTTTCTGAACGAGCATTGGACTATTGCCTAAGAAGGAAATCGCTCCTCCATACGTTTTTTCTAAATTATTTAGTGTGAATACTTTCTCGGTAGGACCACATTCAATCGGCTTTTTGTTTAATAATAAGCAATTGTCAAAGTAGTCACGGACGGTTTGCAAGTCATGATGCACGACTAATACCGTTTTTCCTTGCTCTTTCCATTCTTGTAATAGTTTCATAATCGCCTTTTCCGTTGCGGCATCGACACCCGCGAATGGTTCGTCCATGAAATAGATTTGTGCATCTTGAGCTAGTGCGCGTGCTAGGAATACTCGCTGTTGCTGTCCGCCAGATAATTGGCTAATTTGCCGATTAGCAAATGCTTTCATCCCGACTTTCTCTAAGCATTCGTATGCGAATTGTACTTCTTTCTTATTCGGACGTTTAAACATACCAATATGCCCATAACGGCCCATTAATACGACGTCTAACGCATTTGTTGGAAAATCCCAGTCGACTTCACTTCGTTGAGGGACGTAACCAATCAGTTTGCGCTGCTGTTTGTAAGGTTTACCATAAACTGTAACTTCTCCAGATAAACGCGGAATTAAGTGTAAAATTGCTTTAATTAATGTGGATTTACCAGCACCGTTCGGCCCAATAATACCGGTAAGTGTACCTTCTGGGATATTGAATTGTACGCCTTCTAATACTGGCTGTTTCTCATAGGTGACAGATATATTATTGACTTGTAATGCATGCATAGGGATGATGCTCCTTTCCTTTTATTTAAGTGAATTAACAATCGTATCAATATTGTGGGTAAACATACCGACATAAGTGCCTTCTTCTGTTCCTTCAGGGCCCATCGCATCAGAATAAATTTCTCCACCGATTTCTACTTCGTGTCCTTTATCTTTTGCGCCTTCAACTACTGCGTTGATCGCTTCATCGGAGACACTACTTTCAACAAATACAGCTTTAATATCTCGTTCTACTAATGTGTCAACAATGCGTTGAACGTCTTTTAAGCCAAATTCAGAATCTGTACTTAATCCTTGTAGCCCCATTACTTCAAAGCCATAAGCATCACCGAAATATTGAAAGGCATCATGAGCTGTTACCATCACGCGACTCTTCTCTGGTACTTCCTCAGCATTTTGTAGGGCGTACTCATGTAATTCATCTAGTTCTTTAGAGTATGCTTCTCTATTTTTCTCGTAATCTGCTTTGTTATCTGGGTCTAATTCAATTAATGCGTTTGTCACTTCCTCTACAGCGTATTGCCATAATTGAATATCAAACCAAACGTGTGGATCGGCTACTTCAGGATTTTCAGGATCGGCAGTAAGTTTTTCTTGTGGAATAGTTTCAGCGACTGCATAAGTAGGCTTTTCTTCCTGCATTTTCTCGAATATTTGATTCATTTGCCCTTCTAGATTAAGTCCGTTGTAATAAATTAAATCAGCATTTTCTAATTTATCGATATCACTAGGAACAGCTTCGTAGACGTGAGGGTCAACACCAGGTCCCATTAAACTTTCTACCTGTACATGCTCGCCACCAACATTTTTGGCGATATCACCGATTTGAGCAATTGTTGTTACAATATTGATTTTTCCTTCTGCATCGGATTGTGTTGCATTACCGCTTTCGTTTCCACAACCAGCTAGTAGGAAAAAAGGTACTAATAATAAGACAATTAATTTCTTCATGCTTTTTCATCTCCTTTTTGATTTCATGAAAATTGTTTCCCTGAGGCAAATTAAAGGTAAAAAAATTTTGAACACGTTAGGCTTAAAAAATTATATGTGTAGTAATACGCTGGTGTTCTTATTTTTGTACATTTAGCCAACACAACAAAAGTTTCCCTAGTGCAAAATATATAACGTTGGCCATAAATTGTCAACCTATTAATGAGAATATTGATTAATTGGAGAGGGAATATGTATTTGAATCCATTTGTTTATAGGGAAGTCAGTTGCAAACTCAAGTTTTGCGGAAGAGTTTAATAGCCGAAATGTTACAAGAATGTTAGAGGATGCACCAATTGCTCCTAAGCTTGAACATTATGGTAAACACAAGTCATATATACTTCATCATAAACAGCCTATAGATAAAGGCGGAGAAGTATATAATCTTGATAGTTTAATAATTACTTCACCAAAAATGCATCAAAACATCTTAGATCCAGCATATCATTTTTGGAAAAAAGGACATTGATTTAGGAAAGAGTGAATGTTATGGAAAATAAACTATCTAAAGAGGAATTAATTGAACTTGTAGAAAAAATATGTAATCCGAAGTTGTCTGATGGAGAAGTGAGTGAATATGTTGATATATTAAAAAGTAATGTACCTCATCCAGCTTCAAGTGACTTAATATTTTGGCATAATGAAGAGTTATCACCAGAGGAAATAGTAACAATTGCATTAGCATATGAAGAGAATGAAAAAGATAGATAGGTGTATAATGGCAATTTACAAAAGTAATAAAGTATAAAACTAATTTTTTTTAAAAAAATCACTCCTATAAAATAGAAGCCTCTAGGAAAATTAGTTTATTTATAGTTTGTTTTAATTGGGTTAATATTCAAATTATTAAAATTTAATTATTTAGATTTGATTTAATGGGAGGTTGTATACTATTGAATATTTTATGGAAAATTACCCGTCTTTTAATACTTGCCCTAGGTGTAGGGGTCGCTTTTAATTTTTTGAGGATTGGATGGAATATATAGGATTTATTGTGTTTGCAACAATTATCACGATTGTGTTAGATAAAATTGAAGAGAATAAAAATATAGAAAAAGAGAATTGATGTTGAGATTATTAGTGAACGGTTTATGACGGAAATCAAAACGTAGTCTTTTTGTATAGGAGAACCCTTTAAGTAAAATTCTGGTATACAACATTTAGGAGGTGCTTCCTTTTTTCTGTTTTTAACCCTTTGTCTCACAAGGGCTGATTAGTATGAAATTCATTCAATTACAAAAAATAATAAGATATTTCGACAAAATATTCATTATCCTATTGAATAAATGTTAATCCTTTGTTAAGATAGATTCTGTTATCAAATTTAAATGAATAGTTAAGACAGTTCTTTCTATTTATTAATAAAATACTAATGCGGGTGTAGTTTAGTGGTAAAACCTCAGCCTTCCAAGCTGATGATGAGGGTTCGATTCCCTTCACCCGCTCCATTGCAATTATAAGTTACCAACGCAGTGTTTCGTTTAGAGGTGTGAAAACGAAGCATTGCGTTTTTATTATGTTTTTATTCCTTTTGCTTGAAGGCGTGGAACACGTTACACTAAAACAAACAATGCAGTGGGAGAGATGAATGGAATTGAATACATTACAACAATTGTTGAGAAAAATAGATGGTAAGGGATATAAAGCGTATAAAGAGTTGCAAGGGCATTACACTTACAAAGGATATGAACTACGGTTTGATTATGTGCAGGGAGACCCGTTCGCATCTCCTTCTAAATTGAGAGTTATTATACCGAATAAATCTGTATATATCATGCCTGAGTGGAAGCAGACGCAATCAAGAAAAATATACACAGAAGATTTCATCGCACGAAGCGTATCGCAGGCTATTGCTCGGGATAAAACGTTTATTAAAGGTACAGGGAAAAGCGGTATGATTATGGTGGATACACCAGGACAAGAATTAATAGAACGTACAGCAGTAACGCTACATAAGGAAGAAATGGTACTTTGTCTTTCGATTGGATTACCTGCTAATGGTAGGAGGATCAACGGGAAAGAAGCGGAAAAGTTGCTTTTTCATGTAATACCAAATGTGTTAACTCACTCTGTTTTATCATTAAATGATCATGAAATCCAACGAACGTGCGAGCTTGCTGATCAACATGATACGATTCGAGCTAAAATGAAGGAAGAAAATTGGGTTGCATTTGTGGCTGATGGTTCTATTTTACCGAGGGAAAGTGGTATTAGCGATCGACCGTTACAACAGGCAGTACCTTTTCAAAGTCCAGAAGAGAATCGAGTATCCATCTCAATTCCTCACCAAGAACAACCAATTACTGGTATGGCGTTAAAGAAAGGGATAACACTCATTGTCGGTGGCGGATATCATGGGAAAAGTACACTATTGAAAGCAATAGAGCGCGGGGTATATCCTCATATTCGTGGAGATGGAAGAGAGTTTGTCCTTACAGATTTAAATGCTATGAAAGTGCGAGCAGAAGATGGAAGAGCGGTTACAACTGTAAACATCTCACCATTTATTAACGACTTGCCACATAAAGAAGATACGACACAATTTTCGACAGACAATGCGAGTGGGAGTACGTCACAAGCTGCAAACGTAATGGAAGCAATAGAGGCAGGTGCTTCAACGATATTAATGGATGAAGATACGAGTGCAACGAATTTCATGATTCGTGATGAGCGGATGCAATCGTTAGTAACAAAGGAAAAAGAGCCGATTACTCCGTTTATTGATCAAGTGAAGCCAATGAAAGACGAACTTGATGTGTCGACCATTCTTGTCATGGGTGGTTCTGGTGATTATTTTGACGTAGCAGATGAAGTGATTTTACTCGATCAATATGAGCCATTCAATGTGACAAATAAGGCGAAAAAAATTGCTGCAGCGCATCCGCAGAAGAGAAGGAAAGAAGTAGTGGTTCCGTTTCATTCATTTCCTAATCGGCATTTTCAATCTTCTAGCATTCAGAGTTATAAAGGGAAGAAATCGAAGGTACAAGCAAAAGGTCTTCATCATATTGTGATCGGGCAACAGGACCTTTCACTACATTTGGTCGAGCAAATGGTTCATTCCGCACAAACGAATACGATTGCGATGGTGCTTCAATATATGGAACGAAAAGGGTTGCTTAAGAAACGGCAAAGTCTACCTGATTTACTGGATAGGTTAGAGAAGCAAATGGATGAACAGGGTATGGCTTCTTTTGCGCCTTATCCCGAGCAACATCCAGGGGAACTCGCTCGCCCGCGTCGCTTCGAAATTGCAGCTGCTTTGAATCGCTTGCGCACGGCAAATGTAACGTTACTCTAAATGACATACAGTGAGGTAGAAAGGAGGGAAGAGGATGGATATTCAGCAATTGAAAGAAGATGTGATGCAGTACAGTAAAACGATTGGTATTGATAAGATTGGATTTACTTCTCCTGATGTGTTCACACAATTGAAAGAACGATTACGAGTGCAACAAGCGTTAGGTTATCAATCCGGCTTCGAAAAAGGGACAATAGAAGAAAGAACAGAGCCGAAATTGCATGTGCCTGAAGCGAAATCAATTATTTCCATTGCTTTAGCTTATCCTTCCAAATTAAAAGGTGCACCACGAAGTAAAAAAGGAGAGCGGCGGGGCATTTTCTGCCGAGCATCGTGGGGCGAAGATTATCATAATGTGTTAAATGACCGTTTAAATAAACTAGCTTCTTATTTACAAGAACGCTATCCGGAATTGCGCTGGAGGTCGATGGTTGATACAGGAGAGTTATCTGACCGAGCTGTCGCAGAACGAGCAGGTATTGGTTTTGTCGGCAAACATACAAACCTTATTACGGAAGAATTTGGTTCCTATGTGTATTTAGGGGAAATGATTACGAATATTCCTTTTCCCTCTGATGAGCTTGTCGAGGATAGCTGCGGAGATTGTACGATTTGTGTTGATGCCTGTCCGACAGGTGCGCTCGTCCAAGGCAATCAATTAAATGCGCAAAAGTGTATCGCTTTCTTAACACAAACGAAAGGATTTCTACCAGATCAATATCGCAGTGTAATTGGGAATCGGCTTTACGGGTGTGATACATGTCAAACCGTCTGTCCAAAAAATAAAAAGAAAGATTTTCATCTACACCAAGAGATGGAGCCAGAACCGGAAAAGGTAAAGCCATTATTAACGCCGTTATTGTCTATATCCAATCGACAATTTAAAGAGACATATGGGCAAATGTCTGGTTCATGGCGCGGGAAAAAGCCAATTCAACGTAATGCGATTTTGGCTCTTGCTCACTTCAAAGAGGAATCAGCAGTGGATGAATTAACGCGGTTAATGTTTGAAGATCCGCGGCCTGTTATTCGAGGTACGGCAGCTTGGGCTTTAGGGAAGATTGGTGTTGCCTCATCAGAAGAAGTTATTCGTAAAGCCCGCGCAACAGAGCGCGATGAAGATGTACGTGCTGAAATGGAAAAAGGTTTAGCTTTATTAAACGAATCTTCTCATTAGGCAACTGTCTATTCATAAGTAAAACTGTAACTTCTAGTTCAATTTTAGCATAAAGGTAAGGAATGCTTTCTTATTTCATGTGAAGCATGTACAATAATGTAAAATCTTATTTGTAAAGGGATGAGGATATATATGCGTGCCTTTTTATACTATAGTGAAATGGAATCTCCAGTAGGTCCTTTAACGTTAGTTGCTTCGGAGAAAGGATTATGTCGGATTGATTATGGAACGTTGCAAGATGTCGATACCAAGCTTAGGAATTGGGCTCGTAAGTACTTCTTGCGAGTGGAGTGGATCAATGATGATATGCCTTTCCAAACAGCTAAAGAGCAGCTCAAGGAGTATTTCGCTAAAGAAAGGATCGCATTTAACTTAGAATACGATTTGTATGGTACACCCTTTCAACAAAAAGTGTGGCAATCTTTAACGCATATTCCTTTAGGGGAAACACGCTCTTACAAAGATATTGCCATAAGCATACAAGCTCCTAAGGCAATTCGAGCTGTCGGAGGTGCCATTAATAAAAATCCCCTTTCCATTATTTATCCGTGCCATCGAGTGATTGGGAGCAACGGTGCTCTAGTTGGATATGCAGGCGGACTAGATAAAAAAGAACATTTATTAAATCATGAACAAGCAAAAGCTGTCTCTTTATAAAAGGGGTAGCTTTTTTTACTATCTTTTCTTGGTTGGACATATGGATAGAATAAAAGGGGGAGTGTGTGTGAATGCTCGCGTGCTTTTAAGACAATTTTGGTTGAGAAGGCTTGAGGAGAAAAAGGGCTGGAAACGTGATTGGTCGTGGATACATCGTAAAGTAGCATTGTTGGAAGAACGAGGAGCTAAAGTGGTGCGAATAAGTGTAGATGGAATACCTGATCGAATTATTACGTTATCTAGCAATCATCAACAAGTGGAGTATCTTTTACGTGCTTCGTTCTTTATGAACCAAGCGGGGCATTTTTATATAGAAGAGGGGGTGAAACGGCACCTAGCTGTACTAAATAAGAATAACATTGTAGAAGATTATGAAATACCACTAGATAAGGCAAAAGTAGCTAAGCAACTAGTGCAGTTTGATCATCATGATGAGGAGCAGGAAGAAAGAGAACATTTACGGTTTGAGTACAATCGTCATCAAGCTGTGCAGTATGCGAATCGTTGGTGGAATAGTTACAATCCCGATTACCGCCATTTTACGGATGATTGTACAAATTATATTTCCCAATGCTTACGTGCAGGGGGTGCTCCTATGTGGGGGAGCCCTAATCGTAGCAAGGGATGGTGGTATAATCATCGGACGTGGAGCTTTAGCTGGGCAGTGGCCAATTCATTGCGCTGGTATTTAAGTGGTTCGACGCAAGGATTACAGGCAACAGAAGTATCAGAGGCGAGAGCGTTAATGCCAGGAGATGTGATATGTTACGATTTTGAAGGGGATGGCGTATGGAACCATAATACAATGGTCGTCGCTAAGGATGGTCTTGGGGAGCCATTAGTAAATGCACATACGTCCAATAGTTATCACCGGTATTGGACGTATGAGGATTCCACTGCCTATACGCCAAATATTCAGTATAAATTTTTTCAAATAGGAAATTAAATTTGTGGTATAATACAAGGCATTGTGAATAAGAAATACGAGGTGAACGAAATGGCACTCCATGTGGTGTTATATCAACCAGAAATACCAGCTAATACAGGGAATATCGCGAGAACGTGTTTAGCGACGAATACGGTTTTACACTTAATTCGGCCGTTAGGATTTTCGACAGAAGACAAAATGTTACGCCGAGCAGGGCTAGATTATTGGCACGATGTAGATATTCGTTATTATGATTCTATAGAAGAATTGTATGAGGCATTTCCTGAAGGCAGTTTCTATTATATTGAGAATTTCGGGACAGGATATTGGACCGATTTCGATTATAGTAATCCGGATGAAGAACTGTTCTTCGTCTTTGGTCGAGAAACGGACGGGATTCCGAAGTCATTGCTAGAAGGGAAAGAAGATCGTTGCTTACGTATTCATATGACAGACAAAGTACGTTCATTGAACTTATCGAATACAGCAGCTATCCTAATTTATGAAGTGTTGCGCCAACAAGGATTCCCTAATTTGTCATAGGAGAAGATCAGCCTTTATGGAGCTGATCTTCTATTTGTGGTGCTTAGAGAAAAACGAGTATGATTCAAGCCAGGATTGATTTCGCTGATGCTTTACAATATCGTTTATTACCCAAATGCTATACGTTAGGCCGAGAATAAGGTGAATTATGCCTCCTGCACGATTCGTAACATACATATATCCATAATAAATCAGCAAAATGGTAAGAAGCAACTTGATCATAAAGGCGTGAATATTCTTCATTAGTACCTCCCCTTAATAAAAAAAGCAAGCATGATTTACTCAATGCTCGCTTTTCATCCTCATTTTGATTCATATCCTGATGTGTAAATAGAAACTAAAAATGTAATACATACGCCAAGGATAAGTGCTAGCTTCATGATTCTACCCCCTTATGTAACGTGCTTAGCTTGTGTTCATCCATCTCTTATTATAACCAATTGTACAAAGTCTGTGAAATGTTTTCCACACTTCTTTGTAAAAATGTTAGCGTTTCCTTACAATTGTTTTAGCTTGTACAAGAAAAAATAATTGACAACAAACCTTACAAAACGATAATATAATTAAGTTAACTTAACTAAATTAATTTGGGAGGTGCATGAGTTATGGGATATGTGCTTTTGTTTGCTGCTATTATAAGTGAAGTGATTGGAAGTTCTATGCTGAAGTTATCTACGTTAGAAGGGATTCCGAAGTTTTGGGGGAATGTTGGGGTTGTCGCAGGGTTTATGGTTGCTTTATATTTTCTACAACATACCCTTCATTATTTACCACTTAATACTGCATATGCTATTTGGTCTGGTATTGGTACGGCGTTAACTGTTGGAGTCGGGGTGTACTTCTTTAAAGAAAGTATTAATGGTACGATGATTATAGGAATTGTGTTCATTATCGTCGGTGTCATTGTGCTTAATGTAGGTAAAGTGGCACACTAATTATAATATGGGAGAGTTGATATGTGTTCTAACGACAATGTGATTGAATTGTATCAACGATTTGAACAAATATGGGGCAAGCTTTCAGATGTAGAAGATCGATTTAAAGCATACCAACTTACTTCATCATTAGAAGTTCTATTAACTTTAATCATTCGCTTAGACAAGCCAACCGTTACACAGTTAGCGGAACAAATGAATGTATCGAAAAGCGCGATAAGTCAAATGATTACAAAACTAGAGGATGCACATTATGTTCAGAAATCGGTTGACCCAAATGATAAACGGGTCCATCGAATGGAACTTGCTCGTAAAGGAAAAAAATATGCACATGATTTAAATCTTTATGAACAATACGTGTACCAACTTTTTAAGAAAAGCTTAGATGATGAGGAAGTGGTACAAATGAAAGGTTTATTTGAGAAAATACTCCAAACCATACAAGAGCAGAACTAGGCCTAAGTTGTTTCTGCTTTTGTATGGTTCTTTTCGTTGCATGTATTGTCTACTATCGTTCATTCATTATTCTGTAAGCTCACACATAGACTGTACTAATTCAGCTATTTGCTAACTTAGACAGGGGAGGTACAGTGTGTGGATATTTTAAAGAAGATACAAAATGTACGAGAAGAAGAAGAGAAGTTAAAGTGGGAAGGTACTTTTGCTGAGTATTTAGAAATGGTGAAGGAACGCCCGTATCTTGCACAATCAGCTCACTCCCGTGTATACAATATGATTAAACACGGCGGCATTGAAGAGGAGAATGGGCATTTTCACTATAAGTTTTTTGACAATGAAATATTTGGTTTAGAAGAGGCGATGGAGCGTTTAGTTGAAGAGTATTTTCATCCAGCTGCGAAACGATTAGATGTAAGGAAAAGGATTCTGTTATTAATGGGGCCAGTAAGTGGAGGAAAATCAACCATTGTAACACTGTTAAAAAGAGGGATGGAACGTTTTTCTCATACTGATGAAGGTGCAGTGTACGCAATTAAAGGATGCCCGATGCATGAAGACCCCTTACATTTAATTCCACAGCATTTGCGCGAAGACTTTGCTGAAGAATATGGCATACGTGTAGAAGGGAATCTCTCTCCACTTAATGTCATGCGCGTAGAAAATGAGTATGGCGGTCGGATTGAGGATGTAAGAGTAGAGCGTATCTTCTTCTCAGAGGATAAAAGAGTAGGCGTCGGAACGTTTAGTCCGTCAGATCCTAAATCGCAAGACATCGCTGATTTAACTGGGTCCATTGATTTCTCTACAATAGCCCAGTACGGATCGGAGTCAGATCCACGAGCGTATCGTTTTGATGGAGAATTGAACAAAGCGAATCGAGGCATTATGGAATTTCAAGAAATGCTAAAGTGTGACGAGAAGTTTCTATGGCATTTGCTATCGTTAACACAGGAAGGGAATTTTAAAGCGGGGAGATTTGCGTTAATAAGCGCGGATGAGCTAATTGTCGCCCATACAAATGAATCAGAATATCGCTCCTTTATATCCAATAAGAAAAACGAGGCACTCCATTCGCGGATGATTGTCATGTCTGTTCCGTATAACTTGAAAGTAACGCAAGAAGAGCGTATTTACGAGAAAATGATAGGACAAAGTGATATCAAGAATGTGCATATAGCGCCACACACATTGAAAGTAGCTGCTATGTTCACGATTTTAACGAGATTAAAGGAGTCAGGGAACGGAAGCGTAGATTTACTGAAGAAAATGCGATTGTATGATGGGGAAACGGTAGAGGGATTTAGTGACGTTGATATTGAAGAACTGAAGAATGAGCACCATGACGAGGGAATGACGGGTATTGATCCACGTTACGTTATAAACCGCATTTCCTCCACTATTATTAAGAAGGAAATGACATCAATTAACGCGCTTGATGTGTTGCGGTCGTTGAAGGATGGATTAACATCACATGCTTCTATTTCTAAAGAGGATAGAGAACGGTATTTGAATTTCATCTCTACTGCCCGTAAAGAATATGATGAAATTGCAAAGAAAGAAGTGCAGAAGGCGTTCGTTTATTCGTATGAAGAGTCTGCCAAAACGTTAATGGACAATTATTTAGACAACGTCGAGGCATACTGTAATAAAACGAAATTACGCGATCCGTTGACAGGAGAAGAACTCAATCCTGATGAGAAGTTAATGCGTTCCATTGAAGAACAAATTGGCATTTCCGAAAACGCAAAGAAAGCCTTCAGAGAAGAGATTCTTATTCGCATTTCTGCCTATGCCCGAAAAGGTCGCAAATTTGAATATGCATCCCATGAGCGGTTACGAGAGGCGATTCAGAAGAAACTTTTCTCTGACCTTAAAGATGTAGTGAAGATTACGACATCGACGAAGACACCAGATGAACAGCAACTGAAGAAAATAAATGAAGTGATTGCCACGTTAATTGATGAGTATGGGTACAATTCTAGCTCGGCAAATGAATTACTGCGTTACGTTGGAAGTTTGCTAAATCGCTAATCCTTTAGGAAGACTGAAAAAATTCATTTTTTAAATAGAATGAATGAATTTCATAATTATAAGCCCTTGCGTGCCAAGGGCTTATAAACATAAAAAAGGAAGTACCTCCCCAAATCCTGTATAATGGTAGTTGTCCAAAACATCCCACAAGGCTGGGGGAATACTTCATTATATGACATGGAACCTACCCCAAAATATGAGGCAATAAAATATATCACAAAGTAACGAAGAAATCATGACTAGGTGCATCAGAAGACGGGAAACGTGCCAAAGTTCATTTTGGCATAGTTACCCTTATTTACAATGCTTAAAAATTAGCTGCAAATCGTATTAGTGCACAATTAAATCAGCAACAAGTTGCAGGATTTCTGTTTTTTAAAAGAGCAATTATGAATTTGACTTTACAAATTACCTCCTCAGGTAACTTTAATAAGGAATTCTTTTAAAGAAGAAAGGTGGGATGGGCGTTTGGTTAGTTTTCAGCATTAGCAATTATATTAACTGCATTTTTTTCACCTAAAACAAAAAGGAAAGATTCTCAACCTCAGGCCTCTCTACCTATCTTAAGTACTGTATCCTTTCTGTTTTTTTATTGAGGTTACACTCATGCCCATCGCACATACTCAATTAGGCTGGACTAAAAAAATCACCTGCATAGGAGGTTTTATATAAATGGCAAAGTATTTATTTCCCGCAATTTTTGACCCTGGAACAGATGGAGATAAAGGCTATATTATTACATTCCCTGATTTACCAGGTTGCATCACAGAAGGCTGTGACACGTCAGAAGCTATGCATATGGCAAAAGACGCCCTAGAAGGGTTCTTGTATGGTATGGAAGAAGATAACGAAATCATCCCATCTCCTTCTACTCCAAATGAAATTTCAATACCTACTGGTGGTTTTATCGTCATCGTTGAAGCATAAACAGATTATATTCGTGAAGACATACAAAATAAAACCATCAAAAAAACATTAACCATGCCTAAGTGATGCAGCTAAATCAGAAGGCATTAACTTTTCTCAACTACTTCAGTTTGCTATTAAAGAACGTTTAGGTATTTAGAAACGTTTTTGAACCAGGCATTGTGCTTGGTTCTTTTTTTCTACACAGCCTCTTCTCCATCAAACCATTTACCAAAAAAATAACTACAGCATTTATTGTGAATACTGTAAAAGGATTGTTCAATGCCCATCTTCCCATTTCTCATTCATTTACTCCAATAGCTGAATTGTTAGAGGATTTTTTTAGTTTAGACGGTGTAAGTGTAAAGAAATTGCCCACTTTTTTATTAGAAGCCAGTAACAATATATGTTCGGTGAAAAAAGCGAATGAAATATTGAATCAAGTGAAAGAGGATGGACATACACAGAAAGAACGCTAAGAAACACGAGACTTTCTAGTAAGAAGCATAGTTCAAGACATTTCGTTTAAAAAGAAGGGAATGAAATATGTGGAAGCGAATTAAAGTAGTTAATGAGTTTATTAGACTTTCAAGTAGACTCCATGCCAAGTATTGACCTGGTGACAGGTATGAACAGGTAAGAGATATTTTTTGTAGAAGAAACAGATAAATATACAGATTACCAAAGATCTATTTCGGGAGACTATCAAAATGTTAACTTAAGTATAACTAATTATAACGCTATGGACTGTATATTAAACGAATGTTGTAACTTGTTTAGATCACATCAATATATGTTGATATGCAGGGCTCCTAAGTTTCTTAAACGCACGGATTAGTGATGGTAAAGGAAAGGGGAAAAAGTATATGTTGGGTTATTATAGCAATCTTTCTTCACAGGTATATGACATAGACAAATATATTGGGCTTTCTTTTGGTGATGTGGAGTTTTACAGCGATAGATTGGCTTCGTGTGAAGGGAAAGTTCTTGAACCTGGGGTTGGTACTGGCCGGATTCTTATTCCACTTCTAGAAAAAGGATTAAAAGTTGATGGTTTTGATGTATCCGATGAAATGTTGAAAATTTGCCGTAATAATTGTGAAAATAGAGGATTGCAGCCAAAATTGTTTAAAGGGAAAATGGAGTCATTTGCATTGGATACAAAATATGAGGCGATTATCGTACCAACCGGAACATTTTTGTTGCTACATAAAAGAGAGGATTCCCTTAATGCCTTGAAAAATTTCTATAACCACCTTTCTGATGGAGGCAAGCTTATTTTAGACATCTTTTTGCAAACGGATCTAACGGTTGGTAATGTATCGACAAAAACTTGGAAATCTCAAAATGAGGAAATGATCACTTTAGAAAGTAAAATAGTCGAAGTTGATTTTATTAGTCAATATACCATATCTCATCATCGATATGAAAAATGGAATCATGGTCAATTAACACAATCAGAGCTAGAAAGATTTCCACTTCGTTGGTATGGGGTGGAAGAATTTAAACTGATTCTTGAACAGATTGGTTTTAGAGAGATAATAATCTCAGCCGATTACAAATACGGGGACTATCCTACACATTCAACCCAGACAATTACTTTTGAAGCAATTGCTAATAAATAATTATTAGCGCAAAGGATGCGATTCCCACTAGAGATGAGCCCATTTTATACGAAGCGTGTGAATATACGTTATATCACCAACCCATTTTTGGTTGATTGTTATCGTAGAAAAGTCTCCGTTAATAATGTTTACTCGTTCTTTCCCCTTTTCTTTACTAGGTGGCGGAAGAAATTTTGAACGATGATGATTGAATACCAGCTTCTTTCATCAAACGTTGAACCCGTTTTCAGCTAATATTGTGACTTTTTTTCAAGCATTTCATCTTAGGTGCACCACGTTGTTTCTTACTCTCTTCATGAATCTGTGTAATCTTTTTTTAAAAAATTTACGTTTTTCACGATAAGGGTTCGATTCTGTTATATTCAAGGAATCCTTAGCAACGAAGCATAGCGCGTTTTTATAGCCTTAACGGAGAACATTCAAAATCTATGTTATATTTGAATAAGGTTTTGAAAGGATGCGATTATAATGCCAAAAAGTTTAGTACTAGCGGAAAAGCCTTCTGTTGCACGTGATATTGCACGTGTATTAAATTGTGATAAAAAAGGAAATGGGTGTTTGGAAGGGAATAAATATATCGTAACATGGGCGCTTGGACACTTAGTGACACTTGCTGATCCAGAAAGTTACGACGTAAAATACAAAACATGGAAATTAGAAGATTTGCCTATGTTACCTGAGCGTTTGAAACTAACAGTAATGAAGAAGACTGGAAAACAATTTAACGCTGTTAAAAGCCAAATGAACCGAAAAGATGTTAATGAAATAATCGTGGCAACGGATGCAGGTCGTGAAGGTGAACTTGTAGCTCGGTGGATAATCGCTAAGGCGAAAGTAAACAAACCGATTAAGCGTTTATGGATTTCTTCTGTAACGGATCAAGCGATTAAAGAAGGTTTCAAAAATCTCAAACCAGGAAAAGACTATGAACATTTATATCATGCTGCTGTTGCACGATCTGAAGCAGATTGGTATATCGGTTTAAATGCTACTCGAGCCCTTACGACACGTTTCAATGCACAACTAAATTGCGGACGTGTTCAAACACCTACAGTAGCCATAATTGCGACGAGGGAAGATGAAATTAAACATTTCAGGGCAGAAACATATTATGGTATCGAAGCACAAACCGATACGATTAAATTAACATGGCAAGATTCAAACGGTAATGGTCGTAGCTTTAACAAGGAAAAAATTAATGCCATTGTTCAATCAATTGGTCGTCAAGATGCTAAAGTTGTGGCGATTGAACGTAAACCAAAAAAGTCATTTGCTCCGGGGCTTTATGATTTAACCGAATTACAACGTGATGCAAATAAATTATTCGGCTATTCAGCAAAGGAAACATTAAATATCATGCAGAAGTTGTATGAGCACCATAAAGTGTTAACATACCCTCGAACAGATTCACGATTTATTTCAAGTGATATTGTTTCAACGATTCCACAGCGTGTAAAGGCTTTTGCTGTTGGTGAATATCGATCAGCTGCAAATAAAATTTTAGCTAAGCCAATTAAAGAAAACAAATCGTTCGTCAATGACTCGAAAGTAGGCGACCATCATGCAATTATACCTACTGAGGAATGTGTTAATTTCTCCGCCTTCACTAATAAGGAAAGGAAAATTTATGATTTAGTAGTAAAACGGTTCTTAGCAGTTTTATTCCCAGCACACGAATATGAACAAGTAACAGTACATACAGATATTGGTGGGGAAAAATTTATTGCTAAAGGTAAAGTAGTAATCAATGCTGGTTGGAAAGAAGTTTATGAAAATCGATTTGATGATGAATTAACAGGTGAAATAAAAGAACAATTACTGCCCAACATTGAAAAAGGCGATGTACTAAAGACAAAGTTAGTCACTCAGACATCGGGTCAAACAAAGCCGCCTGCACGCTTTACAGAGGCTACCTTACTGTCGGCCATGGAAAACCCAACGAAGTATATGCAAACAAGTAATAAAGAGCTTGCAAATACTTTAAAATCAACTGGTGGATTAGGTACGGTCGCAACACGAGCAGATATTATTGATAAACTATTCAATTCATTTTTAGTTGAGAAACGTGGTGGTAAAGAAATTTATATCACGTCAAAAGGGCGTCAGTTACTTGATTTGGTACCAAAGGAATTACGTTCCCCTGCAACAACAGCTAGATGGGAGCAAAAGCTTGAGTTAGTTTCTAAAGGTCAGTTGAAAAAAGATGTATTCATTAATGAAATGAAAGAGCACACGAAAGAAATAGTTGCTGAGATTAAATCCAGCGATAAGAAGTACAAGCACGACAATATTTCAACAAAATCATGCCCTGATTGCGGTAAACCGATGCTTGAAGTAAACGGTAAAAAAGGAAAAATGCTTGTCTGCCAAGATCGTGAATGTGGCCACCGTAAAAACGTGTCACGTGTAACAAACGCTCGCTGCCCTCAATGTAAAAAGAAATTGGAATTGCGGGGAGAAGGTAAAGGACAAATTTTTGCATGTAAATGTGGATATCGTGAAAAACTTTCCTCTTTTGAAGCTCGTCGAAAAAAAGAAAAGGGTAACAAAATGGATAAACGGAGCGTACAGAAGTATTTAAAGCAACAAGAAAAAGAGACGGAACCAATTAATAATCCATTTGCTGAATTATTAAAAGGGACAAAATTTGATAAATAAAGTAAGGTTAAATAATTTATGAAAATGTTAATTCTCGGTCGGGAAAACCACCCTCCCTGCGATTACCGTTGACAAACGCCAAAAAAGAGCACCTGGCCGAATGGCAGCTGCCCCTTAAAGACCTATGTTGCCTTAAGGCGAATATATCGCCTTAAGGCGGTCTATTCTAAAACGCTTCCCGATGGAAAGGACTTGATTTTTCCAATACCTAAATTACTTTAAGATAAATTTTTCATTCATTTTACCGAAGCGAAAATAATGAAAAAACAAAATTAACTAGTTTAACAGTAATAAAACATAAGGTCATTAAGATAAGTAACTCAATACCAAAATACAACAAACCCTTATTGGTTAATCCTGGTGGATTTTTACCTATACTAATGACAAAAGCTATCGTAAATGAAATAACTAAAGAAAACCAATTACTATCTAAAAATCTCATGAATACCACCTTTAATAATTAAATATATCCACGGGTTTCACAAAAGTCATCAAAAAAATTATACTTACCTTCAAGATTTTGACAAGCCTTGGCAATTCCATAAAGGGTTACTTCCGCAACTATAACTGCTCCAGCTGCTCCTGCATTTAGCAATAGGGATTAAAACTAGTGGAAGGGCTTGAGTTGAAATTTCCCCATTACCTTCTAATTTAGAGGGATCAAACCCAATGGTATCATTTTAGTCTCTTTTGTTCCAGTAATGATTACACGCTCTTCTCCGTTAGACTCTTTTAAAATTACATCTTCAAAAGGAGTTTCATACCTATTTTTTACTTTTAAAACCTTTTCTGGCTGCTCTTCTGCACTAATAATAGTCGGCATTAAAAACATAAACAACCCTAACAATATTAGTAAATTAAACTTTTTCATTTTTAATTTAACCTCCTTTTTTTAATTAATAAGTTCTACAAAAAACCCTTCATTTTCATGACTTGTTTAAAAGCATATATAATTCTAAACATTTAAAACCGGCGCCCAGGCACGTCTTTTTCCTCTCGATCTCCTTGACCTCATGACACCCGATGTTGGTGGCGTGAGGTCAAGGAGTTTTCGCAGCGATAGCGAAGAAAAAGAGAGTAACGAAAAGGCGTGCCGATAGGCGCCGGTTACTACAAACTCCTCACGAATTCATAAAATGTCTTAGAGAAGGAAGTAAAAAGGTTAAAAGATAAGTTAAGTAACGGGTGAAGCAGAAAATTAAATATCACGTTAAAAAAACGCTCAGAAGATTTTCTGAGCGTTTTAGTTGTGCTGTTTATAATGGGAAAAGGGGTACGAAATTTGTATAAAATATTGCGATATTTCTGATATTATTAACGTTTTGCCCGCCTGCTCTCCAAGGTGGTTAAAAGGATTTAGATCATTTCGTTTTACTGTTTCCCTTATACGAACGCCTTAAGTCTGGCTTTTGAACTATTGACATTTAATTATTTCAATTACGAAAGGATTAATAGATTATTCCGCACGTGCTATGGTATAAGCAACGACAGTAGGGACTACCTGGTAAAAGAGGTGTTTTCATTTCGAGTTTTTCACCATAACGGCAACTATACACATAACGAACATGCTCCTTCTGTAGAATCTTCCAATTATTACGTTCTCGATTACAGAATATGAAATAGTCCGTTCGTGTTTTATTGACAAAAAGGTAAAACCTCATTAGCATGATAATGATAATCATTATTATTGTAATTGATATAAATAATAGTTTATTAGAAAAATCTAGTGTAGAAGCATTTACAAACTATTATTGAAGTGAGGTATGTAATGTGAATTTTAACGTTAATCAGTTGGCAGAGCATTTTGCACACGTCCCTTTTCAAGTGAAAGGCATCTATCGATATGCTAAAGATCCAGGTGTGCCTAACGCTGACTATACAGATTCGTTTCCTGGATTTGTGTTTCCGCTTTCAGGAAAAATACAATTTTCATTTAATGGAAATCCTTATATCCTTTCTCCAGGAAAAGTTGTGCATGGTGGCGCAAACATGAATCTATCTCATAAAATGTTTGCCAAAACGAACTGGGAATACATTCTGGTTTTATATCGATTGTGTAACTCAGAACCAGAAGAAACAGGCTTTTCTCATCAGCATTTTGAATTATCAACAGGACAATCTCCGCGCCTTACTGAATTAATTATGCGTCTTTGGCATGTGTATAATCAGCCAGGTGGTATATCAAAGTTTCAGACCGAAATGTTGTTTCGAGATGCATTAAATGAAAGTTTTTTATGTGTTAATAGGCAGAATAGCTGTGAATCACATGCTTTATTTGAACGAGTATCTAATTATATTCATGAATACTATTATGAAAGCCACACAATAGCCTCACTTGCAGAACAAAACAATGTCAACCGAAATCGACTTTCTTACGTATTTCGAAGGCATGCAGGTATGGGACCAGCAGAATATGTATTGAAATATCGTTTAAACAGAGCGCAAGAAATGCTATATACAAGTAGTGTACCTGTACAACAAATTGCCCAAACTGTTGGATTTACGGACCCCTTTTATTTTAGTAGGGTGTTCAAGAAACAATTTGGTGTTTCTCCTACTGATTATCGAGAAGTTCATCAATAATCCATGCTAACTTCAACAAGCATCCATTCTAATCTAAAAATGCCTTTGCTATACTAGCGACAAGCAATAGATAACATGGTATTGGAGGAGCTTCATATGCAACAGTTGAAAGGGCTGCTAGTTACCTTGCTATTATTAGTTGGTATATTGGCAGGCTGTAATGAAACACCTGCTGACAATAAGGTATCGACTAAAGAAGATACGTCTTCAGCAGCAAATAATATAGATGCAACTGAATGGCCAAGAACATTTAAAGATGCATTCGATAAAGAAATAGTTATTGAGAAACAGCCAGAAAAATTGGCTTCAATCTGGTACTTTTATCCTGAAATATTAGCTGCACTAGGTGAGCAACCTGTAGCTACTACTGAAAAAGAGTATCTATCTTCTTTATCATATTTAAAAGGAAAGCTAGATTCAGCTGAAGAATTAGGAGATAAATTATCACCTAATATCGAGAAAATTCTTTCTACTGAACCCGATTATATTTTAGCAACGGAACATCATGAAGAAATGTATGATTCACTAGAAAAAATCGCCCCGGTTATTACGTTAAAATCTGAGGACGTCTATGAGGATTGGCAATATGGACTTCGTACAGTAGCTGAGATTATCGGGAAAGAAGAAGAAGCAGAAAAAGTAATTGATAAAATGATGAAAGAAATCACCAAAGGTCGTGATGCATTAACTTCGATTGAAGGAGAGACGGTAGCACTTATATTGTCCTGGGACGGAAAGACGTTCAATGTGTTAGGGGAAGGGAATCCTGTCTATACACTTGCGTTTGATAAAGAAAAGGGACTGGGACTTACACCAGATGATACATTTAAAGGTGCTAATAATGAATTTACTTCGTTTGAAGGAATTTCAACTGTTCAAGCAGACCATATTTTTCTTATAGGTGATATAACAAAAGAGGAAAAATTGATGAGTGAGTTAGAAGGAAGCAATGTATGGAACGATTTAAATGCAGTTAAGAAAGGCAATGTCTATTTAATGGATTCTTCCGCTATAACAGGGGGGCCATTGGCTACGGAATATGCTCTACACCATATGTTAAATGCCTTTAGTGAGTCCTAAGAAGTCAAGAAGAACTACATCGACTTCTTTGTATAACATATGAATGATAAGTTTCCGTTTGCGTATTTTTAAAAAATGAACGGAGACTTACGAGTGAATACTATTTGAAGCAAAATCCTGTCATGATATAAAGGTAGTTAAAAACAAGGAGGGCTTATTATCCATTATCAAGCTATTAAACTAAAGGAAGAACTATATAAAATGAATGATTATTGGTCTCCGAAAGTTATTGGTGAAATAAATGACTATCAATTTAAGCTCGTTAAAATTGATGGGGACTTTATGTGGCACAATCATCAAGGTGATGATAAGGTATTTATCGTGCTTGAAGGGGAGATGTTTATTGATTTTCGCGATGGGCAGGTAAAGATTTCGAAAGGTGAAATGTTTATTGTCCCGGGAGGAGTTGAACATAAACCTTTCGCCAAAAGGGAGTCCAATATTATGTTGATGGAGCCTAAACGTGAAGGTAACACTGGCGATACTATTACAAGCCAATGATAATTGGAAAATCTCCTATTAGAGACCTCATTCTAAATGATAATCAAGAATAAAGTTCATCTAACCACTGGCGTTTTATCAATGACACAAACCTTTCACTGCCAGGATAGGAATACCAAACAGTTCATTGGAGTAAATCTCTTATGAACTGTTTTTGCTATGTGTAATACATAGGTACTGGATCATAAAAGTCCACCGAAAAGGAATTTCTTCATCACTAGAAAGGTAGAATCTGAAGTGAATTCTACCTGAAGAAAAACGAATATCATGGGATAAGTTTGTTGAATGAAACGACGCACTATTAATTAAACGGACGTGCGAATGTAATGGTAGGGATTCGTCGTTTCCGTTTTATTAACATTACCATCTATTGCATTTCAGGAAAAGAAAGGTGATTTGTACGCAGGATTTAGGAGTATGTGAAATAGATGATGGATATTCAACGAAGTTAATTCGTGTATGGATTCTGATATAGGAGAAAGGAATAAACAAATGGTATCATCAAATGAACAATTAAGAAAGGTAAACGAAACGGCACGTCCAATTATGGCAATATGGATTGTAGTGGGTGGGTCGTTCATTCTATTATTTTCCCTTATGTTGTCGATATCGTTAGGAACTGCAGATATAGACTTAAAAACGGTTTGGAAAGCAATACTTCAATTCAATCCCGATTTGCAGGAACATCAAATTATTTGGGAACTTCGCCTTCCACGTGTCATTGGAGCAGCTATAGTTGGTAGTTGCTTTGCCATATCAGGGGCATTAATGCAAGGGATGACGCGCAACCCTTTGGCTGATTCTGGTTTGCTTGGCTTAAATGCAGGTGCTGTTTTTATGCTAGCGGTATGTTTTGTTGTTTTTCCTAGTATGCCATATATCTATTTAATCCTATTTTCTTTTTTAGGAGCTGCGTTAGGGGCGGGGATTGTTTACGGTATTGGATCATTATCCAAAAACGGACTAACCCCAATACGTTTAGTACTAGCTGGAGCGGCAGTCAGTGCGCTATTAAGTGCTCTAAGCGAAGGGATTGTCCTCTATTACGAAGTTGGACAAGATATAGCTTTCTGGTATGCAGGTGGCGTTTCTGGGGTTAAATGGAGTCATTTAGAGGTAATAGTGCCATGGTTATTGATAGGATTTGTAGGGGCATTGATGCTGTCACAATCGATAACGATGTTAAGTCTAGGAGAAGAGGTCGCCGTTGGTCTTGGCGAGAAAACAGGGCGTGTAAAGCTACTAAGCGCAATTATTATCCTTATTTTAGCGGGGGCAGCTGTATCTGTAGTAGGGGCCGTTAGTTTTGTTGGATTGATTGTCCCGCATATCACACGTCGTCTAGTGGGCTATGATTATCGCTGGATTATCCCATCTTCTGCTGTGTTAGGAGCCATACTGGTTGTTTTAGCTGATTTAGCGGCGCGTACGATCAATCGTCCCTATGAAATACCAATTGGCGCATTAATCGCTCTTTTAGGTGTACCTTTCTTCTTATATTTAGTGAAAAAGGGAGGAAAGGGAATATGACAAGGGAAAAATGGAAAGAGGAAAGTCGAACAAAAAAAGAAAAACAAGTGAGATTGGTTGCTTTAACGCTTATTCTATTCATTAGTATATCTTTTTTCATTAGTTTAAATACTGGTCATATCCGCCTGACTCCTAAAGAAGTTATCATGACATTATTTGGTCAAGGTACAGACAAGCAAGCATTAATTTTATTTAATTTTCGTTTGCCCCGTATGGTCATTGCGTTATTAGTTGGAATGGGATTGGCGGTATCGGGAACGGTACTTCAAGGAATCGTTCGCAACCCTCTAGCTGATCCTGGTATTATTGGTATTAATGCAGGAGCTGGATTAGCTGTTATGTTATTCATTTCGTTCTTTTCGACAACGACAGCTGCTTCTGTGTTTATGATGCCAATTCTAGCTTTTGTGGGTGCTGGAGGTGCAGCGATTGCTATTTACTTACTCGCCTATAAACGAAAGGAAGGTATATCACCGATTCGCCTCATTTTAACAGGAGTGGGAATTGCAGCGGGCATGAATGCACTTATGATCGTCTTGACGCTAAAGCTTGATCCTGATAAATATCAATTTTTAGCAACTTGGTTGGCCGGAAGTATTTGGGGGTCTAATTGGGAATTTGTACTTGCTATATTACCATGGTTCATTATTTTAATCCCATTTGTCTATTCGAAATTTATATCCTTAACATTTTAAATCTGGGAGATGAAACTGCAATTGGTCTCGGAGCTGATTTGGAGAAAGAAAGACGGTTGTTGTTAGCAGCAGCTGTTGGAATAGCTGCTGCCAGCGTCTCTATAAGTGGTGGTATTGGATTTGTCGGTTTGATTGCTCCTCACTTAACTAGACGCTTGGTAGGTAATAAGCATGAATATGTAATTCCAATTTCGGCTATAGTAGGTGCACTATTGTTACTTGTTGCTGATACGATCGGTCGGGGGATTATGCAGCCCTCTGAAATTCCTGCTGGTATCGTAGTAGCCGTGATTGGCTCACCATACTTCTTATATTTACTAGCCAAGCTAAAGGATTAGTTTCATTGATTAATGACAACAATTATTTTTAAATAAAGGATTAGCGTTTCCGAGTTATCACTAAATCTTGAAGGAGAAAAAAAGATTTACTCGCATTTCTATAACTCAAGTGAATGAGGGACAAACGAACATCGCAAGCCATCTTTTCCGTACTCTCAACCGTTTAGTGCTCTCTTTTTAAACGCAGGTTTGTTTCAATGTCAAGAGGGTTTGGGGGCAGTAAGGTTGTCAATGCCTTTCCACTATCGCTACAAGACATTGACAACCACCACGTTTTTATTACCTTACACAACATCATATTGGTCGCACATGAATAACGAACAAAAAAAGAGTAACTCATTAAAATCAGAGCTACTCTTTTTGATCAATAACACTTTGATTATTTTTTTTAAATATCCTTTTAAGCAAGAAGACTAATCCCGTTATGGCCATAACAGTAATAATAAGACCCGGAACTCCAAAACTACTTAACATAATAGTTCCCCTTTACTTTTTTATTTTGGATTAACAGTAAAAGTACCACCAGAATGCTTAACAGTAGCAGTGGCCCATGTTGGGGCATAAGCAACAACTTCAGTGTATTTCTTAGTTCCATTCAATGTACTATTTTTTCCAGAAGTTGATAAAGCTACAGAATACACTTTGCCTATTCCTCCACTTCCTACTAACCCATAAGCATTAAGATGAACTCTTGTTTTTACAGATGATACTTTGCTAGCACCTTTTGTTGTACTAGTTTTTAAGTTAGAAGCTCCAAAACTTTGATTGATAACATTTTGAATATCATCATTAATTGTACCACTTACTTTCACTGTAACACCATTTTTAGTCCTAGATACAAATATTTTTTTCGATTTAAAAAGAGTCACTTTTCCAGAATCAACTGGTTTCGCACACATTTTAATAAAAGCTTGATCGCTTTTTCTATGTCTTATCAAAAAAGAATCAATCTTATGCTATAATGTAGCCAATTCAACATGAGTTTATGTTCCCAATACGAACCGAAAAAGGTGTGTTCACTTTGAATGAAGAAAATTATGCCATCATCGATATAGGATCGAATACAGTTCGACTTGTCATCTATGTGAGAGAAAAGAGCGGGCGTTTTAAAGAAATAGAAAACGTGAAAGCAGTTGCGCGTCTTCGAAATTATTTAGACGATGATCAGTACCTCTCAGAAGAAGGTATCCATAAGCTAATTAATATAGTACGTAGCTTTAAAGAAGTAACCAATACGTATGAACTAAATCAAATATTATGTGTCGCAACGGCAACGATTCGACAAGCGAAGAACCAAGCGGAAATAGCAAATCGTTTAGAAGCGGAAACGGGCTATAAGACACAAATCCTATCAGAGGATGAAGAAGCGTATTATGGCTATTTAGCAGTGGTTAACTCTACTGATATTCAGAATGGGATAACCGTCGATATTGGTGGTGGAAGTACAGAGGTCACCTATTTTGAGAATCGAGAATTGAAATATTCCCACAGCTTCCCATTTGGAGCGCTAAACTTAAAGCAAATGTTTGTAAAGAAAGATGTTCCAACAGATAAGGAAATGCACCAAATGAAAGGGTACCTTCGTGAACAATTCTCTACTTTATCATGGTTGAAAGGGCACCGCGTTCCTTTAATTGGTATTGGTGGGAGTGCTCGTAACATGATACAAGTTGACCAAGCCTTAAAAAGCTATCCGTTAGCAGGGTTACATCAATATCGTATTTATGAGAATGATATCGCGTTTATCAAGAATTATTTAATGACACTATCGTTTAAAAAGTTACAAAAAGTAGAAGGTTTAACGAAAGATCGAGCAGACATCATTTTACCGGCGATAGAAGTCTTTCAATCTCTATATGAACATATGGACGCTACTTCATTCATTTTAAGCCGAAAAGGATTACGTGACGGTGTATTTTATGAACAAATTACGAGTAATTTTGGCATTGCAATGTTTCCTAATGTGCGAGAAGAGAGTTTTAATGAGTTAGCGGTTGATTTTAACATTGATTATAAACATGTTCATCAAGTAACGACTATTGCGACACAAATATTTAATGAATTGCGCCATCATGGGGTTGGCTACGTGATGAAATCCGATTATGAATTATTAAAACGAGGAGCATTTGTGTTTAATTTAGGGGAATATATTGATTCTGAATCATCCTCTCAACATACGTTTTATCTATTAGCGAATCGAACAATTGATGGATTATTGCATCCAGAACGGTTAAAAGTGGCTCTTGTAGCTTCTTATAAAAGCAAGCAAACGTTTAAACAATACGTCGACCCATTTAAGCATTGGTTTGTGAAAGAAGAGAAGAAAAAACTTTGCGTGATTGGGGCGTTATTAAAACTAGCGTATTGCTTTGATTCAACTCGTCGTAACATTGTAAAGGATATTCATGTTTGTATGCGGGATGATGAATTGATTATAGATGCATTCTGTGATCAAGAATGGATGCCAGAGGAATATCAAGTAGAGAAGCAAAAGAAACACTTAGAAAAAGCTCTGCACATGGCGGTTACTGTTCGTTTTCATTACAGTAATGATAGTGGCGCAACGTCTCTTAAACAATAGCTACTTCTTAATAATATTGATTTGAAATTTACATTTTTTTAATATTTATGTTGTAGTATAATATTGAATTAGTATGTCCTAATGAATATGTTGTAAAGAGGTAAGGAGGAACCATATGAGCCAGGCAAAAGATTTAGCAAGTCCTCAATATTATAATAATCGTGAGCTTAGTTGGCTCGCATTTAACGAGCGTGTATTGCAAGAAGCCTTAGATAAGCGCAACCCTTTGTTAGAACGCTGTAAATTCTTGGCGATTTTCAGCTCGAATTTGGATGAATTTTTTATGGTTCGTGTGGCAGGGTTGAAAGATCAAGTGGAGGCTGGATTCAATAAACCTGAAAATAAAGCGGGTTTAACCCCAAAAGAACAATTGTCTGCTATCGCAGAAAAAAATCATAAGCTAGTGGACATGCAAACATCTACATATAAACATGTTCTTCTCCCGATGTTAGAAGAGGAGAGTATTCAATTTGTTACTATCAAGGATTTAGATGAAGAAAAGCAAACTGAAATGGAAGCATACTTTGATAATCAAATATTCCCTGTATTAACTCCGATGGCGGTTGACGCTTATCGACCGTTCCCGATGCTATCTAACAAAAGTATTAATCTAGCGGTGTTGTTAGAAGATGAACGTGATAAGGATGACACAGAAATAAAAACGGCAATCGTTCAAGTGCCGGCTGTTTTAGGTAGATTTATTGAAGTTAAGGATGAAGATTCCTATACGAAACGTTTCATCATGCTTGAAGATCTTATTAGTTATTATATTTATAAATTATTTAGAGGGTATAAAGTGAAATCTGTTACGGAATTTCGTATTACTCGTAATGCAGACATGACCATTCATGAAGAAGGCGCACGTGACTTGTTGAAAGAGATTGAAAAGGAGCTGAAGAAGCGTAAATGGGGAGCGGCTGTTCGTTTAGAAATTAAACATGGCCAATACGACCCAAATATGTTGAATTTCCTATTATCTGCTCTTGAGATTCACCGTAAAGATGTTTATGAAATTGATGCTCCATTAGATATGACGTTTTTATTTGGATTCCATAAAGCATTAGAGCCACACCGAGAGCATTTAGTCTATGAAGCATTGATTCCGCAGCCTGCAAGAGATATTGGTTCCTCAGAAGATTTATTTGATTTGGCTACGGAACGTGATTTATTTTTACATCATCCGTATGAATCATTCCAACCGGTAGTAGATTTTGTATCGGATGCAGCCGATGACCCTGATGTGCTCGCAATTAAACAGACTTTGTACCGTGTAAGTGGGGACTCGCCTGTTATTGAAGGATTAAAGAGAGCAGCGGAAAAAGGAAAGCAAGTAACGGTGCTCGTTGAGTTAAAAGCTCGCTTTGATGAGGAAAATAACGTACAATGGGCGAAAGAGCTGGAGAAAGCAGGCTGCCATGTGATTTATGGTATGACCTATTTAAAAACGCATAGCAAGATAACCCTTGTAGTCCGTCGAAAAAAGCATCAAATTGAGCGATTTGTTCATCTAGGAACAGGTAATTATAACGATCAGACAGCGAAGATATATACGGATATGGGGATCATTACATCTGAGCGTGAATTTGGCATTGATGCGACGAACTTTTTTAATTACTTGAGTGGTTATACAGAAAGACCTTCTTATCATCATATTTCTATGGCACCATTCGATATTAAGAAAGACTTTATCCAGTATATCGATTTAGAAATTGAGAGTCATCGCACTCATGGCAACGGAAAAATTATTTTTAAAATGAATTCTTTAACGGATAAAGAATTGATTATGAAAATGTACGAAGCTTCCTGTGCTGGAGTACAAATTGATTTAATTGTACGTGGAATTTGCTGTTTACGACCAGGTGTGGAAGGCATTAGTGAGAACATTCGAGTGTTGAGCATTGTCGGACGATTTCTTGAGCATAGTCGCATTTATTATTTCCACAACAATGGAGATGGAAAAATGTTTCTTTCTTCGGCGGATATGATGACAAGAAATATGGAAAAGCGTGTAGAATTACTTTTTCCAATCAAAGATGTTACGATTAAAGAAAGATTGATAGATATACTTCAAATTATGCTCCATGACAATATGAAAGCAAGGGTTCAAGACGAATTTGGTGTTTATCATTACGTTAAGAAAGCCGGAAATGATAAGGAGATAGACAGTCAAATGGAGTTGTTTGGAAGAGCTTATACAGTGAAAGAAGATGAAGAATAAATAATGCTTGGGAAAAGTACAAATTACAGCTTAGTCTGTATTTTGTGCTTTTTTCTAGGTAGTCTATACAAAAATGTTACTAAATTCAAAAACGTTGGAATTGTTAGATAATTTAGTATTTCTATTGTAGATCATTTAAAAATGCGTACTTTTTTAAAAATCTATGGTAAAGTAGTTGAAGTGAGAAAAGGAAAAAAATTATAATAGTAAATAGGTTTGCAAACGGTTACTTAAAGAAAGCGAACTTCTATTGGAGGTAGTAAATCGTGTCGAATATGAATGGTGGTTCTAACGTAAATATTTGGAGTAAGTTTCACGGTCCAAATATGGGGTATTTGGAGGAGCAGTATGAATTATTTTTACAAGATGCTTCATCGGTTGATGATTCATTGAAACAAGTGTTTGAAACATACGGCGCTCCAGACTGGTTACATAAAGGCGAAGTACAACCTACACAACATGAGACAACATCTGGGGATATTAAGAAGATAACCTCAGCTATGAAGTTAGTTGAGGCTATTCGACGTGAAGGTCACTTAATAGCAGATATTTATGCTATTTCACCAGACAGGGAAAGATATACACCTTCACTTGAACCAAGAGCATATGGATTAACAGAGCAAGATTTACAGTCTATTCAAGCAAATTGGATTTGGGAGCATGCACCTGCTCATGTGCAAAATGGTCTTCAAGTAGTAGAAGAATTAAAAAAACGCTATGCAGGTAAGATTTCATTTGAAGTCGATCATGTTCACGATGAAACGGAACGCGATTGGATACAGAATAAAATTGAAACAGGAAGTTATTACGTTGCTTTAGATGAACAACAACAAAAAGAGCTTCTACAACAATTAGCAGAAGTTGAAGGTTTTGAACAATTTCTTGCTAAAACGTTCGTAGCACAGAAACGTTTCTCAATAGAAGGTTTAGATGTTATGGTGCCACTTGTGAACCATATTGTTCAAAACGGAACGAAAGACCATACGCAAGATATTATGATGGGAATGGCTCACCGTGGGCGTTTGAATGTATTGGCACATATTCTTGGTAAGCCATATGAGAATATTTTCTCCGAGTTCCACCATGCCCCTAATAAAGAGTTAGTTCCTTCAGAAGGATCAATGGGCATTAACTATGGTTGGACAGGTGATGTGAAGTATCACTTTGGTGCTAGTCGTGAAGTATCAAATGGTCAAGAAGCACATAAAACGAGAATAACGTTAGCCCACAATCCTTCTCATTTAGAATTCGTAAATCCTGTAGTTGGCGGATTTACGAGAGCGGCGCAGGATGACCGAAATGAGCGAGGGGCAGCGACTCAAGATACTAATAAAGCGTTCTCTATTCTTATTCACGGGGATGCAGCATTTCCTGGTGAAGGTGTAGTAGCAGAAACGTTAAATATGAGTGGATTGAAAGGTTATCGTGTAGGCGGTGCAATCCATATTATCGCCAATAACTTGTTGGGCTTCACTACTGAACAAGAAGAAGGACGGTCTACTAGGTATGCAAGTGATTTAGCAAAAGGGTTTGAAATTCCTATTATTCACGTAAATGCAGATGATCCTGAAGCTTGTATCGCAGCAGCTCAATTAGCGTATGAGTATCGTCAGAAGTTCCATAAAGATATATTAATCGATTTAGTCGGTTACCGTCGTTTTGGACACAATGAGATGGATGAACCACGCATGACGCAGCCACACTTATACCAACATATAGATGCACATAAAACGGTAGCGACCATTTACAAAGAAAAACTAATCGAACGTAACATAATGACAGAAGAAGATTTTACAACTAATCAACAACAGTTACACGACAAACTTCGTAATATATATGAAAGCATGAAAGAAAACGAAGCAGCAGAACGAGAAGTAGATTCCATTCCAGCTGCAGTAGAAAGTACGTTAGAGGATATTGAAACTTCTATACCTCTTGAACAATTGAAGCAGTTAAATAGAGGGTTGTTACATCGTCCTAAAAACTTCAATGGATTTAAAAAGATTGAGAAAATACTTGAACGCCGTGCTAAGCTTTTAGAAGAGGACAATAAAGTCGATTGGGGGCTCGGTGAATCACTAGCATTTGCATCCATACTAGCTGATGGTTTACCTATTCGCATGACTGGTCAAGACTGTCAGCGTGGTACATTTGTCCATCGTCACGTAGTTTTACATGATGTAGAAACAGGGGAGACATATTGCCCGATGCACGGGTTAAAGGAAGCGAAAGCGTCGTTTAGTATTCATAATAGCCCTCTTAATGAAACAGGAGTATTAGGATTTGAATACGGATATAGTGTGCAAGTGCCGGAAGCGTTAGTTATTTGGGAGGCGCAGTTTGGTGATTTTGCCAATGCTGGTCAAGTCATTTTAGATCAATTCATTTCAGCGGGACGAGCGAAGTGGGGAGAGAAGTCAAGCCTTGTTTTGCTGCTTCCACATGGATACGAAGGACAAGGACCAGAGCATTCTAGTGCCCGTTTAGAGCGATTCTTAACGCTTAGTGCGGAGCACAATTGGACTGTGGCGAATGTAACGTCATCAGCGCAATATTTCCATTTGTTACGACGTCAAGCGGCAATTGGTGATAAAGATGAAGCACGTCCCCTTGTCTTAATGACACCGAAGAGTTTGCTTCGTAACCAAAGAGTTGCTTCAGGCAGCGAACAATTTAGTGAAGGAACATTTATGCCGTTATTGGCACAGCCTGGTTTAGGAAAGAACAAAGAAGCTGTCAAGCGCCTTGTAATAGGTAGCGGTAAAGTAATGATTGATATAGAAGAGGCAATCGAAAGTGCTGAAAATGGAAATCTAGACTGGTTACACGTGTTACGTCTAGAACAAATTTATCCATTCCCAGCAAAGCAGCTTGAAGCTGTTTTGGCAGAATATCCAAATGTTGAAGAAATTGTATGGGTACAGGAAGAACCAAGAAATATGGGTGGATGGAATTTTGTAAAAGAAATTCTATTTAACATAAAAGGGGACCAACAAGTATTAAGTTATATTGGTCGTCCACACCGCTCTTCTCCAGCAGTAGGAGAACCAAACATTCATAAAACGGAACAAAGCAGAATCATCCAGGAAGCATTGGAGCTATCAAAAGGAGGAAATTCCAATGAAGGAAATTAAAGTACCGGAACTTGCAGAATCTATTACAGAGGGAACAATTGCAGAATGGCTTGTGAAAGAAGGAGAAGCTGTCAAGAAAGGTGATCCAATTCTTGAATTGGAAACGGACAAAGTAAACGTGGAAGTGAATTCGGATTATGATGGTGTTCTTGCTGAGATTCTTAAGCAAGAAGGAGAAGATGTAGAAGTTGGAGATTGTATTGCGAAAGTGGATGAAGGTGGAGAAGCTGGAGCATCTACGAATCAACAGGCAACTGCCAAAGAAGAAGTGCAGCAAGAAACACTGAAGCAAGCTGTTGAACAACAAGAAGAGAAAGACCATACGAAAGATTCAGTAGCGTCACCAGCTACACGGAAGCGTGCTCGTGAACTAGGCATTGATTTAGCTAATATTCACCCGACAGATCCACTTGGTCGTATTCGCCCTGAGGATGTAGAGGCTCATGCTCAAAAAGGTAAAGCAGAGCAGTCTAAACCAGTGAAAGCTGAGAAGCCGAAAGCACAAGTTGCGGATAAGGCGGAATTTGACAAGCCAGTAGAGCGCATTAAAATGTCTCGTCGTCGTCAAACGATTTCAAAACGTCTTGTTGAAGCGCAACATACCGCAGCTATGTTAACAACGTTTAATGAAGTGGATATGACAGCTATTATGAACCTACGTAAAGAACGCAAAGACCAATTTTTGAAAAAGCATGATGTGAAACTTGGATTTATGTCTTTCTTTACACGTGCAGTAGTAGGGGCATTGAAAGAGTTCCCATTACTAAATGCAGAAATCCAAGGTGACGAGATCATTAAGAAGAATTTCTATGATATCGGCATTGCTGTTTCTACAGAAGACGGTCTAGTTGTGCCAGTAGTTCGTGACGCAGATCGGATTGGATTTGCTGGTATCGAGAAAGAAATTGGTCGTCTTGGTATGAAGGCGAAGAATAAAGAACTTTCTCTTGATGAATTACAAGGTGGAACGTTTACAATTACGAATGGTGGTATCTTTGGTTCTATGCTTTCTACGCCAATTTTAAATAGCCCTCAAGTTGGTATTCTTGGCATGCACAGCATTCAGAAGCGCGCAATGGTAATGCCTGATGATTCCATTGAAGTTCGCCCAATGATGTATCTTGCTTTGTCTTATGACCATCGTATTGTAGATGGAAAAGATGCCGTACAGTTCTTAGTACGTGTGAAAGAAATGTTAGAAGATCCATATGATTTACTATTAGAAGGTTAATATACTTAATAAGACCCTCTGGTTTTTGCCAGAGGGTCTGTTTTCTTCATTTCCATTTCATAGATGGCTAGCTTTTTTGGGTGGCGGGAAGAAAATAATCGTTCTGTTCGTCCGTATCACTGTATATAATAAGAGAAAATAGAAAACCGAGCTAATTATAAAGCTCGGTTTTCGCTTGTAGAGTACGGTTATTTTGGTTAAAGAACTTGAACTAATTATCAGAATTTTAAATCAAAATGACAATCTCTGCATAGTATAGAATAAAATATTTGAAGGAGGGGAAAAGGATGAGTCGTCAAGAAAGTTTTGTAATCTCGGAAGAAAACTGGTCCCTCCACCGCAAAGGATATGATGATCAACAACGCCATCAAGAAAAAGTACAAGATGCCATTAACAATCAACTTCCGGACCTAATTTCCGAAGAGAATATTATTATGTCGAATGGGAAAGACGTAGTGAAGATTCCAATTCGTTCGTTGGATGAATATAAGATTCGGTACAACTATGATAAAAACAAACATGTAGGTCAAGGGGAAGGAGATAGTGAAATAGGAGATGTTATTGCAAGAGATAGCTCTCCTCAGCAAGGATCAGGGAAAGGGAATAAGCCAGGAGACAAAGCTGGTGAAGATTACTATGAAGCAGAGGTCTCTATTGCTGAACTAGAAGAAGCGTTATTCACCCAGCTCGAATTACCGAATTTACAAGAAAAAGAGAAAGATAATATTGTGACAACCGATGTGGAATTCAATGATATACGTAAAACAGGTCTTCAAGGAAATATTGATAAGAAACGGACGATGCTTGAAGCATTTAAACGAAATGCGATGTCAGGAGCAACTAGTTTCAACCCGATTTATCCAGAGGACATTCGATATAAGACGTGGAATGATGTAATAAAACCGGAGTCGAAAGCTGTTGTTATTGCAATGATGGATACTTCAGGATCTATGGGAACATGGGAAAAGTATATGAGTAGAAGTTTCTTTTTCTGGATGACCCGATTTTTACGAACGAAATATGAAACGGTCGATATTGAATTTGTTGCTCACCATACAGAAGCGAAAGTCGTTTCCCAGGAAGATTTCTTCTCGAAAGGGGAAAGTGGCGGGACAATTTGCTCTTCTGCTTACAAAAAAGCCCTCGATATTATTGATTCGAAATATCACCCAGACCGGTATAATATTTATCCATTTCATATTTCCGATGGTGATAATTTAACCTCTGATAACAAACGATGCATGAAATTAGTAAATGAATTAATGGATTTGTCGAGCATGTTTGGTTATGGAGAAGTCAACCAATATAATCGTAACTCTACCTTAATGACAGCCTACAAAAAAATTGAAGATCCCCGTTTTCGTTATTTTATATTAAGAAGAAAAGCGGACGTATTTTATGCAATGAAGCACTTCTTCCAACAACAATCGGAAACGGAGATAGCCTAATCCAATAAAAAGGAGGCTGGGACAGAAGTTAAGATATCAATGAAATTTCTGATTTTCCCAAAATAGCAAGCGCATGAAATCGAGGTTTTAAATTTGATTTCATGCGCTTTTTTGATTCTTACTAGGTTTTGTCCCAGCCTCTTTAATAATGTATAAAACGGCAAGTATTACAATTTCATTTCAAACTAATGACATTTTTAAGGTTTATTTGTAATTTACTGTTGACGAAGTGACAAATCTAAATTAATATGTAAATAATTCAGAATATTAATAAAAATAAGAAAAGAGGTGGGTTGATGAGGGAGGTTTCTAATTCCCAAGCTATTCTTGAAGTGAAGAACTTAGAATCTGCTTTCATGATAGAAGGGGAAGAATACAATGCAGTCGATGGTGTCTCTTTTCAAGTCCAACCAGGAAAAGTAGTTGGAGTAGTTGGGGAATCAGGGTGTGGAAAAAGTGTCATGTCCTTATCCATTATGGGACTTTTACCGAAAGGGATTGGTAAAGTTGCTGGAGGAGAAATAATATTTGATGGGAAACATTTAGAACAATTGCCTGATCAAAAGATGAATAAAATACGCGGTAAAGAAATATCAATGATTTTTCAAGAGCCGATGACCTCTTTAAACCCTGTGTTTACAATTGGATATCAGTTAGAAGAAGTATTACATAACCATTTTAAAATTTCGAAAGAAGAAGCAACGAAGAAAATTATACAATTGCTCGATGCGGTTGGAATCTCTAGGCCAAACAAAATTATAAAAGATTATCCTCATCAGTTATCTGGTGGTATGAGACAGCGAGTGATGATTGCGATGGCGATTGCTTGTCAGCCGAAATTACTAATTGCTGACGAACCGACAACAGCGCTTGATGTTACGGTGCAAGCTCAAATATTAGAGTTACTTCAAGACATTCAGCGCAAAAATGATATGTCAATTATATTCATTACACATGATTTAGGCGTTGTCGCAGAATCATGTCATGAGGTCATCGTTATGTATGCAGGGCGAATTGTAGAAAAAGCAAGTGTCGAGCGTTTGTTTAAAGGTCCAAAGCATCCTTATACAAAGTTATTAATGGGGGCGATTCCTCGTTTAGATGAGACGGTAGATGAGCTAGAAACCATTGAAGGCATTGTTCCCACATTAACTAAAATGCCGTCCGTTGGCTGTCGTTTTGCCAATCGTTGTCCACAAGCTATGAAAGAATGCGTTGAAGTGACACCACAGCTGAAGGAAGAGGAGAGCAATCATGAGGTTGCTTGCTTATTATACGAAGCTAGTCGGCCAGAAGAAGAGGTGAGTCGATGAGAAACGCAGCGAAGCCATTGTTAGAAGTAAACAACTTGCAAATGCATTTCCCTGTAAGAGGAGGCTTCTTTAGAAGGAAAATTGGAGAAGTGAAAGCAGTAGATGGCGTAACTTTATCGATTAATAAAGGAGAAACACTCGGTTTGGTGGGAGAATCAGGTTGTGGGAAATCGACGACAGGACGTTCAATCTTACGCTTGCTTCAACCGACAGCTGGACAAGTGTTATTAGAAGGAGAAGATATTACTTCTGTAAAAGGGAAAAAATTGTGGGACATTCGCAAAGATATGCAAATGGTGTTTCAAGATCCGTATGCATCGTTAAATCCGATGCAAATGGTGGGCAATATTGTAGGCGAGCCGATTCGTAACTACTACCCAAAGAAAAAGAGTGAGGAAATTAAACAAGAAGTTGCGGATTTGTTGAAACGGGTTGGACTTCCGGAAGAAGCTTATTATAAGTATGCTCATGAATTTTCTGGTGGACAAAGGCAGCGAATTGGGATAGCAAGAGCATTGGCGTTAAAGCCAAAACTTATTATTGCTGATGAACCGGTTTCAGCATTAGATGTGTCAGTTCAATCACAAGTATTAAATCTATTAAATGAGTTGCAGGATGAGTTTCAATTAACGTACCTTTTTATTGCCCACGACTTAAGCGTTGTAAAGCATATGAGCAATCGCATTGGCGTCATGTATTTGGGACAAATTGTGGAGATAGCAGATAAAGGGTCTATTTACGAGAATCCGTTACATCCTTATACACAAGCCTTGATATCAGCAGTTCCAGATGCTTCTAAGGTTGGGGAGAAACGAGATCGTATTGTGTTAGAAGGGGATGTACCAAGCCCAGAAAATCCACCAACAGGGTGTCCTTTTCACACAAGGTGTCCTAAAGCGATAGATAAATGCTCCACTATCAAACCTCCATTAAAGGAGGTGAAGCCTGGACAACAAGTGGCATGTGTATTGTATGATGAATCATTACTGAAATCATAAGGGGGAAGCAATCAAATGAAGGGGAACAAATGGTATTGGCTGTTATCCACGGTGTTACTGTTATCGTTATTTCTAGCAGCGTGTAGTGGAGGAGATGACGAGCAAACGAAGGGTGAAGGCGAAGAAACAAGCGAAGAAGGTACAGATGAAAATACGGGAGAAGATAATCCGACTCAAGGTGGAACAATTACGTATGCGATTGATTCAGAGCCGGAAGGGATTTTAAATATTCATTATTACGGTACAGCAACAGATGCTGATGTTCTTGGCTTTATGGTGGAATCACTTATTGATTATGATGAGAATCTAGAGCCACAGCCTAACTTGGCATCCTGGGAAACAGAAGATAATAAGACATATACCTTCACATTTGAAGAAGGCGTAAAGTGGCACGATGGAGACGAATTAACAGTCAATGACTGGGTATTTGCTCTTGAAACAATTGCCCATCCAGACTACGAAGGGCCTCGCTATGCAAACGTACAAACGATCGAAGGAGCAGAGGCGTTTAATAAAGGAGAAGCGGAGAGCATTTCTGGTCTAGAAGTAGTGGATGATTATACAATTAACGTTACTTTCGACGAAGCACGAGTGAACAACTTAGTCAATGTTTGGAGTTATCCAATGCATGAAGAGTATTGGAAAGACGTCCCTGTTAAAGATATGCTAGAGCATGAGAAAACTCGTATGAAACCAATGGGAACAGGACCATTTAAAATCGGTAACGTAGTTCCAGGTGAATCTTATGAGTACATTGCTAACGAAGATTATTGGAAGGGTGCACCTAACTTAGATAAAGTCATTGTGAAAGTAATTGACAACAAAGCAGTAACAGGAGCACTGCAAAACGGAGAAGTCGATATGGTTCCAGTGCACCCAACAATGGGCAAGGATGTAGAAGCAATGGAAAATGTTGATTTAGTTACTTATCCTGGCCTTTCTTATTACTACGTAGGCTTTAAGTTTGGAAAGTTCGATAATGAGAAAAAAGAAATTGTTGAGAAGAACGAGAAATATGCTGATTTGAAATTACGACAAGCAATGTATCATGCTATCAATCGTGAAGAGTGGGTGGAAGCATTCTTCGGTGGTTACGGCACTCCTGTCAATGCACCAGTACCATCCTCACACTGGATTGCTGCTGACAATGATGATTTGAAGAATCATTATGAATATGATCCAGAAAAGGCAAAAGCATTGCTAGATGAAGCGGGCTATGAGGATACAGATGGTGACGGCTTCCGTGAAGACCCTAAAGGAGAAAAGTTTGTCGTGAATTTTGCACATTATTCTTCTACAAACCCAACATTTGAAGCCCGCGCGAAAGCGTTAACTCAATATTGGAATGAGATTGGTTTACAAACGGAGTTGCAAATGATGGAGTCTAGCTTATATTACGACAGCATCGAGAAGGATAAGAAAGGAATTGAAGTATTCTTTGGTGGATGGAGTACTGGTGCTGATCCAGATCCATCGGCGTTATGGAAGTCAGATCAATTGTGGAACTTACCTCGTTGGGAAAATGAGAAGAGTGACCAATTGCTAGAAGATGCACTAAATGTAGAAGTTGTAGGAACGGATAAAGAGAAACGTAAAGCGATTTATACGGAGTGGCAGCAGTTAACAAACGAAGAGCTACCGATGTTATATATTGCAGAACTTGAAGAAATTATGGGCATTAACCAACGTGTTGGTGGCGTTGAATATGACGTATCTGGCGCCAATAATGCAAACGAGTGGTATATCAAAGAGTAGAAATAGTGTCATAAGATAAGGAGAATGTCTATGCTGAAGTATACGATTAGGCGTATTCTAGCCATTGTACCGATGTTATTCCTTATCTCCGTCGTAGTGTTTTTCCTGGCATTAGCGATGCCGGGAGATGCACTATCGGGGGAAATAGACCCGAATAATTCGGATCCAGAATACATTGAAATGATGCGCGAGAAGTTAGGGTACAACGATCCTATTCATGTGCAGTATTATCGCTGGATAACGGATTTCATACAAGGAGACTTTGGTACATCGGTTAAATATAAAATGCCTGTAGAGGATTTAATTGCACAGCGTCTACCTAATACGATTTTCTTAGGAATTATATCGCTGTTATTTACATACTTATTTGCATTTGCAATGGGGATGTATGCTGGGAAAAAACCGTACACGAAAATAGACCATGCAATTGGAGGTTTTAATTACTTAATGTTAGCAATTCCCATCTATATTGCAGGTGTGTTTGCAATTTATTTATTCTCCTTTAAGCTTGGTTGGTTTCCGTTTTCGGGTTCTGTCGATATTGCGTTAACAGAAGGAACAGCGGAGTGGTGGCTATCTCGTTTGTACCATGTCATTTTACCAGCGTTGGTCTTAGGGGCAATGGGGACAGCTAGTTATACGCAATTTCTACGTAATGATATTATCGATAATAGCCAAAAGGATTACGTTCGTACAGCCAGAGCAAAAGGAACACCTGAATCTCGGATTTATAACCAACATATCCTCCGTAATTCCGTTATTCCACTTATTACGTTTTTAGGATTTGATATTGTAACAATCGTCAATGGTGCTTTAATTACAGAAACCATCTTTACGTATCCTGGTTTAGGGCAATTGTTTCTAACTTCCATGCAAACGAATGATTATCCAACGTTAATGACGCTTGCTTTAATGTTTTCATTCCTTGTATTAATAGGGAATTTAATTGCTGATCTTCTTTACGGCATCGTAGATCCAAGAATTAGAGTAGAATAGGGGGTGTGGCAATGGAAATCGTACCGAATCATAATCAAACACAAACGTCGGCAACAAAGCCTCAGAAGAGTATGTCACCTTGGGCAATTGCAAGAAGGAAATTCTTCAAAAATAAGTTAGCGGTTATAAGTTTAATTTACTTAACTGCTATTGCGGTGCTTTCTTTATTGGCTCCTTATATTACAACAGCTGATGTTACGAAGGTCAATATTGGAGATATGTCTTTGCCACCTTCATCAGAGCATTGGTTAGGAACAGATACGAGCGGGAGAGATGTATTTACTAGGTTGTTATATGGTGGAAGAGTTTCCTTATTAGTAGGTGTAACGTGTACAACGTTCATACTAATAATAGGGACCATTATTGGCTCTGTAGCAGGCTATTTCGGTGGATGGGTTGATAATGTGTTAATGCGGTTTACAGACTTTATGCTTAATTTTCCATTTTTAGTGTTTGTAATCGTTTTGAATGCCGTATTATTCGGTGTCATCTCTGGCGTGTGGTTGCTCATTTTCGTAATTAGCATGCTCGGCTGGGGAGGAGTTGCCCGTCTTGTTCGAAGTAAGATACTGTCTGAGAAAGAAAACGAATACATCCTTGCAGCTATTTCTGTTGGTGGTAAACCTTACAAAATTATAGGGAAGCACTTGTTACCGAACGTACTAACAACTGTCATTGTCCAAGCAACAATTTTATTTGCTGGAATGATTGTAGCTGAATCAGCACTTAGCTATTTAGGTTTCGGTGTGCCTCAAGAAGTGCCAAGCTGGGGGAACATGTTATCTGCTTCTCAACAACCAGAAGTATTGCAAAACATGCCTTGGATATGGATGCCTCCAGCCCTTGTGTTAATACTTACTATTTTATCGATTAATTTCATAGGAGAAGGGATTAAAGATGCCCTTAATCCAAAATCATTTCGTTAGCCCTCCATCTAAATAATGGTGGGTTTTTTATGTGTGTAAATAAACAACGACATTTCACGAAAAGTGTGGAAATGCCGTTGTTCTGATTATGTTATTGGAACCAATTTTTTATTCGCGTAATAAAGTTAGCTTTCTTATCCTCTTTTTGAACTTCACGTGTTTCTTCTTCTACAAATATCTCCTCGATATCTACAGCGTGATCATACGTTAGTACAGCTCCTAAATCGGATTGTGCATCTTGATTCATCACGACTGTATAAGGAATATTATATTGATTGGCTAAAGCTTTCTCTTCTTTCATAAAGCGTGAAGAAACTTCTCCATTTAGTAAAAGCTTCGTGTCTGGGTGTTGCCGCATCGCATTGGCTAATTGATTTAATGCGTTGTCTTGCATGAGCTGTCCTTTTGTAAGAACTATCACAACGCGTTCTCGCAAAGTTCCTAGAAAACGTTTTCGTTCAGCTGGTTTTATTTCCTTTTTGCCATGAATGCCTTCTTGTAATATATCATCTATTTGTTTATTCGACATGGGTTGTTCCTCGCTTTTACAATGATTGGTCTATATTTAGTGTATCGATTTCATATGATTGATGCAACGTTTCAAGTGTCTGTTGGTTTAAATACAATGATAAAGGCAAAGTACGTTGGTGCACTGCACACTACATTCATTGCAACACCTTTATAGAAAAATTCACACCAATAATCACAAAAAGAGAAATCGTGATCAAGAGGCCACTCGATATCATTAAATGTTGTTAATTGGGTTAAGACGTTTTTAAACATCACTTCATATGTGTAGGTGTACTGTAAAGTTGGTTGAAAAAAAGCTATTAGAGCAGTGTGATCACCATAGCGATGATGTTGTTGTACAAAGGACGTCAGCTTGTTTGCTAACTGCTGGATATGATTCTGACGAGAAATAGAATCAATGAACACAAAGCGCGTTTGACGACGTTTGATACCATCTAAGTTTAACAGATATGGAAATGGATTGTTGCCGGATAACATATCTGTTGCAAATTGTTCAAAAACATCATAGCCCCATGTTGGCATTTTTCTTGGGAGGGAAGTTTCGGCAAGATGCTTTATTCGCGATTCCATAAGCACATTCCCCCATTTCTATTACTCGACAATTTAGTTTATGATGCCAAACAAGCAAATATGTTACTTTTCCTTTGTGACAATGAGTAAAGATGTGCATGTTGGTTAAAGATAACAGTGATAAATATAGAAGGAGTGATGGATGGATGAGGAAGTTCATCGGATTATTAGCAGCATTGCTTGCTTGTTTTAGTATGGCTATTATATCACCTACGCCTACACATGCTCAACAAAAGGACACTTATACAGTAAAAAGAGGAGATACACTTTGGATTATTTCGCAAAAGTATCAAATAGGATTATCAGAAATTATTCAGGCCAACCCTCAGTTTGATAATCCCGATTTAATCTATCCAGGTGATAAAGTTACCGTCCCATTAAAAAGAGCTCTAAAATCTATTGAACAAGAAGTCATTCGCCTCACAAATGCAGAACGCGCTAAATATGGCTTACCGGCATTAAGAGGCAATTGGGAATTATCAAGAGTAGCTCGTTATAAATCTCGAGACATGCGAGATAATAATTACTTTTCCCATACTTCCCCTGTTTACGGATCCCCTTTTCAAATGATGAGAAATTTTAATATTTCTTATGAGAAGGCAGCTGAGAATATTGCAGCTGGACAAACGTCCCCTCAACAAGTAGTTCAAGGTTGGATGGATAGTTCAGGTCACCGAAAAAACATATTAGACAAAAATGTAACTCATATTGGCGTAGGGTATGCTAAAGGCGGTAGCTATGGTCACTATTGGACACAGATGTTTCTAAAGAAATAGAAATGGGAAAAGTCAGCTACCGCAAGCTGACTTTTTTCAACAAATGGGTGATTGTTATCAAATTATACAGGGTACTGGTAACTACGGGGATTATTTTATCGAAAACTGTCACTTTAGCGCAAATTAAGAGGACTTTTGGATAATTTTTCACTTGCAAGACGTCTGACAACTTGATACAATTCATCATGAAATAGTTGAAAGCATTTTCATGATTAAGGTGTAGGAGCTTTATTACTAAGGGAGGCGTATTATACGTGGATATTCTATTTGGGATAATAGCTATTGCTCTCGTTTTAGCTATAGCCTTTATGATGTCGAATGATCGAAAGAATATTAATTATATTGGTATAGGGGTAATGTTGTTATTCCAATTAGCGACGACAGCATTCTTCTTTAATACGAGTATTGGTCAAAGCATTATAAAAGCCATATCCAACATGTTTAATAAATTAATTGAATTTGGTCAAGAGGGTGTCTCTTTCGTTACGGGAGGAATTGCAAGAGAGGCTATGACGGATGGATCATCGGCTTCTGTATTTTTCTTAGATGTATTATTAATTATTATTTTCTTTGCGACACTTTTATCTGTTCTTACTTATTTGCGAATCTTACCGATTATCATTAAATATATCGGAGCATTTATATCCAAAATTACGGGCTTACCTAAAGTTGAATCCTTCAATGCGGTTAACAGTATGTTCTTTGGACAGTCGGAAGCATTGTTGGCGATTAAGTCTCAATTCCACCATTTGAGTGAAAATCGCTTGTATATAGTAAGTGCTTCCGCAATGGGGTCTGTTTCCGCATCTATTGTCGGTGCTTACTTAGGAATGTTACCAGAGCAATACGTACTTGTCGCTATTCCATTAAATATGTTCAGTGCGCTCATTATTGCGTCGATGATTGCTCCTGTAAAAGTGAAGGCAGAGGAAGATCGTGTAGATATTAAAAATGTATCTGGAGCGAATAGTTTCTTTGAAGCAATGGGGAATGGAGCATTAGATGGTGGAAGAATTGCACTAATTGTAGCAGCGATGTTGATTGCTTTTATCGCTTCTTTAAACTTGGTAAATGCAATCATTCAGTCTATATTTGCTGGATTAACGTTACAGACGATTTTAGGATATATTCTTGCTCCAATTGCATTTTTAATGGGTGTACCAGGCGATGAATTGATTCAAGCAGGAAGTTTGATGGGAACGAAGATTGTAACGAACGAATTTGTTGCAATGTTAGAGTTGCAATCCATGGTTCAAGATGCGACCTTATCTGATAAGACGATTGGCATCATTTCCGTGTTCTTAACGAGCTTTGCTAACTTTTCGTCTATCGGAATTATTGCTGGTACAGTACAAGGAATCGACTCAAAAAAAGGGGCTCAAGTGTCTAGGTTTGGTATGAAATTATTAGTTGGTGCAACGTTAGGTTCTATTTTGTCTGCAACGATTGCAGGTTTATTCTTATAAGAAATCATTAGCTGGCATGTGTAATAAATGCATGCCAGCTTTTTTGCAAGGAAAAATATAGTGTCTTTTCTGCAACATTTCCTGGGGAATAATATGGGTGCATTCGACATGCTAATACTCGACAACTTGTGCACGTGCATTTCGTTGTACGATGCGTAAGCGAATAAATAGTAAGATTGCTCCAGCGGCTAAGCCGGTAATTAATCCTATCCAATACCCAAAAGGGCCAAAGGAAGTGAAATTAGCCAAGACATATCCACTTGGAAGACCGATGATCCAGTAAGATATAAGAGCGACGATTAGAGTGATGTTCACATCTTTATATCCTCGTAGTGCACCTTGAATCGGAGCGGCAACACCGTCCGATAATTGGAAGAAAATAGCGAACACTAAAAAGTGCTTTGTTAGCTCAATTACTTGTGTTTCCGTACTATATAATCGAGCGACAGGTTCATTAAAGATATAAATAATACAACCACATACGATTGACAGAAGAACAGCAACTGTTATGCCCATGTAGCTGTATTGCTTGGCATCTTTCATACGTTTTGCTCCTGTTTCAAAGCCAACAGCAATGGTTAAAGCCATCGATATACTAAGTGGGATCATATATAGAAATGAAGCAAAATTCATCGCAGCTTGGTGAGCGGCAATCGTAATTGTACTGTAGCTACTCATTAGTATGGTGACAGCGGCAAATATGCTAACTTCAAAGAAAATGGCAAACCCAATTGGTACACCTATCTTCATTTGTTCCCACCATGCCTGTAATGAAGGTTTTTCTATTTTCCCCCAAATTTGGTGGATTGAAAAAGGTCGCACTCGCCAGACGATGATGACAGCTACTGTGCAAGTAAACCAATAGGTAATGGAAGATGCAATTCCTGCCCCAATACCACCTAGTTGAGGCGCTCCCCACTTGCCAAAGATAAATATATAATTAAAAATAATATTAATCGGCAAAGCGGCAAGAGTAATAATCATTGTTATTCGAGTTTGCCCTAATGCATCAATAAAACATCTCAATGCATTGTAAATAAATAAAGGGATAATGCCTGTGACTAGTGCTACTAAATAAAACGTTGCGGTATGACGAACTTCTGGTTCTAGTGCCATTTGATTGAGTATCGGATTTAATACGAAAGCCCCAATCGTCACGATAGATATAGCCAAGATGACAGCTAAATAGATGCCTTGACGTACAGCAGAAGCAATTCTTTCTTTTTTATTTGCGCCGATTAATTGTGCTACTATAGGTGATAAGGCAAGTAGAATACCGTTTACACCAGTGAAGATGGGAACCCATAAGCTAGAACCAATGGCGACACCTGCTAAATCACTTGCGCCAGCCTGCCCAGACATAATCGTGTCAAAGAAATTCATCGCATACATACCTAACTGTGTAATGAGAATAGGAAATAAAATGCGTAGTAGTAATTTTGTTTTTTCGGATAGTGTATTGGTTTGAAACATATAGCTCTTCCTTTTTCTTATTTGTTCTTATACTATGTAAGAGGATTATAGCACACAATGTTTCCAATTGGATGGGGAATGGAGTTTTACAATAGAAAGGAAGTTAAATATGAAAGCGAATAGGATTTTATTTACCGGTGGAGGTACAGCTGGTCACGTTATTGTTAATCTTGCCCTGATTCCTGTATTTCAAAGAGAGGGATGGGAAATAGATTACATCGGTTCACATAATGGAATAGAAAGAGAATTAGTAGAAGGTATAGAAGGAGTTACCTATTATCCAATCTCAACAGGAAAGTTAAGAAGGTATTACTCAAAAGAGAACTTCAAAGATCCATTCCGAGTTTTAAAAGGAATTGGGCAAGCTCATTCGATTATACGAAAGCGTAAGCCGCATGTTATTTTCTCTAAAGGCGGGTTTGTATCTGTGCCGGTTGTAGTAGCGGCGAAGATGAACCGCGTTCCAGCTATTATTCATGAATCTGATTATACGCCAGGATTAGCGAACAAATTAGCGATGCGCTTTGCTAAGAAAGTGTTAACTACTTTCCCAGAAACGAATAAGTATATTAAGGAAGGGAAAGCAGAATATATTGGTGCGGTCGTACGTGATGAGTTATTTACTGGAAATGCACAAAAAGGATTGTCCATGACGAATTTCACAAAGTCCAAACCAGTAATCTTAGTAATGGGTGGTAGCTCAGGATCAAAGAAAATGAATGATGCGATACGGGATAATTTAGATGAATTATTACAAACGTATCAAATCATTCATTTGTGCGGACAAGGGAATAAAGAAGAATCACTTAATCGCCCGGGTTATGTTCAATTTGAATATGTAAAAGAAGAATTAACCGATTTAATTGCTATGACTGATTACGTCGTATCAAGAGCTGGCTCTAATTCTATTTTTGAATTTCTCGCTTTACGTAAGCCAATGCTATTGATTCCTCTTTCCCGCAATGCTAGTCGTGGGGATCAGATTCTTAATGCCGACTCTTTTGCTAAGCAAGGGTATGCGAGAAAGTTAGAGGAAGAAGAATTAACAAGTACACGTTTTTTACATGAAATAGAGGAGCTTGTAGCGAATCAAGATACGATGCTTAAGCACATGGAGCAATATAAAAGTGAACGAGCCAAGGATAAGATTATTGAAATCATTAAAAAAGCGTGATGGAGCCTTTCATCTCGCTTTTTTAATGATTATTTATATGATAAAGTAGTAATGTTGCTTTGATTACCGCATGTAAACTCGTCATTCAACTGAAAAATGGAAAGGGGAATGACAAGATGAGAAACCACCCAGATTATATGCAGGAAGAAGAACGTTTAATCTTTACGAAAGTTTATATGGATACCGTTATCCATGCGCAACAATTGGATCAACAAGCGTTGCAAAAGCGACAAACAGAAACGGTAGAAGCGTTAGAGTTCCAAGATAGTAGTTTGAAGTACCAAGAAATGTTGACCCATTCAAACTTTATGAGAATGTCGAAGCAACAGCTAGAAAACCTCATAAGACTTCGAAAAAAACCGTATTTCGCCCGCATTGATTATCAACCAAAAGACAAAACAGACAAAACAAAAGAAGAAATCTTTTACATTGGGAAAGTTTCGTTATTTGATAGAGAAACGCAGCAACCAGTTATTCTAGATTGGCGTTCGCCGTTAGCTAATGTGTATTACGAAGGTAGAATTGGTCAAGTGGAATACGAAGCACATGGTGAGATATATGAAGGGTATGTTTCTCTTAAACGTCAGTATTCTATTGAAGACGGAGAGTTATTAGAGTTTCGTGATATTGATATTACGACGAAGGATGATTTATTACAGCAATCATTGTCGCAAAGTACTGACCATCGTCTTAATGAAATAGTCGCAACGATTCAAGAGGAACAAAACCGTGTTATTCGTGCTGATTTAAGCAAGCCAATTATTGTTCAAGGGGCGGCTGGTAGCGGGAAGACAACGATTGCCTTACACCGCGTTTCCTACTTTTTATATTCCCTTCAGCATATTTTTCATCCAGAACAGATGCTCATCTTAGCACCTAATCGGCTTTTTATTAATTATATGAAAGAAGTGTTGCCAGAATTAGGTGTCGAAAAAGCTCGATCTACGACTTTTGCCGATTATGTGCAGCTTGTGACGCAGCATCCATTCAACGTTCGTTCCCAACATGAAACGTTAATGGATATGCTAGAGCGACCGAAAGAGCACCGCAAATTACAAATGGTGGCACAAATTAAGGGAGGTTCATCCTTTCAGCAGGTGCTTGATTGCTACATCCAACGATTAGAACAAGCATTTTGTGTAGAGGAAGATTTGAAAATTGCTGATTTTCGTATTAAGAACGGGAAGAAAATAAAGCGTATGTTTTTGCAAGATTTTACGTACCTTCCTTTTTATCAACGAAAAGAAAAAATACGGCAGATTTTAAGGAAAGATGTTCGCCAAAAGCAAAGACTGTTATTGGATAAAATAACACAAAAATATGATGATGCCGTAGAAGATGCAATATATTCCATTCGCGATCAAGACAAACGCAAGAGAAGAGTCACCTTTTTGTTAGAACAAAAAGAGCTCAAGCTACAACAAATTAAAAAAGAAGCGAAATCAGCCGTTTCTAATTACATGAAGAAATATCCTAACGATTCACTTATTTCTATTTTTAAAAATCTGTATCAAAATAATGACACATTTCATGTTGTATTCTCTCCTTTTCTACAAGAGGATAAGCGAACCGTATTGCAACAACATACGAGCCGCGGTTTACGTCATAACAGAATAGATGCCGAGGATTTAGCGACGTTATTATATTTGCAAGCGATTTTATTTGGAGTACACAATGATTATAAAGCGAAAAAAGTCGTCATAGATGAAGCACAGGATTATTCTTATATGGAATTTGTCAGCTTGAAAACAGCGTTAGGTACAGAATTATTTACGATTGTAGGAGACCTGGCACAAGGAATTTATCAATATAGAGGGTTATCTTCGTGGGAAGAGTTACTGCATAACGTATTTACGAAGTCCAATTACTTAACGTTGCAGAAAACATACCGAACAACGATGGAAATAATGGGAGAGGCCAATGAGATATTACAGCAAATAGATGGTGACCTTCCACAAGCAGAGCCAGTCGTTAGACATGGGGAAGCACCTATCTTCCTTTCCATGTTAGAGGAAGGCTGGGCGGAGCGGATAATGCATGTATATGCTTCACTGCAAGAGGAGGGCTTTCGAACCTTTGCGATTATAGGGAAGACGAAACGAGAATGTCAGTTAATTTACGAAACGCTACATCCCTTTTTTCCAAAAACGTTGTGCATTCTACAAGAAGGGAAAGAGATGGAGCAAGAAAAGCTCGTTATCTTACCTGTATATTTATCGAAAGGGTTAGAGTTCGATTGTGTGTTTCTCATGAATATAAATGAGTGGTATGAGGATAACGAGTTAGATTTAAAACTGCTTTATGTAGCGATGACAAGGCCGCTTCACCGTTTGTATTACATCGGTATGGACCGGCAAATGTTTATTAATGCGAAATAGTTGTTAGAACTTCCTTGTTTTCGATATGATGTATAATACAGTAAATAATAAAGAGAGGAGCATTACAGGATGAGTTTAACTGCTACAACAACATTAGCAAATGGAGTACAAATGCCTTGGCTCGGTCTAGGTGTATATAAAATGGATGGAGATAATGAAGTAAAAGAGGCGGTTGCGTCAGCACTTGAAATCGGATATCGCAGCATTGATACGGCTTCTTTCTATGATAATGAAGAAGGGGTAGGACAAGCAATTAAACAATCGACTATCCCTCGCGAACAATTATTCGTAACGACGAAAGTGTGGAATAGTGAACAAGGATATAATGAAACATTAGCAGCGTTTGAAAGAAGTTTGACGAAATTGGGACTTGAATATATTGATTTGTATTTAATCCATTGGCCAGTACCAGGGAAGTATAAAGATACGTGGAAAGCGTTAGAAAAGCTTTATAAGGATGGGAAAGTTAGAGCTATTGGAGTTAGTAATTTCCTTGAGCATCATTTAAAAGATTTATTAAAAGATGCAACCGTTAAACCAATGGTCAATCAAGTCGAGTTTCATCCACAATTGAGTTCACGATCTTTAAGGGACTATTGTAGCCAACATCATATTCAAGTAGAGGCATGGTCACCATTAGGTAGAGGGAGATACTTAGATGACGATACGCTACAAGCACTAGCAACCAAACACGGTAAATCGCCTGCACAAATTATGTTACGTTGGGATTATCAGCACGGAGTAGTAACGATTCCTAAATCAACGAAAAAGCATCGACAAGAGGAAAATGCAGCAATTTTTGATTTCCAACTATCTGATGAAGATATGCAGCAATTGGATGGTCTTGATATCGATAAGCGTTACGGAAGACATCCAGATGAATTTGATTATGAAAATAGTTAATAGGAAGAAGCCCACATTCGATGGGCTTCTTCCTATTAACGTATAATACCGCTGCGAAGCAATTGTGTTTCTACATTGAATTGTACGCTTATATCAGGGAAAATTTCTCGCCATTTATCTTCTTTTAAAGCTTCGGCTCCCGTGTGCTTCTGATAGATTAATCCAAACCCAAATGGATCGGATTGTAACTGCTGCAATTTTTGGAGTAGCTCTTCTAATTGCATGGGTATATACTTATTCATATATTGCTCAATTTGCTTCACATTCTCTTCTTTATCCAGTGGGATATTCTCGGATATTTCCAACAACCTCGCTTTTAGATTTATATTCACTTCAAAATGTAAGTTGTGCATGTCAGTTAACTGGATATTAGAACGGCTACGGATTTCATCTAAGTTTATATAGATAGTAGGTGATTCGGTCTTTTGATTCATGACTTCTTGTGGAATAGATAAATCTAATTGACCAGCTTTATATTGATCGCGTATCAGTTTAATGAAAAAAGCATCATCTGTTGAAATCGCCCCTACCATTTGATCATTTTGCATGATGGCAAGCTGTTGTATAGTTGCTTTCCCATTCACCGTTGAAATCACTGGTAAAATGGGATCAGATCCATAGTCATAATAATTGTATAGAAATTCATGAAGGGTCGTGTCAGGAATGATTTCATCTTCAATGTTTTTCTTAATCAGTTTGTGCAAATAAACACCAATGTTCGGTGCATCCTCATAATTCTCAATAGCAAGCACTTCTTTAGAAGTTGTGTCACTAACTGCTAAATACAACATGTCTGAAATGTCAGAGTCGCGTTCTATTGTATCTAGTAATCGCATAAGGCCTTTTTCTGCTACTTCTTGACCGTATAGAATGACATGTAGCTGGCCAAAGGAGAGGTCCTTACTCGTCTTTAGATTAGCCTTATATAGAATCCCTTTAGTAGTATTTCCTTGACTAGAAATGTTTTGTGAAATGTTGGTTGCATTCGGATCAAATTGATGAATGATATGGGTTCCTTCTATGCGCTCGTTTTCAAGTAAATCAAAACCAATTGCAGTAACAATACCTAAATATTCTATATAGTTTTTTTGAACGCATCCTGAAATAATAGTTACGATACATAATAGTACGATAAACATATTCCTCATGGGGTGTTCCTCCCCTTTAATTGTTGCATTTTTTTCTTAATCACTATAAGAAGATAAAGTATCCAAGGATATACGAAAACGATATAGAACCCAATGTTTCCAGCGGAAGTAGATAGATTACGAATCATGGTACGATCATATACTATACTAACAACAAGATAAAGAAGGAACGCTAAAACATAGAGGGCATGCTTTTGTTTGACATGGTATAATCGTTTTGCTCCGTAACTAATGAGCCAAGTAAATAAAATAATGTTCGGTAATATGATGAATATCCAAAAAGCAACAGCTAGAAAATCAAACCGTTCAATAATTGGTGAGGTAACAATTTTAAACATAGAAAGAGTGGGCCAGATTTGATTTTCTAATTGTGGACCACTGAAGTAACCAATAGAAACAAAGGTAACGAAAAATAAAATAAAGGTCGTATAGAAAACAGCAGAATGGGCTGCTACGGCGATTTTCCTCTTATTTATAATGAAAGGGTAAATAAATAGCAAGATTTCTAATCCGATCACTGTATAAGATGTTTGATAGGCGCCCATTAGTATATCTCGCAAAGGCGCTTGAATAATGGGGAGGTAATGAACCCATTCAATCAATGTAATCGGCTTAATAAGGAGTAGCATCATGAAAGAACTAACGAAAAAAAAGATGAAAGAGGTTCCTACTGCAACTCGAAAGCCGCCATTTATAGCGTATACAGCTAAAGCAATTAACAGAAATGACAATTGGTAGTTGGGTATATCTGGGAAAATATACACTTGTACTACTTCAATATAAGTTAAAATAATGCTACTTACAACTAAAAATAAATACGATAAATAAATAGTTCCGAGCAATAAACTAATCCATTTACCGAATAATTTCTTCTGAATCATAAACAAATCAGCATTTTCGTATTGTTGAAGCAGTTTCACCATAATAAATACCGTTAAATGGAGAAGTATGCCAGTAAGTAGCACAGATATCCATGCGCTGCCTTTTGCTTGGATAAATAGTATTTGAGGAATGCCCATGATACCTGCCCCTATTTGCATCGAATGGATAACGAAGAAAATGTAGAAAGCAGATACTTGAGCGTTTTTATTTATATTTGGGCCTGATGGATGCACAGTTATCCCTACTCATCAATGTCTTTTTTTTCTTTTGCTTTTAAACTAGAAAAGCGAAAAGAGTCTTTTGGTTGACTAGCTAAAGGTCTTGTATTATTTTTATTCCAAGGTAATCGAAAGAAATTATTATTGACATCCTTTAAAATGAAAGGATAAATCGGTTCTAAATAAGGTCTTCCTAATGAAGATAATCGTAATAAGTGAATAATAAAAAAGGCGCAAGCTGCAAAGATGCCGATGAATCCCCATAGTCCAGCCATAATGATGGTAGGGAAACGGATGATACGTATGGCTGTACCCATCATATAGTTTGGGGCGGTGAAAGAACCGAGCGCACTTAAGGCAATAATGATAATAAGGATGTTGCTTGTAAAACCAGCTTGTACAGCTGCTTGACCTAAGACAATACCACCAACGATGCCCATAGTTTGACCGACCTTCGTTGGTAATCGTACTCCTGCCTCACGCAATAGTTCGATGACTAACTCTAATAAGAGCGCTTCTATAAGTGGTGGAAAAGGAACATTTGAACGTGATTGTCCTAAGGAAACTAATAATGATGAAGGAATGACTTCATAATGATACGTTAATGCAGCTACATATGCAGGTGTTAGTAAGATGGATAGAATTGTCGCAATAATACGTAAAATCCTTAGAAATGTTCCCATATTCCACCGCATATATACATCTTCAGTTGATTCTAATAAATTAAATATCGATATAGGTACAATGAGGACGTGTGGGCTTTTATCAAGTAATATTCCAATTCGTCCTTTTTTTATTTCATAACATAACCGGTCTGGTAATTCTGTTTGTAGTGATTGAGGAAACATACTTGTTGATTTATCTTCAATTAATTGCGCTAACACAGATGTATCTATCACATCATCTATTACTAAATCATTAATGCGTTGTGTAACCGTTTGGACATTCTCTTCATTGGCTAATGATTTTAAATAAACGACTCTTACTTCTGTAGGAATTCTTTCGCCAACCATAAGTTTATCCGCTTCTAGGTCACCGGTGTTTAATCGCCATTGAACGATGTTTAAATTCGTCTCTAACGACTCGGTAAAGGAAAGTTGTGGTCCGTAGATGAGGGACTCATTTTCTGCTTTATCAACAGATCGTTGTTTTACTTCAGAAATGGCATATGTTAAAGCTTGATCATCATGCTCTATATACACACAACAATGACCTTGCAATAAGCTTTTTATGATAGGTGTTAACGCTTCATACGATCGTCCTGCTATAGGAATCGTGTTCAATAAATGTTGATAATGAGCGTGTTGTGAAGGTAATTGAACAATCGTACTTAAAATATGTTTGTGTAGCTCTTTTTTGTTAATTTGATAGGAAATATAGAATATCGCCACTTGCTTTCGACCAATCGTATAGGTAACCATCTCTAAGTCTGGACTGTCGTGTAATGCGCTTTTAAACTGATTGTGTAGCACCTCAATAGAACATGGAAAATGGGGACGATTTTTCTTTCTTTTCCACATATATAATCCCCCTTCATTACGTCACTATTGTTAGTATGGGGGGAATTATAAAAAATATTACGAAATACTTATGTCGAATAATATTGACTCTAAATTAATTACTATACTTGGTGTAATATGTAAGGAAAGGGAGACGGTAATGAACGAACAAAATGATCAAGGTAAACGTGATGTTGTGGATGATGACTTATTTGAAGAAATAGAGGAAGAAGAATTGCTTCAGCTTGTTGAAGAAGAGCGAGAGAAAGCATTGAAAAATAAAAATACATCAGAAAAGCGCAGAACTTTGCCTAAATGGCCGTTTTGGCTGATTGCTATCGTGTTATGTATTAATATTATCGCAGTGATACCGAATACATTTTCGATTCCTGCTATTGAGTTTCTAAAAACGTCAGCACAGTTATCTACAGATCCAATCATTAAGGAAGATAAAGAAGCTGTCGTAGTAGTTAAGGCAGGGAAGTCAAAAGGAACAGGGTTCTCGATTACGAGTGATGGTTATATTGTAACGAATTATCACGTCATTGATAATGGAGAAAAAGTAACCATAACATTTCCAGAGGACGGTCAATTTCAAGGGGAGGTTGTCGCAGAATATGAAGAAATTGATTTAGCGCTGTTAAAAGCGAGAGATGTACAAGGTGAGCCAGTTGAGCATATACCTTATCTCCCTTTAGCAGAACAAACATCCTTTGAAGAAGGAGAAGCCGTTCATTTTATAGGTAATCCTCTTCGTTTTTCTGGCATTGCCAATGAAGGGAAAGTAATTGGTTATACCCATTTGGGGGATTGGCAAGAGGAAGTATTTATGTTAGATGCTCCAATTTACCATGGGAATAGTGGCAGTCCTGTTATTAACGCAGATGGTAAAGTAATCGGAGTAATCTTCGCTACAATAGATAAAAATCAATATGGAAAAGTAGGCTTAGCGGTACCAATTACATATTTTCATGAACATGTAGAAGAGATTCCTAATCTTCATGTGCCATAAGGAATACAACTATCTCCTCCAATAAGTGGGAGATAGTATTTTTTGTTATTTCTGAAAAGCCAAGTTTTTAAATTAGAAAAGTAGGGTATAGAGTAAAGGTTCTATTGTGTTTACAATAAGTGAGAAAAAACCACTCTATTAAATGGTAGATTCCTAGTTTGATTTAGTGTATGATACCCTTATTGAATATGGCTCAAACCCTTGTCATGATAGGAAAATGATGTATCAATTATGACAAGGAATGAAATCATTCTGTAACAAAAATGAAAAAAACAAAAGGAACACCACCCTTAAATCAATCGACAAAAACGAAAAAATATAATAGCTGGAGGTGATAAAGGTTGATTAGGCGCCTACTTCATAATAAAGGAGAACAAAGTCTCGAGGAACAAGTAGAACTTGCTAAATCGGGCAACGAACAAGTATTGAATGATCTCCTTAAAAATTATCAACCTTTTATCGCCAAAAGTGTCTCAGAAGTTTGCAAACGATATATAGATCCTTCTAAAGATGATGAGTTTAGTATTGGGTTAATGGCTTTCCATGAAGCAATCCAGTCGTACTCTCGAGAGAAAGGCAGTTCATTTCTCTCGTTTGCTAAATTGGTTGTGAAACGAAAAACGATTGATTATATTCGCTATGAGCAGCGGAACCTAGCTGTAGCTACTTTAGATCAAGACTGTGATGAAGAGGAGAAAAGTGAGAATCCTCAAGAAGTTCGTGCTGCGCTTGATCGTTATGATATAGAAACAGTGAACTGGTATAGGCGAATAGAAATCCAAGAGTATTCGGAGCAATTAAAAACGTATAACTTATCTTTTGATGAGCTAACTAAAGTGTCTCCGAAGCATAGAGATGCCAGAGAATCTGCCGTCAAGGTAGCTCGTACTATATACAATGATGAATATTGTAGAAGCTTTGTTTTGCAAAAGCGTAAACTTCCTATGAAACTTTTGGCTGAAAAAGTCGATGTTAGCAAGAAAACACTAGAACGTAATCGCAAATTCATATTGGCAATCTTTATTATATTGCATGAGGATTACGTTTATTTAAAAGACTATATTAGGGAGGTGGGCCTTTGAGAAAAGGGGTCATTATGGAATTGCACCGTCGTTATACGATTGTAATGAGCCAAGATGGGACATTCCATAAAGCGAAACCTGTGGGAAAAGGTATACTAGGGGAGGAAATTATCTTTGAACCATTAGAAGAGAAGAACCGGTTTCCCTGGCTTTTTTCCAGAAATTTAATTCCTAATGCTCGATTTATCGCTGTACTACTTGTTGTCTTAATAGCCGCGATTCCTTTTTATACGTGGTATGAATCCAAACAAGTGTACGCGTATGTAAACATTGAAATGAACCCGAGTTTAGAGTTAAGAGTAAACGAGCATATGAATGTAACAGAACTCATCCCATTAAATGAAGATGGGGTATCATTTATAGATTCCATTCACCATTGGGAGAACGAACCAGTTGAACAAGTAGTTGCTTCTATTATTGAGCGAGGACGACAGAAGAAAGATATGAGTGAATTAAGAGAAGTTCTAATTGGGATTAGTTATGATGAACCGACAGATAATCACTTACTAATCGATCGTATTGACAAACATCTTGAATCCAACGTGTCTGATGTTGTATATGCAACATTTGAAGTACCTAAAGAATTTTATAAAGAAGCTCAACAAGTGGATGAATCGATGAATGAAATATATGCGGAAGCGTTAGAAGGTACCGAAAGTTCTGTGAAGCAGATGAATACGAATCAAGAAACATCTCCTAATCCGACAATGGATAGTAAAGAAAAAGAAATGATTCAATCTTTTTATTATAATTCAAGTGAAAAGGCAGATCAGCTGGAGAGTATATCTAGTGAAATGAAATATGATATTACGAAAAGAAGCGATGAAGGAGCTTCTTCATTTATATATAATGAACAATACAATGTGGACGAACTTCTTCAAGGTATCCCACCTAGTTTAAAGAAGGACAGTAGCGAGAATATTGCTCAAACCTTACCGGCACATATTCAAGAAGAAATCCAGAAATCAGTAACAGTAAGAGAAGCAAGAGAAGTATTGATTCAATATTTACAATCGACTAAGCCTATAACACCATCTAAACATAGTCAGCCAACATTAAAAGAGTCGCCTGACCGACCTAAAAAAGCGAAAGACCACGAAGCAGATGCTCCACCTAAAAAAGCGAAAGGCCATGAAGCAGATGGCCCGCCTGGAAAAGCGAAAGGCCATGAAGCAGATGGCCCGCCTGGAAAAGCGAAAGGCTACGAAGCAGATGTTCCACCTGGAAAAGCGAAAGGCTATGAAGCAGATGTTCCACCCGGAAAAGCGAAAGGCCACGAAGCAGATGTTCCACCCGGAAAAGCGAAAGGCCACGAAGCAGATGGGCCACCAGGACAAGTGAAATGAATTACACAAAAACATCGTTATCTATAGAAATGGATAGCGATGTTTTTGGATGATTTTAAGATCGCGCGTAGATGTTAAATGTCGGTTAGAAATCCCGAGTGCGATATGTTGGGTTGAATTAGGGGGGAGCCCAATATGTAGTTGGTATTTCTTTGTTATAGGGGTAGTAAAAGTGTAAGAGGTGTTATATAATGGAGCGCGTGGTATGTAGTTGTTATGCTGGTATAGGGTACTATTTTAGGAATAAAGAGGGTTTTCAATAGAATATCAACATAGTATAATAATAACCGAATTTACATACTGTGATTAGTAGTTTAATTAAAAAGGGGAGAAATGCATGACTGAACAGAAAAAAGGTGTGAACAAGTGGCTTGTTATCGTTATTTCTGCCATTGTCGTTATTGCATTAGGTGCTACTGCTTTTGGGGTAATGAAGAGCAATAGTCCGATGGCGATGTATGCGAATGCAGAAAAGGATACACTTACTACTAAATGGGATAGGTTAAAGGAATATAATAAGAATTCATTTGTTTTGCAAGAGCGTTTAATGGAAGAAGCGTATAAAGCGGATGCAGATATGTCTGTAAACGTAAGTGCAGAAGGTACACAAGTAATACCTGAATTACAAATGATTCAAGGAATTCTTTCTACTTTACAACTGAAGATGGATACACAAGTTAATCCAGAGACAAATGAAATGTTTGGTGGATTGGATATTCAGCTACAAGGAACAAGTTTAGCTAGCGGAAGTATATATCAAAATGAAGAAAGTACTGGCGTGAAAGTTCCATTTCTTTATGATAAATATTTCGCTTTAAAAAACAATGAACTTGGTGACTTTATGGAACGTATGGGGGAGCCGAGCCAAGGAGTTACAGAAATTCCGAATTTCGTTGAATCAAATAAGGCAGCTTTTACACCTGAACAAATCAATGAAATTGTAGAAGACTATAACGAGGCATTAATGAAACATATTTCTGAAGATCAGTTCACTTTAGAAGAAGGTGTAACATATAACGAAAAGAAGTATGACAAGGTAACGATTGAAATCAGCGAAGAAACGGCACAAGCAATGGTTACAACGCTTTTAGAGAAATTGAAAGAAGATGAAAGATTGTGGGAAGAGTTTGATAAACAAATGAAGCTTCAGGGGCTTAACCCTCAATCAGAGCAAGAATCTATTAAAGAATCCATTGATGAAGCGCTTGCGAACGTAGAGAAGATAACGTTGCCAAATGGTATTGTAGGCGAAGCATATATTAAAGATGACGTAGTGGAACAAGAGACTTGGACGATTGAAATTGCTAATGCAGAGGAAAAAGACACTTTTACTATTGTTTACGCGAATGATTATTTGAAAGAATCTGAAGATGCATACACATCAAACACAACACTTGAAATTTCTAATTCTAAAGGTAAGATGACATTGAATCTTGATGAAAAAGGAAAGCCAAACAAAGATGGTTTTCACGTTGATTATACAATTGGTGTAGCAACAGAAGGAGAAGCAGGTGATTTCTCTGGAGATGTTGTTTTAAATGCAGATTACACTGAAACTTCTATTAACATGGAATTTGATGTTAATATGCAAGAGCAAGAAGGTATGGAGTCGATTCCTGTTGTTGATGGTTACATGAACATGGAAACATTGAATGAAGAGAAGGATACATTCAACAATAAGATGGACATTGGTGTAAATGTTGTGCCAAATGATCCAGCGATGGCAAATAGCAAATTTAATGTTGAATTCAACATAGATCAGAATTATACGTTCACTGACGACTTAACCTTCCCATCTCTTGAAGGAGAAGAAGCAGTGCAAGTAATGGAGAAATCCGATGAAGAACTAGCGAAAATTGTTCAAGAAATAGAGAAGAATTTTGAAACGTATATGCAAGGCATGATGGGTGGATTAGGCGCCTTTTAATTACAAAAAAACAGAAGTAGGAGGCAGAGTCGAATATGAGTGTGTTCTCGTTAGCATTAAATGAATTGAGGGGGACCATTCTGAGGCCTGCCCCTCTTTTTTTGTCCATTTTTATTCCGTTCATGCTAGCTTTAGTGGTATTTTCGATTGGTGTTTCTCTAAAGGAAGACATTCCTATTATTGAAGTCGCTATTGTGGATGAGGATCAAACGTTTGAAACGAAAGCGTTAGTGAAGCAACTGTCAAACGAAGAGGACATCCAAGAAGTGTTACAACTTACAACAGTCGACGAAGCTGAGGCAAGAACAATGTTTGCAAGTGGAGATACTCCAGCTATTATTCACATACCTGCTGACTTCACTTCTAGCTTACGAGCAGGAGAAAATACACCGTTACGAGTTATTACAAACCAACATACTCCGTTACAAGCGAATATGGTGGAACTGTTATTATCAAGTGGTTCTCAATACATATCGGCATCACAAAGTGCGGTGAATACGGTGTACGATTTATATTTGAAGGATATACCAGTGAATCAACGCAAGGAAAGGTTGCAACAAACAATTATTACCTATACGTTGTTTGCGTTAAACCGAAACAAAGCATTTGATACAGAAATGGTGCCTAGTGGAACGAATAGCGGTTGGGCCATTCATTTATGTGTTAGTGTTAGCATTACGATGTTGTTCATTTGCGGGCTCATATTGCAATGGTTGCAAGCTTCTTTTCTATCCACAGCTATGAAACATCGACTAAGGGCGTTTCATGTTACAGAACTCCAGCTTTATATAGCTAAATCGTTTAAATGGCTTGTCGTATGCAGTGTATGTAGTCTAATTGCTAGTTACAGTACGTTTTTTTTCGACGTGAATTCTGATGTGTCTATACAACAGTCACTCCTTTTTATCATGGTTGGTATTTTCATTGCTTCTTTTCTGTCATGTATGGAAGGAGTTGTGCAACAGCCACATATAAGGAGCTGTATGCTGCTTGTGATTGGCTTTGTAGCAATGGGGGCTGGCGGAGTATGGATTCCATCTATTTATTTACCATCCTACGTAGAAACTGTCTGGAATCCATTCGCAGCAAGCTATTTACTAATGGAGAACGTACTGATGAATGAACCGCTTTCTACACAGGTGATTGCACCACTAATCATCGTTAGTTTGCTGTTATGGATGTTCGGTTTACTCGGTGCAGTTAGAAGGGAGCGACAACAGTCTTATGTACCTTTCTTTACATCTTCGAAAATGGAAAACTAAATCCGTACGCTCGCTCCTTGCTATTACATTCCCACTCATATGCTTTTTTCTCGTGTATCCATTTATGCAAACAACTGTACAAGATACTGCTGTTCCCATCGCACTTGTTGATGAAGATCAACAGGAGTTTAGCGAATTGATGGTGGAAAGGCTTTATCAGGAAGAACGGATCCGCATTCAACTTATGACGCTAGAAGAGATGAATCATGTTGTACAAACTGGGGAAGTAGAAGCAGGCTTTGTTTTGGAAAAAGGGTTTACAGAAAGTGTTCATAATGGACAAATAAACGATTCGATTCGTTGGATACGGTCTGAGCGTTCTACCTTCGACCCGTTTGCAAAAGAGCTTATTGGTGCAGAACTGATGAGAATCGTGTTAAGCTCCAAAGCAGCAAATGTTGTCTCTGGAGAAGGGGTTGCTACATGGGAAGAGGCTTACCGATATGCAGAAAGCTTTTGGCAACCAACACCATTGTTTGAAATGGAATTTGAACAAAGAAATCAAAACAATCCGTCATCTTCCAGTCCTGTAATACAAATTAGCGAGCAAATCATATTCGCTTTGTTTTTGTTATATGCTTGGGGACTGGGCCTTGTATTGTTTCCTTCGATCATTAGAGAGAAGAATTCTGGAATTGTCCAACGAATTAAGTTGATGCAACATCATCTATTCTATTATTATGCTGGAAAATGGTTGAGTATTTTAATTGCAGTTATTGTCACGTATATCCTTTCTTCCTTTGGAATGTTGCTCGTAATACCAACATCATTATGGTTGCCGTGGGTGATATGGGGAGTATGTGTACTAGCTGTGACTGTGACGATTTGTTATGGATTGTTTGTCCTTTGTCGTCATTCGAAAAATGTATTAGTAGTAATTGGGCTTTATAGTCTCGGTTCATTTATCATGTATATGATGGTGTTATCCAGTATCGATTTGGGAGGAATGGAAGTAGCGTCATTCTTTCCGCATGTTTGGTTTGGAAATAATCCATTGACGTATTTAGGAGGGATAGAATGATTGAACTTGTGCAAATTGAAAAGTATTATAAACGTAAGCAAGTGCTAGCGATTCCTTCTTTTTCGATAGAAAGTGGTGCGGCATATGGGATTTTGGGTCCGAATGGAGCAGGAAAATCGACGTTACTTAAATTAATTGCCTCTATCGAGAAACCGACAAAAGGTACACTTTACTTTAATGGTCAGCCTTATCGTCACGTGTTGAAACAGGTGAGACAGTCGATTGGGTACATTCCTCAAGATATCGCATTGTATCCAGAATTAACTGTTACGCAGCAAATGGATTTTTGGTTGCGTCTATCATGGAAACAGGCCGATCAAAATTTTTTGAAGAAAATGAAACGAACCCTCCGACTTGATGAAGTAGCACATAAACGGTTGAATGAGTTATCAGGTGGTTGGCAGCGTAAATTAAATTTATGTATTGGAATGATTCACAATCCTAATATATGCCTATTTGACGAACCAACTGTTGGAGTAGACATTGCTGCAAAAGAAGATATTATAGAGTGGTTATCCACGCTACATAACGAAGGGAAAACACTTTTATATATTAGTCATGACCGATATGAGTTAGAGAGGTTAAGTGATCATTATGTTGTCATGGCAAATGGTACGATGTTGTTCCATGGCGATAAGTCACTACTACAACGTAACAAGGATACAATTTTACAACATGATAGTTCCCATCAAGAGTTAACTAAAATTCTTTCTCATTTATAAATAAGTCGCTTGCCCATTTAGGCAAGCGACTAGTAGTAGGAGAACGTTTTCATACTTCGATTCCGTATAATAAGCAATTGCTTATCAGCTAGAACCTTTGTAGTAAGAAAAAGCGCATCTCTCTCTTTAATAGAGAGTACGCTTATTATAAACGTCCTTTGCGTGGGACATGTGTGGTATGTTATGGGAGGTTAGTCAGTACCTGCTATACCGTAAAAGAATAAGTGCATTACTTGCTCGTAAAAATGCTGCAATTGTTCATGGTCATAGGACTCGTTCAAATGGCGTAACGATGCTTCACTGTACATGTTAATGTAGAACATGAGCGTGTCTACCGTAATATCATCTCGAATGAATCCTTCAGCTTTTCCTTGCTTTAAAAACTCCGTAAAAAAAGGCTTGCTATACGTTTCATTAAACTGTTCCATAAATGCATGAATTTCAGGCTGATCGAACATGACGGATCGAATGAATTCTATATGAAAGTGCTGCATATCTTCCTGTTTTAAAGACATGAGCATTTGAATTTTTTTATCAAAGACAATCGTTTTGTCATATAAAATGGATTCCATTTCATCCAATTGTTGAAAAGCATAATGCTTGATGGAGTCAATTAATAATTGTTGCTTACTTCCGAAATAATTATAAATAGTAACTTGAGACACTTCAGCATGTTTTGCGATTTGCTGTATACTTACTTTTTGCAATCCATGTTCAGAGAAAAGGCGAAAAGAAGTATCAAGTATGTTCTTTTTTTTCATTTCTGTTCTTTTTGCAAATCCATTCATTAATTCCACCTCTTACCTCACATCATACCTTTAGTTTTGAAGTAAAGCAAACGTTTTAGTACAAAATTATGCCAGTTAAATATTAAAAAGGAATAGCGCTAGGTGCTTCCCCCAAAAAGTCTTTGGTGGTTCCCCTAATGCTATCCCTTTTATTACGTAAACGATTCCTGTTGTTCTAAAGATCTGTGTGGTGGTAAGTGCGTCATTGCGTGGTCAATATATTGCAGTAATTGTTGGTGCGATGCAATTACCTTGTCATCTTCTCTAGCGTAATGATACGCATGTAAAAACATTTCAATTCGTTTAGACAATACATCATCTTCCGTTCGTACCATTAATACGAGCAAATCATCCCATTGCCCCCACAATGTAAAATACAATGCCTTATCGTAATCAGCAATATAAATCGACATTTTTTTGCCCCTTTCATAAAGGGTTGTTTGTAGTGTGACCTACTAACAGGAAGAGCACGCTATAATAATGTTGGTGTACTTGTTAAAGTATGGCGACAACAGGAAAAAGTGCTTGTCATATTCCACTTTTGCCTCACGCATGATACATGTATAGGAGGGATTTCATTGACAAGTAAAAATGGAAGTAAAGGTAGTCGCAACCAAAGCACTCAACAATTTACCGGTGAAATAACAGGCGATACAAACAAAGGCAAGGCATATCGCTCGAAAAAAGGGAGTAAATCACAACTGAAAAATCCACAAAATCATTAAGGGGATTTTTTTAAGCATAAAGTAAAGGATGCTAAACATACTAAGAGCATAGATAAAAAATTGCTTTTAGGAGGAATGAACATGAATTTAAAAATATTAGGTGTAACAGCACTTTCCGCGTTTATGCTATTTGGATGTAATACAGACAATAACAACAAAGAAGAAGCGGGAATGAACAACAGCTATGAAAATCAAAACAATGATTATTCGCCAGAGGATGATGGATTTAACAATGTAAATTATGACCGTCCAAATGGTGGACTAGATGGACAAGACTATAATGAAGAGAACATTGGCAATGAAGATACGTATAGAGATAATAATCGCAATGAATATACGGTAGCACGTAAAATTGCTGATCAAGTTTCCGATAAGGTTGAGGATGTAGATAGAGCCTACGTTTTAAAAACAGAAAATAATGCGTATGTAGCGGTAACATTAGACAATGGGGAGAACCGTTTAAATGATCCGCTAAAAAAAGAAGTAGCAAAAGTTGTAAAGAAAACGGACAATGATGTGGATAACGTGTATGTATCTGCTAATGAGAAGTTTTTTGATATGACGAATGATTACGCACAAGATGTACGTAACGGAAAGCCGGTAGAAGGGTTCTTTGAAGAATTTGGCCAAATGATAAATCGCATTTTTCCAGAAGCAAAGTAAATAAATATGTTCCCTGTGTAATATTAACTGTGTAAGTAGGAAATGCGTACAATTTCTTACTTACACAGTTTTTTATTTGGAAGAATATAAAATATAAAGTTAAAGACCTGCGGTAATATGTTAACTGAAAGAGACGAATGGTAAACCGTTAAAGGAAAAAATAACTACCCTTCTATTAAGAAAATTGATTCCTATTTAGCGACTAGAGGAAACCCATTAGAGAGCTTCAGGAACTGAGCTGAAAGATAACTTTTGTCCCCATGCTTATGCTTCAGAGCGGGGGGATTGTTCATATAACATCACTTCCAATGCATCGTCATTTTCTAAACAATAAGCGAAAAAAATATCATGAATGTTATTGAATCCCCGCTCGTGTAACATTTCTTCTAACCACGTTACTTCTTTGTTTATTAATTGCAGGTTTCTCTTCTGAATAACACCTTCTACAATAACAGCAATCGGGATGCCTTCATAATCTTTCTCCAAGTGCAAATCGGCAGGTGTAACTGCTGCATATTCACGCTTTGGTATGACGCTCACATCTCCATTTGGTTCTAAAAAAGCATATTCAATGGATGCAACGTGAGCGTGACCAGACGTTCTTAAAACGGAAAGAAGTTCACTAAGCGAGAAATGTGACTTCCTTAAATTATTCGGCAGTATTTTTCCGTGACGAACGAGTACAGTTGGTTCTCCTATAATCCAGTGCTTGATTCGATTGTTTAAGGTAAGTTTTGAAATGAATAAATGCGTTACACCAATCCCTATTATACCGATAAAACTTTGCCAATATGTCTCAATCTTTATTGGTTGAAACGCAACGTAAGCTAAGAAGAACAATGCAGCAAAATCATGAGGTGTAAGTTGTGCTAAAGCAGATTTCCCTAGTAAGCGAATGACAATGATGTACAAAACGAATACGAGCAACAAAAGCGGAAGGAAGGTTAACATAGCAATATCTCCTTTCTTCTGTAGTGTTCGTTGTTCAAATAAGATTATACGAGTATTACCTTCAAGTCATTCTCGAATGCTTCTTTCATACACTAATAGTAAGACAGGTACGAAAGGGAGATGAACGTGAATACACAGGATCATAAAGAATTGCAGCGTGCGATACAAGAGATTACAGAGATAGCAGAAGGATTTGGTTTAGACTTTTATCCTATGCGTTATGAAATTTGTCCTGCGGATATTATTTATACATTTGGTGCATATGGAATGCCAACGCGTTTTTCCCATTGGAGCTTTGGGAAGCAATATCACAAAATGAAACTACACTACGATTTAGGCTTAAGTAAAATATATGAACTCGTTATTAACAGTGATCCTTGTTATGCTTTCTTATTAAATAATAACAGTCTGATTCAAAATAAACTCATCGTTGCCCACGTCCTTGCTCATTGCGATTTCTTTAAAAACAATGCTCGTTTCGCCAACACAAACCGTGATATGGTCGAGAAAATGGCCTCTACCGCAGATAGAATAGCTTATTACGAAAAAGTACATGGACGTAAAACAGTAGAGGAATTTATTGATGCTGTCCTCGCCATTCAAGAACATATTGATCCGTCTTTGCTACGACCGAAACTCGCGTGGACATTAGAAGATTTAGAAGAAGAGGAAGAAGACAAACCTCTTCCAAGTCCGTATGATGATATTTGGCAAATTGGCGAAGAAAAGCCAAAGAAGGAGACAAAAAAGAAAAAAAAATTCCCACCACAACCGGAGAAGGATGTCGTTCTCTTTATTGAAGAATATAGTCGTGAGTTAGAGGATTGGCAACGGGATATTATGACGATGATGCGCGAGGAAATGTTGTATTTTTGGCCTCAGCTAGAAACGAAAGTGATGAATGAAGGATGGGCTTCTTATTGGCACGCGCGTATCTTACGTGAATTAGATTTGACAAGTGGAGAAGCGATTGAATTTTCAAAATTGAATGCAGGAGTTGTGCAACCGTCCAAAACACAAATAAATCCATATTATTTAGGGGTGAAATTATTTGAAGATATAGAAGAACGATACAACAATCCAACTGAAGAAATGAGGAGATATGGTATTAAAAAAGGGTCTGGTCGGGAGAAAATATTTGAAGTGAGGGAAGTGGAGTCAGATACTTCTTTTATTCGTAATTATTTAACGAAAGAATTATGTGCCCGGGAGGATATGTATTTGTTTCAAAAGCAAGGAAGGGATTATAAAATAACAGATAAAGATTATGAAGCGGTTCGTGACCAGCTCGTGACGATGCGGGTGAACGGAGGTTTTCCTTATATTACAGTGCAAGATGGAGATTATTTGAAAAATGGCGAGTTATATTTGAAACATCATTACGAAGATGTAGAACTAGATGTCGATTATTTAGAAAAAACCTTTCCATACTTGTATCAACTTTGGGGAAGAACCGTTCATATGGAAACATTTATTGAAGAGCGAAGTGTATTATTTTCCTATGAAGGGAAGAAGGTGAATCGGAAGTTTATCTCCTGAGTGTGTTTGTAGCAAGACGATTTCCTTTAATCCTCTAAGTATTAGGCATAAGAATGGGTATGTTTCATATCGTGTATAGAATATATAATAAAATAGGAGGAGTTGAAATGCTGAAAGAAGAAGTTCAACAGTTGATTAATCACTTGATTCAAATCGAACATGTTTCAACAACCTTATATTTAGCTATGTCAGCTTATATGGATCGCAAAAATTATACAGGGATGGCAAAGTGGTTACGGTTACAATCAGAAGAAGAGCGTGAGCACATGTTGATGTTAATCCGTTATTTATCAGGAAAAGATGGTGTAGTGGAAATTAGTGAAATGTCGAATCAACCAACCGACTTTGGCACTCCACTAGAAACATTTCAAAAGGTTTTGGAACATGAACAATTTGTTACCAATGCCTATCGAAAAGCTTACGACTATGTCAAGCAAGTGGATCCTCAAACCGTAGTTATTGTCGAAGACTTTCTAAGAGAACAAATAGATGAAGAGGCTCAGTCCCTAACTATTGTCGAACGGTTGAAATTAGCTGGAAATAGTCCTTCTGCCTTATTACTTATTGACCAAGAACTAGGACAAAGGCAAAATGGCACTGCAGTAATATAGATACACAAAGTACTTGTCAAATAAAAAAAGCTATGAAGACAGGTTTTGCTGTCTTCATAGCTACTATTTATGATTTTTGAATATCAATTAGAATTTTAGCTTGGCTCTTATCATGAGTGAGCAGTTCCATTCCATCTTCAACAATATTCTCTAATTTAATCTTCTTTGTAACTACTTTTTCTATATCAAGTTTTCCAGCTGCTACTAAGCTAATGACTTCTGGATAGATGTGGCGATAGCCAAGAACAGATGTTAAATAAGCTTCTTTCAACGTCAGTTGCATCATATCTATTTTGATTGGTTCAGGAATGATTGATACAACCATAACTTCGCCTTGTTTTCTAATTACGGAAAGGGCATTTGCTAATGTTGCTTCGACACCCGCAACTTCATATGCTACATCAACGCCGCCTGGAGCTTGAGAAAGTATTGTTTTTATAGCATCTTCTTCCATAGCGTTAATTGTACGAGTGGCGCCTACTTCTTTCGCTTTTTGTAATCTCTCTGAAGAAACATCTATTGCATAAATTTCGGAAGCACCTGCCGCTTGTGCAGCAATAATGGTTAATAGTCCAATTGGTCCTACACCAAAGACAGCTACTTTGTTTCCAATTTTCATGTTACTTTGTTTAACTGCATGAAAAGCAACAGCTGCTGGTTCAATTAAAGCCCCTTGTTCAAGAGAAAGGTTATCAGGTAACTTGTGCACAAAATGGGGTTCTACAGTAACGTATTCAGCGAAACCACCGTTGTCATGTAAGCCGATAAACCCAGAATTATCACACAGATTATAATTGTTATTCTTACAGTGTTCGCATTCACCACAATATATAAGTGGTTCGATAGCGACACGATCACCTACAGATACGTTGTCAACACCTTCTCCAACTTCCGTTATTACACCAGAAAATTCATGACCCATTGTAAGCGGTGCCATTACTCCAGTAACTGGATGAGGCGTACCTTGTTGGATGACATCTGCACCGTGATAAGCGTGCAAATCACTACCACAAATCCCGGCAAAGGCAACTTTTACTTTTACTTTTCCTGGTTGAATGACTGGTTCTTCTACATTTTCTACGCGAAGATCATTTTTTCCATACCATACAGCTGCTTTCATATTTTACATCCCCTTTTAAATATCTAAATAATAATCTTATAATTTTATTATAATGGTACCATATGATTAAATAAAATTAATGATAGTTATATATACTTAACTGTAACTTATGGAAAGGTGACCTTTATGAACATTGAACAACTTGAATATATCGTAGAAGTAGCGAAGTGTCAGTCTGTATCTAAAGCGGCGGAGTCACTGCACATTACTCAATCAGGTGTAAGCTTGTCTATTACGGCATTGGAAAAAGATTTAGGGATAAAAATATTTACTCGTTCAAGGCTAGGGGCTATTCCTACTGAAGAAGGTAAAGTAATAATAAATAAATCGATAAAAGCCTTAGAGGCGATACAAGATATTAAGAAAGAAGCGTACTTTTATAGTAATTCTATGTCTGGCTCATTACGTTTTGAAGCAATACCTGGTCTCATGTCTCCTATGGTAAAAACGTTTTCCTTTTTGAAGAAAAAATACCCAAATCTTAATATAGAAATTTCAGAAAAAGGTTCAAGTGAAATAGTGGAAAATTTTAAAGCGAATAAAATTGATGCGGGGTTCGTAGCTTTAAATCAAGAGATGTTACAAGATAAAGTAGGGTCGGATTTTGAACCATTCGTAACGGGAAAAATGGTTGCTTGTGTTGGAAAAACTTCTCCTTTAGCACAGCGGAGTCGAATTCATCCTGAAGAAATACGAAATGAATCGTTAGTTTTATATAAAGATGATTCGGTTGAGTGGTTTGTGGAAGACTTTAGCGCTAAATTTGGTTCCGTTCAAGTGTTGTATAAAACGAATAACATCCACGCAATTGAAAGTGCTTTAAGAGAGGGAGGGGCTATGACAATTGGCCATGATTATTCTTTTCTCAATCATCCTAGTGTTATAAGTGGGGATTTAGTAACGCTTGATTTAGCGCCATACCCACAACAAATCGTCTACTTCGGTTGGTTAAAGAAACCAAATGAGCAAATGCACATGATTTCTAAACAAATTATTCAATTGTTTAAGCAAGCATTAACAGGAACGGATTTATTGTGATATGTATTTCGGTATACTGAGTCAATATGATACCCATGTAAGATGAAGTTATTATAGTATATATAAAGAGAGGGGAGATGAAATAATGAGTAAACAATCCTTTGAGCACCACAGCCGCTATCACCCTTTACAGCATTTCATTTGGTTGCCGCTTAGTTTCATTACGATTATTACGGCTATCGTATATGTTGTTCGGGAGGGTTTTTCATTAGGTGTATTCATCATGTTCATGCTGATTATGATTAGCATTATTGCTGGCATGTTAGCGAGGTTGAATGCATTAAAGCTGCAAGATCGTCTGATTCGGTTAGAGGAACAATTTCGCTATTATACGCTAACCAATAAGCGGATAGATTCACGCTTGACGATACCGCAATTAATAGCGCTAAGGTTCGCCTCAGATGAGGAGTTTCCAGCTTTGGCAGAGAAAGCAGCTAATGAAGCAATGAAACCAGATGAAATTAAAAAAGCGATTCAAGATTGGCGTGCAGATGAACACAGAGTGTAAGCAGTGAATAAGCATCCCTTTCGGTTTGTGTTAGAGAGGGGATTTAAGTGCACCTATGTTTGTATTTAGTGAAATAGTAAATAGGAAAGCAGGACCTACTCTAAGTAAGTCCTGCTTTCCTTATATTTCGTCAACCGTTTGTTGTTCAAGGTAATCATTAAGCTTTGTAAATCGATTGCGAATTACGGAAGTATCTGCGAAGAGATCATGAATGCCTTGATGGCGCTTAGTAAATGCAACGACGATGTAGGGTAATCCGCTAAACGCCATGCTAATGTAACGGCCAACACACTCTCGGAAAATAATTTGTCCGATTGTCAAAGGTTGGTCTGCTAATGATACGACAGAAATGCCAAGAATCATTTTACCTAAAGTCGCTCGAAAGAACTTCGTCATTAAAATAAAGTAGAGAAAGAAAATAATCGTTGTAGCGATATTGGATACGCTAAACATGTTAATCCACAACGTTACTTCTTGTAAACCTGCCATTTTGATGATAGGGTGCACTACAATCGAATTGATTCCCCAGATGACCATTAAGTCAATGATATAGGCGACAAAACGAGAACCAAAGCCTGCAAATAGAAAGCGTTGGATGTCATCCTTTTGATGCTGAATCACGGGTAGAATAGGATTGTAGGACGTTTGTTGTTCTGTTGTTTCCATGTGAGTCCCTCCTTATTCAGTGTACATGTACATCAATTTTGGACCTTGTCGGTTTTTCAGCAGTTGTTCGACCATGCGTGCTTCACTGTTTGGTAGGATGTTCTCAGCTAATGGCATACCAAATAATGTTCCGAAACCAGCATCGTATTCGATGATTTGTGGATTACCACCAATTTCCTCTTTTAGAGCAAGTAAAGCATCTTCTTGGAAACCAATTTCGTCCACTAGCCCATTTTCTACAGCTTGTTGTCCAGAATAAATACGTCCATCTGCTAGTCTCTTCACTTCGCCTTTAGGCATATCGCGGCCTTCTGAAATGATTTGGACGAATTGCTCGTAGGATTCATCAACCATTTCTTGCATAATTGCTTTCTCTTCCTTTGTCATCTCTCTCATTGGATTCATAATATCCTTAAATTCCCCACTTTTGAACGTATTATATTTAATACCAAACTTATCAGCTAATTCTTGATAGTTGACACTTTGCATAATAACGCCGAGAGAGCCTGTTAACGTTTCTTTTGATGCATAGATTTGATCAGCAGGTGCAGCTATGTAATACCCTCCTGAAGCGGCCATACTCCCCATAGATACATAAAGGCTTTTATCAGCTTCTTTGATCTCTAGTAATTTATCATGAATTTCTGCGCTTTCATATACACCACCACCTGGAGAGTTAACATTTAATAAAACGCCTTTAATCGAAGCATCTTCTTTAATGGTTTCTAACTCTTCGAGAAACTGCTCGTGTTGGTAGCCTGCTCCACCAAACGGAGATGCAGCAGTGTTCATAATTGTGCCATCTACATCGATCATCGCAATTCGATTAGTTAAATCCCCATTTTCCACAACTTTTTCAGCCGGTTCATTTACCCCTAACATGGAAGTAGTGCTTTGAGTGAAATTCTCCGTCATGAATAATCCGACTGCTTGAAAAATGATTCCTACAAATAAAATGCTTGCAGCAATAACTAGTGCTATCATTCTTTTTTTCATTTGTTGTGCTCCTTTCTTTTCCATTGTTAAATAAATAACATTCCACTTACATTGTATTCTACGAATGGTGCTTCATGTATGTTTCACTTCTTTAAGTAATGAACGATAAAATCATAACATATTCTGTTATAATATGTATATCGTATGTTCACTTCAATCGTTATTCGTTTGTTCATTAGGTATGAGGAGGAAAAGATGAAGGACGTTATTTTATTTTTAGCAGAAGTGGTTGATTTTTTTCATGATGCCTTTTATGCGCTATCTGAATCGTTAGGGTTACAGCTGACAGATAAGGAATTGCATTTTTGGATTATTGGTATCATGGGAATTGTTAGCTTTATCATAGTTGATTTGGTGTTTCATCAACTAGCGAAATTAAGTATTTCTGTGTTGTCGTTTATTTATACGTTTACGTTTGTTCTTGTGTTTGTGTTCGCTTTAGAGATTCAACAAGGTGTAACAAATAGTGGTAATATGGAATTTGATGATGCGGCGGCTGGTATTATTGGATTCTTTGGTTTCTTTGCTGCATATGGAATCATTCGTATCCTTTTGTATAGTTTAAAGAAGATAGTTCAACATATACGTAAGTAAAACAATAAAAATGCTTTAAGATGCAGGAACCTGTATGTTAAAGCATTTTTTTCATGTTCATATTTTCTAATCAATTTCTAATGTTCTGTTAACGAAGTATTAGCTTTAGGACGGTACGATGGCAAGTAAGATGTAAAACTGAGGAGGAAATGATAATGAAAATCGTATTAGTGCCGTCCGGCTTTAAAGAGTGTATAGATGCTGAAAAAGTAGGATTAGCAATGGAACGGGGAGCGAAGAAATTTGATGACCGTAATGAAATAGAGATGATTCCAATGGTAGATGGTGGAGAGGGATTTGCAAAAACGATTACCAAAACAAAAGAAGGAGAAATGATATATGGTGATGTACGTGGACCTGTTGGTGACCCAGTTACTGCTCACATTGGTATTTATGTTGAAAATGGGGAACGTATCGCGGTTATTGAAATGGCTGCTGCCGCAGGGTTGAAGCTAGTTCCATTAAATCAACGGAATCCGTTAAAAACGACGACTCATGGGGTAGGAGAACTGATATTATGCGCATTAGATTATGATGTGGATCGTATTTTAATCGGTTGTGGTGATTCTGGCACATCTGATGGTGGTGCTGGTATGGCTGAAGCTCTAGGGGTACGTTTTATGGATGATTTAAATCACACTGTCAAAATCAATGGTGTAGAGGACATAATAAAAGTTAGGCATATTGACATGTCACAACTAGACCCACGTATAGCTGACGTTGTAATCGATGTTGCATGTAATTGGACAAATGTATTATGCGGCGAAAAAGGGGTTGCAAGAGTATTTGGACCACAGAAAGGAGCTACACCACAACAAGTTGACCTACTATCGGCAGCACTTGAACATTTCGCGAACCTAATCGAGAAAGCGTTTTCGATAGATATGAGATTAACGCCAGGTAGTGGAGCATCAGGAGGACTTGGAACAGGATTAGTCGCTTTTGCCAAGGCAACGTTGCACCCTCGCTTTGACGTCATTAAACGTTATATTCAAATGGAGCAGAAAATTAAAGAAGCTGATATTGTCTTTACAGCAGAAGGTAGTATCGATTTTCAAACGCCAAATGGAAAAATCCCAACAGAAGTGGCTCGAATAGCTAAGAAATATGATAAACCAGTTGTGGCTATTACGGGGACTATTGGGAAAGGGGCCAAGTTAAATTATGAAGTAGGGATTGACGCATTTATTAGCATTATTCCGAAACCGACTTCTTTACAAAAAGCCATGGAGCATGCTAGTAAATGGATTGAAGGCAGTATGGAGTCCGTGCTTCGACAAGTGACAATTGGCTATCAAATGGCTAAACGTAAACCAGATGATGAAAAGGTAAGTTAACGATGGAGACAAGAATGGCAAGACGGGAAAAAAGGCATAATAGCTTTCTATCCATGATAGAACACTTTTCAACGAAATCACTAGCCATTGTTAGTGCTCATGTTGGATATTTATTGCTTGTGTTGTTAGTAGAAGGTCTAGACTATGAAGCGCGAGTTGCCTTATTTGCTTTTTTATCGTCTATGACGTTATGGGTTACAACTAAGCTTCCTGCCGGATTAGTAGCAACTTCTCTTATTGTTTTTATAGTATTGATGAAAGGGAGCAGTCCTGAACTGCTCTATCACTCTTTGTCAGAAGAAGTGGTTTGGCTCATACTTGGTTCATTTATTATAGGAGAAGCGGTCATGCAATCTGGATTAGCTGATCGACTAACCGCCATTTTGGTACAAAAAGCAAAAACAAAAAATAAACTAGTGGCAAGTGTTGCTTTTTTATTATTTTTCTCTTCTTTATTTATTCCATCAACATCTGGAAGAGCAGCCTTATCGATGCCTATGATTCATCAATTAAATAATCGCTTTACATCAAAAGAGTTAAGTGTTTTAGCTATCATGGCACCTACAGTCATCTTAATGAGTACTTCCGCTACGTTAATAGGTGCGGGTTCTCATTTAATAGGTGTTAGCTTGCTAGAGCAAACGACAGGGGAAACGATTTCCTATGTACAATGGTTTATTTGGGGGATTCCTTTTGCTTTTGTTATTACCTTTTTAACTGTAGTTATTATAAAATGGATACTGTGGCCAAAATCCCCAACTACTTTTAATGAGGAGCAAGAACAAGGAGAAAAAATAGTATCAGGTAAGCTATCAAATAAAGAGAAAAAGTGTGTGGTTCTTATAGCGTTTTTAATTATTGGATGGATGACTGAAAGGGTACACAGCTATGATATTGCATTCATTACAGTAATAGGTGCCTTACTTATGATGGTTCCGCGCTACGGTATTATTGTATGGAAACAAGGTGTAAACGCTGTATCATGGAACTTGATTTTATTTGTAGCGGCTGCGACCGCCTTAGGAAAAGTGTTAGTAGATACAGGAGTCGTGTCATGGATCGAACAAGAATGGATGCAGTTTCTCTTTATGTTTGACCATGCTCCTGAATGGTTTATTGTATGCACTATATTAATTGTAACCACTACGAGTCATTTATTGATTACTTCGCATACTACACGTGCCATCGTACTCATTCCAATGTTGCTTATTTTTAGTCAAACGATGCAGGTTGACCCAACAACGGTTGTGTTTTTAAGTTTAATTGGAATAAATTACTGTGTCACCTTTCCAGTCAGTTCGAAAGCGTTACTTCTTTTTTATGAAGAGGGGAATGTTTCTTATGATGCGAAGCACTTACTTAAGATAAGCGCCATTCTTTTACCTGTATATATTATCCTAACACTATTATTCTATTTCACCTATTGGCAGTGGACGGGGATGAATTTATAAATGAGGTGATACATGTGGCAGAACATATACTAATTATGGAAGATGATGAGAAAATTGCTCGCGTTATACAATTGGAGCTTGAATATGAGGGCTATGAAGTAAGTGTAGCTCACACTGGTAGAACTGGTCTTGATATATATGAAAAAGGAGGAATCGATCTTATTCTTTTAGATGTTATGATTCCAGAATTAAATGGTATGGAAGTGTTAAGGAGAATTCGGCAAACAAACAATGAAATCATTATTATTATGCTTACTGCTCGTGATTCGGTTTATGATAAAGTAAATGGGCTTGACTTAGGTGCAAATGATTATATGACGAAACCGTTTGAAATAGAAGAATTACTAGCTAGAATTCGGGCTAACTTCCGATTTAAACCGTCTGCTGAACAACATCTTGATCATGATGTTGAGCACATAGGGAGTGTCACGTTGCACAAGCAGACAAGAGAAGTGTATCATCATGAACAATTAGTCGATTTAACCCCAAGAGAGTATGAACTTCTCTATTATTTAATGACGAACAAAAATAGAGCCTTAGACCGCGAGCAAATTCTCGATAAAGTATGGGGTTATGACTATTACGGAGATACGAATATAGTAGATGTGTATATTCGATATTTACGAAAAAAATTAACAGACGCAAGCGGAGATACGATCATTCATACTGTTCGTGGTGTCGGTTATATGATGAAGGAGTAGTATCATAGTGAAGCTACGGACACGTATACAGCTACTGACAACGGTTGTTTTAATGGTCTTATTGTTAATTGCAAACACATCTATCTATTTTATTTTCAAAAACCAGACGATTGATTCGGAACAGCGAAGACTAACGAATACAGCGAACAACATTATAATGGAAATGACCGAACAGCAAAATGTGCCGATGGAACAAGTGTTAAGAGCATATATAGTGAATGATGGTGTGTTGCGTATTGTTGATGAAGAACAAAAAGCCCCGATTGTGCAAGTGGCGGCAGACAAGCGGTATAGAGGGATGGAAGTTAGCTACACCAATAATCAAATTGATGAAGTATTTGAATATAACGGATCATGGTTCGTCGGTATATCGATTCCAATGATTAGTAATGAAACAGGGGAAATTGTCAATTTGCAAGTCATTGAGAATATAAATATGCTGTATGGCAATATGCAAGACTTAAAGTGGGTACTAATCATCACGACGACTATTGTTATTATTATTCTATTTATTACGAGTAGATTTCTAGGTAAAGTGATTACATTACCAATCTATAGGTTAACTAAAACGATGAAGACAATTGAAAATCAAGGTTCATTTGAGCACATTACAGTGGACAATGATTTAAAAGATGAGCTAAGTGAAATGGCAAGAACGTTCAATCGTATGATGACTAGACTAGAAGAAAGCTATGAAAGACAAGAACAATTCGTTTCAGACGCCTCTCATGAATTAAGAACACCTTTAACTGTTATAGATAGTTACGTGAAGTTGCTCAATCGCTGGGGAAAAGAAAGGCCAGACATATTGGAAGAGGCTATTCAGGCAATTGGCTCGGAATCGGTTAGGATGAAATACTTAACGGAGCAATTGTTATTATTAGCTAAGGCAGAGGAAACGAAAGAAGAGCAGAAAGAAGTTATCGATATAGCTGCCAATTTGAACAATATGGTAAAAAGGTTGCAACGCGCCTTTCCACAGAAAATTATATTTCATCATGAGATGGATTCATGTTATTTAAAAGTGCATGAACCAAGCTTTGAACAATTAATGATTATTTTGTTAGACAATGCAAAAAAGTATAGTGAAGAGACCATTACGTTGCAAATGGTAGAAGAGGAGCAGGTCGTTCGTATTGATGTGATTGACAAAGGAATTGGTATTCCAGAAGAGGCTCAATCTCATGTGTTTAGTCGAATGTATCGTGTTGATAAAGCACGTAGTCGAAAAACAGGGGGCTCCGGACTTGGGCTATCCATCGCGAAACGAATCGTCGATCGGCATAATGGTACTATTTCTGTTAAAAGTAAAGAAGGAGTAGGCTCAACCTTTACTGTGACGTTACCAAAGGGAGGTATCGCATAATGAAGTGGAAAATAGCGCTTGTATTATTTATCATAACAGGGCTTTCCTACAGCATGTTTGTATTAGTTTTTCAAGATGATAGGCAATTGATGTCTCCAAATGATGCAAAAGTATTTGCAGCGGAATTGTATGGAGGCGAAGTAGTTGATTTAACAGATGACCAGCACCATTATTTCATTACGGTGGAAAATGAGAAAGGCGTCTATCATTTTAAATTAGATAAAGAGTCTGAGAAGGTAAGTAATGTTGAACTTGTTCAAAAAAAAGATTTTGCAAGTCAACTGGCAACCTATACGGAAGTAAAAGCGGCTATTGAAGAAGAAGTAAATGGAAAAGTGAAGAAAATGGAACAAGTAAAGACCGACGGAAAAATAATCGTGGAAGCTACTGTTGATATAAAAGGAAAACAGCACGTCATCGCTTATGATATGGATAAGCAACAGGTGTTATCGAATAAACTATTTAAAGACGAAGCCAATGCGTTAGTGATGACAAAGAAAGAAGCACAACAAATCGCTAAAGAAGAAGTGAACGGTCAAATTATTGATACTTCTATTGTCGATAATAAAAATGGCCAGAATTATAAAGTGACGATTGAGAATGAACTAGAGGTAACTTCTGTGTATGTGCAAGGAAATACAGGAGAGGTTTCATATATTTCAATGCGATCAAAACAGCCTATTAAAGAAGAAGAAGAAGATGACGATGATGAAATCGATGATGAGAGAGAGGATGAAAGAATCGAAACGAATACCCAACCATATCAAGCTGATCAATCTACCTCCAAGCAAAAGAGTGGAAGTACGAAGAAAGAGAAGAATAATGCTCAGACGAATCAAGAGCAACCAATAAATAAACCCGTACCTAATGAGAAGCCGGCGAATACTGACACAGAAGAAGACGATGACGATGATGATGATGATGACGAAAATGACGCAGAAGAAGAAGATGACGATGATGCAGACGACGATGATGATAATGATGACGACGATTGATGTAACGAGCCATTATTTGAATAGGAATTTAAATGGGAGGCATGATAATACGGAAATTTTATAATAGGAGGGTTTGCAACATGGGAGTATTATCAGCATCATCAACTAATATGGACAACTGTATGGAAGCCTGTATAAAATGTGCAAGAGCTTGTGAAGAATGTACAACTGCGTGTTTACAAGAATCAGATGTTCAATCAAGAGTTCATTGTATTCAAATTTTAAATGATTGTGCGGAATTTTGTTTACAAGCTATAGCTTATATGGGGAGAAATAGTGAATTTGCCACCCAACACTGTCAACTATGTGCGACAATTTGTGAAGCGTGTGCAACAGAATGTGAAAAGTTTCAAGATGCTCACTGCCAAGAGTGTGCTAAGATTTGTCGTGAATGCGCAAAAGCTTGCCGAAATATGAACGTATAAGCTGCTGTTCACATACGAAGCATACAAATCATGTAAGATGCGGTTCTTCAATAAGGAAGGGGCGCGTCTTTTTTTAATAGAGAATAGTGATTTTAAACACTTTCCAGATTAACATAATCGGTAAGGGCAATATAAAAATCATTCCCCTTGTTATATGATTTTTGGCATCGAACCCTTAAAAATCCGAATCCTGATAGATTTCGCTCTATCGGGATAACACCAAAAAAAAAGATGTAACTAAAAATACTACATCTTTTATTTTTGCTTCATGCGATTTGTAAGGGGAGTCAAACCTCTCACAAATCGTATTTTTGCGCTGTATGACAGAATTAACCTCTTTTTTTGATTTACTAATAAATATTATTAGTAAAACTAAAAGTAATAATGGAACTCTATACGCCCCTAGCATACATAAAAAATCTCCAATAAACCTTTTTATTCGAACAATTCATATAGCCAGAACCACCAGTACAATTACCTAATGTGGTTATACCTCCATCTTGTAGACAGCTAAACGTGTAAGGAATTTTTTTAAGCCTGCTTGCTGTAATTTATCAAAATAAAATGTTAATGATACACTTTTTTCTGAATGTTTGATAAACTGTTACAAATAGTGGTTGATGTTTCATAAAATGATGCTAGCCACTCATAGTTAGGAGGCTACCTAGATGAGTATAGGTCCATATGTATTAACGGAAAAAGAATTTGTCAATCGTTATGATTTGACATATCCATTTGAAGAGCGAGGGTTGCAGTTTGGAGATGGAGTGTATGAAGTTATTCGTGTATATAGAGGGAATTTGTATTTAATTGAAGAACACGTGGAACGTTTATACCGATCAGCTGCAGCCATTCACCTACAAGTACCATATGAGAAAGAAGAGATGTATAAGCAGTTAAAACAATTACTCCATCTAAATGATTTTACAACAGATGGAAAGGTTTACTTACAACTTACAAGAGGATCAGCACCTCGTGATCATGTTTTTCCTGTGGGAGTGCAGCCGAATTTATATGCTTATGTAGCACCATTATCTCGCAAGCATTCGCTCATGAAAAACGGAGTAGCCACGATTACGCAAAAAGATGTCCGCTGGGATTACTGTTATATAAAAAGCTTAAACCTATTACCAAATGTAATGGCAAAGCAAGCAGCAAAGGAGCAAGGTTGCTTTGAAGCAATATTGCATCGAAACGGCAAAGTTACCGAGTGTAGCTCATCAAATGTGTATGTAGTTAAGGATGGAGCAATTTATACGCACCCTGCCGAGAAAAACATTTTACATGGCTGTGTACGTATGCGAGTAGAGGCTTTTGCGAAAGAGACTGGTATTCCATTTCATGAAGAGGCATTTCATTTAGAGGATATTCAATATGCGGATGAGTTATTTTTATCGAGTAGTACAGCAGAAGTAATGCCCATTATTGAAGTTGATGGTAATACAATAGCAAATGGAAGGCCAGGCCAAGTTACAATGCAATTGCAACAAGCATATGAAGCAGACGCTAACATCCCAATGAGTGACTCTATTTTTTACGTTCAATAGAATAATATGATAGAAATCCTAGGCTATTATATAAAGCCTAGGATTTTTTTAGTGCAAAATAAAAAATGATTTTTGTTTTGTACTAAAAAACCAATTAAGTGTGAATTATTACGGCGAATGTTACAGTTATATTAAATAAAACATAGGCATATAGATTTATCTATTTAAAATATAATATAATAGACCTATGTTTATAATGAGGAGGGAAATAGAAATGGGAAAGATGTTTACTAAGAAGACGGTACTTCCAGTGCTTGTAGCAGGTATGGGAATTACGCTTCCGAATGTTGTACAGGCTGAAGAAAGTCATACGGTACAAAAAGGAGACACGCTCTGGGATTTATCAATAAAGTACAATACAACAGTTGATTCATTGAAAAAATGGAATAAATTAAATCATGATAGTTTATCAATTGGTCAAACCCTTTTAGTATCAGCACCTTCATCTAGCTCTGAATCCAACCCATCATCATCTTCACAGTCAAATAATTCTAGTTCAAGTACATACACCGTCCAAAAAGGTGACTCATTATGGGTGATAGCAAGAAAGCAAAATACAAGTGTAAGTCATTTGAAACAGTTAAATAACCTTTCTGGTGACACAATTTATGTAGGACAAACGTTGAAAGTTGCTGGATCAGCTTCATCTAATGAAAGTACTTCAAATTCAACTAACAATTCCAACAATGAAGTGACGAATAATAATTCTCAAGCAGGCTCAAATTCAGTTCATAGAGTTCAGAGAGGCGAGTCATTGTGGTCCATCTCGATGAAATATAATACGAGTGTGAGTCATTTGAAGAAAATTAATTATTTGTCGAGTGATCGTATTTATGTAGGACAATCGTTAAAAGTGACTGGTTCATCTAGTAATCAAGGATCTAATAATTCAGGTTCAAGTAATCAAGGTAATACGTCGGTAACATCTAGTACGGAAAGTTTAATTAAGGAAGCAAAGAAGTATATGGGTACGCCTTACGTATGGGGCGGAACATCACCATCAGGCTTTGATTGCAGTGGCTATATTCATTACGTTTACAAGCAAGAAGGGAAGCATGTACCACGTACAACCGCTACGATATGGGCTGCTGGAACGAGTGTGTCTGAACCATCCGTTGGGGATATTGTTTTCTTTGAAACGTATAAAAAAGGCCCATCTCATGCAGGGTTTTATTTAGGAAATGGAGATTTCATTCATGCTGGGTATAGCAATGGTGTAGAAATCTCGAATCTATCTAATAGTTACTATAAGCAGCGTTACTTAGGTGCTAAGAGGCTATAATACAATTTAGTATAAAGAACTTTCACGCTTTTAAAGCCTGGAAGTTTTTTTATTGATATAAGGATAATATTCCGATAGAATATGTAATCAGTGTACATACGTTTTTAAGCAAAGTTTAGCAAAAAATTTTTCACTATTTTAATCCACTTACCAATAGGGTTATGGAGTTTGTTTCATTTGTTATTAAAAATTTTCACTTGCTATTTACTACAATATTCGGTATCGTTAAATACAACATATTGATGAAAAAAATAATAAAACAACTATATATTGATAATCTAACGAGTTGATAAGGTGCCATGCAGGCTTAATAGGGAATCTGGTGCAAGTCCAGAACTGTCCCCGCAACTGTATGTGTGACGAATTGAGGAAATCCACTATATGTAATATAGGAAGGGCTCATAGTAGGAAGAAGCACAAGTCAGGAGACCTACCTTAACTCGTAAATAGTTTCTTTATTCTTCGGGGAGTGAGAAGGTGGAACGATAGACATAGAGTGAGGGAGAAGACTACTCCTTTCTATGTTGCTGTCGTAAGCCGTTTTCCTTGAGGAAGGCGGTTTTTTTTGTTATTTATTCTATCACTTTGATTAAAGAAAGAGATTTAGGAGGGAGAAGTAAAATGGGGCAAACAGTGCAATGTAATCGAATAGAAGAAGGTTGGTTAAAACGACTAAAGGGAAAGCTACAAGCATTACCATCCGAATTTCCACATATAGAGGTAGAGTTGCTACTAGAAGAAGTAATGGATGCAGTTGTTAAGAAACAAGATGTAGCGAAAGAACAAGTATATAATGAGTTCATTCTTAAAGCGCTTGACTACATGGATGAAGAAGAGCCTGATTGGACGTATGTAAGCGCGCGTATATATTGTGAACAACTATATGAGGAAGTAGCGCAACGACGCAATCATTATGAAGATACGATTTATCCGCCTTTCGCTCATTTATTGCAAATATTACTTGATTTAGGTGTGTACAGTTCCTTCATTCTAGAACAGTACTCAGAAGAAGAAGTACATATATTAGGAGATGTGATTGATCCAGAGAAAGATAAGTTATTTACGTATATTGGCTTGCGTACGCTTGCAGATCGTTATTTAGCAAAAGGACATAATGGAGAGCTTTACGAATTACCTCAAGAACGTTTCATGATTATTGCGATGACATTAATGGCGAATGAATCAGCTGAAAAACGTATTGACCTTGTGAAAGAGGCTTACTGGGCAATTAGTAATTTATATATGACGGTTGCCACGCCAACACTGTCCAATAGTGGAAAAAGTTATGGACAATTATCAAGCTGTTTTATTGATACAGTCGATGATAGTTTACAAGGCATCTTTGATAGTAACACCGATATTGCAAATCTCTCTAAAAGTGGTGGCGGCATTGGAGTGTATCTAGGGAAAATCCGGTCCAAAGGTAGCGATATTAAAGGGTATAAAGGAGTAAGTTCTGGGGTTATTCCATGGATGAAGCAGTTGAACAATACAGCGGTGAGTGTAGATCAGCTTGGCCAACGACAAGGAGCAATTGCCGTATATTTAGATGTATGGCATCAGGACATATTCGCCTTTTTGGATGCGAAGTTAAATAATGGGGATGAGCGCCAGCGTACACACGATTTATTTACAGGTGTGACGTTGCCTGATTTATTTATGGAAGCAGTTGAAAACCGTGAAGATTGGTATTTATTCGACCCTCATGAGGTACGTAAAGTAATGGGATTCAGCCTTGAAGATTATTACGACGAACAAGAAGGCGCAGGAAGCTTCAGAGATAAGTATCAACAATGTGTGGAGCATCCAGACTTAAATAAAATCGTTGTGCCAGCTATTGAGATTATGAAGCGTATTATGATTAGCCAGCTTGAAACAGGTACACCGTTTATGTTTTATCGTGATGAAGTAAATCGTAAAAATGCTAATACCCATAAAGGGATGGTGTATTGCACAAACCTTTGTACAGAAATTATGCAAAATCAAAGCTCAACAACAGTGGAAGAACAATATACACAAGATGGAAAAATCATTACGGTCAAAAATCCAGGAGACTTCGTCGTATGTAACTTATCTAGCATTAATTTAGGTCGAGCTGTGCTAGAAGAAGTACTAGAACGTCTTATTCCTATCCAAGTGAGAATGCTCGACAATGTCATTGATTTAAATCGGATTCCAGTTATTCAAGCAGAAATAACGAACCAAAATTATCGAGGGATTGGTCTTGGTACGTTTGGCTGGCATCATCTACTAGCGTTAAAAGGTATTCGCTGGGAATCAGATGAAGCTGTTTCTTATGCAGATACTTTATATGAGCATATTGCTTATTTAACGATTGAAGCAAGTAAAGAGCTAGCGAAAGAAAAAGGTGCTTATCCACATTATGAAGGTTCTAAATGGCAAACTGGTGCGTATTTCACAGATCGTGGTTATACGTGTGATAAGTGGAGTCAATTACAGGCGGAAGTACAACAGTATGGTGTGCGAAACGGGTATTTAATGGCTGTAGCACCTAATTCATCAACGTCCATTATAGCTGGTAGTACCGCAAGTATTGATCCAGTATTCCAGAAATTTTATTCCGAGGAAAAGAAAAATTACAAAATTCCAGTCACCGCTCCAGACTTAAACACGCAAACGTACTGGTTTTATAAATCAGCCTACGAAATAGATCAAATGTGGAGCATTCGACAAAATGCCAAACGCCAAAAGCACATTGACCAATCGATTTCTTTTAATGTTTATGTGAAGAACACGGTCAAGGCAAAGGAAATATTGAACTTGCATTTAGAAGCTTGGCGTCACAAAATGAAAACGACATACTATATGCGTTCAACATCATCAGAAGATATCGATTGCGAAAGTTGTTCATCATAAGGAGGAATAAAGATGAGTCAGCATTTATTAAATAAACGAAATTTATATGATATTGATGCACCAAACCAATCAACAGGTATTATAAATGGACGTAGCTCAAACGTGTTAAATTGGGACGATGCTCGATTTACATGGGCTTATCCAATGTATAAGAACATGCTTGCTAACTTCTGGATTCCCAATGAAATTAATATGAACAATGACTTGAAGCAATGGAGTCATTTAAGTGATAAGGAACAAGATACATTTAAAAAAGTAATCGGCTTGCTCGCTTTTCTGGATTCGATTCAAACCGACTATAGTGGGAAAATTGCTGATTATTTAACGGATTCTAGTCTAGTTGCTTTAATGCAAGTACTATCGTTTCAAGAAGTAGTTCACAATCAATCCTATTCTTATGTACTCTCTTCTCTTGTGTCGAAACAAGAACAAGATGCGATTTTCGAATATTGGAAGCATGACGAAGTGTTATTAGAACGAAATGAATTTATCGCAAACGGCTATAAAGAGTTCGTTGAGCAGCCAACACCAAAGTCCTTTCTCCGTTCGATTGTATATGATGTTGTATTAGAAGGATTATTCTTCTATGCAGGTTTCGCTTTCTTCTACAACCTTGCTCGCAATCAGAAGATGGTATCCACTAGTACGATGATTAATTACATTAACCGCGATGAACAAATACACGTCAACTTATTTGAGCGCATTTTTAAAGAGACGTTAGCGGAGAATCCGAACATCGATCAAGAAGAAATGCTCACCTTCGCAACAGAGACGTTTAGAAGAGCGGCAGAATTAGAAACGAAATGGGCTACTTATATTATTGGTGATGATTTTGATGGCTTAACGATGACAGAACTAGAAGCATATATTAAATTTATGGCGAATAAACGTTGTAAAGAACTTGGAGCTGAGAAGCCATTCCCGCAATATAAGAAGAATCCGTTGAAGTGGATCCGTGCTTATGAGGATGTCAATAGTGGCAAGTCAGATTTCTTTGAACAGAAGTCCCGTCAATATACGAAAGTAAATTACACGGATAATGGATTTGATGATTTGTAAAAAAGCATATCGCTTAAGCTAATTGTACTGTTTTCGTAGAGAATAGTGTTAATGTAAATAACGTGTAATTTATTATTAACACTAACAAGAACATTACAAATAGCGAACAAAAACGCTCAGGAACCTGGGCGTTTTTGTTTAATAAAGGATTATTATGATTGGTCCAAAAACATTGATTACATCTAGAAGGATTGGTCGTGTTTATTACTTCTACAATCAAATATTTAGTTAATGGCTTTGCTTCCTACTTTTGATTTTCTGGATTTTGCAAGGGAATGGAAGATGTAAACTGTAAAAATAAAGGGATACGATTACGGGAATCATATTCTTTTATAATAATAGCGTTGTATTGCAAGATAAGCCCCTAATAAAATGGTGACGAAGATAGCATAAAGACTTAGACTATTATATAGTTTTTGTAAACTCGTGTAAGCGGCAAGATTCACTGCTGAATGAGGCATGAGTAATTGATGTAAAGATATGCCGTTCAGCGACGGTATTTCGTTAGTAAACCAAAATACTAATGCGTAACTTACCAAACTAAGTAATAAGACTCCTCCAAGTTTGAAAGTGAAATATGCTAGTGATGGAGCACCAATCTTCCGATGATTAGGGCTTAATTGTACGATACTTCCATTAACAGCAGGTGGTAATGTACCTATAGAAATGCCTATTAGAAAGAAGAGTGTCGCCAATATGAATATAGGGAATGAATCCCACCACAAAGCATTAATCGTAGTGAGAATCGTAATAGCTAACCAATTAACAAGTAGAAACGTTGCTAATTTTGTTTTTCTTAATATATATGGTGTTGCAATATTTCCTATCGTCATACCAATTGCAAATGGCAATGTAGAAATAAATAAACCAGACCAAGGGTGTTGCGTAACGTAAATGCCAAATAGCGCAGAGAACGTAATGTAAAAGTATATGAAGCTCCCAGCAAAGAAAAAGAACACAATAAGAAAAAGAACATTCGTTTTTTTAAATTCATGCAAGGATAGAAACCGTTTTGTAAAATAACGCTCTCGGATAAAAAATATAATTAAGCTAGTTATAAATAAACCAGTTACAATATACGTTATCACGCTATTTGATCCCCAGTCTTGTATATGTCTAATCCCATACGTAAAACATGTAATACTAAACGTAAATAAAATTCCACTAGGTATGTCAAATACGACCTTATGAGAAGGTTTAAGCTGCTTCACATAAGGCTGAATAAAAAATAAAGCTAGCAAAGCAAACGGAATATTTAATAAGAAACCCGCCTGCCAACCTACATAGTAAATGAGCAAACTAACGATAATAGGCCCTGCTATAATAGCGAATCCTAACGTTGAACCTGTATAGATACTAATATTTTTTCTTTCTTCAGGCGTTAATATTGTAAATAGTAGTGGAGGAATCATTGGGATGAGTGCAGTTCCAAATAAGCCAATAAAAAATCCACCTAACTCTACCCAACCGAAAGACGGTGCAAAAGATATAAGTAAAGAACTAGTTGCTAAAGCAGTTAAAGAAAGTGTATATACAAGAGAACTTCCCTTTTGATCAATAATACGAGAATAAAAAGGGAGGCCAATAACTGTTCCTATTAAAAATAACGATAGCCCATTAGCTAAGGACTGCAATTGTTCAAATGAAAAAGCAGCATACACAATTGTAATTCCAGTACTAATTTGACTTGCAATGGCAATATACATGCAAATTATTAAACTATAAAACGCTCTTTTCTTATGCTTCAATAAAACCTCACTCCTATTCCATAAATTAATTATAATTTTCTTTTCGACAAGGGACAAGAAAGAAAACTATATATCGAGAAGAAGCGTCGTTTATACGGAATATATAGAAGGAATACAGCTATTTGGTGAAGAATAAAACAATCCTACTTAAACTTAGTTAATATATTAAAAATAAAGGAGTTGATATTATGAATAATCTAATGTCTTATACTATTGTAGCTTTGCTTGTTATTGGCTTTATTTATGTTTTGGTGAGACAGATAAAACATATTATGTCATTACGAAAAAATAGAAGTTTTTCTTATTCAAAAAGATTGTTGTTGAGTATCTACTTAACAATAATTGCAATTGCTGGATTTTTAATCTCCTTTTTATTGAACGTAGCAATATTTATGCAAGTATTTCAATCAAATGCACTTACGAGTAATAATACTGCTATTGCCTGTTTTTTATTTATTTTTATTCTCCTAATGGCTAAGTATGTAATTTTACCTAAGAATCAAAGTAATTAAAAAAGTAGTAATAATTCTTTTGAAATGGTAGATACTCCCTAGATGGTATGGTAAGTTTATACTTGATCAATTCAGATATTTTTAAGATTATTAAAATTGGAGGATGAGAGATGAAAAAGGTGTGTAGTTTTTTGTTTGTACTAATTTTGTTTGTTATTTTTACTACACCTACTTTATCGGCAGCATCAGAAAAACAACAAGAGTATGAAATTAATTCTATAGGAGAATTAGAGGATTTTATTAAGAATGATCGTTTTTTCAATGATGATTTATAAAAGGGAGTCGCAAACTCATTATGCGACTCATTAAATTTGTTTTTAAATGTGTCCACAAATTGAATTTAGAAAAATGGATTTATGAAAAAGATAGTTAAGAAAATAGAAAGTTGAACAAAAAAGAAGCGGGACAAAGGGGAAAGAGCCCTTTGTTCCACTTTAGTTCGCCATTTCTTTTTTGTTTCCACGTTTAATTATTGCTTCATAATCAATATATTCATATACATCATCTGTTATCACATCGCTAAATTGTTGCAGTTCCTTTAGAGTTAAATCTTCAATGCATGTACCGTTTTCCTCGCAGTACAACACGATTGCCCCTACTATACCATGGGCACTTCTGAACGGGACGCCTTTTTTTACGAGGTAGTCGGCAACTTCTGTCGCATTAAGAAAGCCGGCTTTAATGGACTTCTTCATTTCTGCTTCATTTATCTTTAATGTCGTAATCATTCGTGACATAAGCTGTAGCGAAGGAGCAACTTCTTCAAGTGCTTGGAACAGTGGTTGTTTCACCTCTTGCATATCTTTGTTGTAGGCTAGAGGTAACCCTTTCATAGTCGTTAATGCAGAAACAAGATGACCATACACTTTCCCCGTTTTACCGCGAATCAACTCAGCCGCGTCTGGATTTTTTTTCTGGGGCATAATGCTACTACCTGTTGCATAGGCATCATCTATTTGCACAAATGAAAATTCTTGACTACTCCACAATATTAGCTCTTCGCTTAAACGACTTAAGTGCATCATAATAATGGATAAATCGGATAGCAGCTCTATTATGTAGTCACGGTCACTAACTCCATCTAAAAAGTTCGCTACTGGTCGAGCAAATTGCAGTTCTTTCGTCGTCTCTTCTCTATTGATGTCATGCGTTGTTCCTGCTAATGCCCCACATCCGAGTGGGTTTTCATCTAGTAATTCAATCGCATGGTTCAGCCTTTGTTGATCTCGTTTGAACATTTCCACATAAGCGAATAAATGATAGCCAAATGTTACGACCTGTGCACGTTGCAGATGCGTATAACCTGGCATCATTACTTGTTTATGCTGTGTCGCTTTTTCTATAAGACTTTCATTTAGTTCACTTAATAAGCCCAAGACCATGTGTGCTTGTTTTTTCGCAAATAATTTCAAGTCTGTTGCCACTTGATCATTTCTACTACGTGCTGTGTGAAGCTTCTTGCCCGCTTCTCCAATTCTTTCTGTTAACGTAGCTTCGACAAAACTATGAATATCCTCATGCTTTCCTTCAATTTGTAAGGCACCACATTTCACTTCTTCTAAAATGTTGTGTAATTCATGTACAATTGCTTCTCCTTCTTTTTCAGAAAGGATGTGATTGTTTAGGAGCATGTGAACGTGCGCAATGCTACCTTGAATATCTTCTTCTACTAAATAATGATCTTCTTCTAAAGAAGTATTAAATAGTTCCATTAATTCATCTTCGTCTTTCGTAAATCTTCCGCCCCATAATTTCATTGTGTTACGTTCACTCCATTTCGTTTTGTTTGTATGTTAGAAATAATAAAGAAGGTTAGAACCATTAAAGGGATGCTAAACAAGATTGTATATGCACTTCCTGTTACGCCTGCAATACCAAAGGAAATTAGTGCGATTAAACCGTTGATTAGTGCATAAGGCAATTGTGTTTTGACATGATCCACATGGTCACAACCGGCGCCAGTAGATGCGAGAATAGTAGAATCGGAAATCGGCGAGCAATGATCCCCGAATATACCACCAGATAGAACTGCTCCAATGCTTACTAGTAGTGGTGCATCAAGCCCATACGACATCGGGATTGCTAGAGGAAGCATAATAGCGAAGGTTCCCCATGAACTTCCTGTTGCGAAAGACATCGCGCTAGACGCAGCGAAAATAACCATTGGTACAATCCAAGGGGCTATATTCCCTTCTAACAATTCAATAATATAAGCGGCTGTTCCCATTTCATTTAATAAGGAACCTAATGCCCAAGCTAAAACTAAAATTAAAATGACATGCATCATTTTCTGCATACCTGAAATGTATATATCAAAAATTCTTCCTATCTTCCTCACTTTATAAAAGATCATAAGTATAATGAGCGAGACAGAAGCAAATAAATAGCCAGTGCTTAAAGCTACTCGGAAATCACTTCCAGGCACAGGATTGAAAGGGAAACCTTGTGGCAACAATAACCCAAATAACGTCAGAAACAAAATCCCCAAGGGAAGTAGGATAAGAAGCGGATGACTTTCCTTCGTATCTTCCTGAGAAACTTCTGGTTTGCGAAGTGGTTTAGAATCTGGCCAAAATAAAGCACCTGTTTCTTCCACGCGTTTATTAGCTTTTGACATGGCTCCGAAATCTACTTTCGTTAACGCAACTACCGGCACAATGAGTATAGATAAAATGGCGTAAAATTGGAATGGGATCGCATGTACAAACGTTGTAAATTCAGATGTTGCCACCCCAATGCGGTCAAATTCCTCTTTTATCAGTCCCATAATATAGACGCCCCAGCCAATGAAAGGGATTAAAACAGCAACGGGCGTAGAAGTAGAATCAATAATCCATGCCAACTTTTCACGTGATAATTTTACTTTATCAAATATCTTCTCAAAAATAGGTCCAATAATTAAAGGAGTTCCCATATCAGAGAAAAAAATTACAATCCCGCCAAACCATGCTGAAAGTTGTGTTTTTCGTTTAGAGTTAAGGTGCTTTGCTGCTTTATTGGCTAAAGCTAATCCCCCTCCAGATTTCTCCACTAAAGCCACAAATCCTCCAATAAATAATAATAAAACGATCACGGCAGCATTATAGCTATCGGTGAATTGAGGTGTAATATATTCATTTATCGTTCGAGTTGTTGCTGTAATGGGATTTCCGTTCGACATAATTAAAAGGCCGACAAATACTCCTGTAAATAAAGATACAATGACGTTTTTAAAGATGATAGCCAAAATGATTGCTATGATTGGTGGTATAAGAGATACAAACCCAATGTGGTCCAAATTACTTCCTCCTTGCTGCTCATACGTGTTAGTGTCAATGATTTAATAGTAGAGTAGCTTAGGAGAATAGTCAATAAAAAAATAATAAATATACATACTTATTGATAAATATTCATAACTTGAGTATTTACATGAAGTGTGATTAAATGGAATTAACAACTTTATATGACATCTTCACTAGGGGAGCCGCTTAATCGGCTGAGAAAAGCAGTACAGCTTTGACTCTTAGTTACCTGATCTAGATCATACTAGCGTAGGGAAGTGAAGCGAGCTTTTGTATGGACGTACATATGTTTATCTAGCAGCCGCTTCTTGGTTAAGGAGCGGTTTTTTTGTATGGAAAGGGGTGTTTGAATGAAGGAAATGGAATTGACATCGTTACTTGCAGAAGTCGAAAGTAGAGAGGAAGAATTACTAGATTTAGTGAAAGATCTCGTATCGTTTCCGACGACGAGTCCTCCTGCTCGTAATGCGAAAGAGGCACAAGATTATGTAACGAATTATTTACACCAATTAGAATTCGAGATTGATAGGTGGAATTTGTATGATAACGATCCTATTGTCGTAGGAAAAAAGCGTGGAGCTGACCCTTCAAGTAAGCGCTTAATTATTAATGGTCATTTGGACGTTGCCGCTATTGAGGAAGGACAAGTATGGAAGTTCGATCCGTTCACTTGTGTGGTGACAGATGAGCGGCTATATGGTCGTGGTGTTGCTGATATGAAAGCGGGAATGGCCGGCGCTTTGTTTGCATTACGTCTATTACACGAACATGGTATCGAACCAGAAGGAGATGTCATGATTCAATCGGTCGTTGGAGAAGAAGTAGGCGAGGCAGGAACGAAATCGTGCTGTGATAAAGGATATGATGCTGATTTAGCTATTGTCGTTGATACGAGCAATTGTGAGATTCAAGGGCAAGGTGGTGTTATAACTGGCTGGATTACAGTGGAAAGTCCAACTACATTCCATGATGCTACACGCCGCTCGATGATTCATGCAGGTGGTGGCTTGTATGGAGCAAGTGCCATTGAGAAGATGATGCTCCTCCTTCAAGGATTACAGTCGTTAGAGCGCCATTGGGGCGTTACAAAGCAAAGTGATGGATTCCCGCCTGGCAGTACGACGATTAATCCAGCTGTTATTCGAGGGGGTCAACATGCTGCTTTTATAGCCGACCGTTGTGAACTATGGATAACGGTGCATTATTATCCAGAAGAACATTATGAAGACGTAGTAAAAGAAATAGAAGAGCACCTTCACCACGTAGCGATGGCAGATCCATGGCTGCAAAATCATCCACCGACATTCACTTGGGGGGGGACGTCCATGATTGAGGACGAAGGTGAAATCTTTCCATCTTTCTCCATAGATCAAGATCATTATGGAGTGCAATTGTTAGCGCAAGCACATGAACAAATGTTTCAAGAGCCTGTTAACTATTCCATGTCACCGACTGTTACAGATGGAGGATGGTTAGCCGAAGCAGGTATTCCCACCGTACTATATGGTCCTGGGACATTGGAACAAGCGCATGCAGTGAATGAATCGTTAGATCGAGACCAATTTCTTAAATTTACGAAAACAATGGTCTCTTTTCTATATAAATGGTACCAACAAAAAAATTGACTGAGGTGATGACATGTTTACAGAACAATTATTTGAGAAAGTGAAACCAATTTGGAAGTCTTATTTGGAGCATCCTTTTGTGAAAGGAATTGGTGATGGAACGCTAGACGTGGATAAATTTCAATTCTACATGCAACAAGATTATATTTATTTAATAGAGTATTGCCGCGTGTTTGCGTTAGGAAGTGCAAAGGCGAGCACGCTCGATACGATGAGCCTTTTCTCTGAACTGCTACATGCTACGTTAAATGGAGAAATGGAGCTACACCGACAATATGCGGAGCGGCTTGGCATTTCTCGAGAAGAGCTAGAGCATACGAAACCTTCTGCTACAATGTTAGCATACACCAGCTACATGCTGAATAAGGCATATCAAGGATCAGAAGCGGACGTCGTAGCATGTGTATTAGCATGTGCATGGAGCTATAATTACATCGGACTCCATTTAAATGAAATCGAAGGAGCAGCTGATCACGAATTTTATGGTGATTGGATTCGTACTTATTCCTCGCCGGAATTCACCGCATTGGCGGAGAAATGTAAAGCATTAATCAATGAACTAGCAGAAGGGAAATCGTCCCAAGAAAGACAACAGTTAGAGGATATTGTTCTTTATACGAGTAAATTTGAATACATGTTCTGGGAAATGGCCTACACGAAAAAGATGTGGGTGACAGAGGAAGAGCATGTGATGAATGTGTAACATAAGAGACAAGGATGTTCGCCGTAGAGTGAACATCCTTTTTACTATAATTGGATTTAAAACTGGTTCATACATGATACAATATTAGGAAAGGAGGGCTAGTTAGATGAATAATTTGATACTAAAATCCTTACATAAATTAGAACATAACGAAAAAGTAAAGGTGATTTATGCTAGTGAAGTCGGTAGCAGGGCATATGGACTAGCGTCTCTGAAAAGTGATTACGATGTACGATTTATATATATTCATCATCCGGAGTGGTATTTGTCCATTGATAACCACCGTGATGTCATCGATAACCGTATACATAAGAATATTGAATTAAGCGGCTGGGAGCTGACGAAAGCGCTGCGACTGTTTCGGAAATCTAATCCTTCTATGATGGAATGGCTTCATTCTCCAATTATATATGACAAGGATGAACGGTTTAGTAACGAGATTAATCATCTAATACCAACGATGTTCGCACCTGTTTCAACATTGTATCATTATATTCAAATGACTAAACGAAATATAAATACGATAAGTAAATACGAACATGCAACCCCAAAACAATACGTCCACACGATCAGGCCATTATTAATGTGCATGTGGATAAGACAACATGGTCATTTCCCGCCACTTCTCATCAATGAATTACTCAACGACGTCCATTTACCAGTTAATGTTCAATTGAATATGGAACGGTTATGCGAACTAAAAAGAAATGGGGAAGAGGCAGTGACAGCACAGCCAAGACTGTTGCGTTTTATTCAAGATCAAGTTGTTGAGATGGAATCATATGTGAAAGAACTTGGACCTAAAAATCAAGGACAAACAGAACCACTTAATCACTTGTTCCGTCAAACTCTATATCGCCAATGGGAGAGCTTTTTTGAATAATCTCTTATTTTAAAGCCGATGAGTCGCAAAAATGGGAGCGAAATCCACATCATTTATGATTATTTTAACGGGAGGGAGCAAGAGTCAAATGAAGGAAAAAGAAACTGCTTCAATGCTAAACAAAGAGCTATACAACGACAGTTAATCGTCTAATAGCTCTTTGTTTTTGTGATAGGATTTTCGAAGGGATAAATAGCTAACTCCAAACATGATGAGCCCCGATAATACACTAACACCGACTATATCTATAAACTCATCTCTGTTTGAAGGTACCCCTTTAACAAGGATATTAGCGTAAAAAAGAGAAGGAAAAAGCCAAGTGACGACGTTGAAATAATACGTTTCCCGTTCTCTTTCATAAAAGAGAATGTCTTATTTACGCTCTTTCCCTAGTTCAGGGAGAATCGTTTTTGCAATAGTCTTATCTAATTTTTCATAATCGTAGTAGTGTATTGTTTCGTACAGTTGCTCTCGTGTTTGCATATCTTCAAGCATATTGCTTTGTGTTCCTTGCTTTAAAATAGTGGTAAAAATACGTTCATAAGCTTTAGCTGCTACTCGTAAGGAGGTGACAGGATAGATGACCATGTTCATCCCGAATGATGCAAATTGTTCAGCTGTATAATAAGGTGTTTTTCCGAATTCTGTCATATTGGCTAAAAGCGGACCTTGAATGGCTTCTGAGGCACGTCTAAAGTCTGCTTCACTTGTTAAGGCCTCTGGGAAAATAGCGTCTGCACCTGCTTGTAAATATTGATTGGCACGAGTGATTGCTTGTTCGATACCTTCTGTTGCTTTCGCATCGGTGCGAGCAACCACGAGTAGGGAAGGAGAGGCGGCTTTAATTGTTTGGATTTTTTGCATCATTTCTTCTGTGCTAATGAGTTTCTTTCCATTTAAATGACCGCACTTCTTTGGCAGGTGTTGATCCTCGATTTGAACAGCTGCAACACCTGCTTCGACCATCTCTTTTGCGGTACGGGCGACGTTGAGCACGCCACCGTAGCCTGTATCAATATCGACGATAAGAGGCAAATCGGAAGCTTGGATCAATTCACGAGCTTTTGCCGCCATTTCATTTGAGTAAATCATCCCTAAATCTGGAAGTGCGTGACTAGCCGTATAAGCAGCACCAGAGAGATAAATTGCTTGAAAGCCAACATCTTTGGCAATTCTGGCGGCCATTCCGTCATGAGTTCCTGGAATTTGTAAAATTGTTTCTTCCTTAATTAAGTTGTGCAGCTCTTTGGCTCGTTCTACTTGTGTCTTTCTATTCTCTACAATCCATGTCATTAGTAAAGCCTCCTGTATTAAATCGTGAACATGTCCATAAATTCGTTGACTGGTTTCCGCATCAATACATCGTGATCTTCACATAGGTTTAAAATTTGGTTCACTTGACGAAGAGGGAAGCGAGTTTTTAAGTTGCTTTGGAATTTGTTTAAAAGCAATGGTAGTCCTTCTTCGCGACGACGGCGGTGACCAATTGGGTATTCAATCTTTACTTGCTCAGTGCTCGTGCCATCTGTGAAGTGCACTTGAACAGCGTTAGCGATGGAGCGTTTATTCGCATCAAGATAGTCGGCACTGTATTGTTTATTTTCCACTGTTTCCATTTTCTCTCGAAGGCGGTCGATTTGTGGGTGACGAGCGGTAGCATCTTCATAATGATCGGCTGTTAGTTCACCGTAAATAAGGCCAATCGCTGTAATGTATTGTAAGCAATGATCGCGGTCAGCAGGATTATGAAGTGGTCCCGTTTTATCAATAATGCGAATAGCAGATTCATGAGTTGTAATCGTTACTTTATGGATTTCTTCCAGTCTATCTTTTACTTCATGATGTAATTGAATGGCTGCTTCTACGGCTGTTTGAGCGTGGAATTCTGCTGGGTATTTAATTTTGAATAGTATATTTTCCATTACATAGCTATCTAAATCTTGGGCTAATGTAAGTTCTTGTCCGTTCATTAATACGTCTTGAAATCCCCATCCTGGGGCGGAGAGAGCCGTTTTGTAACCCATTTCACCAAACATGGTCATCATGGCAAGTCGCACACCACGGCTCGTCGCATCCCCTGCTGCCCAAGATTTGCGGGAACCAGTATTAGGAGCGTGACGATACGTGCGAAGGCTAGAGTTATCGAGCCATGCCTGTGAAACCGCATTGACGACATCCTGCTTATTCCCGCCTAACATAGCAGTAACGACAGCTGTTGTTGCTACTTTAACGAATAGTACGTGATCGAGTCCTTGGCGATTTAGACTATTTTCTAATGCTAGAATGCCTTGGATTTCATGAGCTTTAACGGTGTATTCTAATACGGTTTCCATTCGAATTGGCGCTTTGCCTTCTGACAGGCGCTTTTGGCTTATATAATCAGCAACTGCCAAAACGCCACCAAGATTATCAGATGGATGGCCCCATTCAGCTGCAAGCCAAGTGTCATTGTAGTCGAGCCAGCGGATCATACAGCCAATATTAAAAGCAGCATGCACTGGATCTAATTTGTAAGAGGTACCAGGAACGTGTACACCATTTGGAACGACTGTGCCTGGTACAATCGGGCCAAGATGTTTTGTGCATTCTGGATACTTTAAGGCGAGGACACCACAACCGATAGTATCCATTAAGACGTAGCGTGCAGTTTGCCATGCTTCCTCGCTCTTAATTTGACCATTTATAGCATAGTCGGCAATTTGTTCTAACACTTGATCTGTTGAGTGAACTGTCTTTACTTTTGTATGTGTCATTACGTATTTCCACCTTTCCATTTAATATGTACAACTACCGGTGAATTCTATTTGTCACCGGTAGTTATACAGCGTTTACGGATGAAGCCCTCGAGGACCTGTGTAACGTACTCGTGGTCGAAATAGTTTATTGTTTTGTTGTTGTTCAGCTACATGGGCGCTTAATCCTAACGTCCGCGCAGCGAAGAAGATTGGTGTATATAACGGGATAGGGATACCGAGTAAGTAATAAACCGGAGCAGCATAGTAATCAAGATTAGGGTATAACCCTTTTTCTTCCTTCATGATCTGCTCTCCAGCTTCACACATCTCGAATATCTCTGCTTCACCTTTTTCAGTGGCTAATTCACGAAGTGCTTCTTTCATTAAAGCTGCACGTGGATCCATCTTCTTCATGTACACTCGATGTCCAAACCCCATTACTTTTTCTTTTTGTTGTAGCTTGTTGTACAAAAGGTTACGATAGCCATCGACTGTTTTTCCTTCGAGTAACATATACATGACTGCTTCATTTGCGCCACCATGTAAGTTACCTTTTAATGATGCAACGGCACCAGTAAGAGCACCGTATATATCTGCATTTGTAGAAGCAATAACTCGAGCGGTAAAAGTTGAATTCGGCATTTCATGTTCGCTATAAACCATTAACGATTGATCAAAAATTGCCGCTTCTCGTTCATTCGGTACATGCCCGGTAATCATATATAAGAAGTTGGTGCTATAAGCTAAGTCTTCTCTTGGTAAAATAGGTTGTTTGTTGTGTAATATGTGGTAGCTGTTCGCGACAATATTAGGTATTTTCGCTAGTAGGTGAATGGTTTTCTGACGTGTTTCTACTTCATTGTGGATGTCTAGTTGCTCGTCATAACTTGCTAGTGTCGATATGGATGTTCGTAATGCGTCCATTGGATGAGTGGTATGTGGCAATTGCTTTAGAATAGCTAGAATGTCAGAAGGTAAATGATAAGCTTGCACTAATTCTTTTTCTAATGATACTTGTTCTTGTTCAGTAGGGAGAGAACCTTGTAAGAATAAGTGAATGAGATCGATATACAGGACACTTTGGGCGAGTTCAATCAAATCGTATCCTTTAATGACGATTTCTTCAGCATCCACATCTAAGTAGGACAAGCAAGTTTCTGCCGCTATCACACCATTTAATCCAGGTTTATACGTTATTTGTTCTTCCATAAAGCCCCTCCTTATAAGGAATAGCGGAGCAAGATTGCGCTTACAAATGGAAGTGTATTAGTTCGAATCATTGAATGAAGGTAGAGATGCTTCTTTTCCTGTTAACTCTAATAGAATAAAATTGTAAGCATGCTTGATGTTTTCGACATGCTGCTCTTTCCTTGCATCCGAATTATTTTGTTCGTAAACGTTTGTAATTAATTTTTTATACTCATCTTCTAGCGTACTAGGTAACAACGGTTGATTCATAACAAATGCTTGAAAAATATTAATATAATAATCGACTGTTTCCATCACTAGTGAACTCTCCTGGCTCAATTATTTAGTAGAAAAGGCAATAAAAAAACAACTTCCTAAAAAGTTGTTAAGTTGAGAAACGGTTTAAAAAACACATACTTTACCACATGCCATTCTCTCGCACTTAACACCCCCTATCCTCGTAGGTAATGATGCTTGCTAAAACAGGCAGGTCTCCTGACTTATGGTCAACGCAAATCAATTCCTTCCCATTTTCCTACGCTGGAAAACAGTGGTTTTATTGATTGCTCCCAAATACAGTTGCGGGACAGTGTCGGATTTAAACCGACTTCCCTTTTAAGCAGACAAGCAAATTTATGTCTACACCTGTTTTTACAGATTATTCAATTGTCCATTTCAATATATCAAACTTTTCTAAAAAGAGCAATAATTTGAGTTTGTGGCAGAGTAGAGGAAGTTCTGTTCGTGCATCATATACAACATATCGTCTAACTATCATTTGTCTAACGAATTATTATTTGCCATAATTGTTGTAATGATCAATGACAACACATAGGAGGGGTTGCAATGATAGAACAGGTATTGTGTACAATAAAAGAAAATGGGATTGGATCTATTGTATTAAATCGGCCAAAAGCGTTAAACTCTTTAACGTATGAGATGGTAACTACGATTCACCAAGCGCTACGTGCATGGGAAAACGATGATCAAGTTCAAATTGTAGTGATGCAAGGGGCTGGGGAAAAGGGTTTTTGTGCTGGTGGGGATATTAAAGCAATCTATGAATCTCGAAATGATCCAACTTTACTAGAGAAAGCAAGCACATTTTTTTCAGCAGAGTATGAATTGGATCAGTACGTATATCATTATTCGAAACCGATTGTGGCTTGTTTAGATGGGATTGTTATGGGTGGTGGCGTTGGCTTAAGTTTTGGCGCGAATTACAAAATTGTCACAGATAGAACGAAATGGGCGATGCCTGAAATGAACATTGGCTTTTTTCCTGATGTAGGTGCTGGTTATTTTCTCAATCAAGCACCAGGGTATATCGGGCGTTATCTTGCTTTAACGGCATCTGTTATTACAGCTTCTGACGTATTATACATTCATGCGGCGAACGTATATATGCCAGTAGAGAAATTGCAAGCATTCATTAATCGTATAGAACAAGTCAATTGGCATCAACAGGACAATTCCCTAGCTGAATGGATACACCACTACGAAGAGGAAGCTCCAAATGAGAGTAAACTCGCGACCATTCAAGAAGATGTAGATCGACATTTCGCTGATGAAACAGTGGAAGAAATCGTTGAATCGTTACAAGCGGAGGAGAGTGCGTTTGCTAAGGAAACGAAAGAAACTCTGTTATCTAAATCACCCATTTCTTTAAAAGTAACGCTTCACCATATCGTTGATTGTGCAGACAAATCATTTGCGACATCATTTCAAAATGACGTAGTGCTCGCGAAGAATTTCGTGCAAAATGAGGATTTCTATGAAGGAGCACGCTCTGTGTTAGTAGATAAAGACCGCAATCCTCAATATACATACAAACATTTGGAAGATGTAACGTATGAGATGGTGCAATCTTTCTTTAGATAATTATAAAAAAGTGAGCGCTTAGGTGAGCGCTCACTGTAATACACTTTTTGATTTAGTTTTAGGGTGACTAAGTCGCTCGATGAATGCTGTTTTCTCAAAGCTATATTGAATAATAGGTCCTAAGAATAGAGCGGTAATTAATGTTCCAAACCCAACAACGCCCCAACCACCTAGTAAAAAGCCGAGGAAGGCAAGGGAAAATTCGAATATAATGCGGATAAAGCGTTTAGATTGATTCGTTCTTTCGTTCACAACCATCATAAAATGGTCGACTGGAATATGTGGTAACGGTGATCGTAAATAAACCCCTGTTCCTAGCCCAAACAATACTACTGCAAGGACGAAAACACTCCACTGCACCCACCAAATTTCAAATTGGGAATCCCCTAAAATATCGTACAACCATATGTTTAGTGAAAATCCTCTTAGTAAAATCGGTAAGATAGACTCGAATCGAGGTCGTTTTTTCTCAATTTTGGCGTTGACCATGACGAGGGCAACAAAACCAGCAATAAGAAAATAGCCGACTCGAATGTCAAAACGTTCTGCTAGTCCAAAAGCAACCGTATCACCAGGGGCAACGCCAACCCCAGATTTAAATAGTAAAGCTAGTCCTAAGCTAGATACAATAATACCGGCTAAATACAGCACAAATTGAATCTTCTTGTTGCGGTTCCCGAAGTAATGTTTATAAAGCTGTGAAATGGTTTGCATGTTTTAACTCCTTTTAACACGCTAGACAGAATCGTAACGAAAATTTCAATTATTTCATGTCGTCATTTATTATACCGAATATACTCCATAAATATAAAGACTAATGTCACATTTAAAGTTGATTAATAATAGTCAAAAAATAAGAATCATGCCACTGTGATATATAAACTGCTATGAAATATGCCTTTTGAGGGGATGGGCAAAAACAAGAATGGAGTAGAGCGGCGGTTCAGGTTAAAAGTCTTTCCGGAGTAAATCATAAAACAAACATTTTTAATAATTTTCACAATTAACAGAAAATAAAATAAATTTGAGCTTGAATTTATTTTATTTATTTAGTAATATTTAGTTAATTTTTAAATTCAAATACCAACATAAGGAAGTAGGTTTAATGAGTATTGAGGAAAAGTTAGAAAAATTAACTCAGCGACTAGGATATAAAACAAGTAGAGAAATCATTTTACAATATTGACCAGTAATAGGGGGGATTCGTATAGAAAAAAATCAAAAGAAACCAAAATTTTTTGATTTAGGAAGAAGTTTTTATTTACTCTGGGCAGGGCAAACAGTTGGGGGATTTGGACGCCAGGTAACCATAATTGCTTTGCCCTTAATTGCTATTAATGTTTTAGATGCTAGTAACTTTTTAGTAGGATTGATAACCACAATATCCTTTCTTCCTAATCTATTGTTAGGTTTTCATGCTGGGGCTATAGCTGATAAGTATAATAGAAAAAAAATTATGTTGTTATGTCAAAGTAGCAGTGCTATTTTACTAGCATTAATCCCTCTTTTATACGTACTAGACGTCCTTAATATATGGATTTTATTATTAATCACCTTTTTAACTGGATGTTGTTCATTGTTTTTTCAACTTTCAGGTGCTTCTTATTTACCTGAAATATTATCACCGAATCAATTAATCAAGGGAAACGCAAATCTACAATTAACTCATGGCGCTTCTCAAGTAATGGGACCTACTATAGGTGGAACAATAATCCAAATACTCACAGCGCCTATTGCGATTATTGTTGATGCATTTAGTTTTTTTATTTCGTTTATCTTTACACTTTTTTTACCTGCTAAAAGTAAAAAAAGCAGCAACAAAAAGGTGCCTTATTTTCCAGTATAAAAGAAGGAATTATATTCACTTTTAAACATGAAATTCTTAGACCTATACTTGTAAGTTATTCTATAAGTGTATTATTTATAGGTCTATATCAAGGTATCTCTATTTTATATATGACAAGAACACTTGAATTATCAGCATATCAGATTGGAATTGTAACAGGAATTGGAAATATAGGATTCCTTATAGGAGCAGCAATTAGTAAAAGGCTTACAGAAAAATTCGGAGTAGGTAATATAATTATATACTCATTAGGGTTAATAGCATTAGGGTTTCTTATTGTTGGTATAGCAAATGCCAGCAGCCCGATTGCATACTTAATAGTAGGTCAATTCATTATGAGTATAGGTGTTCCTTTATATAATGTTAATTTAGGGAGTTTAAGGCAGGCTATTACCCCCAATGATCTACTAGGGAGAGTTAACTCTGTCTCACGGGTATTTGGTCGAGGAGGTGTGCCCATTGGTTCCGCCCTAGGGGCAATGATAGCTTCAGTTATTAATCCTAGAACAGCTGTTATTATAGCTGGTATTGGAGGTGTGTTAGCAATTTTACCAGCACTACGTTCAAGTGTCATTTGGGTAAAAACAATTTCTGATGCTGATAAAATTAGAAACAAGGAGGGCTAACATGTCTACATATTTTACAGATGAAGAATATTCACCAAAATTTAATGAAAGTTTTGAAGAGATTTGTACTGAATTAAAATCTATAAGTGACAGACTCTATGAACTGTTGCCAGACACGTCACTGTCACCAGATGAGAGACTTGAAAGACTTGCTAGAGTTGTTCCTACAAGCCTTTTAATATCAGATAATCATAAAACAGCAAGAAGTAAACTAAATAAACTTCGTTATAGACTTGATGAGCTTGTTCACTTTGCCCATTTGTAATTGTTCAAGTTTAAAGGAAAGGTACTAAAATCGATAATTTTTAATGGCGTTGTTGTTTTCCGTCTTGATTAAAAATCTGTTTTGTCATGAATTTGTGCCACCAGTAAACGTATCCATGGGTTTGGATTGGTTTACTACCAACAATCATTATAAAGGATTTTTTATAAGAAAGTAAGATTACAGCAAATTCAACTCAGTTTCATGGCGATTAACCATCTTAATGCGACGCTAGTAAAAATATTATTATGATAAATGGGGTATGTTTGGTGGGTGAAAAAAATGAAATTCAAGAAAAAGAACAACGTCGTGTGAATCATGTGATTGAGGAAATCCATCTGCGACAGAAAGAATTATATGCAAAATCATCTAGTTTAAAGGAAAGTGTTGTCAATTTACGGCAAAACTTCTGGGAAGACGTGACCGTAAACCTGGACGAACCTGATGATGTCATCGAAACACAAGCAAGTATTAAGCAGCAAGCAGAATTGCTATCTGAACAAGAACGTTTCCACGGAAAAGTTGGTGAAGAATTAAAGACTTTAAAAAAAATGAAAAGCAATCCCTATTTTGGTCGTATTGATTTTCGGGAGGATGGCGAATCAACTAGTGGACCAATCTATATCGGTATTGCTTCTTTAATGGACCATAACGATGAGGATTTTCTTGTATATGATTGGCGCGCACCGATTTCTAGTCTTTATTATGATTACTCCTCTGGCAAGGCTCAATACCAAACAATAGATGGCACCATAACAGGTGAGATGACGTTAAAACGGCAATTTATCATCCGTAACGGCGGTATTAAAAGTATGTTTGATACGGGAGTTACCATAGGCGATGAATTTTTACAGCTAGCGCTTGGAAATAATGCTAGTACAACGATGAAAAGTATCGTTGCTACAATCCAAAAAGAGCAAAATAAAATTATAAGGGATGAACGGCACCGTTATCTAGTTGTCCAAGGTGTGGCAGGAAGCGGTAAAACATCTGCAGCATTGCAACGTATAGCTTACTTAATGTATCGATATCGCAAGACATTAAATAAGAATAATGTTGTGTTATTTTCACCAAACCCTTTATTTAATAGTTATGTTGCTAATGTTCTACCTGAACTGGGGGAAGAGAATATACAGCAAACAACATTTTACGAATACCTTGTGGACAAAATTGAAAGTAACCTAACCGTTGAGTCACCATTTCAACATATGGAAGATAAATTAACAGGTATGTGTGGTACGTATTATCATGCAAAAAGAGCATGTATTGACTATAAATCAAGTTTAAACTTTAAACAGCATTTGGATGAATACATGTCAAGTTTGACTAGCGGTGGACTGCAATTTAAAAATATTTCATTCCGTAAACGGGTGATTGTTACTAAAGAACAAATTCGCGACTACTTTTATTCTTTGGATCCGACGGTTTCCATTCCGAATAAATTGGAACTTGTTGCAAAATGGCTGTTACGTGAAATGCGAAAACAACAGCAGAAAGAAAAAAATAAGGATTGGGTTATGGAGCAAATTGCGTTATTAGATAAAGAGCACTATTTACATGCGCATTACCATATGCAAGCCCAGGATCAGAACGAATTATATGTTGATGAGACAGAGGAAGATTTTCTGCGTAAAAAAGTAGTACAAAGAGCTTTTTCTATCTTAAAAAAAAGGATAAAGCAATTTCAATTCGTTCATATTCTAGAAACGTATAAGCAGTTGTTTACTGATTGGCCGCTAAAGAATGCACCGGAATATTGGGAAGACATAAGAGAATGGACTATTAAAGATCTTTCCCGAGGGTACTTGGCATGGGAAGAGGCGACTGCATATTTATATTTTAAAGTGTGTATATTAGGAGATACTACTGATCGGTTGGTACGCCATTTGTTTATTGATGAAGCCCAGGATTATTCTCCATTTCAATTTGCTTATATAAAGCAACAGTTTCCTTATACGAGAATGACTTTGCTAGGGGATATTAATCAGGCAATCTATACTCATGACATTAAGGGAAGTCCGCTTATACCGAATAGTGAAGATGGAAGATACAAACGAATTGCTTTAACGAAGAGTTATCGGTCAACCAAACAAATCGTGGATTTCACAACATATTTTGCCCCAGAGGGAGAATTAATCGAGCCATTTAACCGACATGGTCAGAAACCTGAGTTGGTCATCCATCAAGGAAATGTCGTTGTTCCATTACTTTCGAAAATAGAGGCGCTGCAGGATAATGGTCATGAAACAATCGCGCTTATATGTAAGACTCGGCAAGAATGTGATAATTTGCTTGGTCTGCTAAGGAATTCGATGTCGATTACCAAAATAAATGAGGAAACTCGATCCTATCAAAAAGGAATTTTGTTGTTACCGGTTTATTTAGCCAAAGGGATTGAATTTGATGCAGTTGTTATTCCCGATGCTTCCAAAACAATGTATGCGGGTGAAGCAGATCGGGCACTTTTTTATACCGCTTGTACGCGAGCGATGCATGAGTTGGTTATATTAACAGATGGAAAAAGTAGCCCATTTATATTAGAGGTACCGGAAGATAAATATGTTGTGATAACTAGTTAAGGTTTGGAAATCCTTTCAACACAGTGTTGAAAGGATTTCTTGTGGGATGCTCCCTGCAGTAAAAGCTGTTAGTGAAAGGTAAGGCGGCTATCGTGAGGTTTTGTCTAAAGCGAATAGTTAGCCAATATATATGAAAACAGTCGAAAAAACCAAGTACAAAAAGGAAACTCGAATTCTCTTAGGTATGGATAAACATAAAGCTTATGAATGGTCAAATACAGAAAGGGCCGGAGCATTACTTAATTTTCCTTGCTACTTGATTTTAAGTTTAATTGTTTTTTGGTTTGTTAATTGATCATATTAAATTTTTGTAAAATTATACGAACATATTGTAAACAGGTGATTTTTCTGTTTAAAATAATGGTGTTCATAAGAAAGGGGAGTTAGATGATTAAGAAATACATAGAGCTATTATTGGTCTCTTTTCGTTTAGGATTAACGTCTTTCGGAGGACCTATCGCTCATTTAGCTTATTTTCAAGAAGAGTATGTAAATAGAAGAAAATGGCTAGATGATAAAAGTTATGCCGATTTAATCGCATTGTGTCAATTCTTGCCTGGCCCTGCAAGTAGTCAGGTTGGCATATCGATTGGTATGGTAAGAGGTGGAATAATAGGAGGAATCATCGCCTGGTTTGGGTTTACGATGCCTTCCATTATTGCACTAGTATTGTTTGCATTATTCGTTCATGAAGTTGGGGTGGAGGATGCGGTATGGATTTCCGCCTTAAAAGTAGTCGCTGTTGCTGTGGTAGCACATGCGATCATGAATATGGGGAAAAAGTTGACACCGGATTTAACTCGCAAATCAATTGCTGTAGTGGCGGCAATGATTTTATTGTTCTATCAAACAGCACTGGCCCAAATCTCCCTTATTGTACTTGCTGGCCTAGTTGGAGTATGGCTATTTCGGAAATGGGAATTGCCAGAAGGGGCGGATGTCGGTTTACAGTATACAAAGCGTACTGGAATCATTTCCTTAAGTTTATTTGTACTATTTCTAATAGGTACGCCGTTCATTGCTGCTTCTTTTTCTTCCATCTACGTAACGATTTTTGATACGTTTTATCGGGTTGGTTCGATTGTTTTCGGTGGTGGACACGTTGTATTGCCACTATTAGAAGCAGAAGTTGTACCTAATCTTATTTCCGAGGAATTATTTTTAGCGGGATATGGCGCAACACAAGCTGTACCAGGTCCGATGTTTACGTTTTCGAGTTATTTAGGAACGATTATGGCAGGAGTTCCAGGAGCTGTCGTTGCTTCGATTGCCATGTTCTTACCATCATTCTTTTTAATCATTGGGGTACTGCCTTTTTGGAATACCCTTCGCAAAAATCGGAATGTAAGAGCTGCGTTGTTAGGAGTAAATGCTGCAGTAGTTGGCATCTTAATCGCTGCATTGTATGATCCGATATGGACAAGTGCAATTCATACGAACAAAGACATTGCTATTGCTATTGGCTCGTTTACATTGCTATATCATTGGAAAAAACCAGCTTGGCTCGTTGTCATTATCACGGTACTAGTGTATATAGGATTATCTCTTTTAGGATTATAAATATGGTGTGGAATGCACCATATTTATTTGTTGCTTAACTTGGCAGAAAATTCTGTTTATGATACAATGAACTCAACATAATTGAAAACGCTTTCTTGAAGGGTTGATGGTAGATGCCTATTTATACGAACTTAAGTGTTTCGAAGCCTAAACAAGAAGAGCAATCGAATAATTTTTGGTTTAATTACGGTACATTAGTTGTAACTGTTACAGCGGTGTTGGTTCATTATTTTTTTATGTAACGAATTGTGTGTTCCACCTCCAAAATGTTTATATAGAAAATCCCAGTCTATTATAGCAGACTGGGATTTTCACGTTGGTGTGCGCCCTGCATGGCAGTAGGAACTGTTAGCGAAAAGCAAGG
>NZ_AVPG01000069.1 GCF_000775615.1 Pontibacillus litoralis JSM 072002
AAGAATACTGTTATAGATGCAAAAATAGGTAATTTGAACGAACTTACCAAGGTTTTATCCGTTAAAGAACAAGCCCAAGAGCAACTTTTAGCCGTCATGAAGGCATTGGGAATCGGTAAAATCGTTCGGAATCTCAAATTCGAGAAGGCTCAAGGCTATACCTTGGCCTCCCTCTTCATCTCGCTCCTCATCATGCGCCTGTGGGGAAAGACGATTGCAAGTGCCACTTCCAATCATTTTCATGGACTTTGCGCCGTGTCAAAGAACACGCTGTATCGCGCACTTTTGAACGCCCGCATCGACTGGCGAATGCTTCTTACCAAAATTACCCTTCGCTTCCATGCCATTCTCCGGGAACATCAGGTGAATACCGACGAGCATGACACTTGTGCCATCCTTGATGATACAACCTTTCAGAAAAGCGGCATTCGAATCGAAGGAGTCAGCAAGGTGTTCGACCATGTCACCCACAGCTTCATTTATGGAATGAAATGCCTGACACTAGCTCTCTCTGACGGGAAAAGCTGCTATCCCATAGACTTCTCCCTTCATCGTGAAAAAGGAAAGAAAAAGGATTACGGCTTGA
>NZ_AVPG01000070.1 GCF_000775615.1 Pontibacillus litoralis JSM 072002
AAAAAAGGCACCATTTCGTTCTTTTTTGAACGAAATGGTGCCTTTTTCTTTAGTATTTCTTACTCTGCTTCTTTCATTAAAGTTATTATTCTTTTAAGATTGACCGCGAATATGGTCATAGCTCCCTACATCTGCATGCCAAACAGACCCGTGGATGTGGCTACATCATATCCGTGTCTTTGTTTTCATTCACTATTCTTCGCTTCAATCTTATAGCGAGATTTGGCTTTCATCTTAAACTTCTCGCTATTTTGAAACGCTTCCTGCTCCTTGTGTTCTGTCGATTTTATAGAGATGGAATACGTTTTACTCTTGGCCCCCTCTTTATAACAGCCCTCACGGAGTGGACATACCTTACATTTTTCAACGTCAAAATAGTAAGTGTGCTTTTGGTTCTTTCCTTGGCTTTTCTTGCCTGTCCGCGCTTTGCGAATAGCCAAATGACCAGCTTTACACACAGACATCCCTGCATCCTTATTGAATTCAAATTCATCTTCTTTCGTTCGGACACCGTGTGTAATTTGGGGATTTAATTTCAATATCAATTGAAGTTCAT
>NZ_AVPG01000071.1 GCF_000775615.1 Pontibacillus litoralis JSM 072002
AACCGAGAGAAAAGTGCGGTTGGAAGTCCCTTGAAACGAAAGTTTCTTGGTTTCTGCCTATTAGCCACAAAGAACGGGGTTAAAATTCGTCCACATAACAAAGCGAAAGTAACCGTTAAGGAAAAACTTAAACGAATTACAAAGCGCAATCGGGGACGAAATCTTGAAGGGATTCTGAAAGAAATCCGGCAACTTATGACAGGGTGGATAAACTACTATGGCATAGGGGAAATGAAAGGATTTATAAAGGATTTAAACGGATGGTTGAAGCGAAGAATTAGACAATATATCTGGAAGCAGTGGAAGAACCCACGCACGAAAAGAAGAAACCTAATTCACCTAGGTATCAATAAACAAAAAGCTTATGAATGGTCGAATACGAGAAAAGGTTATTGGACTATATCCAAAAGCCACGTACTCCATCGTTCATTAACAGATAAAGAACTGGCATCGAGAGGATATAAAGATATCGCTCTACAATACCAGTTCGTACACTCAAACTATTGAACCGCCGTATACGGGTCCGTACGTACGGTGGTGTGAGAGGG
>NZ_AVPG01000090.1 GCF_000775615.1 Pontibacillus litoralis JSM 072002
CCGCGTTTGGCCAACTTCGCTACCCCTCCATTATAGAAGGCTTTGTGTATCAAACTTTCAATACACCTTTACTACGTCTTTACGATGGTGCCGACCGAGGGACTTGAACCCCCAACCTACTGATTACAAGTCAGTTGCTCTACCAATTGAGCCAGGTCGGCAAAGATGGTGGAGGATACCGGGCTCGAACCAGTGACCCCTTGCTTGTAAGGCAAGTGCTCTCCCAACTGAGCTAATCCTCCTAAATGTTATGCCTGGCGACGTCCTACTCTTGCGGGGAAATCCCGACTACCATTGGCGCTGA
>NZ_AVPG01000094.1 GCF_000775615.1 Pontibacillus litoralis JSM 072002
AATATCTTTTACTAAAAGCTCCCAGCCGGACTTGAACCGGCGACCTCTTCCTTACCATGGAAGTGCTCTACCGAGCTGAGCTATGGAAGCAAAATGGCTCCAACGGCAGGATTCGAACCTGCGACCGATCGGTTAACAGCCGATAGCTCTACCACTGAGCTACGTTGGAATAATGTAAAGTTTACCATTTGAGCTACAATGAATAAGGAAAAGTTTGCCTGGCGACGTCCTACTCTTGCGGG
>NZ_AVPG01000072.1 GCF_000775615.1 Pontibacillus litoralis JSM 072002
ACACCAGCCATCACGAAGCATGTGAATATACGTGATATCGCCAACCCATTTTTGGTTGATCGTTGTCGTAGAGAAGTCTCTGTTAATTATGTTTTCTCGTTCTTCAACCTTTTCTTTACTAGGTGTCGGACGGAACTTTTTAACAATGATGGATCGGATATCAGCCTTTTTCATTAGACGTTGAACTCGGTTTAAGCTGATCTTGTGACCTTGTTTTTCAAGGATTTCATGAATCTTGGGTGCACCATATCGTTTCTTACTCTCTTCATGAATCTGTATGATCTTTTCTGTGAATTCACGGTTCTCTCGATCACGATTTGACTCTGTTTTATACAACGATTGGTAGTACGAACTTTTAGGTATGACAAGGGTTTCACACATTTTACGAATAGGATAAACATCTTTATGTTCTGTAATAAACTCAGTCAGATCCGTGTCATCTACTTTCGAGCGAATATGGCCATAGCCTTTTTTAGGATTTCAAGTTCCTGTTTCAAGCGAAGGTTCTCTTTTTGAATGGCATCCACATCTTTT
>NZ_AVPG01000073.1 GCF_000775615.1 Pontibacillus litoralis JSM 072002
CCCCAACAGAATCTGCTTACAACTGGCAAGAACTGTTGGAAGGGTTAAAGGAGCGTGGCGTTGAAGATGTTTTATTATTCGTTTCAGACGGTTTAAAAGGCATGGCGGACGCTGTTTTCACTGCATTTCCAAAAGCGAAATATCAAGTATGTCTCGTACATGTTGGGCGTAATATTGCGCATAAAGTGCGTGTAGAAGATCGTCAAGAAATTTGCGAGGATTTCAAAACAGTCCACCAAGCCATGAATGCAGAAGCAGCTGAACAAGCACTGGATGCGTTCTGTGATAAATGGGGCAAATCTTATAAAAAAGTTACGCAATCATTGCTTGAAAACCGATATCTTCTAACATTTTATCAGTTCCCAAAAGACATTTGGCGAAGCATTTATTCGACGAATTTAATTGAGTCTTTTAATAAACAAATTAAGAAACATACAAAGCGAAAAGAGCGGTTTCCGAACGAAGAATCGCTAGAACGCTTCTTAGTGACGCAGTTTGAAGATT
>NZ_AVPG01000074.1 GCF_000775615.1 Pontibacillus litoralis JSM 072002
TGTTTTTTACGTTCGGAAAATCAACAAAGTAAGGTTTCATCTCCTGCACCATCTCTTCACCTGTACAGCCGAAAAGCTCATGGCGGTGTATCTCGGTGGCTGCTGCCTCCCCGTTTATCTCTTTGGCAAGGTCATACTCCAGTGCTGCCGTGCCATGAGATATGCTCTTTCCTTTTGCTATCATCGTGAAAGTATCTTTTTAAGTTCATTGATTAGTGCCCGGTTCTCTTCGAACACTTCCCTGTACTGGCGCCCACCGAAGTAGTTGTTCAGACGCTGGAGTGTTCCTTTCAGTCGGGCTATCTCCCGAAACAGTTCCCTTTCTTCTTCCGTGTACCTCTCTTTGGGTCGTCCGCCCAGTGCGAGTGTACGGCAGTACTCCGATGTGCTGATACCGCATCGGGCTGCCTGTTCCGCAAGTGCCGCCTTTTCAAGTGCGGTGCAGCGGAATGTTATCTTTTCCGTTCGATTTACTTCCATGTCGCAAAGGTAATCTTAAAAT
>NZ_AVPG01000075.1 GCF_000775615.1 Pontibacillus litoralis JSM 072002
CTCACAATATACAAGCGATGCCTTTGCGGAAAAGATTCAAGACTATAAAATGACACACTCCTTCAGTCACAAGGGAAGTCCTTATGACAATGCTTGTATTGAGTCTTTTCATGCGGTTTTAAAAAAAGAAGAAGTAAATCAGGTACAGTACTTGGATTTTAACGGTGCGAGAGTCGAGTTATTTAAATATATTGAAGGCTGGTATAACCGCAAAAGAATACACGGTAGTATCGGCTATCTAACACCACAAGAGATGGAAGATTTAGCGCTCAACCAAGCGGCATAATTGCATCATTTAACAATAGAGCACGGCTTTACTTGGAGAAGTGAGCATAGTAGGCTTTTGCCTGGCGTAATGTGTTTTACCAACCTTTTGTCTTTCGCAAATTACCACGCGCACAGAGGCTCCATGTCAAGCCTTAGCACATATATTCAAATAAGCTTCAAAGCACCATGGGAAAATTAACTTTTTTGTGTCCTAAATATTGACGTAGAT
>NZ_AVPG01000008.1 GCF_000775615.1 Pontibacillus litoralis JSM 072002
CCAAGTTTTCGCCCATGCAGGGCGCACATCTAAAGCCAACCCTTTCGAGAGTGAATAGGTTGGCTTAATTTGAGATCATCTTTACACACCGTGCATGTGCCGGGCTCCCCGGATATATGCGGCAAACTCCATCAGCCTCTCCATATCCGATATATCTTCTTCTAATAATGGAACGGGAACAATGGATTGATTAACAAAAGTCTCTTTGATCTCCTTTACATACATTTCTTCTTGTTTCCTTCGTTTCGACAAAAAAACACCATCCGCATCATCAGGTAGCACCTTGTTGACAATTAACGTTTCTACACGTAAATGATGTTTATCCAATTGATGAACCGCTTGTTTCGTTTCTAATATCGGTAACCGTTCGGGATTTAACACAAACACAAAAGCCGTTTGCTGTTGATCTAACATTTTATGGCGAACGTTTGCAAACTTCTCTTTTCGCGCTTGCAACATGTTATAGATTGGATCTTCCACTGGATCACCGTCATGTAAGAAACGCGAATAATTATCGTTTGTCTTCTTTCTTCGCTCTAACATCCCATCCATCCAAACTCCCATCCATTCTGGTAAACTTAAAAGCCGGATTGTATGGCCAGTAGGTGCTGTATCAAAAACGATTTTGTCGTAATGATTGGATTGCTCTAGCATAATAGCGGTTAGTCGATCAAACAATGCCGCCTCATCTGCCCCTGGTGATGCACTTGCCAAATCAATTTGTCGATGAACTTCTTCTATCATTTTCGACTTTACCATCCCTTGTAAATTCTCTTTTACTCCTTGTATATACCTTTTGGATTCTAAAGCTGAATCAACCTCTAATCCCCAAAGCCGATCAGCTAGTTTCGTTTCTTCCCCATGAAGCGATACGTGAAAAATATCCCCCAAATTATGAGCAGGGTCCGTCGAAACGATCAATGTTCGATATCCTTGCTCAGCCAATGCTAACGATAACGCTGCCGCCGATGTTGATTTTCCCACTCCTCCTTTTCCACCAACAAAGATAAATGAGTGATGTTGAAAACGATTAATCATACTACTCTCCCCCTCCTTTAACAACACCGAATCCCTTCTAATGGCGATTTTTCCATTCCCATACGCAGATGCCAATCATGAAATTTCTCCATTATGTATGGATACAGCTCCAACGTGTAATAAAAAGCCGGATTCGGAATACCTAACATATCACTATAAATAAGAAGGAAAAATAAATCCTCTTCATCCCTTAACTCTCTTGCTACTTCTTGTTTATGCGTTAAACTTAACACGTCATCATATAGTTGAACGAAACGTTTCCATGCACATTTGTGCTCCATTCCATCTCCTCCTTACGATAAAGAAAGAAAGCCACACAAATGTGCGACTCTCTGAATAGTTAAACACTCCGATCAAACGATTGAGGATCTTTAGCAGAAATAACGGAAATGGCTGTTATCGTAATCCATAAAGCAAACACTAGAATAACTGCACCTAAACTAAACAACAGCCAATCGCTTCCTTCAGCCCACGGAGCCCAGTCGGTAAACACTTGAGAAATCATCGCCCACATCGTCATAAACATGAGAAAGGCCATTGGTATGATGGTAGGCATATAATTTCGGTCAAGATTTTTCAACCAAATGGATATGAGCAACAAACTGATACCTGCTAGCAGTTGATTCGCTGTTCCGAATAACGGCCACAATAAGTATCCGCCAGATCCAAATCCTTTAGGCCCTTGAGGTATTAATGTCAATGCCGCGCTAGACACAACAGCCACAGTAGTCGCAACGTGCATCTTCGTTAGTGGGGTTACATTGTATTCAGCACCTAGCTCCGCAATAATGTAGCGCATCAAACGAACGGAAGAATCGAGCGTTGTTGCCGCAAAACTGACGACAATCACAGACACAATAGTGGACGCTACAACTGTTGGAATACCTAACCCAGCTGCAAGTCCTCCTGCCCCTTGAATGAACACCGTTAATCCTGACCCACTTGCTGCAGCAAAACTACTATACGTTGCGGAGAACTGCTCTGCAGACGGGAAAAACGTAATAACGGCAATAATTGCAATTAGCGCCAATGCACCTTCTCCTACTGAACCTAAATAGCCAACGAAGCGCGCATCTGTTTCTTTATCGAGCTGTTTAGAGGACGTTCCAGAAGAAACAAGCCCATGAAATCCAGAAATCGCTCCGCATGCTATCGTAATAAATAATAACGGGAACCATGAAGTATCAGCTGTTCCGTTCGTAACCGGAGCTGTGATGTCAGGATTCGTAAACAATAAACCTAAGTACAACATACCTAATCCAACAATTAATTGATGCGAATTAATGTAATCACGAGGTTGTAACAATTTCCATACTGGTAACGTAGAAGCAATGTAGACGTATATCATCAGAATAACAATCCATACGAGAAAGGACATAGACGTCGCATTTAAACCGAATAACGTAGTCGCACCTTCTCCACCAAAATAGCTCACTAAATCGATTTGCAACGCGGGTACATAACTAGCTACGATAGCTGCCGCATACATTACTGCAAGCGCAACGAGTGAAGGAACGAGCATCCCGCCTTTTTTCCGGTATACACGAGATCCTATCCAAATGGCTAGCGGAATTTGGATGAAGACAGACAACACACTAGCTGGAAAAGAAATGAATAAATTAGCTATTACCCAAGCAAACACGGCATTAACCATCAAAACTAATATCAAAATAATAAATAAAAACAATATTTTGGCCCGCTGACCTATTAACTTGTGTGCTAACGTCCCTACCGATTGCCCTTTATTTCGAACGGACAACACTAACGTCCCAAAATCATGTACACCTGCTGCGAACACCGTACCTAGTAACACCCATAAAACTGCGGGCAACCAGCCCCAATATACAGCAATAGCAGGACCTACAATCGGTGCCGCCCCAGCAACTGAAGTGAAATGATGTCCCCATAGAACGAATTTGTTCGTCGGCACAAAGTCAACACCATCTTTATACTTGTGCGCAGGTGTAACATAATTTGGATCCAAACGATAAATCTTTTCTGCAATGAATTTCGAATAATACCGATATCCAAGAAACAACACGATGCCACCAATAACCGCTAACCAAATACCGCTCATCTAACCCCTCCCCCTTAAATGCTTTGTAAAATATTGAATGATTACCATGTATTATACAACAGCATTTGGTAGAGTACAACGCAATTAACTGATTTATCTAAAAATTTAAAATTTAAATAAGGCGTTAGTTTTATGACTCTCGAAATATTTCATTTAGCATGAGCTCTGCAACTTTTTGTAATCTTGCAATGCTCGGTTTCCTCCTATGTACTAGGGGAAATTACACCATGATCAGAGCTTAATATATCCGCACCTGGATACCCTAACAATATGAGGGAATAGGAGAAAAGTGTATCATGTAAACTTTTTTTCTATTCTACTCAAAAAGCCCCCAAGCGTTAGCTAAGTGGGGGGGAGTTCACTACATCTTATCACTATTCCTCTAAGTTTAATTTCCCTTTAGTAACAAGAACCATTAGTTTATTGAATAATAAGCTACCACACAGCACAATAATGATAATACCTATAACACTACTTATGTAGTTCAACCAAGGAAATGGAATCCATCGATCCAATAAAGCATTACTTACATACATACTTCCTACTATTAAAACAATCATAGAAATAAAAAGAATCAGAGATGCTATTTTCTCCCGTAACGTAAGGGGCTCAAAGTAAGGTCGCCTTTCCCGCAATGTTATAAGTAGAAGTAAGAAACTACAAATAGCAGTCAGCCAATCAATATTCATAAACCATTCTGCAACAATCATAATGAGAAACAATCCACCGAGTACATATTTCAACTTATTTAACAACACTAACACCACCTCACTATACTACGATGCAAGGCGCAATTCGTTTCATAACAAAACTGAAGTTAAGCATAAGCTCGTCCCTTTCCGGAATCACTTATTTCGATAAGTTCCTCTGGATAAGGTTGAAAATATCTTTGCTTCATTAAATACTCATTTTGAAAACGTACTACCCATGTTTTTAATATATTGAGTATAGCACTTAAAGGGAGTTTCTCATCGTAATATTTCTTTAACTCGGCTTCAAAGTATTCTTTCTCCGCTTTGGATAACTCTTTTTTGAAATAGCCTACGATGTGCTGGCATACGTTCACATTCGATCTGCGACTAGGCAACCGTCTAAGCATCCAATGTAAACGCTCTTCATATTTGGATAACACTTCACTTAGGTTAAGTTGATCATGGTTTGCGATAATTCTCCCCATTTCTTTCAACGTCGTCTGATTATAGGACATGAATAAATATTTATTAACAGCGTGGAATTCGACTAGTTTCTGCATAGATGGTTGTTGTTTGACTTCACGGAAGGCTGCTAAAGTGAATAATTTCGTGAAGTAATGTTCTCGAATTTTGAAATTCTTCAACCTTCCTTCTTCTTCAATAGCAAGTCCTGGAAAATGGTCATATACTTCTTGCGCAAACACACCTTTCGTTTTACCGATTACTGGAGATTTTTCTATTTTCGGATACACTTTTACGTCTTGCGGTCCACACGTCGGGGAGCGATTTTTCAATAAAAATCCATCCACTTCTGGCAGTGCACCTATAAATTGTTTTGAGAAATGAATCATCTCTTCTGTTAAGTCTTTCTCTGTGGATGGTTGCATAAGGCGTTGTTCCTCCCCATATTGCACAATTCGGATAATATCCCTCGGCACCCCTAAGCCAATTTCCACTTCCGGACAGACAGGAATAAAATGAACAAAAGGAGCTAATCGCTCAACTACTTTATCTGGTATCACTTCCCCATTGTATCTTACATTTTCAAATTCTAAACATTTGCTTACGACCACTTTTGGCTTTGCAAACTGCATCATCTTCACACCCTTATTGTTGTTCAAACTTGTCATTATAGTACTTACCCATTTTGCCCTCTGTTCAATTACTTATTTTGTTCTTCTGAAATTCATTTTATGTATCTTCCCCCAACAGATATACATTTGATTTCATAAATATACATCGTTATGCAATGTATCAAATAGTTTTACCGTATCATTTATCGAATTCCTCCCAATATAACGCCAATAAAAGCTCAACAAGTCTACACTTATATGAATATATATTCAAAAACATCAATTTTTATTAGCTTTTTCGCTGTATATGTATTAAAATGAATTATATTGCATAATACGTATTAATGAATTAGGAGGCAGCAGCCATGGAACATTCCAAACAAACATCCTTTAAATGGACAGATCATTTAAAATTTATCTTACCGTCATTATTAGGTATCTTCCTATTTATGATTCCAATTACGATAACAGAAAACGGGGAAACATCCCGCACTATTCCGATTGCTTTTTTCGCTGATCAACTAAAAGCTCTATTAGAAAATCATCTATCTACTATTATGATGGTCATTATAACCGTTACTGCAATTTTGACCGTTGTTGTGAAAGTAATAGGCGGACATCGTCTAGCGCAAACTCCTTTTTTCCAAAAATTATTTGACGTTTCACCATTTTGGACGATTGTGCGTGTCGTTGGTGCTATTTTAGCCATTATGACACTTTTTGAATTAGGTCCTGAGTTTGTATATTCTGATGCTACAGGTAACCTTTTATTAGGCGATTTGTTACACACTTTATTCGCTGTTTTCTTCTTTGCTGGTTTATTTTTACCTTTGTTATTAAACTTTGGTTTATTAGATTTCTTTGGATCCATTATGACGATTGTCATGCGCCCGCTCTTTAAACTACCTGGACGTTCTTCCATTGATGCGCTGGCTTCTTGGTTAGGCGATGGAACAATTGGCGTGTTATTAACGAGTAAACAATATGAACAAGGAGCGTATACGAAGAAAGAGGCTGCCATTATTGGGACGACGTTCTCCATTGTTTCCATCACCTTCTCCCTTGTCATTATTCAAGAAGTTGGTCTAGGGCATATGTTCCCAGCCTTCTATGGTACTGTTCTATTAGCTGGATTCATTGCCGCTATTATCACCCCACGTATACCACCGCTTTCCCGTAAAGAGGATGTATACATTACAGGGACGAATAAAGATCAAACGCCACAGATTCCAAAAGGATACAACGTTGTAACGTGGGGATATCATCAAGCAGTGAAACAAGGACAAAGCCAAACAAGTATTCTGAACTTTTTTAAACAAGGGGCGCAAAATGTACTAGACATGTGGATGGGAGTAGCTCCAATTGTAATGGCCTTTGGTACCATTGCGGTTATCATTGCCGAATATACACCTATTTTCACGTGGTTAGGGATGCCATTTATTCCTTTATTGGAACTGATGCAAATTCCTGAAGCAGCTGCAGCTTCTGAAACGATGCTCGTTGGGTTTGCTGATATGTTCTTACCTGCTGTGATTGGAAGTTCTATTGAAAGTGAAATGACACGATTTATTATTGCTGCTCTTTCCGTTACACAATTAATTTACATGTCTGAAGTTGGTGGGCTATTATTAGGTTCTAAGATCCCAGTTAACATAAAAGAGTTATTTATTATATTCTTAGAAAGAACGCTAATTACGTTACCTGTCATTACGTTAGTTGCACACTTATTGTTCTAAAAAAATGCCGGAGTACCTACTTAAAAAGGTGCTTCGGCATTTTCATTATGAATAATATGCTCTTTGCTTATCGCTTGGTATATACTTATACATTTCAATTAAAGGCTGACTTAATTGTATCATTTTCCAACTTGCTAATAACCACGTAATCAAACCAGAAATAATAAACAGGAGAATGATATCTAATACGCTATCGACATGAAAAACGTTATACTCTCGAAACCATTGCACGAAAAAACCGTGCATTAAATACACATATAACGTCCTTTGCCCATACTTACTCCAACTGTACGCTCTAGCTGGTACCCATGCGAGCACACTTAACATCATCACTGTACTAATACTATAAACCACTAAGCGAAACATTCCTCCCCACTCTGAAGCTCCCATTACAGCATATGATTTAGAAGACAAAAACCAATCAATCGAAAAAGGAGGTGCAACTGCTATTCCTACCGCCATACTAACCATAACTACTAGCGCAACAGCACGACTGGCACGTTGACGTAAAAAGGATAAATGGTTGTCATTAAACCAATAACCTAATAAAAAAAATGGAAAAAAGACAAACGTTCGAGACAAACTAAACAAGTGTCCAATCTCATCCATATAACCGACTAACAAACCAATTTGAAGGGCAATAAGCAACGCTAAATGCTTCGGTAATGATTTATACCAATACAATAATAAATGCCAGCAAAATAAACTAATTAAAAACCAAAGTGACCAATGCGGTTCAAACGGAGAGTGTAACCAATCCTCTTTCCCGATTAACAAATAATAAAACGTATATACGATTTGAAACACCGCATAAGGCACTAATAGTTTCTTCATTAAATAAATGACATAGCCTTTCGATAAGGTTCCTTTCGCAAAGTATCCAGCCATAAAAATAAAAGCAGGCATATGAAACGTGTATATCCAAAAATAGATGACATTTAAAAACGGCTCTTGATCTATATACGGTTGAATGACGTGACCAAATACAACTAAAAAAATGAGCCCCCATCTTGCATTATCAAAATACGCTTCTCGATTCATATAGGAACACCCTTTCATATTCTCCCTATACGTATTCGAAATAAATAGGAATTTTAAAAGGTATGTTACATTCATGTAAAGATTTTGTAAAATGGTTGCGCACCTTCTAACCACTTCAACTATTTATTATGTTATTGTAAAGATTATAAAAACATATTTGCTTTTCTAAAATGAACGTGCTATGATGTAATCAAGTTATTTTTGTTCGGATCATAAATGAAAGATTAATTTCTTGAATGAATATGCAGAGCAAGAATAGAAATATATTGTGCTAGAGCACTTTGGAGGAATTAAAATGAATCAAGGTACAGTAAAATGGTTTAACGCAGAAAAAGGTTTTGGATTTATCGAAGTTGAAGGTCAAGACGATGTATTCGTTCACTTCTCTGCAATTCAAGAAGAAGGTTTCAAAACTTTAGAAGAAGGTCAAGCTGTTTCTTTCGAAATCGTTGAAGGTAACCGTGGACCACAAGCTGCTAACGTTACTAAAAGCTAATAACAGCACTAAATAAAAGCTCTTCTCAAACTGAGAGGAGCTTTTTCTATGTTCATGCAACCTTTGATAATGCTTTATACGACTGCCATTTTCCCTAGATTTTAACCTCTGATGGACTATATCCTCATGAAGAATGATTTCTTTCCATCCTTCTTTCACCCTGTTGCCGTTTTCTTCTTCCTTTTCGGTGTTGCCTTTTTCTTGCGGGTTGTTCCTTTGTTCTTTTTCGTCTTTTCTAATGATCGTTCTAGTGCATCCATTAAGTCTGTAACGTTATCTGGCGTTGGCTTTGCTTGAACGGTTGTTGTGTCGTCTCCTTTCTTTTCTTCAATTAAATTCAATAACGTTTCCCGATATTCATCTTTGTATTGCTCTGGTTCAAATGACGTTGATAGTTGTTCGACTAGTGTTTTAGCTGTTTTCATTTCTTTTTCTCCTAGCGTTTCATCTGTTGGAATATTCGGCACTTCTTCTACATTTCGAACTTCATCTGGATAGTGTATCGTTTCCATAACGAGCGCATTTTCGTACACACGCAAGACGGCTAATTGTTCTTTGGAGCGAATTATTATTTTACAAACGCCGATTCTCTCTGTTTCTTGTAATGTTTTACGTAATAGGGCGTATGCCTTATACCCCCCTTCATTAGGGGAAATGTAGTAGCTTTTCTCAAAGTAGATCGGGTCAATCTCGTTTAATTGGACAAAATCCATAATTTCAACTGCTTTATCCGTTTGTTCTTTCTTCAACTTCTCTAATTCTTCTTCATCTAAAGTGACAAACTTATTTTTGGCATATTCATACGCTTTTACTATTTCATCATTGTTCACTTCCCGCTCACACACTGGACATATTTTTTCATATTGAATAGGTGATTGACATTCGGCATGAAGCTGACGTAATTTAATATCTTTGTTCTCCGTTGCGGCATGGAGTTTAACGGGAATGTTGACAAGCCCAAAGCTAATAGTACCTTTCCACATCGTATGCATGGTGATCATTCCTTTTTTGTGGATAGCTTCTGTAAAAGCGGCATAAATTATAATACATTCTGTTTAAAAATCATGAACAAGGGGTGTGATACACATGCACAAACCGATGTTACCTACCCTAGTAGATCAAGCGCCAAATGGTGAAGAGTGGATATATGAAGTAAAATACGATGGCTTTCGCGCGCTTCTTCATTGGACGAAAGAAGCTGTGGATATATGGAGTAGAAACGAAAACAAGCTGAATAAACAGTTCCCAGAAATTATTCAGCAATGCAAACAACTGACAGAAACTTTATCTAATTACTTACCATTGTGGATAGATGCCGAATTAACCATTTTAAATACTCCGTTTCAAGCTAACTTCTCCCTCATTCAACAACGAAATCGCTTGAGAAATAAAACAGCTATCCACAAGTTATCTGTTGAGCGACCTGCGACGCTTATGTGCTTTGATATCATTCATTATAAAGGACAAGATGTGGTGCAACTTCCGTTAATCGAGCGAAAAGCATTGCTAGACCAGATCATACACACCCTCACACATGCAACATTTATTCAACAAGTCCCTTATGAACAAGATTGGCATCATCTATGGAAAAACGTCTTTACTCATTTAGGTGAAGGGGTGGTTGCCAAAAGAATACATAGCCAGTATGATAAAGGAATCCGCTCTAAACAATGGCTTAAAATCAAAAACTGGCGCACCGTTAATGGTTTTCTTTCGACATACAATTCTGATAATGATTATTACACGGTTGGCCTGTACAACGGAGATACGATTGAGGTGTTAGGATCCTTTAAACATGGGTTATCCCCAGAGCAGCATCAAACGTTGAAAAACTTTTTTTATCAACATGGGATATCCACACAACATGTGTATAAAATGAAGCCGAGCGTTTGCGTTGAGATAAACTGCTTACAAGCCAAAAATAATGAACTAAGGGAGCCGTTTTTTGGTGATTTTCGCTTTGACTTATCCCCAGAAGCGTGCACAAAAGAGCAAAATAATTGGTTATTGGCCCTTTTTCCACATGTGGATATCTCCAACCCGGACAAAAAGCTGTGGAAAATTCCTGCCTTCCAGAAAAGAGATTTACTTCTCTACTTACGAGAAATCGCACCGTATATGCTACCACACCTTCAACATAAGCAATTAACCATTATTCGTTTTCCTAATGGAATTGAAAAGGAATCATTTTTTCAAAAGCATATACCACATTATGCTCCTCCATACGTTACTTCGATTCAAATAAATGAGGAAACGTTTATGGCATGCGATAACCTCGAAACTTTAATATGGCTCGGAAACCAAGCCGCGATTGAATACCATATCCCTTTTGAACAATTGGATCAACCTTTACCAAATGAAATTGTATTTGATCTTGATCCACCGAATCGCAATGCATTTTCTTTAGCAGTGTTCGCAGCTCAATTATTAAAACAACTATTTGACGAGCTGCACATACAAAGCTTCGTTAAAACATCTGGAAACAAAGGATTACAAGTACACATCCCAATTACGAAAGGCTCCTTCACCTATAGGGAAACGCGAATCTTCACCGCTACCATTGCTCAAGTGCTTGTTCAGCAACATCCTGAGCATTTTACAATAGAACGATTAAAGAAAAAACGTGGAAATCGCTTATATATCGACTATGTGCAACATGGAGAAGGAAAAACGTTGATTGCCCCTTACTCACCAAGAGCGACAAAGGAAGCAACAGTGGCGACGCCTTTATATTGGCATGAGATAACAGAAGATTTATCTCCTACTGATTTCACGATAAACAATCTCCTAGCGAGGGTTAAGAAATACGGCTGCCCGCTTGCAACACTCGAGCAAGCAAGAGCAAATCAACATACAGAAGCCATCCAATCCATTATAGAGAGATGTTCTTCCGATTGAAACTTCGATGTCATACTATCTAACTACCGAACATTAGGTAGTTAGGAGTAATAGGAAAACAAGATTACGAAAGGGATAACATTTGCTGAACTGCAACTAAAGTTGGCAATCACCAAGCCCCATCTCCTCTCTCTTCAACCATAAAGAGGCCGTTTTCTGAGCAGTTATTGATCAAACGTTTGAACAAGATACGAATAAACTCGTTACTGCTATAAAAAACACAAAGGAGCGACTGTATCGTATCATTATGAATGAACAGTCAATGAAGCCGTATTTATCGCCGGTTCAAGATGCAAGCGAAATACCTCTGTAATGGCTTGTGTTTTAATAGTGATTCGACGATTTCTATAGTAAACTAATTCATAGGAAGACCTCTTTTCTGGTATTAGTTGTGGTGACTTACTTCTACCAAGAAAAGGTCCTTCCTTTTTATATGGATTTTTTCATTTACACAAAATATTTTATACTCTCGAAATGATTCCAGAAGGAGGGACAGTAATGGCTTGGACGTATGTATTGTTAGCAGGGCTAGTTGAAATCATTTGGGTGTTCACGATGAAGCTATCAGAGGGGTTCACTCAACCTATCCCTAGTGCCATCACGATTGTCGGGATTATTATTAGCTTCTACTTAATTGCCAAATCAATGGAGTACTTGCCATTAGGAACGGCATATGCAGTGTTTACTGGAATCGGAACCATTGGTGCTGTGGGAATCGAATTTATAATGGAGCCTGCACAAATGAGCCTAACAAAATTACTCTTTTTAACCTTATTGATTATAGGAATTGTAGGACTTAAGTTTTCTAATGATTCCACTGTAGAAAATACAGAAGAGGTGGCACATTAATGGATTGGATACTCTTAGTCATCGCCGGAGTCGCTGAAGTAACCGGCGTAACACTTTTAAAGCTTTCGAACAGCTTTCGCAACAAATGGTATACGTTTTTCATGCTAATTGCCGCCTCTATTAGTTTCTACTTACTATCCATCGCGCTTGAGACATTGCCAATCGGGACGGCATATGGCATATGGACTGGAATTGGGACATTAGGGAGCGTCTTGGTTGGTATGATTTTGTTCAAGGAATCGAAACAGTGGATTCGACTACTTTTCATGTCCTGTATCGTGATTGGCATCGTTGGTTTAAAAATCACTTCCGCTTAGGAGATGCAGTAAAAAGGACAGCCTCTACGACTGTCCCTTTTTACTATTATTCAAATGTAATGGCCCAGTTACCGTTACGGAAAATAGGTTCTATCGTTCCATCAGCTCGCACTCCATCAATGTCCATGTCTTGAGAACCAATCATGAAATCCTCATGAACCATGCTGTCATTGACTCCATTGGCTGCCTTTTGTTGTTCATCCATGTCTGAGCCACCTTGTATATTGGTAGGGTATGCTCCACCTAACGCTAAATGACAAGATGCATTTTCATCAAACAACGTATTATAGAAAATGAGCCCAGATTGGGAAATTGGTGATTGATGAGGAACGAGTGCGATTTCTCCTAAATGTCTTGCTCCTTCATCCGTATCCAGTAAAAGCTTTAACGTTTCTTCCCCTTGTTCTGCTGAGAAATCAACTACTTTTCCTTTTTCAAACGTTAAGGTAAAGTTATCAATTAAGTTTCCCGCATAGTTTAATGGCTTCGTACTTGTTACCTTGCCATTGACCCCATCTTTATGTGGCATCGTGAACACTTCTTCTGTCGGCATGTTCGGATTAAATGGAACACCTTGCTTCGTTTTCGTATCGCCACCAAGCCAAATATGGCTATCTACAAGATCGATGGTAAGGTTGGTCCCCTCTGCTTTATATACGAGCTGCTTGTATTGTTGCTTATTCAAATAAGCACGTGCCCTGCGAAGCGTTGCATTATGTTCTTCCCAAGCTTTAATCGGATCGTCTTGGTCAACACGAGTAATGCGAAAGATTTGCTCCCAAAGCTTATCCATCGCATCGGCAGTGTTGGCATCAGGAAAAATTTTCTCTGCCCATTTCTCTGTTGGTACCGACACAATGGACCAAGCTACTTTATCATTCATAATATATTCCCGGTATTCTTTCAAAGCTTGACCACTTGCTTTGTTTGCCGCAGCAATTCGCTCAGGGTCAACATCTTTCAGTAAATCCGGATTCGGTGCATAAATAGTCAGAATCGCCGCGCCATCCTTTGCATAGCTCATTACTTCGTCTACTTGCCACGGTGCGACATGCTCTAACACTGCCATTGGTGCGTGGTTCATTTTTAGGAAAGTTAAATCCTCATCTGACCAACGAACATGGACATCCTTTGCTCCCCGTTCATATGCTTTCTTGGCAACGATGCGAACGAACTCTGCACTCTCGATTGGCGCATTAATTACAAGTGCTTGATCTTGTTGAAGATGAACGCCAGTATGTAACGCTAAATCTGCGTACTTCTCTAATTGTTGTTTCATGCTATAACCCCCTGAATAGTCAGAATACTTTATCATTATTGCATACTTTAACAGAAATAACTACCTTTTCATTGCTTCTCAAACAATTCAATTGCCCGCTTTCGCATCGTGCTATGATCAACGGTTGGCGCTGGATAGTCCTTGCCAATGATACAGCCATATTGATACTGTTCTCGTTCCGACATTTTCGATGGTTCGTGAATATATTTGTTAGGAACATGCTTTAATGCTGGGATATAGCGTTTAATGAATATTCCTTCTGGGTCAAACCGCTCTGATTGTCTGGTCGGATTGAATACGCGGAAATATGGCACTGCATCTGTACCTGTGGAAGCGGCCCACTGCCACCCTCCGATATTCGATGCCGCATCATAATCAATTAACATCTCTTCAAAGTAACGCTCCCCTTTACGCCAATCGATTATATAATCCTTCGTTAAAAACGACGCCACAACCATACGCAGGCGATTATGCATCCAGCCTAGCTCCTCGAGTTGTTTCATCGCGGCATCGACAAGTGGGAAGCCTGTTTCTCCTGCTTTCCACTTGTCAAAAAGGGCTTCATCTTCCTCCCACTCTATTCCTCGATACTTCGATTGCACTTCTTCATCCTTAAACGTAGGATGCGCGTAATAAATCATATTATAGAAATCACGCCATGCAATCTCCGTTAAATAGGTTTCCATCCCTTTAGATTCTCCTTGTTCGTGCTGGATTTCTACCAGTTTGTGATACACCGTTCTTGGTGACAACACGCCGCACTTTAAGTAAGGAGAAATCATACTTGTCCCTCTTTCGGCTGGAAAATCTCTTTTTTCATCGTAATATTTCATCCGATTATGTAAAAAGAATGCCAATCGGTGTAGTGCAGATTTTCCCCCAATATGCTGCCAGTTCCTTGTACATTTACTAAGAATAGATTGAAAGAGCGCCTCTCCATCGGTTAATTGATCTCGAATATTTATGCCCAATGCAGGTAATTTCTTTTTATTAATTCGGTAAAGGTCCGGCTTCGCTAATGCCCTCCACTTTTTATAATACGGTGTAAACACTTGATACAATGTACCATCTCGTTTCTTTACTTCTTCAGCTCCATGAAGATGAGCATCCATAAAGGCATGTACATGAATCCCTTTTTTTGCAAACCACTCTGTCATGGCTTCATCTCGTTTTCTGCCAAAACCGACTTCATCCTTATTGAAATAAATCGCTCTAAGGTGTGGCACGATATCCATTAGCTCGCAGAACGCCTCTTCTGCTTCCCCTTGAATAAAATGAAGAGGGACACCATATTGCTCTGCCTCATTTCTAAAATGCTGCACGGTTTGAAAGAAATAATCATGACGGATGGTAAACGTTTCATTTAAAGCTGGATGGAGATGAAAAATAAGGATTAACTTACGATTGTACTGCTCTGCATCTTTCATCGCATAATACAATGCGGTATGATCTTGCAAGCGTAAATCACGCCTCAACCAAACTGCAACAACTTCTTCCATGCTATACTCCTTTCTCAAACTTCTTCTAACACATACTCTTGTAACAATTGTTTCAACGCCATGGTCGAACGGGTTTGTTGTAATTTCTTCCGTAGTAAAATCGAAAATGATCGCTCAACAAATCCTTGCTCTACTGGAAGAGTCATCAATAGTCCCCATTCTAGTTCTTTGCGAATCGCCCATTTGGATAATAAGGAAAGGCCTAACCCTGCTTCTACGGATTCCTTAATCACTTGAGTACTGCCAAATTCCATACGATTAGCAGGATGGATGTTCAACTGTTCAAATAGTTTATCCGTTGCTTCACGTGTACCAGACCCTACTTCCCTCGTAATCCATGTAGCATCTTCTAATGCTATAGAATCTATTCGTTCTAAATCGGCAAGTGGATGATGTTTCGCAGCAACGATATACATAACGTCTTTCGCTAAATGTTCCACTTGTATGCCATTAGCCTCTACTTCCCCTTCTACAATTCCTATATCCAAATGAAGTTGATCGACTTGTTTAGCAATCTCAAGCGTATTGCTAATGTGAATAGTCGGCTGTATGAGAGGATACTGGTTGCGTAATCTAGCCATCACATTCGGCAACACGTACTCGCCAAACGTATAGCTGGCTCCGATTGCAATCTCTCCTTTTGGTTCGTTGTACAAATCATGGATGAGATGATGCATTGTTTCATGATGATGCAATATTTCTTTAGCATGTTCATATACAATTTTGCCAGCTTTCGTCATGGTGATATGTTTATGACCACGATCTAATAAAGACGTTCCTATCTCATTTTCCAATGCTTTAATATATTGACTCACTGCCGGCTGCGTCATATATAGCGCATTTGCCGCTTTAGAGAATCCTCCCAATTCCACTACATAAACATATACCCGGTAAGCTTGGTTCATATTCTCCCCCATTCATAAGTAAATACTTATCATTTCTATTATAATGATTTATTTCACTTATATCCTTTCTCCCATTACGATAAACATAAAGAGGTGAGAAAATGAATAAAAATCTTTTGGGTGGTATTCTATTTACATGTTTAATTGCTTTTCTCGGCATTTTGTTGGCACAATTACCCGTTTTACGCCACATCGGTCCTTTGGCAGTAGCTATTATTATCGCTGTTGTATATAGGCAATTATTCGGCTTCCCTGTGCATATGCAAGAAGGAATTCAATTCGCTTCAAAAAAATTATTAAGAGTTGCCATTATTCTATTCGGATTAAAATTACCTTTAGATGTCGTCTTTCAAGAAGGATTAGGGTTACTTGCAAGAAGTGCCTTTACGATTCTTTTTGCCGTTTCGCTTACGATGCTATTTGCGAAATGGTGGAAGGCGAATTGGACTATGTCGATGTTACTCGCTGTTGGAACAGGAGTATGCGGTGCAGCTGCTATTGCTGCTGTTTCACCAATCTTGAAAGCAAACGAGGAAGACACCGCATTAAGCGTTGGCATCATTGCTCTTGTAGGGACTATATTTGGTATTGGCTACACCATTCTCCTGCCCGTCTTGCCCATTGATTCAGTGACGTATGGATATTGGTCTGGATTAAGTCTACATGAAATTGCACACGTGGCATTAGCAGCAGCACCTGCAGGCGAAGAAGCACTCGGTATGGCCTTACTTGCAAAGCTTACCCGCGTCTTATTACTGATCCCACTTTGCTTCATTCTTGTTGCGTGGATGCGACGCAAAAACGGAAATGCAGAAGAAAAAGCGCACGTGGAATTTCCTTGGTTTTTATTAGGGTTTATTGTGATGAGTTTTATAGGTAGTTACGTATTGGGCAAAAGAGTTGATGTGCCCCAGCAAGCACTCGATGCCATTTCTTTCTTGACGACATTCTTACTCGCAATGGCCATGAGTGGATTAGGTTTAAATGTGGATATGAATAAGATAGGTTCAAAAACGACTCGCCCTCTTCTAGCAATGCTACTTACGTCTGTTATGCTATCCATCGTAACGTTATGGATGTTATAAATACGAGACATTCGCCCTCCCACAATTCTGCTAAACGCATATAGTAGAACAGAAAGATACATTATGTATAAAAGGAGTGAAGACTATGTCTGGTAATTACGGCGGCGGTTTCGCTTTAGTCGTAGTATTATTCATCCTACTCATTATCATCGGAGCAGGAGCTTTCTACGGTGGAGGATACGGTGGCGGCTATGGCGGCGGTTATTGTTGCTAATAAAAAGCGCAGGACCAATCCTGCGCTTTTTTTATTTAGGAAAAACGCTTTGTTAAGTTTGCCATTTCAATTGCTGCTGTTGCTGCTTCCCAACCTTTATTTCCTGCTTTCGTACCGGCACGTTCAATGGCCTGTTCAATCGTATCTGTTGTAATGACACCAAATATAACCGGTACTCCTGTTTGCATCGATGCTTGTGCTACCCCTTTCGCCGCTTCTCCACATACGTAATCAAAGTGAGGAGTAGATCCACGAATTACTGCTCCTAACGTAATTACGGCATCATACTGTTTCGTATCCGCCATGCGTTTTGCAATCATCGGAATTTCAAACGCTCCAGGAACATACGCAACATCCACATCCTCTATATCAACGCCATGACGTTTGAACGCGTCGACTGCTCCCTCATACAATTTATTCGTAATAAACTCATTAAAACGTCCAACCACTATCCCTACTTTTAACCCTGTGCCAACTAAATGGCCTTCGAATACGTTTGCCATGTCAATCTCTCCCTTATTAAAAATGTAATAAATGACCAAGTTTGCTTTGTTTCGCTTTTAAATAGCGTTCATTTTCTTTTCGACTTTTTATTTGAATAGGAATTCGGTCTACGACTTGTAACCCATATCCATTCAATCCGGTTATTTTACGTGGATTGTTCGTTAATAGCTTTAATTTTGTTATACCTAAATCCTTTAATATTTGCGCCCCGATTCCGTAATCTCTTAAATCAGGTAAAAAACCTAATTTCTCATTCGCTTCTACCGTATCCAGCCCTTCCTCTTGCAATTTATATGCGTGCATTTTGTTCAATAACCCAATGCCACGCCCTTCTTGACGCATGTATAAAAGAACACCAGAACCGTTCGCTTCTATTTGCCTTAAGGCAGAATGAAGTTGCGGACCACAATCACAACGAAACGAGCCAAACACATCTCCTGTTAAACATTCCGAATGTACACGCACTAACGTTGGTTCCTCATGGTCAATGTCCCCTTTCACAAGTGCGACATGCTCTTTCCCATCCACGACATTCGAATATCCATAAGCTTTAAAATCCCCATATTCTGTTGGCAATTTGATGGCAACTTCTTGTTGTACGAGCTTATCTTCCCGATTGCGATATTGAATTAAATCTTGAATTGTAATCATTTTCAGATCAAATTGTTCCGCTAGTACTTGCAAATCAGGTACCCGGGCCATTGTGCCATCCTCTTTAATCATTTCACATATAACGCCAGCAGGCTTAGAACCGGCTAATAATGCAAGGTCAACAGCCGCTTCCGTATGTCCCGCTCTTCGCAACACTCCACCTTCCTTAGCAACTAACGGAAAAATATGCCCAGGTCGTTTAAAATCGCTCGGCTCAGCATTAGAATTTAATAGCTCCCGCACAGTTGTCGCACGTTCCGCAGCCGATATACCTGTCGTTGAGCTAGCATGATCAATACTTACCGTAAACGCTGTACCATGAGGGTCTGTGTTGCGCTCCACCATCGGCATTAATTCCAAACGATCAGCAATCTCTTGAGAAATTGGTGCACATACGAGCCCTTTTCCTTGCGTAATCATAAAGTTAATCACTTCAGGGGTTGTATGTTCCGCAAGTGCTACTAAGTCGCCTTCATTTTCCCGGTCTTCATCATCACACACAATAATGACTCTTCCTTTTTTTAAATCGTCTAACGCTTCTTCTATCGTATGGAACATCGTTATCCCTCCATTATCGTTATTTAAAGCCATTCTCTTCTAAAAAAGATGCCGTAATTGTCTGCTGTTTTTTCATTGGAGACTTCATTTGGTTACTTATCGTTTGCACAACGTATTTCCCCATCATATCTACCTCGATGTTGACCCGATCACCTACTAGCTTCCCTCCGACAATCGAATATTGTAAGGTATGCGGAATAAGCGAGATGGTAATCGACTGGTCATTCACCCCAAATACAGTTAAACTCGTGCCATCTACCGCAACAGAACCTTTATAAACAAAGTAATCCATTAACTCAGCATCTAATTCAATCTCATAGTAAACAGCATTCTCTGTTTGTTGTTTACTTGTAATGACCCCAACGCCATCTACATGACCAGACACGATATGCCCACCAAAACGACCGCCCGCTTGCATCGCTCGTTCCAAATTGACTTGATCGCCTTGCTTTAATTCATGTAAATTGCTAGCATGATACGTCTCTGGCATTACATCAAAATGTGCCTCCTGGCTAGAAAAGGACGTAACCGTTAAACAAACACCATTTATCGAAATGCTATCGCCTAATTGTATATCCTCTACTATTTTACGAGCGCTAATTACTAATTCGAGCGATTGCGCGCCTACATTTATACGCTTTAACGTCCCTATTTCTTCAACAATGCCTGTGAACATCTAGTTTTCCTCCTCGTTTGGCAACAATCTTTATATCTGATCCTATTTGAGAAAGCTCCGCAATTTGTAAGTGGAATGCATCACATAAATGTTGAAATCCTTTACCTTCTATTGGTGTTTTTGCTTTCTTCCCGCCAATGAGCTTCGGCGCAATATATTGAATAACTTGGTTTACACAACCAGCTTGTAAAAAGGCATCGTTTATTTGCGCGCCTCCTTCTACGAACAAAGATGTAATCCCTTTTTCACCTAGTAGGGATAGCACCTTATTAATGGTAATCGTTGATGCACGTAACGGAATGATTTGTACGTGGTCATAGGTATGGAAAAGATTAATTTTATTTTGCTCGACGTGACTTCCTGTAATAATCCACGTCGGAGCATCGGGGTGTTGAATGAGAGGTGTTTCTATGGGAGTTCGTAAGTGTGTATCAAGAACAATTCGGACTGGATTTCTCCCTCCATTGGGGAGCCTTGTTGTTAAGCTAGGCTGGTCTTGTATAACCGTATTCACACCAACCACTATTCCATCATGAGTATGACGATAATGATGAGCATCTTCACGGGCTTCTGGACTTGTAATCCATTTACTTTCACCGGTAGAGGTGGCAATTTTTCCATCTAGCGACATAGCTGCTTTCATCGTTACGTATGGTGTTTTCGTCACAACCCAGTGGTAGAACATCTCGTTCAGCTGATCGGCTTGTTGCATTCCAATCCCAATCTCCACTTCGATGCCGGCATCACGTAACCGCTCCACACCAAGACCGGATACTTGCGGATTCGGGTCTAACGCACTGATGACCGCCCGCTTTACTCCTGCTTTGACAATAGCATCCGCACAAGGCGGCGTCTTACCATAGTGACTGCACGGCTCTAACGTGACATAAATCGTTGCATCGCGGGATTCACTACCTGCCATTTGTAACGCATGCACTTCTGCGTGCGCGTCTCCTGCTTGTAAATGCGCCCCCATCCCAAGCACTTGCCCACCTTTAACCACAACGGCACCAACACAAGGATTCGGTGACGTTTGCCCAGCTGTTGCTTTCGCCATTTGTAGCGCTAATTGCATATACATTGCATCTTGATCCATCTTTCTACCTCCTTTCCTTTACATGTTAAATAACTCACCAACCATTAAAAAGACCCCGAGGAAGATACACTTTCCCCAGGGTCTTGTAAGCGAGTTTTCAAGAAAAAAATAGACATACGTCCAGAATTTTTTCGGATAGATTATAAAACTATCTATCACCATCTACTCTACTCCTAATCCTTCTCCCATCCGGACTTTCACCGTCGGCTTTGGTTTCTCACCAAATCAGCCACAAAGAATGCTCTTTGCAGGTCGCGGGCTAGTAAGCTAGAACTTACATCACCGCCGGTTGGGACTTTCACCCACACCCCGAAGGACACAGTATGCTGTTGTCTTAATGTTTATAATAGAGGAAATACGTTTAACTCGCAATGGAAATGTTTTGATGATCCAAGAAGATTTGTATTTATGTATGACATTTATTCACTTTACCAAAAATTTCAAATTCATTTTTTGTACGGTTTTTGTTTTCCACATTGCAAATCCGATTAAAGCACCACACATATTAAGAATGAAATCATCAATATCGAAACTTCCTCTTCTCATAACTAATTGCATTACTTCAATAACAAATAACACCATCACCATTGAAATAGAAAACATACTTATCTTATTTAGTCTGCTAAAGAAGTATGGCAAATAAATGCCCATAGGCAGAAACATAATAAAATTACCACCAAGATTTTTAATCGGTACATCCATATTCATACTGATGGTCTATATCCTTCCGTAACAGTTGCTCTAGCTTTGCTTCATCTGACAAAATGGTGCTTCCTGAAATAGCTAGTCGATGTGACATTGCATTCCCCTCCCACAACCTATTTATCTAGAAAAACTCTTCTATTTCCTTTATAACATAAAAAAGCACATACGATATAACTCGCATACGCTTTAGGTTGATAATAACTAGAAGATCTATACAAGTGGCTTTCATTAATGGTGCTGAATTTCATTTACGGCTATCTTAATTCTACTTTAAGCATACCCGAAACAACAAGCATACAAAAACGCCATTCTTTTTGAATTACTCCTAAAGAATGGCGTTGTATTCTTAATTAATCTTGATGTACTTTATGTTTCGTATGCATTTCGGAATATACTTTTGTCGGTAGTCCCCATAGCTTTATGAAGCCTTCTGCTGCTTGGTGGTCAAACATATCCCCTTTCAAATATGTTGCTAGTTCTTCATTGTATAAAGAGTATGGTGATTTACGTCCAACGACACTATAATGGCCTTTGTGCAGTTTGACGCGAATGGTTCCTGTCACGACTTTTTGGGTTTCGTCGACAAATGCATCTAATGCTGATTTTAATGGGGAGAACCATAAACCCTCATAAATGAGTTTCGCCATTTGCTGATCAATCTTCGTTTTAAACTGGGATACTTCTCTCGTATGTGTTAGAAATTCTAATTCTTGGTGCGCTTTAATTAACATTAGGGCGGCTGGGTTTTCATACACTTCACGTGATTTAATGCCTACAAGACGATTTTCTACGTGATCGATACGACCGACGCCGTGCTTGCCACCGATTTCATTTAATTGCTCAATAAGTGCAACTAAGTCCTTCTGTACACCGTTTAATGCAACGGGACGACCTTGTTCAAAGTCAATCTCGATATATTCTGGCTCATCTGGTGTTTGTTCGATTGGATTCGTCCAAGCAAATGCCACTTCTGGTGCTTCTGCCCACGTATCCTCTAATACACCTGCCTCACAAGCACGTCCCCATATGTTCGCATCAATGGAGAATGGGTTTTCTTTCGTAATGGGAACAGGAATGCCTTTATCTTCTGCATATTGCAATTGTTCATCACGTGTCATCCCCCATTCACGTACTGGAGCAATTACTTTAAGGTTTGGATTCAATGCTTGAATGGACAGCTCGAATCGAACTTGATCATTTCCTTTACCAGTACATCCATGTGCCACAGCAACCGCCCCTTCTTGTTCAGCCACTTCTACTAATAGCTTCGATATGAGCGGGCGAGATAACGCCGAAGATAAAGGATATTTGCCTTCATAAAGGGCGTTCGCTTTTAACGCTGGTAACAAATAGTTTTCTGCTAGCTCTGCCTTTCCATTCATAACACGTGCTTTCACCGCACCAACTTGCAACGCTTTATCGTGAATGGTTTGCAAGTCTTTCCCTTCACCAACATCTAAACCAAGTGCAATGACTTCATATCCATATTTTTCTTCTAACCACTTAATACATATTGATGTATCCAATCCACCAGAATATGCTAATACAATTTTACCGTTACTCATACTTTCCACTCCTATTCCCTTTGTTTATTTATAATTTAATACGTAGTGCAGAATTGCTTTTTGAATGTGGAGACGGTTTTGCGCCTCTTCGAAAACGACTGAATGAGGTCCATCGATAATGGATGTCGTCACTTCTTCTTCCCGATGAGCAGGTAAGCAATGCATAAAGATATAATCGGATTTTGCAAAAGAACAAAGTGTTTCATTCACTTGAAAAGCTGCAAATGTTTGTAAGCGTTCTTGTTGTTGTTCTTCTTGCCCCATACTTGCCCATACATCTGTGACAATTACATCCGCATCTACCACTGCTTGCGTTGGATCATTCGTAATCGTAATCGTTGCACCTGTTTGCTTCGCTTCCTGTAATACTTCTTGCATAATAGTTTTATTAGGTTCATAGCCAGGTGGCGTAGCAATCGCAAGCTCCATCCCTACTTTCGCGGCTGCTTCGATAAAGGAATGAGCCATATTATTTCCGTCCCCGATATAAGCCACTTTCACGTTCGATAAATCGCCTTTATATTCCTCGATAGTTAGCAAATCCGCCATTACTTGCGTTGGATGGTGCTCATCCGTTAGTCCGTTGATGACCGGAATATCAGCAGAAGCTGCAAAACGCTCAATTATTTCGTGTCCATACGTACGAATCATAAGTACATCAACGTATTGAGAAAGAACCTTTGCCGTATCTTCTATCGATTCTCCGCGACCTAGCTGCAAGTCATCTGATTTCAAATGAATCGCATCTCCTCCAAGCTGCAGCATTCCCGCTTCAAACGAAACACGTGTACGAGTAGAAGACTTCTCGAAAATCATCCCTAGAATTTTTCCCTTTAAATCTTGTTGGATGATGCCGCTTTTTTGCATCGCTTTTAACTCGTGGGCTTTAGCTAATACGTGCTTGATTTCCTTTTGTGACCAACTACCAATGGTCAAAAAATGCTTTTTATTAGACGTTACCGCTACTTGCATTTGATTCACTCCTTTTCACGAAATCGTAGGTATAGACGCATGTAATTCACTTACAGTTGATACAGTTAAATCCTGTTGTTCTAGTACATACGAAAGGTATGCTAACGTATCCGGGTGAGTAAAGGTTGTTACTCGATATTTCGTAGCCAATGCCCTTAATTGAAAACCGAAACGTTCCTTCTTTCGACCTTGAGATGGTGTACACCAAACTGCTTGGAAAAGGTTCTCCTTCATCATGTTTTCTATTTTGGCTATATGCTTAGGTACCACCTTAGCCTCTATGCCATGATTTTGTAGAAATGCAGCTGTGTTCGGTGTTGCATAAAATTGGATCCCTATTTGATGTAACTGCTTTATAACGCTAAGAGATGCTTGCTTATGGTCATTACTTATGGAACAAAAGATGGGGCTGTTTGGAATTAATGAGAGTTGATATAACGCCTTTTGCATCGCTTCTGATACGCTAGTTCCAACTCCTAACCCTTCTCCTGTCGATTTCATTTCTGGACCTAGAGCGTGATCAACGAGGGGCAGCTTATTCCCTGAAAAAGTAGGTGCTTTCACACTGTAAAATGGAACTTCTGGCATTAAATCTATTCCATAAGCTGAATCCGTTAACGATACACCTAGTTGGGCGTTGACCGCTAACTCCATGATGGGGACTTTCGTTACTTTGCTCATCATTGGTACGGTTCTCGAAGAACGAGGATTGACTTCTAACACATAGACCGTATGACCTTCGATGACAAACTGAATATTAATAAGCCCTTTGGCTCCAATCGCTTGTGCTATTTGCTTTGTATAGTCAACGATGGTTGTTTGTTGTTGCTGCGAAAGAGTAACAGCTGGATAAATAGCTATACTATCCCCTGAATGAACGCCAGCACGCTCCATATGTTCCATAATACCGGGTATCAGCACGTTTTCTCCGTCACAAATAGCATCCACTTCACATTCTTTTCCTGCTTTATACTCATCCATAATAAGGGGCCACATTTGGGTATAGCTCGCTTGCCAACTCTGCGCGTGTGCCATCAGCTCGGCTTCGGAATGAAAGATGAACATCGATTGACCGCCTATTACATTAGAAGGACGAACAATAACTGGAAATTGTATTTTTTTTGCGGCTCTTAATATCTGCTGAGCATTCTTTGCTGTTTCACCATGAATAAATGGAATGTGAAGCCTTTTTAACAAATGAAAGAATGAGTCCCTGTTTTCTACTGCTTCAATTCCTTCTAGTGTTGTACCGAGCAAATTCACACCATGCTGCTTTAGTCCATTTGCGAGATTAATAGCTGTTTGCCCGCCAAACTGAATGAGTACGTGCTTTATTTGTTCTTTATCAATAACAGCCAATACGTCTTCTAACGCTAATGGTTCGAAATAAAGCCGATCTGCTACTGTGTAATCTGTACTTACCGTTTCAGGGTTGTTGTTCATGACAATGGCTGTATAACCTGCTTGCTTTAGAGCCAAGGTAGCGTGCACAGAGCAGTAATCAAATTCTACTCCTTGACCTATTCGAATGGGTCCTGATCCGATGACTAATACTTTCTTTCCAATACTTCCTTCTACTTCATCATAGCCATTCCAAGTAGAATAATAGTAAGGGGTGACAGCGGCAAATTCTCCTGCACATGTATCCACCTGTTTATAAGCGATGCGCAAATCGTTTGCATAACATATCGCACGCATATCCTTTAGTTCTATGCCATAACAATGAGCTATAAAAGCTTCACTAACGTTGTACCTTTTTGCTTGTGTTAATAATGATTTGGACAATTCTGTTTGTTGACGAAACAGACGTTCCAAATGTACAATGGCTGCAATTTTTGTTAAAAACCAATGGTCGACGTTCGTTATTTCATGCATTTGTTCGACCGAATAACCTCTCTCTAATGCCTCACCTACTAGAAACAGACGTTCATCTGTCGGGTGCTGAATACAATGGACTAAATCCTCTTCCGATAAAGCTTGATAACGATTCGATGTAATGCTATATTGATTCGTTTCCAAGGAGCGAATAGCTTTATTTAAGGCGCCTTCAAAAGAACGATCTATTGCCATGACTTCTCCAGTTGCTTTCATTTGGGTTCCTAGATGACGATCACCTTCTGGGAATTTATCAAATGGAAATCGTGGCATTTTTACAACTACATAGTCCAAGGCGGGTTCAAAGGCTGCATACGTTTTCTCTGTAATAGGGTTAGGGATTTCATCCAAGTGATAACCAATCGCACATTTCGTCGCCATACGTGCTATCGGATAACCGGTTGCTTTAGACGCTAAGGCAGACGAACGACTAACGCGAGGATTGACTTCAATCACGTTATACGTATCGGAATATGGATCAAGTCCAAACTGAATGTTACATCCGCCAACAATACCTAACGCTTGAATCGTTTTAATAGAAGCATTGCGTAGCAGCTTATATTGTTCACCTGTTAAGGTTTGTGATGGGGCAACGACAATCGAATCCCCTGTATGAATGCCTACTGGGTCGACGTTTTCCATATTGCACACAATAATTGTCGTCCCATTGCGGTCACGCATGACTTCATATTCGATTTCCTTCCAACCAAGCATACTTTTTTCTACGAGTATTTGGTTGACTGGGCTAAGCTGAAGCCCTCGTCTAGCAATCTCTTGCAGCTCTTGGTCACTGTATGCAACACCGCCACCTTCTCCTCCAAGCGTATAAGCTGGTCGAACAATGACCGGATAGCAGGTGGTAGAAGCAAACCGCATCGCTTCTTCTACCGTGGTTACAATTGCCGATTCAGGTATTGGCTCTCCTATGTCTAACATTAACTGACGGAATAATTGCCGGTCTTCCCCTTGCTTAATAGCATGTAGCGGTGTACCTAACACTTCCACATCATAAGCAGCAAGAATCCCCTTTTCGGCTAATTCCATCGTCAAGTTCAAGCCAGTTTGCCCACCTAATGTTCCTATGATGCCATCTGGGCGCTCTTTCGCTATAATTTTCTCCACAACCTGTACTGTGGGCGGCTCCATATATACACGATTAGCAATCATTTCATCTGTCATCATTGTGGCGGGATTATTATTCACTAGCACTACTTCTATGCCATCTTCTTTTAATGCAAGGCAAGCCTGCGTTCCGGAATAATCAAACTCTGCTCCTTGACCAATTTGAATAGGGCCTGATCCGATAATCAATACTTTTTGCAAATCATTACGTAGTGGCATACGCGCATTCTCCTACTTCTTGAATAAATTGTGCAAACATATGCGATGTATCCAACGGCTCAGCATGCGCTTCAGGATGGAACTGTACCGAGAAAATTGGCAACGTGTGATGCTTCATCCCCTCAAGAGAGCCGTCGTTCACATTAATGTATATTGGTTGAAATGGTGTATGATTTATACTTTCAAGCTTCACTTCATAGCCGTGATTTTGAGAAGTCATATACACCTTACCTGTTGATAGATGCTTAACCGGATGATTCACGCCGCGATGGCCAAATGTTAATTTATTCGTTGGCGCTCCATAGGCAAGCGCTAACAATTGATGACCGAGACAAATGCCGAAGCTTGGATAGGTTGAACTAATTTGTTTAATGTATGGAAGCTGAGCTTGTAACGCTTCAGGATTGCCAGGACCGTTACTAAATAGCACTCCATCCGGGTTTAACTCTTTTACTTCCTCAGGCGAGATGTCGTATGGTACAACCGTCACCTTACAATCAAAGGATTGCAAATAGCGTAAGAGGGAACGCTTATACCCGTAATCGATTAACACGATATGCGGTCCTTTACCGTCATAAGTAATCGCACTTTTCACAGAAACAATAGGCACATAATTGTCATGCTTATGCTCCTGCCAATGAATAGCATCCGGTAATTGCTGTACAATCTTTCCTTTCATCTCACCGCTTTCTCGTATCTCCTTTACAAGTATTCGAGTGTCCACTCCACGAATACCTGTAATGCCTTTACTTGCTAGAAACTCAGAATACGACTGAACCGATTGATAGTGGCTCGGATTTTCATCGCTTTCTCCAAGGACAACTCCGGATACATAAAGGGGGGACTTTCCTCACTTACATCATTTACTCCACAGTTACCAATTAACGGATAACTAAAGATGATAATTTGCCCTGCATAAGAGGGGTCTGTTGTGATCTCCTGGTACCCCGTCATGCTTGTGTTAAACACAACCTCTCCTGCTGCTGAAGAAGGATGACCAATAAGCTCCCCTTCCATCACCGTGCCATTTTCTAAAACTAAGTAACCAACCTTACCCAATTGAATCCCCCCTTTTATGCTTGCTATTAATTTCGTTATGAATCATTATACATACAAGCGAATTAATATACAATACAAAATAACGATTTCTCGCAAATTTTTATTTTTCATAAGCCTTAACACTACTTCCGAATAGGTGGAACGAATACAATATACACATTCATGCATATGCAAGAATAGTGATCGAACAAAGAATAAATGATTTGTCTCGTAAATCTGTTATGCTTACATGAGAAGAATAAGGAGGAGGTAATCGGATGCAAAGATTATCTAGTCAAACCTTTCACTCTATACGTGAACAGTTGCTACTTACTGCCCGACCACTGGAAAGGGCGATTTTTTGCTATGAATTTGAAGATGGAAAAGAAGAAACGGTTTTAGAGGCATTACAAACCTATCAAAATGACGATGGTGGCTTCGGAAATGGGCTAGAACCCGACTTCCAACTTCCAGATTCCTCACCAATGGCTACTTCTGTTGCAATGCAGCATTTAATTCGCTACGCTGATCATCCATTGGCACAAAACATGATTAAACGTGCGATTTCCTACTTAGAATCTACTTTCGATGAAGAAAGACGAGGATGGTTCGCCGTCCCGCCACAAGTGAATGAATATCCGCACGCCTTTTGGTGGACCGTTCGCGATAACGGCCAATCTTGGATCGATGACAACTGGGGCAATCCTAGTGCAGAGCTTATCGGATACTTACACCTGTTCGAACATGAAGTACAGAATTTACACGTTCCAAAGTTAATTGATCAAGCATTAACCCACTTCCTGCAACTCGAATCATTTGACGCTCACGAAACGTATTGCTACCTGCGCCTGTTGGCAATGGTTCCGAACCAACGCACCGACAAAGTAGAGAAACAATTAACGAAAGCTGTACAATCTGTTGTGAAATTAGATAGAGAAAACTGGGAAAAATACGTCCCGTTTCCTTTAAAATTTATTGCAACACCAGAAGGTAACCACTTTGGCCTACCAGCATTTAAAGTAGAAGACAACCTTGACTTTTTTGTAGAGAAGCTTGAAGAACAAAGCTGTATCTCCCCAACCTGGGCATGGACAGACTACTTAGCCACATGGGAAAAAGCTAAAAAAGAATGGACAGGTATTCTGACATTAGGAACACTGCTATCATTACGTACATTCAACCGCTTAGATACCGAACAATAAACACTAGAACCCTCTTCGAATAAGCTCCTCGAAGGGGGTTCTTATTGCTAATACAAGCATTGGAATAGGTGGCACGAAAAAAACCTGGCTCTCCCGCCAGGTTTTCCTTATGAAACTATTTGATAATTTTTATGATTTACTACCGTGCGTTCATGTTCTAATTCTAGTTGTTCGAAATTATCCATAATGGTTAAGTCTACAATTACGGAATTTTGACAGGAGCTTGGTAGTACTTTTCCTTCCAATACGATCCCATCTCGCTCAAATTGAACGATATCACCGAAATGTGCTTGATTTTGATCTGGATTTACTTTACCCAAATTTGAAACCCCTCTCCAATGATTTCGTGCATTATATATATACGAGGAAAAATCGACATTTGTTTCCGTTTTTTTTGCATAAAAATTATAATTCTCATAGTTCTGTGTTTATTCGCCATACTATTAGGGAGGCTTACATACGGAGTGATAGAAAATGGCTACTATTATGCTTTCGGTTATATTTGCGATGGTTAGTGTGTTTATGCTTTGTTTGTTGGTAATTGTCTTTTTTTGGCGACCTTTAATGCGGAGGATTGTTAAACAGGTCGGACATATCATCTTAACGGACAGTTATCAAGAAAATATTATGGAGCTACTGCCTGGGGTGCGTCATATGGGTGTACAGAATATTTTGGAGAATAGTTTACGGTCTGAGACTGGTGATGTGTTGCATCGTCCCCTTGGCTCTGCAAAGCAAAAATGGCCTCACTTTGAATCGTTAACGTTTATTCCAGCCCAAACGAGTCCTTTTCCGGTTGATAGCGAAGAGCAAGTAGATGTTTCTGTAACCATTGGTCCAAATGCAAAGAAACCGTTGAAGATTTCCATCCCTATCATGATTAGTGGAATGGCGTATGGCGTGGCTTTAAGTGAAGAAGTAAGAATGGCTCTTACTACTGCTAGTAAAAAGGTTGATACTGCGATTAATTCTGGAGAAGGTGGGATTTTACCAGAAGAATTAGAGCAAGCAGGAAAATACATTTTACAATTTTCCAAAACTCCTTGGGCTAAAGAAGAAGAAACGATTAAACGGGCGGATATGATTGAAATTAAGTGTGGCCAAGGGGCATTAACTGCTATGGGAACAAAAATTTCTCCAAATAATTTAACAGGGCGTGCGCGGGAGGTCTTTGGTTTAGAAGAGGGCGAAGATGCAATTATTTATGAGCATTTCTTTGATAATCAAACATTAGATGATATGAAACAGTTAGTAGATGAGTTACGTAGCCTTTCTGGCGGTGTTCCCATTGGGGTGAAAATCGGGGCTGGCGGGAATTTAGAGCAGGATTTAGATCATTTTATTCAGATGGGAGTTGATTTCATTACAATAGATGGTGGTCAAGCTGCGACACATAGTGCCCCTCCCATACTTAGTGATGATTTCGGAATACCTACACTACACGCTATTGTTCGAGCGACGAACTATTTAACGCAACAAGGAAAAAAAGAGCAAATTAGCCTTATTGCTGCTGGGGGACTAATGACACCTGGTGATTTCTTGAAAGCTATAGCATTAGGAGCCGATGCTGTCTATGTCGGTTCCGCCATTCTATTTACTGTTGCTCACGGTCAAGTATTAAATGCACTGCCCTTTGAACCTCCGACACAAATCGTTTGGAATGATGGTAAGTTTAAGGACCAATTTGATACGAATGAAGGAGCTGATTCAGCCGAGAAATTCCTACTAGCTTGTACGGAAGAAATGAAAATGGGTTTGCGAGCTATGGGGAAGCGATCTCTAAGTGAACTATCTAGAAAGGACATTGTTTCTTATGATCAAACAACGGCCAAGATGATCGGCATCCCCTTTACATTTGAGCCGCGAGAAAAAGAGGAGCAATCATCAACAGAGAAAGGTTGATAAAGTCTTTCCACTTCATGCATAAGTTTGAAATTTTTCGAGACACTGTAAGAGAAATGATATTTATTGATGTGAGGTGAAGGGATTTGGATACTGTTGAACTGGCTAGAGCCTTATTTGGTACGACGCTCGGCTTTCATATCATTTATGCAACTATCGGTGTTGGCGTACCTGTTATGATCCTTATTGCGGAAGTGATGTACCTCATTACGAAAGATAAAGATTACATGCTCCTTGCCCGAAGATGGACGAAAGGCTTTGCAATTCTATTAGCTGTTTCTATTGCTTCAGGAACCATCGTCGGTGTAATGTTATCGTTATTATTCCCTGGTTTCATGGAAATTGTAGGACAGGTGATTGCCTTACCTTTCGTTATTGAAATATTCGCTTTCTTAATTGAAGCAGTATTTATGTCGATTTATCTCTATGCTGCGGACCGGCTACCACCTTGGTTGCGACTTGTCAGCATTGCGTCTGTCGCTATTGGGGCAACCGCTTCAGCCGTTTTAATTACGGATGCTCACGCCTGGATGAATACACCTGCTGGCTTTGAACTAAATGAAAATGGACAAGTGACGAACGTCAACCCTATCGCTGCCTTTTTTAATCCTAGCTTTTTAGTAACGGCTTTACATGTTACTTTGTCCGCCTACATGACGGTGGCTTTTCTCATTGGGTCAATCTCAGCAATTCGTTTGTTGCGTACGAATGTTAACAAGCGAGAACGCACATACCATCGAAAAAGTTTAACAATAGCGATTTATGTTGGAGCAATTATGTCTTTAGCAACAGCAATGAATGGACACGCTACAGCACAAATGATCTATGAGTACAATCCACGCAAACTTGCAGCTGCGGAAGGCTTGTTCGAAACAACAACACACGCGCCTTTATCTATAGGAGGATGGACTTCCCGCGAGGATCAAGAAGTTAAATATGCAATAGAAATCCCTTATGCCTTAAGCTTCTTAGCAGGAGATCGTTTCGACACAGAAGTAAAAGGACTCAATGAATTTCCTGAAGAGCTTTGGCCCCCACTTTTCGTTCATATCCTCTTCAATATTATGGTCGGAATTGGAACCTTACTTATACTCTTATCCTGCATTGCTTTGTTGTGGCGATGGATTCGAAAAAAACCTTTACCCAATTGGTTGCTAGCTTTGTATGTGGCGGCTGGACCTTTAGCAATGATCGCCATTGAGGCAGGCTGGTGCTTTAGTTGCATTGGACGGCAGCCTTATACCATCGTCAACGTTCTCACTACAACAGAGGCAGCTACTAAGTCGAACAATGTTGGGTTATTGTTTGTCTTATTTATTACGTTATATGTGATGCTACTTATCTTCTCTATTGGCGTAATGCGTTATTATTTCAAACGGAATCCGGTACAACCTGAACTCACAGAGAAAGAGGTGTAAACATAATGGATGAATCATTTATGGCTGTTACTATTCTATGGAGCTTCCTATTTGTGTACTCCTTGCTCGGATCTCTTGATTTTGGCGCAGGATTTTGGGCAATGATATATGGTAAAAATCAGCATACAAATGCATCGATTATAGCGAATCGCTTTTTATCGCCGACTTGGGAAGTGACCAATGTATTTCTCGTATTATTTGTCGTTACATTGGTTAGCTTCTTTCCATTCGCTACATCCATGCTTGGTACACTTTTACTTGTTCCATTGGGACTTGGGCTTATCCTATTAACTATTCGAACAACTTTCATGGTATTTGCTCATCACGTCCATAAGTTCCACAACACGTTACGAATTACTTCCGGCGTTACAGGTCTTTTAATTCCAGCGATGCTCGTCAGTATTCTCCCGATTACGTTAGGGGGATTTATTGAAATGGAAAACGGCTACCCGCAACTTCTCTATAGCAAATTACTAACAAGTCCGACGACGTATATGCATATTGCTTTCGGTTTAAGTACGGAACTATTTCTTTCTGCATTGTTTTTAAGTGATTATGCGCGTGAAGCGAGCGACCGTACCGCTTACCACACATACCGCAAACACGCCATCTGGCTAGGGCCACTTACATTAGGAATTGCTATTTTAACCATTTTCACGATGCCACCGGAAGCTGCTTGGTTTGTCCAAAATACGCAAGATAACGTACTCCCATTTATTGTGTCGATTGGATTCTTTATTGCAGGCTATTGCTTCCTGTTGTTGAATAAATGGATTCGGGCAAGTGTACTTTGCATCATCCTTCAATATGGTGTAGCAATCTATGCGTATGGCTCAGCTCACTTGCCTTATATCGTCTACCCACACTTAACGATACAACAAGGCTTCACAAATTCGACGATGTTTTACCAATTATTAATTGTGTATGCAATTGGCTTATCGATTTTAGTTCCTGCCTTTATTATGTTCTGGCGATTGTTCTTAAAGGATCGACGGTATGTTAGGCCCGATAATTAATGCCACAAAAAAAAACATGTGTGAGTTATTCACATATGTTTTTTCCTTTGCTTGAGTCATACAATTGTCCAGAAGCAACAGCATCTTATTTTTATTTATCCACGATCTTCTTGCCAATCTTTTTTAAATCGTTCTATTTTCTGTTCTAAATCATGCATCATACGTAGTAATTGCTCCATATCCTCTACGCCAACTGTCTCTGCATCCATGGAACCTACCACTTCTTGAAGCATATGTATTCGATGATGAACATATGTAAGTTGTGACGCACGATTTTCAGACGCTTTCCCCATCGTTTCCGCCTCCTTGTTAAGAATAGCATTCCTTTCTACATACATGATGAAACGTCTACACTAAACCTTTTGCTTGATACCTATCCATTAATTCCTTTACTGGTAATGGCTTAGAGAAGTAATACCCTTGCAAATAATTACATCCAGATGCTTGGAGAAAGTCCACTTCTTGTTTCGTTTCTACACCTTCTACTGTTACTTCTGCTCCTAAATGCTGAGCTAAGCGTATGATGGTTTCTACGATAACTTGTTTCTTATTGTCTTGATCTATATGTTGAACAAACGATCGATCAATTTTCAAATTATCAATAGGAAGCTGCTGTAAATAATTCAATGACGATAGTCCTGTACCAAAGTCATCTAGTGCCACTCGGAATCCAAGCGCTCTTAATTTATGCAAGGCTTGAACTGCTTCATCAATATTTTTCATCACTGACGTCTCTGTAATTTCAATTTCTATCCTTGTTGGGTCAATATCGAATTGAGTCGCCAGCTTCTCCATCATATGCGATACATCACCATATTGAAAGTGTACAGACGATATATTAATAGATAATGATTGAATAATATAGTGCGCTTTATCCCACTCATTCAGTTGTTGAAATGCACTACAAATCACCCATTCTGTAATATCCACAATTAACCCATACTTCTCTGCAACAGGAATAAACTCTGCCGGGGATACATGGCCGAGCTGCTCACTGTTCCACCTTAACAGGGTTTCCGCCTTATTCACTTCAAAAGTCCCCTCCGTAACTAATGGTTGAAAATAAAGCGTAAATTCCTCTCTTTTAATCGCTTGCTTTAGTTCTAGTAAGATTTGATGCTCTCGTTCATTATAATGAATGGCCGGATCATACACTTGTCCGTTGTTTCTCCCTTTCTCTTTGGCAAAATGCAGCGCCCTTTCTGCACAAATAAACAAATCCTCTGTTTGATTCGTGTCAAAAGTAGCTACACTCGCTCCGATTGATATAGTAGGTTGTATCGTAAATTGCCCTTGGGAAAAAGAAATATTGTTAACACTTTCCTGCATCTTCACTAAATAATCCTTCACATTTAATGCTATTTTGGAAGTGTAGCAAACATAGCCAAAACGATTCCCACCAATTCTTGCTACAAAAGCATTTGGACTGCTGCAGCGTTGTAATTTTCCAGCAATTTTCTTCAATAATTCATCTCCAGCACGACGGCCAAATGTTTCGTTAATCCACATAACATGGTCAACATCAAATAGTATACAAATGACAGACAATTTTTCTTCGTGAGCTCTATGTATAATCTCATCATAACGATGGAAAAATGAACTGCGATTCGGTAGAGTTGTTAACCTATCATAGTTACTTAATTTGTCCACACTATCATTCTTTTTCTTCGAAAGCCATACACCAATAGCTAACACGCCTTGTAGCAATAAAGAAAACGTGATTAACACTGGAAAACCTACTTGAATCGTATTGAACTTAATAGCATACATCATCGAAACACTTATGGTTAATAACGTGACACCGACAAAAAAACGATTTATACGATTACCTATTTTCTCTTGCAACAAATGCTCCATTACGATAACAATGGAATAACAACTCATAATCGTAATCATAAATATACACCATGCAATAATATTCACACGCTACCCTCCATATGAGCAAATTAAAGTCGAATATGGATATTACTTAGTACAAATGAATCACTCTCACCTTTTTATCATCGACAATCATCTCCAATTGTTAAGACTTTTCACTATCTTGTAAGAAAAATAGAAACCATTATAGCTCCTTTTTCAAGTGGCTTCCAAAGTAACCTGAGCACCTCTCCAACACATTTATTAAAAGAACTTATTTACAAATAGTAAAAATTCTACTATCCTATATATTGAATAAAAAAACTGCATATCCAATTTGTTGCACTAGGGGAGCTATGTACATGGCTGAGAGGAGATGGTATCCGACCCTTATAACCCGAACTAGATAATACTAGCGTGGGGAAGTGTAGTCGAAACTGCTATTTCATTGGCATCATTTTGCCTTTTTATATTTTAGCCGAAGACTGCATTCCCATAGGGTGCAGTCTTTTTTATATCTTTTTTTCTAGGAGGAAGGAAAGGATGAAGGAAAGGAATTGTACTTCAACAAGACGAGTGGCAAGGTGTTCATTTGCCCTTTACCCGATGACAGATCGTTTTGTTGATATTATTACGGAGGCATTAACGAGTGTCGATACAACGAACGTAGAGATGAAAACAGACGATTTAGGCACTTATGTAGAAGGAGCGATTCAGCACGTATTTGATGTAACAAAAGCACTCTTTCTGCAGGCTGCGAATACGGGGCATCACGTTATATTTAGTGGGACGTTTTCCATTGGCTGCCCTGGTCATGCTCCTCAAGCTGTTTCTGCCAGCACAAATGACGCATGCCTAAACAAAGAAACAAGCAAGCAAATAGAGCAAGAAGTAGCAGCAAGGTTTGCCCTTTACCCATTAGGAGTAAGCGACTATATGCATATTATCTACGAACAAATAGAATTGTTAAACGGACAAGATATGCCTATCACATCTTCCAATGGAACACGATTTGATGGAGATGGGCGCCAACTATTTCGCGCTCTAGAGCTTATTTTCACACAAGTAGAACTAAATCACGGGACGCATACCATATTGACGACCACTATTTCCGCAAACAGTCCCTCACCGAAAGGAGAATAGTAATGGCGCACTGGAGATTGAAAGAAATCGTCATTATGTCCGTACTTGCAGTTGTATTCGGGGTTGTGTATTTATTTTTCCTTCCAGTTGGTAACATGCTTGCAGCGTTAATGGGACCGATTGGTTACGAGTTTATTTTTGGTATTTGGTTTATTGTATCGATTATCGCCGCTTATATTATTCGTAAACCAGGTGCAGCATTTCTATCTGAAACCATTGCTGCCACCGTAGAAATGTTACTCGGAAATGCGACAGGACCTATCATTATTCTTGTCGGCATTATTCAAGGTCTTGGGGCTGAAGCTGTTTTTGCTGCTACACGTTGGAAACATTATAATCTCCCCGTGTTAATGTTAGCTGGAGTCGGTTCGGCCATTTTCAGCTTTGTATGGGGATACTTTTATTCCGGATACGCAGCATTTGGAACTGGCTATGTTATTAGCATGCTCCTTCTTCGTATGGCTAGCGGCGCAATAATTGCTGGGGTACTAGGAAAATCAATCAGTGATGCACTCGCAAAAACAGGCGTACTATCTAGCTTTGCTTTAGGTAAAGAAGAAAGAAAGAAGAAGGTAGCGTCATGATACATGTTGAGCATTTATCACTTTCCTTTGCAGAGGATGAATCTAAGAATATATTACATGACGTCTCCTTTGATCTAGATGATGGAGAAATGATGATGTTACTCGGGCCAAGTGGTTGTGGTAAAAGTACCCTCACCTACTGCTTAAATGGCATATATCCTCGTGAGTTAGATGGGCAAATGAAAGGTACAGTAACGGTTTTAGGAAAGGTGGTACAAGATCAAAAGCCAGGGGAACTAAGCAAACATATTGGTGTCGTTTTTCAAGATCCTGAAAGTCAATTTTGCATGTTAACGGTCGAAGATGAAATCGCCTTTGGCTTAGAAAACCTGCAAATTCCTAGGGCACATATGGAAGGAAAAATCGAAGAAGTATTGCAACTTGTCCATTTAAGTGATTACAAAGAAGCCACCATTAGTTCATTATCTGGTGGGCAAAAACAAAAGGTGGCATTAGCATGTGTATTAGCCCTGGAACCAGATATTCTCGTGTTAGATGAACCAACTGCAAATTTGGACCCACTTGCGACAAAGGAATTCATTAACACGATTCAATGGCTACAGCAACAGAAGCAGATTGGTATTATTGTAATAGAACACCAATTAGAGGGATGGGCCTCTTTTATTGATCGAGCACACCTATTATCTAAGGACGGACATACAATTTTCGATGGTTCGCTTTCTAAAGCAATACAATTATACGGCTACAAATTACAAGAACAAGGGATATCTATACCAACAGTAACCCAATACGCGCTATCAGCCGCTAAGCACCAAAAAAGAACATACAAGCGCATTCCATTAACAACAGAGCAATTTGTATCATCTGTCTCTTATATAGATGCTTCTATTTTTCAAAGGAAGTTAAAAAAGGGCAGGGAACAAGAACAGACTATTCTATCCGCTTCTAATCTCCAGTTCCATAAACAAGGAAAATCGATTATTCATGACGTCGACTTAACCTTAAAGAAGCAAGAATTCGTTGCCATTGTAGGTGCTAATGGAAGTGGCAAAACAACCTTATCTCGTTTACTTGCTGGTATTGACAGTCCAACTGTTGGTGAGATTACGCTTCACCAACGCCCATTAGCAACATGGAAGGAAAAACAGTTGCGCCAAGAAATTGGCTACGTATTCCAAAATCCCGAACACCAATTCATTACAGATTGTGTCTATGATGAAATAGCTTATTCTTTACGAATCCGCTGCTTTCAAGAGAATGATATACAAGCGCAAGTGAACCGGATTCTATCTTATTGTAAATTAGAGGGATTGCAGCACAGACACCCTTACACGTTAAGCCAAGGACAGAAGAGAAGATTAAGTGTGGCAACCATGATCGTAGATGACCAACAGCTACTCTTTTTAGATGAACCTACTTTTGGTCAAGATGCGGCTTCAACGAGGAAAATAATGGACCTTCTGCAGGAGCGATATGAAAATGGTACTACCGTTGTCATGATTACACATGATATGGATTTAGTCGATCAATACGCCGATCGTGTCATCGTCGTCCAAAGCGGTGGCATTGTTGCAGATGAATCCCCTATTGCACTTTGGGAACGTCCCTATTTAGAGCAATGGTTTATCGAATATCCAACTCGCATTCAATTGCAACAAAAAATGGAGGAAAGTTATGATGACTATGCTACTCAATCAACTTAATCCTAGTATAAAGGCTCTCACTGTCATCGTGATGATTTTTGCCTTAACGCTCGTGTTTGACCCATTTACACCACTTGTTTATTGCCTGTTTACGATTGCCATTACATTTATGTTCGGGAAAGTAGATGGCAAGAAGTATTTTCTTTACTTCTTGCCTTTCTTCCTCATCGCTATCGGCATGCTTTGGACAACGCTAGTATTCGCAGATGCGCCGAAAAACGCCGCCAACACAGTACAAATCTTTTTGTGGGAGTTCCCTAAGGAAGATGTAGTCGTCGCCTTTTCTTTAGCATTACGTATGCTAGCATTTGCATCGCTTTCTCTCTTATTTATTTTTACAACGAACATGGTCGATTTTATATTAAGTTTAATGCAACAGTGCAAGCTACCGCCGAAAATTGCTTATGGAGTATTAGCTGGGTACCGATTTTTGCCATTAATGAAAGAAGAGCTCGGACAAATACGTGCCGCCCATCAAGTAAGAGGAGTAAACAGGGCGACCAACATAAAAGAATCCATTCAACAATATAAACGGTTTGTCATTCCTCTATTAGCTGGTGCGATACGTAAAGCAGAAAGAACCGCCGTTGCTATGGAGTCGAAAGGATTTACAGGTGATAAGCATCGTACATTTTATAGACCATTCACATTAAGCTGGAAAGACTGGGCGTTTTTCTTATTTATGTTCCTAATACTATTCATCACAATCTTCGCTTCTATTCAATTGGAATACTTTCAATGGTATAAGGGACAGTTGTGATTTGCTAAGACAAGCCTAAGTTCAATATTAGAGTTGCTCCACTTACTTTTAACTCATATTACTTGAACACACTTTTCCTACTTGATTTCATTTCATAATTTCAATCCCTTTTCTTGAGCAAATAATCACGGTTGGAACACCACAGAACAAAAAGAAGAACCGCTATCATTCATTAAGCGGTTCTTCTCTAACTATATATGAAGTTGTTGTTGGTTACGCTTCTTCCCTGATGAAAACCAGCCAATTACGGCAATAAGGATCAATACGCCATAGAACGTTAATTTCCATGCTAGAGATTCTGCGAAATGGTGAGACAAAACGGCTATATTCGGATGTGCTAACACGTGTACAACGAGTTTGACTCCTACCCATCCGACAATAACAAATGCGGCTGTTTCTAATGCTGGGCGCTGTTGTAGCAGCAAGACAAATTTATTGGCAGCAAATCGCATAATAATAATACCAATCATTCCACCTAGAAATACAACTAAAAATTGGCCGCCGTCGAGGCTTCCTATTTGTGGAAGTCCAGTTGGTGGTAATGATACCGCTAGTGCAACTGCAGCTAATATGGAATCAACTGCAAAAGCCATATCTGCCAATTCGACTTTCAACACCGTCATCCAGAATCCTTTTCCACGCTCAGACTTCGGCTTTACTTCTGCTTCTTCTTTCTCGTTTTCTTCTTTACTTCTAGAGGCAATATGTTTGATTGATAAGAACAATAGATAGCCCGCTCCAATGGCTTGCACTTGCCATACATCAATTAACAGTGTAATAACGAACAGAGACGCAAATCGTAATACAAATGCCCCTGCCAAACCATAAAACAAAGCCTTCTTTCTTTGTTCTTCTGGTAAATGCTTCACCATTACCGCCATAACTAATGCATTATCTGCAGCAAGAAGTCCTTCTAGTGCAACTAAAACGATTAATACCCAACCGTACTCTAATAACAATTGTGCTTCCATACACATCTCCTTTTCTTCTTCCTAATGTAGAGACATAACAAAAGACCTCCACACGTATAGTGTAAAGGTCTTGCTTGCAACCAATGACAATTGCCAATAAAGCCGGAGATTGAATCTCGCATATGACGACTTTATTGTCCAGCTACTCCCCTTTAGGAACATGAACGTTTATAAAGTTATGTACATATTACTGTGAATCGAATCAAATGTCAATTCTCAACAAAATACGACAATAAGGCTTTATCTCTGCAATTTTTACTCATTCATAGTAACTTAAAGGAAGGGAAAGAATACGCAACCTTTCCCTTAAGAAATACGTCTATATGAATAGAGATTTTACAGAAGAAGGAGAGAACAAATGGGGCTACGTTATATTTCTTTACTATTACTATCTTCTAGTATAATGGCATTTATATATGTATTGATTGATTTCGCACTCATATCAGGTTTGTCATTAAGTATGCTGTATCCAACACTACTTATTTTTCCTATATTTCTCGGGTTATATAGTGTTATTGCATTGCCTATTACACTATTTCTGAGGAAGTTGGAGCAAACAAACCGCTTTGATTTATTTCACTTATTGCTATATATCGCTATATCCACCATCATAACGGTTCCATTCTACCTCGTGATGAAAGAAGGAGCGACCACATCGATGCATGTGGAATTTTACTTATATGTTATCATTGCGTCGATCGTGTATTGGCTCTTAGAATCCATCATTATACGTAAAGGAAATAGCGCACCATCGTCTTCCTGATGGTGTGCTTCTCTTATACACAATCCAACCATCACACTATGCCCCCCCTAATTCTTGTAAACGTTTCATTAACGCTTGCGTCCAAATTAAACTCTCTTTATACTGCTGAAACAAATTATCAATGGACAATGATAGGTTTGCTGCGCGTTGTTCTAGTAAGTCCCACTCGCCTCGTTCAATTAATTGGCACAGATCTAATACATCTCGATATTTATTTGGCTCACCTAATAGCGCATCCTTAATTTGTTCATCAAGGGCTAAACCTTCCAAGCTATCTTGCATCGATTGTTGCATAAATAGCTCAATTAAGGAAAGCATTCCAGTCAAGAAGTAGCTCGCACTCTCATCTCGTTGCCCTATGATTTCTGCAACATTTTCACACATTCTAGCACGCAAAAAGCTAATCTTTAATGCTTCTTCAGCAACATTTCCTTGTTGGTTCTTTAAGTTTCGCATGACGAGTACGTAAGCCCATTTCTTCACCTCATTCAATCCAACTAACATAACGGCCTGTTCAATGGACTTCACTCTCTCTAGTCTACGATTCCCTATCGTATTCGTTAAACGTAGCAATTTATACGATAGGGAAACATCTAATTCGATTTTCTCTACTACTTTCTTTACATTTGGTTCTTCCTTGAATAGCTCTTTCATCAAATCCATATGATAAAACGGTGGAAGCTCGACATCATGTGATTTCATAATAGCTGGCTTACTAAAGAAATACCCCTGGAAGTAATGATACCCAAGTTCTTTACATACTTGATATTCTTCACGCGTCTCTACTTTTTCCGCTAACCATATGAGGTCATACGCTTGTAACCTATGAAAAATATATCGCTGTTCTTCTAAAGGTGTCTGTTGTATATCAATTTTAATAATATCTGCATATTTCAACAATTGAAACGAGTACGGATTACTTTCATCTAATATGTAGTCGTCTAGCGCGATACGATACCCTTCCCTTTTTAAGTTGCGACACGCATATACTACTTCTTTTGAAGGCTGAATATTCTCTAATATTTCAATTACTAATGTTCTCGGCGGGAAACAATAAGGAAGGTTGCTCCTTAGTAAGTTCTCGGTAAAATTAACGAAGCAGCGTTTTCCATCTGATATTTGTTGCAATCCAATATTAAAAAAGCTGTTCATTACGACATTGGCTGTTGCCTCGTCCCCGTCTATTAACGAATAATAATTCTGCTCCTGATTACCACGATATAACAGTTCATATGCTATAACTTCTTGTTTCTCATTAAGAATAGGCTGGCGCGCCACACATACTTCCATTTCAAACACTCCCTAAAAAGGTTACACTTTAATTATTATAGAATAACATGTATAAAAATGGTGCAAAAACAGGCCGTTGGTATGTTTTTATTATCATTTTATCTAGGCGTATCTCTCCCTTTCCCGTTTATTACGGAAAAAATCGTATTAGACCAGCCTGAACATTTACGTACATAACGGAAATCGATATAATGAAATTTGAAACGATAAAATAAATAGAAAGTAGTGGGCGTATGTATAACAAGCGTTGGTTTCAAGCATTAATTGTATCTATTTTAGTATTTGCATTATTTTTACTCATGAAAAACAATCAATATGTATTCGATCCATTTGTGAAATACTTCAAGGCAATCAGTTTTCCAATTATAGCTGCCGGCGTTCTATATTATCTTACTCGACCTGTTGTACATTTCCTAGATCGGTATAAAACTCCACGTGTCATTTCTATTATCGTCGTATTTCTATTGCTTATTGCAGTGGGGACCTTTGTCATACGTGTTATCGCTCCTATCGCACAAGATCAATTTTCCAGGTTTTATGACAACCTTCCAAGAATGATTGAAGAAGTAGAACGTATTATTGATTTGTGGCAAGAGAACCAGTCCGTCCTTCCCGAAGAGATTATGACAGAGATTCAATCTGCGCAGGATCAATTGCTTAACTCTATGAAAGACATTACGATTGGGTTCACCGACTTTATCATAAATACTGTAGCATCCGTTGTGCAGTTCGTCTTTTTATTGTTTCTTGTACCATTCTTCTTCTTCTTCATGTTAAAGGATGGGGAGAAAATGCAACCGTTCATTACACAATTCTTCAAAGAAGGGAAAGCAGCGAATATTGCAAAATTAATGAACCGCATTGATCGCACGTTGTCTTCTTATATACAAGGTCAATTGCTCGTTAGTTTCTGCGTTGGTGTATTGCTGTTCATTGGTTACGTAATCATTGACCTGAACTATTCATTAACCCTTGCCTTATTTGGGATGATGACCAATGTTATACCATTTGTGGGACCATACTTAGCTGTCATTCCTGCTTTACTCGTAGCACTATTCCAAGATCCTATTATGGTCGTTTGGGTCGGTATCATTATGCTAATTGCGCAACAAATTGAAGGGAACTTAATCTCTCCAAACGTGATGGGGAAAGTATTAAGCATTCACCCTTTAACAATCATAACGCTCATTTTAGCAGCTGGAAGTATAGCCGGTTTCCTTGGGTTAGTATTTGTCGTCCCTTTCTATGCTGTTGTAAAAACAATTATTACGCACGTTTACGAAGAGAACCTCGATTCTAAAGAATTTTAAGCTAACTTGTCATGAAGCCTAGCCTTTGCTCAACAAGGCTAGGCTTCTATTCATATCGTCTTCTACTTGTTACTCGTTTTGGTAATATATGTTATGAACCATTCTTATAGGTTCAGGAATCGTTAATTTCTTTTCTTCCACCAGTTAACAAAGAAGAAAATATACGATGATGAACTGCATCAATTTTTTGCATCTTCATGCCTCCTTTGCTAGTTATTGTTACTTTTTATTTCGGCTTTTTTACAAAATTGTAAAGGAAACTTTAAGTCAACATATAAGATTTTCTTCCATTGATTTGGTACAATGAAAAAGCTATTTAGAAGGAATACATAAAGGTGGTTACGTGATGCAACATAAGGAAGCACTTTGGACTCGTTCGTTTATATTTTTGCTTTTAGCTAACTGGTTTACATTTATGAGCTTTCAAATGTTAATCCCTACCCTTCCTCCGTACATGGAAGAAATCGGTGGAACCAAAACGCAAATAGGTCTTGTTACAACCCTTTTCTCTATTGGTGCAGTGCTTAGTCGGCCATTTATTGGTCATATACTGCTCAGTGAAGCACGTAAGAAACTCGTCATTATTGGATCTATTACGTTAATGGCTATTACAGGGCTATATGCTATCACCTCGATCATCTTCGTCGTGTTAATGTTCCGCTTCATTCATGGGCTTGCTTGGGGATGGTCCACTACGACAAACGGTACTGCTGCTGTTGACTTAGTACCGAAGACTCGAATCGGTGAAGGGATGGGCTATTTCGGCTTATCGGTTACCATTGGCATGATCATTGCACCAAGCGTTGGTATTTTTCTTTTTGAGAATTATGATTTTACCGTTCTCATCTCTACATCTATGCTATTAGGTGTTGTTGCTATCGTTTTATTTAGTTTCACGAACTTTGATACTCCTAAAGACGTGAAAAAACGACAATTCGATATAAAATCTTTCTCTTTCTTCGGCTCATTAATCGAAAAACGTAGTTGGTTCCCAGCTATGGTGTCGTTTATTAATACATTTGGGTACGGATCCATCGTGACATTTATCGTTATATTCGGCATAGAACAAGGGATTGAACACATTTATTTATTCTATTTATTCAATGCTATATTCGCTACGTTAGTTCGACCAATAACAGGAAAGCTATTTGACCAAAAAGGCCCTTGGCACGTTATTCTAGTCTGCTCCTTATTCGCATTTGCAGGTATGTGGGCTATCGCTTTAGCCGAGAACTTTATTCACATTACTGCTGGTGGTATTTTATTCGGAATTGGTTTCGGTTCCATGATGCCTACATTTCAAGCTTGGGTCATTTCTAAGACAACACAGGAAAGAAGCGGAATTGCTAATGGCATGTATTATTCCTCTATCGATCTTGGAATTGGCTTAAGTGCCTTGATACTAGGAATCATTTCAAGTCAATTCGGAGTGGAGACAGCTAATTTATTTAAAATATCAAGTATTTGTTTCTTAATTGTATTTGCACTTACTTTATTCGACTATCAGAAGAACAAACATATCCCTTGGAATCAATCACTAGACATGTAATACATCTAGTGATTTTCTTTCGTTTAATCATGCAATATGTCTTACTTAAAAAAACTATAAGTTCTTGTTATATTATGTCGAATTTTTTCGATAATTCAATTGACAAAAAAAAAGCCCGCTGTTAAGCTTATGTAAGTTACAGCCACCATTTGTTCTGAATTGTTTGAACAATTAAACAATTGAATGGTGTAACGTAAATTGTTTAATAATAAACAAACTAAACTGTGATACAATGTAACTCTACTTTTAGCACTCAAACACGGACAGAAAGAGAGGAGAACACGTATGGTTACAAAGAAGGATACAATGTTTATTGGATTTATGCTGTTTGCGCTATTTTTTGGTGCAGGTAACTTAATATACCCCCCTGAATTAGGGATTCAAGCTGGAGAGAATTACTGGCTCGCGATTGCTGGATTTATTATTACTGGTGTAGGCTTGCCAATTGTTGGTGTTATGGCCATTTCGTTATCAGGTACAGATGCACGAGCTTTAGGAGATAGGGCACACCCGCTTTTTGGATTAATATTTACTTCTGCTATTTATTTATCTATAGGTCCTATTTTCGCTATACCTCGCGCAGCAAATGTAGCGTTTGAAATGAGTTTAAAACCATATGTTCCTATGGTTTCCTCATCAGTTAATATGAATGTAGTTTTACTAATCTTTTCTCTATGCTTTTTTGCACTCGTTTATTGGATTAGCTTAAACCCTAGTAAAATTGTCGATCGTATTGGGCAGATACTTACACCAATACTTTTATTAGCTATCGTTGCTTTAGCTGTTGCGAGTTTTCTGAATTTTGACTCGCCTTTCCAGCCACCAAATGACACTTATTCTTCTGGGGCTTTCTTTGAAGGGTTCATCAATGGTTACTTAACGATGGACGCGATTGCTGGATTAGCATTCGGTATTATCGTAATAAACGCATTGAAAGAGCGTGGCGTTACAGATGGTAAAAAGATGTTTACGGAAACATTTAAAGCAGGAGCAGTTACGGCAATCGGCCTTATTTTCGTTTATGCATCGATTGGTTGGATGGGAGCGAAAATGGCTACGACTGGTAGCTACGAAAACGGCGGAGAGATTCTTGCTACTGGAGCAGAAATGCTATTTGGATCGTTTGGTGGCCTAATTCTAGGCTTAATCGTTACATTAGCCTGTTTCACTACGTGTGTAGGATTAACGGTGGCATGTAGTCAGTTCTTCTCTACCACATTTCCGAAATTACAATATAAACAGCTTGTGGTCGTCATCACGCTCGTTAGTTTCGGCATTACGAACTTAGGTTTAAGTCAAATTGTAGCGATTAGCGTTCCTGCTTTAGTATTTCTATACCCTTTAGCAATCGTATTAATGGGGCTCGCCTTTTTGGATCGTTTCTTTAAAGGTTCTACCTACGTTTACCGTGGAGCATTGCTATTTACATTAATCTTTAGCATTTATGATGCGATGGTTGCTATCGGAATAGAGGTTAAAGGGTTAGAAAGCATTTTAAGCATTGCGCCGTTATTTGGAGAAGGGTTAGGTTGGCTCGTTCCTTCTATTGTCGGTGGTGTATTCGGTTATATACTCGATGCAATTAAGAATGGAACATCATCGACTAATGCATCATCTAAACGAGTATCTTAATGAAGAAAGGAGATCTCTCTACGCACAATGTAAGAGATCTTCTTTCCTTTATTTATTCGATGATTGATTGAGAAAATAAATTTGCTGTTGATGGTACTGATACAAACCGTAAAAATAATAATATAGCTCTCCATCCATTTGCTGGTATTGCCTAGCCAATAACTCAAAGATTTCCGCTTGTCTAGCATGAAAAAAGAAATCCTCCATTCTCATCCCCCTTCCAAACAGTGTCCTATTAGAATATGCCAATACCTAACTGTCCAATGACATAAAAAGAGCATTACTAGCGATTATTCTACTAGTAATGCTTCTTCTACATCGTTTTAATTCGTATTGTCTGTAATTCTTTCTTTAATCTTCTTGAACTCTTTACTAGGTGGTACTAAAGCTACAACGACATCTCCTGCTTCTGCTTTTGGCTGTGATTTATGTGTGAAAAATTGTAACTTACCGGAAGACTTTAACACAAACAGTAGCAAACTTTCTTCTTCCCGTTCTTCTAGATACTGTGTAAACGTATATTGTGCCGTTATGTTCGTCTTTCGGAAAATGTAACCATTGTCTACTTTGTTATTTAAATACTCCCACGTTGCTTTTTCATTAAATAACAACCTTCCACCAATCTTATTTCCCATTGTTTCTAAATCTCCACTGAGACGATTGTGTAAAGACATCTGAAACAAGTTATTCCTCCCGATGTCCGGTACGAACGTTTTACACACTAACGCATTATAAGAGTCTAATTCAGATCCAGCAATCAAATAATCATAAGGCGTCATATCTAAATGATAGTCCGTTTGCTCAGATAATATTTCTTCCTTCATAAATGGTACTCCTGCTTTTCTTGCGGGAATTAGGCGTTGCCAGGATGAATCTGTAATCAACACAGGTAGCTTCAACTCTTTCAATACAGAAGCTAGGCCAGACGAGAAGCTGCTTCCACCGACAATTAATACACCAGGCTTTCCTTCATTAGCTAGATCAAGCTTCTTTGCTAACCACCCAATGGAGAAACCGTGCGCACATACTGTCGAGAATACTAAAGCGAATGTAATGGGAGTAAGTAAGGACGCATCTTCATAGCCTGTTTCCAACAACACCCCTGAGAAATATCCTGCTACCGTTAAGGCGACAATACCTCTTGGTGCAATCCAACCAATTAACGCCCTTTCTTGGTACGATAAATCCGTTCCAATGGTCGATAACCAAATGGATAATGGACGTACGACAAAAAGCATAATGATAACATAAGAAATAATTTTCCAATCAAGGATTTGCTGCAACGTATCAACTGTAATAGAAGCCGTTAGCATAACGAAGATTGCTGATACAAGTAAGACAGATATGTTCTCTTTGAAATGCCTTATATCATCAATCGAAGATATATGCATATTCGCAAGTGTCATACCCATAGCAGTAACCGCTAACAGCCCTGTCTCATGAACAATTTCATCCGAAACAGTAAAGCATAGAATAACGGTCGTAAACATCATAGGTGACATTAAAAACTCTGGCACATGACCGTTTTCGAACATATACCCCATTACTTTTCCAAGCGCATAGCCTAATACAACAGCAAATATAGATGCTAAGAAGAAGTAAAGTAATGACGTACCTGTCACATTATCCGTAGAGAAAAACACAATGATTTCAAAAGCAAATACGGAAAGCAACGCACCAAACGGATCGACAACAATTCCTTCCCATTTCAAAATTGCTGCAGGACGTGGCTTTAATTTCGCCTGTCTTAACATTGGTAAAATAACGGTAGGTCCTGTTACAATGAACAATCCGCCAATAACGAACGCCACTGGTAGCGACAAGCCTGCTACATAATGAGCTCCTAAAGATCCTAATAACCACGCAATAAATGCTCCGACTGTTACAATACGCGTAACAGGTTTACCTAAGCCCTTCACTTCTCTAAAATCAAGGCTTAAACTTCCTTCAAACAATATAATAGCTACTGCAATAGAAACAATCGGGTTAAAAAGCTCCCCGAAATCTTCAGAAGGTTGTAGAATCCCTAATAATGGGCCTACAACTAAACCGACAATCGACATGATTACAATGGCTGGTATACGAAATCTCCAAGCCAACCATTGTGAACCAACACCGAGGGCACCTATTAACATTAAGTCAAATAATAGAGAGTCAAACATAAGGTTAATCCCCCTTCATACATATATACAATTTTTGTTATTGATTCCATTCCCACACATAGGCATAGACTTATTCTAAATGGATAAGGATGATATGTAAATAATTTAGAACTGATTTTAGTATATCCTTAACAAAAGTCCACACCTCTTCCATTACCTTATCCAAACGGTCTCCTTTTTATATTTTACAAAAAAAGAGGAAACAATCTATTCTTATTTCTTGAGAACATGATACGATGTTACAAGATATCACGTAGAGAATGGTTATAAAAGGATGGGTTTGTATGCTGAAACTAGCGCAACAAATATTAGAACAATATTTCGGATTTTCATCATTTCGCTCCGGTCAAAAACAAATCATCGAACATGTATTACAAAGGAAGAATGCATTAGGTATTATGCCTACTGGAGGCGGTAAATCACTCTGTTATCAAATACCGGGGCTCGTTCTAGACGGAACTGCTATCATCATTTCTCCCTTAATATCATTAATGAAAGATCAAGTCGATTCACTAACCTCATTAGGAATCTCAGCTACCTATATTAATAGCTCGATTTCACATGAAGCACAGCAACATCGCTTACGCTCTATCGCTAAAGGGTCATACTCTTTTGTATACGTTGCTCCAGAACGCTTTGACTCTGATTCCTTTATAGAAGTGTTACGCACATCCAAGCTTTCATTAATCGCATTTGATGAAGCACATTGTATTTCCCAATGGGGACACGATTTCCGCCCAAGCTATCGATCGGTTGTGCAACAACTTAAACGTATCGGCTCGCTTCCTAGTGTTATTGCTCTAACTGCAACAGCTACTGAGGATGTGACAGCTGATATACAGCGGCTTCTTTCTATTGAACAAAGTAACGTTGTTAACACCGGCTTCGCTCGAGATAACTTACACTTTCGCATCGTCAAAGGAAAAGAGAAGCGAGCATTCATCAACGATTACATCAAGTCCCGCCCCAATGAGTCAGGCATCATTTACGCATCAACAAGAAGAGATGTCGACCGAATCCACCAATGGCTTACAAAAGAGGGCTATTTAGTCGGTAAATACCATGCAGGATTACCAGAAGATGATCGTAAAGAAGCGCAAAATGCCTTTATCCAAGATGAAACAACAATTATGGTAGCAACGAATGCCTTTGGAATGGGCATAGACAAATCCAACGTTCGATATGTCATCCATCATTCCTTACCAATGAATATTGAATCTTATTATCAAGAAGCAGGAAGAGCCGGTCGCGATGGGGAACCTAGCGATTGCATCTTACTCTTTTCCGCAAAAGATATTCAGTTGCAGAAATTCCTAATAGAGCAGTCGCTCATGGATGAGGAGAAGAAGGTAATTGAGTATCAAAAATTGCAGCAAATGGTGAACTATTGCCATACAGATCGGTGCTTACAACAATACATGTTAACGTACTTCCATGATCCATTTGACCGCCCTGCATGCGAGATTTGTAGCAATTGTCTACATCAAGGCGAACTATTGGACATTACGAAAGAAGCACAAATGATTCTATCCTGCGTTAAACGAATGGGAGAACGCTTCGGAACCGGATTAGTAGCCAAAGTATTAAAAGGCTCTAAAAACCAAAAAGTACTAGATGGACATTTTCACAAACTGACGACTTATGGACTGCTTTCTAAATGGACAGAGAAAGAAATCACGCAAATGATACAGTTCCTAACAGCAGAAGGATATTTAGCTGTCGATGACGGTAAATTCCCCTTATTACGTCTAACATCCGAATCGCTACCTATCTTAAAAGGTGAACAACAAGTTTCCATGCTTATCGAAGCCACCGCTGCGGCTACTTATGCAGATCAATACGATGAATGGTTATTTGAACAATTGCGCACATTAAGAAAGTCGATAGCCGAACAAAATGCTATCCCGCCATATATCGTATTCTCCGACGCAACGCTGAAACAGCTAGCCATTCACAAACCAGCATCGAAAAAGGACATGCTAACGGTGAAAGGAATAGGCGAGAAAAAATACGAACAATACGGCGAAGCATTTCTTGAAGTTCTCCAATCATACAGCGCACAAACCGTTTAAAACGAAAATACGAGCAGATAATATGGAATTTCGCGCACAAATCACCCGCTCCTTCTAGAATCGAACGAGCTAGCCTCCTATTATGGTTGAGCTAGCTCTTTTTGTTCATTCACTAACGCTAACACGTCATCATACGAGTAAAACTCTCTCATTCCTCGCTTATTCATTAAATAATTCGTAATTTCAAGCGCATTCTGTGTATGTACTTGCCAATATCCTCGTATAAGCATAGCTAAATAACGTTCTGATGGCTTTGTTATTTCTCTCTCTGTCATGGAATACGGACTCGTAAAAGTAAAGATTGGCCTTCCATCTTCATACCCTGCGTGTATTAAATTTCCGTAAGGCGACTGGCGTAACACCATATTGCCCTTCTCTATAATAGAATGAATGTCCACTTGAAGGTCGTCCATCCCATTCTCTTGTCGCACCACGTCTTCAAACTGTTCTACTGTTATTAAATACATCCTTGCCCAGCTCTTGTTAGCCAAGTCTTGCACCGTATCGATAAATGCTGCACCTCCATCCCAGCGGTCCGAGTACCCAGCGAAATATAACTCAAAAGGTAGCGATACAGCTTTGTCGTCGATTGGTAATGATGGATCACGACTACCAACCTCGCAACGGTTCGACCCTTCTGGCACACCGCCTGTAATGTAACAGCGAAACCGATCATAAAATAAATTGGAACCAAAGCTAGCGTACCAAACATATTGCTCTTCCTTAGTCACATGAATCTCCTCCCATCCATTATGGAAATTGAATTACTAACGAATCTCCTACTTCATAATAGCCTATTTTTTGATAAATGCTGTTGGATGTAGCATTGGATGCGTCGGTATATAAACTACAAAACTGAAATCCTCTATCTAACAATTGCTGAGACAAAGCAGCTACAGCTGAAGTTGCATATCCCTTTCGTTTATGTGCATCTGGTGTATACACCCCATTAATCGTTACTCCATTTAATGTAGATCGAGCTTGAATTGCCATCGAAACAGGCTCACCATCTACAATCCACAAATGTAACGCTCCATTTTTAATATGTCGAACACTTGATTTTTCAGCGTCTTCTTCTGATGTATCGATTCCCGCTTCTTGCCCAAATAAGTATATCCAGCGCTTAGCTATCAACTGGTCCTCTTCTGCAGCTTTTACTAATTGTCCATCCCGTTTAGAGGGAAGTATAACTTCATCTAATTGGTACACTTTTTGATTCATTTGAATGCTATACGCATGTCCTGTTACACGATTCCAAGCGTTAGCAAGTGCATAGATCGTATCAGGGGTTCCTATCAATCCAGGAACGTCATAATGATGATCTCGCCAAAAACAAACCATCTCTTCAACGTTATGAGGAGGTAACGGCTCATTGGTAGCGACAATCCACATATGCGGAGGCGTCCTCATGATGACAGCGCGAATTTGACCATGTTCATGGATATATCCGAAAAAAGGCTCCTCCTGTTGATTAACTACTTGTTCTTCATTCTTTAAACGATTCATTATACCGAGAGGAAGATTATGTACAGCTTCCTTCTCAAGTAAAAAGCCTTGCACACACCTTTCTAACTCTTCAGCACTGGTGCACGTCATAATCATGATCTTCACATCCTTACACATTTGAATACAAAATTAGATTCAACACACACTTTACACTTTCCTCCTTGACATACAAAAAGCCTGTCACTTCTTCAAGTAACAGGCCATATCATTATTGATCATCACGATTCCAAGGAAAGCTAGTCCCAAACCGTTTGGCAAATTCTTTCGATACTCCACGCCGTTCTCTACGTTGCTTCGCTCTTTCTTCTGCCCCTTCATGTAACCAATGTTCTGCTTCCGACTCAGGATACACCTCTGGTACTGGATGAGGTCGTTTATCTTCTCCAACAGCAACCATCGTCAGAAACGCTGTTGCACATACTTTGCGCGTCCCTGATAAAAGGTCCTCTTTAATCGCTTTCACGAATACTTCCATAGACGTATTGTTTGTCCAAGTTACAAATGCTTCTAAACAAATGGCATCCCCACTGTTTACAGGGTTGAGAAAATCAACAGAATCTGTCGAAGCCGTTACAACCGGAGAACGAGCATGACGTATAGCGGCAATAGCAGCAACATCGTCAATGTATGCCATTAACTGCCCACCAAATAAAGTACCATGATTGTTCGTATTCGTTGGTAATACGTAGGAATTCTTTACAACTAGTGACTCTTTACAAGGTTTCTTTTCCATTTATTACACCCTTCCATTCCATCGACTCACGTATTATTATAACTTATCTAGGGAGACTATACGTCACACAGAATTATTTAAGCGTTTTCATCCCGAAGATTTATTCCTCTTCTTGGTAGTGCAATGAATCCATCCTTGTTCATACCCCACATCACACCTATAATAAAAACAAGAGAATTCACAGAAATTTAAGTGTAATAAAGCGAGGTATCATGATTGGCTACATTAAGATATGCACAGAAAAGGAAAAAGAAAAGAAGAAGAAGATTACTGCTTATCTTTCTATTATTCATCTTCATCACCATTGGCACCGGAAGCTACATTATATATCAAGCGTATGATGCCGTTAAGGGATCTCATCAGGAAATCAACCGACCAGGCAATAAATCAGAGCTACGCGAGGAAGCCGTAAAAATTGGTAATGACCCTGTTTCCATTTTATTAATGGGCATTGAAGATTACGAGACAGATGGCCAAAATGGACGAGCGGACACGCAAATTGTTGTGACACTAAATCCCGAAACTGCGAAAATGACGATGACCACAGTACCTCGTGACACGATGATGAACTATACAGCAGAAGAAGCTGGGGCATATGCAGGCACTCATAAAATTAATTCTTCTTATGCATACGGATCCATCTCAGGTTACGGTTCGACGAAATTAACGGTTGAAAAGGTAGAAGAGCTGCTAAACGTACCAATCGATGAATATGTTTCTGTCGATTTTCAAGGATTTGTTGATATCGTTGATGCGCTAGGTGGTGTAACCGTTGATGTGAAAGAAGCATTCACAGAAAAAAACATATTCGATGACAATAATCTTGTTACATTTGAAAAGGGTCCAATGAAAATGAATGGGGAAGAAGCATTGGCCTTCGTCAGAATGCGCAAACACCCAGCGAATACGGTTTATTCACGAGAGGAACGACAAAGACAATTCATCAAAGCAGCGATTGACCAATCCGTATCTGCTCGTACAATCTTTAAACTAAACAAAATTTCTGACATTGTTCATGCAAGCGTTGATACAAGCTTGACTCCTTCTGAAATATACGCATTACAAAGAAAATATAAATCCATGGACCCATCCACTATTAAAACACTTGAAATTGAAGGAACAAATTCAAAAAATGGCGTTTACTACTTTACTCCTTTACAAGAAAGCTTAAACGACGTATCAACACAGTTGAAACAAGAATTAAAATTGCTTCCAGATGAAACAGAACCACATCCATAATAAGGGTGTGGTTCTACTATAATATATTAGGATTGCTGATACACTGGGACTTCTAAATATAATGTATAAGAATTAAATTGACGATAGATGTGATACATGGTTTGTAGCTTCACTAAATTCTCTTCCATGTCCACAGAAAAATCGTTTATCACCTGCTTCTCCTTCGCCATTGCAGCAGGGTTCCATAATGCATTGTATAACGTATGCCTATGGTCATTTAATTCATGTTGTTTCAAATGCTCAGCACGTTGAATGACGAACGTAACTAATCTGTCGCAATCAACATCTTCCCCATTATTAGTCACCGCTAACGTATGCTGCATTAAATACACTTCATTAATACCAAATTGGTTTGCTACGTCAATGAACACTCGGCCGGCATTAGAAAATACACCTTTATCAGCTAAAAAATTGTCTAGTTCCTCTATTGTAGTCGTATTCGGGCGTGTCAAATCTAGAAATTGAAATTTCCCCATCTCATCATTTAAGTGATAAGAAGGGTTTAAGTAATGTTCTATATTATGGTGAACAGCATTGATATCCTTCAAGATTAAACGCTCATCTTCATTCGACTTCTCAATTACTTTTTTTATTGACGAGGACTGTTGTTGGATTTGCACTGCTTCTACTAGCGTTAACGCATAATTCACGAAGGTTACTTTTTGACGAAACTTAAGTGCGTGATTTAACGTCTTTAACGTTAGTTCATCCCCAATCCCATTAACAGGAATACCGTAATCATGCTGGAATTTCTTCAGCTTCTTTACAGAAAAAGGACCAAACTTATCCGTTACTTTAATACGACCATACCCCAACTTATTTAGCTTTTGTTTCATACTTCCCACTTCACTATGTCGTTTATTTAATTGGATGGGACAAAACACAACTTCCTCAATCTTATTCAATGTCTCCATGTCGGCACACCCTGTTACAGGTAACCCATATGCTTCCTGACACTGCTCAATTAGACTCTCTGTATAGACATCATATTTCGGTGATGTATGTATCTCCTTAAAGCCGATATGATTTAAATATCGTTTCAAATCGATCACCTTATGATGCTCACCTCCGACACGATAGATGGAAGTAAATACTTCATCTATCTTCTCATTCGTCTGCTCATCCAAATCTCCGCTTTCTTCTAATTGGTAATCCCTTTGAAATTGCTGAATAACCTCAGCCGATAAAAAACCGAATAAAGACCTCTCCTGTTTATCTTCATAGCCGATCCACTTTAATTTTTGATTTGCTACTTCGACATTACTAGTTAATGTCGAAGATGAACTTAACCCCATTACATAGCCCCCTATACCACAAATAAGTAATCAAAAAAACTCACAATAAATCTATTATAAGGAATTTTTACAAGCTACACAATAATTATAGGTACAAAAGGACTACTTTATAACTTTTATCATTTTGAAACACAGAAAAAAAGCAGCCTAGTTGTGAACTAGACTGCTTTCTTCTTATATAAACTTAGGTATATTGTAATGCATCATTGGGTTATTCAGTTTACTGTAAATATTTTTAATTCCGTACACTTGCTTTGCTGCCCAACCAATATCTGTTGCGTATTGTTTCCATGGAGTATTAATATTCCATCTCATTTTGTATATCGTATTTTGTTCGTATGCATTATGGATATAATCTTCACCAATAAACTTTGCTCCACCAACAATTGCTTTATCAGGTGTTGTCCATCCTTGGTTATATGCATGTTTAGCACCACATGTCAGAGGACAAGAATCATAGGCTTGAATTCCGAACATATTATAAACTGGTTTAATGTTCGTTAATTCATCACGATTATGAGAATTCACAACTTCTGGTTTACCATGATTATTCAAACCAACCTTGGTAGAGCCATTAGCTAACGAAGACGCGCCATGACCTGTTTCTAAAATCGCATGGGAAATTAAATATGCTTCATTGACAGAGTGCTTCTTTCCTGCATCAATAAATGCTTGCCCCTTACCTTCTAATACACCTTTTCCATCTAACACTTTATTTAATTCTCTTGCTGATACCCCGACACTTTCTGTTAACAATAAGTGTTGAAATTTGTCATTGTTGTCAGGATTCATATAGTATTTCACATCAGAGCGTTTAGCATTACGCCAAGTAGAATAACTAATTTGATGCCAATACTTCCCCTTATCTGTAACATTCAATGAAGTCCCTTTTGGAACGGTTCCATAAATATGACTGGAAGAACTAGCTTCTGCTCTTACATTAAGGTTTACTGTTGTTGTAGCAACTCTACCTTTTGGATTTGCTAAGGAATAATGAACGTATAAAGTATCACCTTTATATTTTATTTTGTACCATTTCTTACTCCCTGCATATTCTGCTCCGTTAACCGTGTCCAAAATAGTAACCTTTGTACCACTGTAGACCGTAGCGTTAACCTTACCATTCCAATTTGGCTTCGTACGTAAACGAACACCATTTTCGGTAATGACACCTGATTCTGTAATGTTTACATACTTTGCGTACACATAAGCAGGCGCATTACGGTATTTGTCTGTTTGAGGAGAGCGTTCCATTTGATCATTTACTGCTTGATTTAATGTCTTGTTATAGCGCGTGTACGTTACTTTTTCTTTTACTTTTGCCGCTTCACGTTGCAAAATAGACCAAGTTTTCTGATCGGCAATACCATTGACTGGTAATTTATAATCTCTTTGGAATCGTTTTAATTGCTTCTCTGTGTAGGATCCAAAGTATGATGTAACTCGAATATTACCATAGCCTAAGTTATTCAAATATTTCTTTAACGTAACAGTGTTCTTATGCCTCTTCCCCTTTTGGAATGGACTGTTAGCCACTTTATTTATTTGGTTAAGTGTTGGTTCATCTACAATACCATTAACATAAAGACCATAATAAGACTGTAGTTCTTTCACCCGCTTTTCAGAGTAAGAACCGTAATACGATGTTTCTTGTATATAGCCAAACCCAATACGGTTTAACTTTTTCTTAAGTGAAACGGTCTTCTTACTTCGTTTCCCTTTCTGGAATGGATTATTTAATATATTGTCTAGCTTGCTTAACGTGGAATAGTTAGCCTCGCCTGTAACGTTTAATCCATAATACCTTTGGAAATCTTTCACACGCTTCTTCGTATAGTTACCATAATAGCTTGTTACTCGCATTCCACCAAAACCAACTTTACGCAATTCTTTCTTCAGCGTAACTACACTATCGTGGCGAGAACCGGGCTGGAAAGTGTTATTAAATACTTTGTCTAATTTGTTTAAAGTATTCTCTTCAGCAATACCACTCACAGGCAATTGATGATCACGTTGGAACTTCTTTAACATCTTATTTGTATAAGAACCAAAGTAGTTCGTTTCTGAAATGTAGCTATAACCTAACCAATTCATTTTCTTCTTCATGGTAGGAATAATTTTATGACGTTTTCCTTCTTGAATATTGCTTGTAAGCACTTCATACATTTTGTCTTGAGTTGCCATAGTTGCTTTTCCAGTAACGTTTAACCCATAATAGCGTTGAAAGTCTTTCACTTTCTTAGCTGTATAAGAACCATAATAGTTCGTTATTCTCATTCCTCCGAAGCCTAGTCTCTTCAAATTCCGCTTCATTTTAGGTATACCTTCATGACGACCACCCATTTGAAATGTTGCACGAAACTCTTTATCTAGCTTTTCCTTCGTAACTGAATCCACCACTCCATTTACTACTAAGTTGTTCTTCCTTTGGAATTGACGAACAACTTTATCTGTATAGCCTCCATAATAGTTTGTTACATAAATAGAGCCATAGCTTAATCGATTTAATTTCTTTTTAATATTGCGAGTTTGTTTATGTTGCTTGCCTTTTTGAAAAGGGCTGCTATATACACGTTCAATCTTATTCAATGTTTGCTGATCTACTACTCCACTAACAGGTATGCTATAATACTTCTGAAATTTCTTTACTCTATTCTCTGTGTACGAACCAAAATACTCCGTCACTCGAATCTGGCCAAAACCAATTGCATTTAGTTTTTTCTTAAACTTCGCAATCTCTTTAGAGTGGTCCCCTTTCTGATATGGTGGAGATGTCTTTACCTCCTTAACAGCACTATCTTCGTTCTTCTTCGCTCTAGGCTGATCTTCCTGTACAAGCTGTTCTTCTGTTGGAGACTGACCCTCTGATTCACCTTCAATTTGTAAAGGTTGTTGCTTCTGTGGCTGTTTTTCTCTTTGTTCTATTTCAGATGTGTCTTTAGCAGGCTTTTCACCTTTAGGCAATTGGTCTACGCCTGTTTCCTGTTCTTTTTTCGGCTGTTCCTCTTTAGGTACATCTGCTTCAGTGGTTTCCTCTTCCGAAACCTTCTCTGATTGTCCATTAGAAACACCTTCGTTGTTGGTAGATGGGGTTACTTCTTCATCTTTCATTTCAACTTGTTCTTCTGTTGTGTCTTCAGCAGTTGACGAAGAGTCCTGAGTATTCTCCTCAATGGCCTCCTCTTGCAACGATATATCTTGGTTTACTTCTTCTTTCTTCTCATTCTCTACTTGACTACTACGCTTTAATTCCTCTACCTCTGCTGCCCCCATGCTAGGTACGTTAAAATAGAATAATAGAGAAAAAACAAAAGAAAACACAATTAGACGCTTCCTTATTTTCACTCTATTTCACCTCCTTGTTATATATGTATCAATCTCCCTTTATATCGACAATATGATCTATATTATTAACAATTTAATACCAATTATTTTATTCTACTAAAAAAAGAAGCCTAGACTTTGTTAATAGAGTCTAGGCTTTTATATCAATCATTTAAATTTAGGTATATCAAAATGTAATGTTGGATTGTTTAATTGGCTATAAATATTCTTAATACCATAAACTTGCTTAGCAGCCCAACCAATATCGGTTGCATATTGCTTCCATGGTGAATTAATATTCCAACGCATTTTATAAAGTGTATTCTGTTCATATTCATTATGAATATAATCTCTTCCTATAAATTCTGCTCCACCTACAATCGCTTTATAAGGTGTTGTCCATCCTTGTTCATAGGCATGGGTAGCTCCACACGTTAAAGGGCAAGAATCATAGGCTTTAATGCCAAACATGTTGTATGTCTTCTTAATGTTTGTTAAATTATCTCGATTACTACTATTTACAATTACGGCTTGACCATTTTGATTAAGTCCGACTTCGATGGAACCATTAGCTAAAGAAGATGTACCATGACCTGTTTCTAACAAAGCATGGGAAATTAAATATGCTTCATTTACGGAATATTTCTTTCCTCCATCAATAAAGGCTTGTCCCATACCATCTAATACACCTTTACTTTCTAGCACATTGTTTAACTCATCAGCTGAAACACCGACGCTTTCCGTTAACAATAAATGCTGGAATTGATCATTGTTAGCAGGGTCCATGTAATATTTCACATCCGAACTTGTAGCATTACGCCAAGTTGTATAGCTAATTTGGTGCCAATTCGCTCCCTTATCTATAATCGTTACTTGATAACCTTTCGGGAGCGTACCATAAATATGACTGGATGTACTTGCATCAGCTCGTACATTGATAGAAGCTGTTGTTGTTGCCACCATTCCATTAGGGTCAGCTAATGATGAATGCACATATAATGTATCTCCATTGTATGTAATCTCATACCATTTCGTACTACCATTATATTCTGCACCTGTAACAGTATTTAAAATGGTAACTCTTGTACCGCTGTACACGGTAGCAGCTATATCTCCATCAAAATTAGGCTTGGTACGCAAACGAACACCGTTCTCTGTAATAACACCTGTTTCTGTGATACTTACGTAATCAGCGCTCACATAACCTGGTTCATTACGATATTTATCCGTTTGTGGAGATCTAGACATTTGAGCATTAATCGCTTGATCCAGTGTTTGATCATAATACGTATACGTAATCGTTTCCTTCGACTCAGCCGCTTCTTCTAAAGCAGCCCATGTCTTTTCATCTGCAATTCCACTAACAGGAAGATCATAATCTCGCTGGAATTCTTTCAGACGTTTTTCCGTAAATGAGCCGAAAAATGTCGTGACTTGGATTCCATCATACCCTAAACGGTTTAAATATCGTTTTAACTGTTTTGTATCTGGGTGACTCTTTCCGTATTGAAATGGACTAGCTAATATTTCATCCATCTTCGCCCACGTACGCTCATCCGCAATTCCATTTACCCTTAAACCATAATAAGATTGGAATTCTCTTAGTTTCTTATCAGTATAGGAACCGAAGTATGTCGTTACTTGAATCGCTCCAAAGCCTAATCGATTTAAGTTCTCTTTCAGTTGAATCGTATCTTCATGGCGCTTTCCTTCTTGAAATGGACTATTGTACACCTTATCAATCTTAGACATCGTAGGTGGATCTACTATTCCATTCACTTGAAGGCCATAATAAGATTGTAGTCCCTTTACTTTTTTCTTAGTATAAGCACCATAATAATCTGTTACTTGAATTTGACCGAAACCAATTTGATTTAACTTCTTCTTTAAGCCAATTGTATCACTGCTATTTTTTCCGTATTGGAACGGGCTTGCTAGAATATCATCTAGCATTTTCACAGTTTCATAGTCTCCTTGACCAGTAACCTTAAGGCCGTAATATTGTTGAAAATCCTCTACTCGTTGTTTAGTGTAGTTACCATAGTAATTGGTTACTTTCATGCCACCAAATCCGACCTTAATCAAGTCTTGCTTTAACTTAATAACACTGTCATGACGTGAACCAACTTGCAGCATCGCATTAAATTGATCAGCTATTTTCTTTCGAGTATTCTCTTCTGCTATACCGCTAACAGGTAAGTTATGGTCGGCTTGAAAATGTCGCACTTTCTTCTCAGTATACGAACCAAAGTAATTCGTTTCTGAAATGTATCCATATCCTAACCAATTTAACTGCTTCTTCATCGGTATAATGCCATCATGACGTTTACCTTCTTGATAATCGCTCACAAGTACTGTATCGATTTTATCTTGGGTTTGCATATCTGCTTTACCAGTTACGTTAAGGCCATAATATTGTTGAAAGTCCTTCACTTTCTTTTCCGTATAAGAACCATAATAATCCGTTACCTGAATATGACCAAAACCTAAGCTGTTTAACTTTACTTTCAGCTCTGATATTCCTTCATGACGTGCCCCATATTGGAAACCTTTATCAAATTCCTTATTTAAACGCTCTAAGGTAACTGGATCAGCTATACCATTCGCTACTAAACCGTAGTACTCTTGGAATTTGCGAACTACCCGCTCGGTATAATTTCCATAATAAGAGCTAACTTTAATAGTTCCGAAGCCTAGTCGATTTAACTGCTTCTTCATAGTAACTATATCTTCATGACGCTGGCCATTTTGGAATGGAGTATTCACAATCTCCGCTAGCTTCGCTAATGTAGGTTCATCACCTATACCATTGGCTACTAATCCATAATAGTCTTGAAAATGTCGTAACTTCTTGTCTGTATAACTGCCGAAAAAGTTTGTCACTTTAATACTTCCAAAGCCTAAACGGTTCAAATTCTCCTTAAGCTGAACTGTATCTTCATGACGCTTTCCTTCTTGCAACGGACTCGCTAACACGTCATCCATTTTGTCCAATGTTTTTCGATCTGCAATACCTGTCACTTCAAGGCCATAATACCCTTGGAAATCTTTTACCCTTTGTTTGGTGTAACTCCCAAAATAGGAGGTAATGCTCATTCCACCAAAACCTAAACGGTGCATCTTCTCCTTCATCTCTACAATCCCGTCGGCTCTATCACCTTGTTGGTAACCTGCTTCATAGACTGAAGTTAACGTATTCCACGTAACAGAATCAGCTATACCATTAACAACAAGCCCATAATCCGATTGGAATTTCTTTAAACGTTTCTCTGTATAAGAACCGAAGTATGTCGTGACCGTGATGTTGCCATACCCAATACTATTCATCATTTCTTTTAATAGAATCGTATCATCGTGGCGCTTTCCATATTGAAGTGGGCTGACATATACTTCATCAATCTTATCTAAAGTTACTTGATCAACAATCCCTGTCACAGGCAACCCGTAATAATTTTGAAAACCTTTAACCTTCGTCTTCGTATAAGAGCCGAAGTAATCTGTAACTGTAATATTCCCAAAACCAATGGCATTTAACTTTTCTTTAAAAGTTGAAATCTGTGGTGCGCGATCTCCATACTCATATGGCGGTCCAGTTACTTCCTTAACGGTAGTTGATTTAGTTGTTACACGTTCCTCTGTTTGAACTGATTCGTTATTGTCTTCTTCAATCGTTTGTTGTTCTGGCTGAGGTGAATCAACCTGTTCTTCAACATCATTCGTTTCCGTTGATGTTTCTTCAGAAGAATTTAAAGTATCTTCGTTTGTTACCTCATCTTCCACTTCTTCTTCTACGGCTGTTTCTTCAGTTGATTGTTCTGTAGCGTCATCTAACTCCTCTTCATTATGTACCTCGTTAGACTGTTCACCGCTTGTACTATCATCTTCAGAAGTAGTAGATTCATCTGGAACTTCTTCTTCACCTTCCTTACTAATTGCAGAAGAAGGTTCCATTTCGTTTTCTGTCGCTTGAACAAAAGATAAATTTAAGTAGAAGAATAGAGGAAAAATGAAAGAAAGCACAATGAGGCCCTTTTTTATTCTCACTCTATTTTCACCTCCTTATTATGCATTGTCTCTTCTTATATCGGAAGACTCACATTTTATTTTAGTAAACCTACTGCTTTATGCACAGATTACTATGATTCATTTTTTTTACATATTTAACATCAAATTTTATTGAATTGCACTTCGAGCATATTTAATAGGAATATAAGATATTACATCATCTACCTATAACTTCTAAAAAATAGTTGATAAAAATAAATGGGACAAGCTTCTTTTTAATTATTTGTTAGTAAGTACAACCAAAAGAGCTATCCCACATATAAAAATCAGGGACAGCTCTTAAAATATTTAACATAGATAAAACAATACTAACAAGTCATATATTTATTTCTCCAAAATTTCAAAACCAATCTTAACAGGTTTATTCCAATCCTTCTGTGAAACACCAGATACGTGCACTTTATCAGGGGAATTATTAATAATAGTTTCCTTAAATTCATCTAAATTTTTTAGCAACCCTGCTGCAATAATCACAACATCACCATTATTTAAATCCCTAACTCTACCGTTAAGCTTTAAACTTTTGGCTTTCTTCATAATCCAGCTTTTATACTTAGAATTACTTAATGTTCCAGAAACCACATATCGTCTCGTAATATAATTTCGTGAAGGAACATTAGGTATAATAATACTTTTAGCAAACCCATTTTTAAAATTTTCTATTATAGATTTTAAATCAAAATAGAATTGATCATTTCGAAATTCTCCTTTTGTATGTGGAAAATAATAATCAATAATTGCTCTAGGTATATCTCGAGCAATTCCTTCACTAGGGAATAAATGATTGCTAATTTGTGGTTTCGAATTTAATTCATTAATTACTCCAACATCATTTTCTTCGTCAACAATCATATCTACTGCACATTGCACTAAACCAGGGACAGCTTTTACAGCATTTATTGCGTTACTTTTAATACTATTTGTTAATAAATCAGTAACATCTATCGGATCTCCTCCCTCAATAAAAGATCCTTTATCCCGCAACATAACTAATTGACCTTTTTTAGGAATATAATCAACTGATAAATTTTGTTTATATAGAAATCTTTTTACATCCTCATCGACCTTAATTGGCTTGTAAAAAAGAAATGGACTATTTTTTCTAATCTTATTTTTTTTATCAATTAACCCTTTAATAGTTGTATCACCATCACCAATTACATTTGCAGGCATCCTTTTGAATGCACCTATTATTTCATTATTTAAAACATAAATTCTATAATCGTCACCTAATACATATCTCTCCACCATTATATCTTTATATTGTAATTCATTACGAACATGAAAAAGCGCACTAACAAATTGATCAATGTTGGTTATATTTGTAATGACACCAGTGCCACCACCTGCATTTGTAGGTTTTAATACTACAGGAAAGCCTATAGATTTTGTATAATTAATTATTTCTTCATCTGAATTATTGTTGTTAAATGCTCTGCCTTCTGGGACAGCAACATTTGCTTTAGAAAGTATTTCTTTGGTTTTATCTTTATCTATACAAACTTTAATAGCTTCTTTAGTAACCAATTCTCCTCTACTAGTTGCAAAAGTGTATTGCTTTTTGCCATCGCTTAAAGAGAATTTTATTGGAGCATTCATACTAGTATTAAATGTATTTATGAATTTTAATTCTAGACCCCTTCTCCAACCTTCTAATGCAACAGTATATGCACAAGTCTTATAACCGTATGCTGCTTTTGGAATAGCATTGTCTAAATGCTCCAACCAATTTTTTTCATTTCCAAACATGAACGCACTCCTCATTCCTAGGGCATTGTAAATAGGTTTTTGATAACTTTTTTTATTCTAGTTGCGTTAAAAATCATTACTAGCTAAATAATGGTTTCTTTACTTCTTCTTCACCATTTCCCCAACCTTACGTACAGGCTCTGTTACTTTCCAGGATGTACTATTCAACACGTGCTGGTTGTCTTTTTCCATTCTGTTTTTGTGCTTGTTCATTCGTTTGAGCTCTTTTTCCATCTTGCGTAGCGCATGCTGGACGGACTTAATGTTTTTCGTGTTGTATCGCTCGGTAATTTCAAATCCAATGGTTACTGGCTCTTCGTAATTTTCTTCTTTCAAGTCATTTACTTGTGTATTTTTCTTGTAAGAAGTAATGACTTGCTTAAATTTGGAAATGTCATCTTTTTCTGTACCTGCTACTATAATTTCAATTTCATCAAATACCATGTTCTTGACGTACCCGTGTAAACCTCGGTCGATGGCTTGACGTTTTAAAAAGCGGTGATAGCTATGGCCTTGTACCTTTCCTTTTACTACGAAACGTTTGGCGTATAGTTTTCCCATAGGTGCTGGTGGTATTTCTACTTCAATAGCAGAGCGATTCTCTAATGGCTCTAATACTGCTGGTAAGTCGAAATAGATCTTAGAATGGGTTGTATCCATTCCTTTCGTTTCCGGGAAATAGTAATCAATAATAGCCGCTGGTATGTTACGTGCTTGTCCTCTTAATGGATATAAAATACCACCAATTTGTGCGGTTGGATTTAATTCAATGACAACTGCTGGGTTCTCTACTGTTCGGTCATCATTCACAATAATATCTACACCACAATGGTATAGACCTGGAATGGCCTTTACAGCATCAATGGCAATTTGTTTGAATTCTTCTGGAATTTCATCGGTGACGTCAATAGGATCACCACCAGAGGATACATTTGTTTTCTGTCTTAAGTAAATCTCTTCTCCCTTTTCAGGAATACTCTCTAACGTATAGCCGGCTGCTCCAATGAATTCGATGATTTCTTTATCCATTTCAATTAGGCAACTGTTCAACCGCGCGTTTCTTCTTCTTTCTTTGTTCTTCAAATCAATGAGTTCTTCAATTGTATGTTCACCATCCCCGATAATATTAGCCGGGATACGGTTATAGGCTGCAATTACTTGGTCTTCAATGACATACACGCGGTATTCTTTACCCGCCGCGAATTGCTCTACAATAACCTCATCGTACTCTAATTCATGGCGTACATATTCGACAGCCTTCTTAAATTCTTCATCGCTGTTAATGTTCGTTACTACTCCGTTACCTAAGCTAGCATTCGTTGGCTTTAGCACAAGTGGGTATGGTAACGTCTTGCTGTATTCAATAATTTCTTCATCAGTGGCGTCTACTTCAAAGCCTCTTCCTTTTGGCACTGGCACTCCAGCTTTTTCTAAGTATATCTTCGTATCATCTTTCTCTGATCCAATCTCTACTGCTTCATTCGTTACTTTATCTCCACGTGTTCTAAAAAAGTAATGAGTGCGTTCCTCTGAGCTTAAAGAGAATAATCTTCCTGGCGGGTTTACACCGAAGATTACCATATCTTGAAAGTGTTCTGAATCACGTGTATACCATTTTAACTTCAATCCTCTACGCCAGCCTTCAAGGGCAACTGCGAATGCATCTAATCTTGTTTTCCTTGCGTTCTTTACAACATCTGCTGACAGTTGAGGAAGGCTTATCCCTTGTTTGTCCTTCATGTATGATTCCTCCTGCTGTAGAATATCTTCACCTTTTTCACGCTTCCTACTTTTTGAAGAATGATCCTACATATCTAATCGGTTTCGTTATTTTCCAAGACTTACTTTCGTAGAATTTCCTCCGTTGTACTTCCGCTTTCTTCATTGCTAATTCGGTTATTTCAAGTTCACGTTTATATTTCTTCAATTCTTCTAATTGTGTCTTCAAGTCTAATTTCACTTCAAATCCTACTTTAAGTGGTTCATGGTAGTCTTCTACTTGAACTTGCCATATTTCTGCTCGTTCGTCATCTTCCCATATTCCGTTCTTGAAATCGTCCACCATTTCTGGATCTAAGCCGCCGACTACTACTTCAATCGAATCCTCTTCATTGCTCATTACAAAGCCGTGTAATTGACGTTCAAAGGCTTGTTTACGCAAACCACGGTGATAGCCTATATCCTTTACATCACCATATACAGTGTATTTCTTCGCGTATAGCTTTCCACGTGGAGAAGGAGTAACCGTTGTGGAATACGCTGTGTTCATCTGAAGTGGCTCTAGTACATCATGTAAATCAAAGTACGTATTCGTGCGTTCCTCATCCATACCTTTTGTTTCTGGGAAATAGTAATCGATAATGGCAGATGGAATGTCTCTTGATTTTCCATACATCGGATATAAAAGACCACCAATTTGTGCAGTTGGATTCAACTCAATTACAAAAGCAGCTTCATTAACAGGCTTATCTGGATGGACCATCATATCTACTGCTCCATGGTCTAGGCCTGGTACCGCTTGTAATGCTTGTACCGCTACTTTCTTGATTTCACTAGGTAAATCATCCAGCATGTCAATGGGATCTCCGCCAATGGATATATTATTTTTCGAGCTAAGACTCACTTGTTTATCTGCTTGTGGCACACTATCTAATGTATAACCTTGCCGATTCAAGTAATCAACCATTTCTTGATTTACATTAATTAAACATGTAATAAGTCTTGGATTGTCTTTTCTTTGCTCATTTTTCTGGTCAATCAAATCTTGTATGGTATGGACACCATCTCCGATTACGTTTGGTGGAAGGCGTTTAATAGCTCCAACCACTTCATCACCAACGACATATAGTCTGTAGTCATCACCAGGAATATATCGTTCTACAATCACTTCTGGCATATTCAGTTGCGTGCGTACATACTGTATGGAGTACTCCAACTCACCAGAGCTTGTAATGTTCGAAACAACACCTCTACCAAAGCTTCCATCTGTCGGTTTAATAACGACTGGATAGCCTAACGAAGAAGCATATTCGATGATCATCTCATTCGTATCTTCTGCGAAAAATTGCTGCCCTTCTGGAACAGGTACGCCTGCTTGCTGCAACATTTGCTTCGTTTTTTCTTTATCTTTGCCGATTGTTACTGCATCATTCGTTACTTTATCCCCTCTAGTGCGAAAGAAATAGTGCGTTCTTTCTTTATTACTTAAAGAGTACAATTGTCCTGGTTTGTCCACATACCAAGTCATCATTTCCTTGAATTTCTCTGTATTCTTTAAGTGCCATTTAAGGGTCAGGCCTCTTCTCCAGCCTTCAAGTGATACAGCGTATGAATCTAACAAATATCCGTGTGCGTCTGCTACAATGCTGTCTGATAAGTGCGGTAGCCACTCTGAGTGAGTCTCTTCCATTACATTTTTCCTCCTAGAACACTATTCATTTATAAACACAAGAAAAACTCGACAAATACAACTATCTCAATTCGTCGATGTTTATACTCGTTTCCTACTTTATTATCTAGTGAATAATAACCTTCACTGTTGTGTTGTTTCCATTTTACGACGAAATGCTTCAAATGATTTTCCATTTAACAAGTCTTGGCTTAGACGACCTTCTGCCTCGAGAAATAAATCTCCTAGCCATTGGTCAGTTTGCTGGTCAAACCCGTCATAATTCCCTGGCTTCGGTGTGAATTCGCCGAATACTAAACCATCCTCTGAACGGAGAAAGTCGATGCGAATAAATGGTGCAGGGATTTCTAAGCTAAGATTTGCTGCTAATTGCAGCTCTTGTTTAGAAACTCCTTGTCCTTTAAACAGCTCATCTTCGTACTTCCCTGTGTGAATTCTTTGTCCATCTGCTGTCCACCAACAATAAGCCAATTCTGGATAACGTTTGATTTCTAATATAACGCCAACCTTACCGTAAAAACAGTAAAACTTCACATCACTTGCCGCTTGTTTCTCCAGCTTGTTCTCGAAAATAAGTTCTTCCATAAACCATTCGTCCTTCTCCACCCAACCTGAATCCAAATCTTCTTGCATGGCGGTTTTAAGGTCATTCCAACTTTTGATCGAATTAGCTCGTTTTAGGTCAATTATATCATCATTTGCTCGAACAAGGTACACACCTCGTGAACCGGCTCCGTCGACCGGCTTGATGGCTACTTGAGTATGCTGCGGCATGTCAGAAAGCGGAAAACTATGTTCAGAAGTCCAAGGTCTTCGAATATCTAATTGGTCCATAAAGGCATACGCTTCTTGTTTATCGTCTAATGACCATTCAGGTAATGAACCCATCCATTGATATTGCCTCATTCTCATATTTAAACTCGCGCGATAAGAAGCAGTAGAAACGAGAGGAATGCTTTCTTCATCCAATCCTGCTCGAATCATAAATTCTGGAATATCTTCTATCTTTAATCCTTGTAACACTTGTTCATATACATGATTTCGAAAGGCTGGCTGTTCTTTCATAAAAGTACGTGCTGCATACGTGAGCGCTTTATTGTAATTGTTCTCAAGAACTTGCTTATGTACTATTAGTTTATCTAAATAGTCCATTAGAAGTCCTTCTCGTTTCTTTTCTTTGATGACGTCAATTATTTGGTACTGGCTTAACCCTGGGTTATGCACCATTTGCTCTGATAACAATTCTTTCGTTGCATACAGCTGCTCTAACGTGGCTTCTAATTGTGTTTCTAAATAATGAATATATGCAGCTTGTTTACGCCCTGCTTTTCCTGTAACAAGTGCATAAGCTTTTCTCAGCCACCCTGTCTTCTGCCATGTGTTACTTTTGTACATATGCTTGATTTGCTTTTCATATTGCTTCTGTTGTTGTTCTAATTCTTTAATCTTTGCTTCTGTATCGATTAGTTGCGCCAATAGATCGGGCTGGTGATGATTTCTTTCTTTGTTGTTAACGTTGATTGACTCTCCATCGCATTTGTTCATGAGCGCCCTCTCCCTTGCCTTTTGCCTGGTGCTAAACCGTGTATGAGCCATTCGTCTAGACGGCTACGATAGATCTCATAAGCATCCTCATTATGATCGCTCCAAATACTTGAGGCTAATTTTATGGTAGACACATAACGGGAATGATTGGTTAGTAAATCTTGTCTAATCGACTCATTGTAAGGAAACCATTTCCCTCTATGCCCCACATATTCTTCTAAATGCTTCATACATTGTCTTATATCGTACAGATGTACTTTCTCTTCCTTTGGTAGCCTGTCGACAATTACTCGTACCGTTTTTGCTTTGATACTTGGAATATATTGCTGCTTCTCTTGTAGAACGGCTGGTTGCTTCACCATAAATAGCTCTGTTGTAACCTTTTCCCCGTACACAAGCATTTGCACATCTCGACCATTAATCATTGCTCTTACTTCAGGCACCACTTGCTTTGGTAAGTAATAATTATAACTCGCCATTTGCAGAAGGCCTGTTTTAAGTCCTAATTGTTGATGAATCCTTATTTCTTGCAAAGTCGTTTGTAACGCTTCATCATCTATTCGAAAATCCCCTGCAATTACTACATCAAAGTAGCGGCTACCATTGACCTTTTCTTCTCTTCTCGGCCACATTGGTTCAGGCACTGGGAATAATCGTTGCAACTGCTGTGCTGGATAGTATAAGTTTGTTGCTTCATTGTGATAAGCTTCAAAGCTCTCGACATATTCTTTACGTGCCCCCATAAAAAATCCGTTATATCCAAATGCAGAACTACCTGTCAACGAAGAAACAGTTTGCCTTGGTAACGATAATGGACCGGTTGGTAAATCTATAATCTTATCTTGTCCAAATACTTTCAACAATCTGCGCTTAAACTCACCATCTGCGGCAAAGCGGACACTATCCCAATAGCCTAATTCGCTCAGAACAGGCTCTCGCCGAAACATTAATGATGACATATTTGGAAAAATGTAAACCCCTGGTGTCCCGCGACGATATAATGTAAGTTCTTCCGTTAATCTTGAATGCTCTGATGTATTGGCGATGACATGTGGATTGTCTATTAAATGCGTTACTTGTTTCTCGATTTTCTCCACATGAGACCAATCATCCGCATCATTAACCGTAACAAATTCACCTGTCGCTTCTTTTAATGCGATATTTCGCGCAATATAAGGACCGCTATTGTTAGGCGTTGTGAAAACGCTCACTCGATCATCTTGCTCTGCATATTGCTCTGCCACTTGAAACGTATTATCGCTACTACAATCATCGACAATCAACAATTCTAGATTACGCCACGTTTGGTTTAGGATTGATTCAATCGCTGTACGAATACCTTCTTGTGCATTATATGCCGGAAGAATGACCGATACTTTTGGGCCACTTGCTATACTGTGCTCTGCAGGTACAGTCGTTAAATCATCATAAGTTGGTGCATCTAAATTAGTAAAAGTAATAGGTTGTAACCCATACCTTACATATACTTGATTTATCCAACCTAGACGTTGAATGATGGATGTTTCTAAATTAGCTGCCGCCAAATATAAGTCATTATGCTGTTGTTGCTTTAACATGTGCTGTATAATTCGTTTTCCTTCTTCTCGCTCACCAATACGTGCATAACACTCGGCTTGTATGATGGCTGCTTTACGAAGTAAGTCTTGATTGTTCTCCTTTTCGATAGCCACGCGCAAATACTGTAACGCTTGTTTACACCCATCACTCGTATATTGATTCGCATACCATAGTGCCAGTTCCCACGCAATGGCCTGCGCTAGGAATCGATCTTCTGTTTGCTCATACAATTGTTTCATATCCGTTAACGCTTTGTTTCTGAAGCCCAACTCATACATATGGTACTTATACGGCTTTAGTTTGTTAGCCGCGTCCTTTCTTTTATATGAGCTGCTGTATAGCTGTTGTTTGTTACGTCTCCTGAGCACTACACCGCCCAACGTTTTGGACCATTTCATCACACGCTTCATTGGTCTAATGAAATGAAGAATAAACGATTGCATCGAATCAAATTGCCATTTATGCTCGATATATTGCTGTTGCTTTCTTTCTGTTTGGTGCTTGGCCTGCTTAAGTTGTTGTTGCAGTTCCACAAGAGCTGTCTGATTGACGTCTGACATTTGTTTGTCTTTTTTATTCCACATAACACACCATCGTCTTCCAATCTTCTTCACTTACTGTAATCTGTTGTATCGTCTCATTTTCCAAGCATTGCATTCTTACCTGTTGATTAACCGGATGCCACACTGCTTCGTTTGTAAAATATTCCGTCACATGATGTGAAATTGCCGTATACGAATCACGATTTTCTTCTTCTGCTACCTTCACATGGATTCGATGTGCTTGTATCATCGGAATGTATTTCTGCCAGTGATGCATTGCTTTTGTATCGAGTACGAACAATGTGGTAGCAGAAATCTTCTCACCATAGACAAGCATATGAACGTGATTCCCGTCTAACAATTCACGAATAGTTGTATGAATAGATTGTGGAAGATCAACTTGATAGCGATTTAATTGCACGAGCCCAATTCGCTTGTTCATTTGTTGCAACGCTTTAATTTCTTGTACCATTTCTTCTTGATTATCTATCCGAAAATCTGCCGCTATGACGACATCAAACAAACGACTGCCATTCGGCTTGTCTTCACGTTTCGGCCACATCGGCTCTGGTACAGGAAATAGCCTTTCAGATTGCGGATAAGGATAATACAGAGTTTCAGCGCGATTATGGTGATGTTCAAGACTCTCCACATATTCTTGACGCGCCCCCATAAAAAAGCCATTATAACCAAATGCAGAACTACCTGTTAGTGAAGATACGGATTGGCGCGGCAAAGATAACGGTCCCGTCTTTACATCCATAATACGTTCTTTCCCGAACACTTTGATTAATCGACGTTTAAATTCACCGTCTGCAGCAAAGCGAACGCTATCCCAAAAGCCGACTTCTTTCATAACAGGTTCACGACGAAACATCAACGAAGACATATTAGAGAAAATATACAGCCCCGGATTGCCTCGTCGATATAGTTTCAAGTCTTCTTCTGTTAAACGTGCATGCTCTGATGTGTTGGCGATTACTTCTGGATGCTCTAGCAAGTGGCGAACTTGTATTTCTATCTTCTCTGCATGGGACCAGTCATCTGCATCATTAATCGTGACAAAGTCTCCTGTTGCTTGTTGTAAAGCAATATTTCTTGCAACATATGGACCGCTATTTTGCGGGGTTGATAAATAGCGGACTCTGGAATCTTTCTCAGCGTATTCCTTAATGACAGCAGCTGTCTGATCTGGACTACAATCGTCGACCGCTAACAGTTCAATATTGTGCCATGTTTGCGATAAAATAGATTCAATCGCTATTCGAATTCCTTCCTCTGCTTTAAATGCAGGTAAGATGACCGACACTTTCGGCCCATCTTGAATGCTTCTCTGAACGGATTGTGTAATCAAACTATCGTAATGTCCTTCCGTAAAGGCAATTGGACTTAATTGATACGTTGCTAACGCCTTATTGATCCAAGTAGTACGTGCGGCGAGGTCCGTCTCTAAATTCGCCGCTGCTAAATATAGATCAGGATGTTGTTGTTCGGATAGCCTTTCATCAAGAAGCTGCTTTCCTAATGAAATCTCTCCTAAGCGCTCATAGCACTCTACCTGAAGAATAGTTGCCTTTCTTAGCGTTTGTTTATCTTTCACGTTCTCGATTGCTACTTCCAGATAGGTTAAAGCTTCCCTTGCACCCGATTCTGTCAATTCATTCACATGCCAAAGAGCCAATTCCCATGCCGCCAATTGTTTCATAAATGCATCCTCAGCATTCACATAAACATCCTCTAACTGTTGTAAAGCTTTATGCGTAAAGCCTAAGCTATATAAATGGTGTTTGATTTGTTTTATTTTTTTCTTTTGCATATGACGTTTCCCGCTACTCGTAATTTTCTTTATAGCTTCTTTTTGCTTACTAGAAAAAAGATTCGCCATTTTTTTCTTTTGATTTTCATTTAACACGTTATATAAAATAAAATCCAGCGTATTGGTCATCGCTTTCTTCATTAGATGTAACAATTCATTCACCACCATTTATTGTTCACTAAGCTTTGTTACCATCATCCGTTTGGTTGTTTGTTTGCGGCTTAGCTTGATTCCTTTGACTTTGGACGTTCGGGTTCTGCTTGTTGTTTAGCCGATTTTGAGCATTCACTTTCTGGCCATTGTTCGCTCTGTTTGGGCCGTTGTTATTCTTTCCGTTTTGACCGTTATTTATATTTCTTAAGTTCCGTTGTTTACCTTGTTTTTGTACCCCTAAAGATTCTCGATACTTTTCCACTGCTTCTTCAGCCGGACCATCAAATTTCACTTGACCTTGTTCCATCCAAATGCCGCGAGTACATACTTTCTCTACGAATTGCATACTGTGCGTTACGATAATAACGGCTTTGGCCCGTTCCATCATTTCTTGAATACGTTCGCTTGCTTTTTGTTGGAACGCCATGTCACCTGTGGATAATGCTTCATCAATAATGAATATATCCGGCTTCAGTATAGCGGCGATACTAAAACCTAAACGCGCTTTCATTCCACTAGAGTACTCTTTCACCGGCTTATGAATAGCTTGCTTCAAACCAGAAAACTCCACGATCTCATCATAGTTTTCTTCTACTCGTTTCTTAGAAATACCGAGCAACATCGCATTCAGATAAATATTGTCGGTTCCTGTTAATTGAGCATTAAAGCCTGTGCCATATCCTAATAAAGAGGACGTCTCTCCATTTAATTCTAAGTTACCGGTGTCAGGGGCCAAGATTTTCGTCAGTACTTTACATAATGTGCTTTTACCAGCTCCATTATGCCCGATTATACCAACTACTTCTCCTTCTTTAATGTTAAAGCTAACATCCTTCAAAGCCCAAAATTTGCCTGAGTTTAATTGGAAAGAAACCCCAACATTCTCAGCTTTTATAATATCTTTATCGACGACGGTTGTATCGGTTTTCTCTACTTGTAAGCTCGGCTTTGGCTTTCTTCTTGGCATTACAGGAACGGTTGCACGATACTTCTGTACGACCTCTTTCGGATCTCCAATAGCTTCTATCACCCCGCCGTTTATCCACATTAAACGATCGCAATTGCGCTGCGCATACGGCAAGCTGTGGGTAACGATAATAACCATTTTGGCTTTCTTAACAAGTTCTTTCATCTTCAATGATGCTTTGCGGCTAAACTTGGCGTCACCTGTATTCAGCGCCTCATCTAAAATTAGGATTTCCGGTTCTAGGTGGGCTGCGACACTAAAGCCGAGTCTCGCCTTCATGCCACTAGAATAATATTTCATCGGCTGATCAATGAAATCGCCTAAATCAGAGAATTCATGAATGTCATCAATATAACGTTCAATAACATCTTTGTTAATTCCAAGCATCATTCCATTTAGAAAAACGTTCTCTCTTCCCGTTAACTCTTTATTAAAGCCCATTCCAAATGAAAATAAAGCTGTTACCTTTCCATCAACATCGATGAAGCCTTTATCTTCTTTAAGAATGCCAGTAATAATTTTACTTAATGTCGTTTTCCCCGCGCCATTTGAACCGATAATGCCTAATATTTCACCTTCATAGCCTGTGAAATCAATATCCGTTAATGGCCATTTCTTTTCTTTCTTCTTTTTATTCTTTTTATTTTTAAACAAATTAATTAACTTTGATTTATAGTCATCATTGTTTCGTTCTTCAAAAGCAACACCTATGCCTTCTGCTTGTACAACAGGAACAGCTGATTCATTCGATTGTTGCTCATTTTTCTCATTATGTTCATTTGTCATGTTCATTACCCTCTTTTATACAGAATAATGATTTCATTGCCTCTATATAAAGTAGACGATGAAATCATTAACTTTTTTTAAATCGTAAAGGAGGTTGCCTCTTATAAAGCTTTAATTATTTTGTGTTCATGCTTGCTGTAGTAATAAAGCATGTACACCAATACGGCACTTGAGATGACTAAAATAACGGTAAGACCAAAGAAATCAGGACTACTGTTAAACATTAGTATATCTCTAAAGGAAGTAATAATAATTGCTATTGGGTTCGCTTCTGTAATCCATGTATACTCCGGTCCTAGACGAGCTAAACGAGACTCTTCCCAAATAATCGGAGATGCATAGAAGAAAATACGGATAATGTGAGAAATAATGTTCTCAATATCCCGAACGAATATAGTAATAAACCCAAGTACAAAGCCAATAGCTAACAAAAAGACCAACGTTACCAAAATCAGATATGGTAAGTATACGACTTGCCAACCAGGTGTCACCCCATACGCTATTAAGAAAATAGCAATAACCACTATACCAAACATAAAGTTTACTAGCTGCGTAATCGTAAAGGATAACGGAAATATCGCTTTCGGTAAATACACTTGATTAATGATCGAACTATATCGCAAAATCGACTTCGATGATGCGTTAATAGCAGAACTGATCCAACGCCATACGACAAGACCAATAACGAGAAAGACAGCATAGCTAAATTCCTGTGACTCTCTGCCTAAAATAACGACAACCAAAAAGTAATAAACAAGCACATTTAAAAGTGGATCTAACAACCACCAAAAGTAACCTAAATAACTATTTCTATGTTCTGCTTTTAATCCTGACTTCACCAAATACAATATTAAATCTTTACGCTTACGTATATCTTGAAGATATGTTTTCATATCAGTCACGTTCACACCGCCTAGCTTTTTCATATAAACCAAATTACATTCTATTAAGAGTTTAATCTTCTATATTTCATTAAATCATATACGGACCTAATCGCGTAATGAGAGAAATACCACATACTCTTCCACAAGCTTTGTTGTTCAATCTGTCGAAATACATACCAATTTTGTTTCGCGGCTTTCCACTTATTACTCGAGATTGAATTAGAAACTAACCTGTACTCTGAAAGCACTTCAGGTAATCCATAGGCAAGGAAACCGCGCTTCGTTAAGGTTAGCCAATATACATAATCTTGCCTCGTTCGGATGTTTACCATCTTTATGTCGCCAATTTTATCCCGGTCAATCATTACCGTTAAACACCCGATTACACAACGTTTCATTAAATCATCATATCCAACGCATTGAGGCGCTTTTACGATTGCTTGTGTTCTTGTTCCATCTTGTTGAATACGGACATATTCCGTAAACGAAAACGCAATATCTTTCGTTTGCATAAAGGCGAGTTGTTTTGTTAACTTTTGCGGAATCCATAAATCATCACTATCTAAAAAAGCAATGTAGCGTCCGCGAGCATGATCCATCGCTGTATTTCTCGCTACCGCCGATCCACTATTGTGCTGTAATCGTATTAATTGAATCCGCGGGTCTTGCTCTTGATAGCTTTGTACAATGTCCACGGTTTGATCCATCGAACAGTCATCCACAATGATCATTTCCCAATTTGTATACGTTTGTTTCATAACAGATTCTATCGTTTCTGCTATAAATCGCTCTGCATTATAGGCAGGTGTCACGACAGAAATCAATGGGTTTTCGTTATTCACTATCCAAACATTCCTTCGCGTTGTAGCACACGTTAGTAGACAATCGTTAATTGATTATACCAATCAATTAATTTCTGCTCTTCCGTATGCCAATTTAATTGTTCTAAAACCGCTTTTTTACCATTTTCACCCATTTGTTTCGTCTCTTCTGGGTGATTGCGCAAATAGTCTATGGCTCGCTTTATCTCCTCATCATCATATGGGTCTACTGCTATTCCACATTGATGCTTCTCAACAAAATCCTTCCACACCGGAAAGTTGGAACATATAATAGGAAGTCCGGCGTTCATATATTCAAAGAACTTCGTTAATTCCTTCTTCATATAATGCTCCGTTGGTGGAAATAACGCAACACCAGCTAGCCAATGATGACTAAGGTAACGCGCTTCAATATCTTCCTTCTGAATAAAACGATCAATACCTTCTATATGCAAATGGGCACGCTTGTCTTTAGCGATTTCATACATTTCCTCGGCTAGCTCACTTGGGCATTTGCCGATGAAGTGTACAGACATTTGTTCATCGATTAGCGGAATCTTCGCATGAATTTGTGCTCCTCTTACATACGTTACATTTCCAGTGTACAACAATTTATTCTCTAATGGCTTATCGGTTCGGTTGTGATGTATAAAATGCTCATTAATGGTCGGGTAGTTTAATACACATGTTCCTCGTTTGTAAATATCTTTATAATACTTTTCCGCCAAACAAAGCTCCATATTTCTTGCAAAGACTTTCTCGAGTCCTTTATACAATTTCGCTATTATTTTCTTAACAGGGGCACTCATGTAATTCTTTTGCATAATGCTAGTGATATAATCTTCATGAATATCATAAATGACGACATTATGCTTCTTCTTCAACAACCAACCTACGAATAATAGCTCTGGATCATGAAAGTGATACACATCTGCATTTAACCGCTTCGCTTTTTTATACACATCTATTGGACCAAGTACCATACGCTTTAAACGACTTGTGTATTTCTTAATAGGTACATGGCGAATTGGTTTATCTCCGTCTTGTTTAGTATCTGCTTCTTGTGCAATTAAGGTCACGTCATAGCCTGCGTGGTGTAGTGACATACATTCCTTATGATAAATACGCGGATCATACGGATGGTGTACAGTCGTTAGATGCACTACTTGCTTAGGCGAATTCATGATCCTTCAACTCCTTCATTTAGCTGTCCAACTGTTTGCCTAAATACGTCTTCATACTGTTTCACAATGGTTACAGCGTCAAATTGACTTGCTCTTTTATATCCTTTATTTATTCGCTCTATCTCTTCTTTTTTCGTCATCGACAAATCAGCATACATAAACTCTGCCATTTGTTCAGAGTTTCCTACTTCACATAGTTTGCCGTATTCTCCTCCGCAAAGCACTTCTTCAGCACCTGGTTTACAATGGGTAGAGATGACTGGTGTTCCGGCTGCTAACGCTTCAGCTAACACGTGTCCGAAGCCTTCTCGAATAGAAGAAAGTACGAATAAATCTGCTTGCTGAAAGTACACGTATGGATTCTCTTGAAATCCAATAAAGTGAACATCCTCATGTATATGGAGGTGAAGGGCTAACGCTTTTAACTCTTCTTCCAGCTCTCCCTCACCAAGGATGACTAGCTTGCTATTTATACGGGCGTTCACCTTTGCAAAGGCTTGGAGTAATGTTCGTTGGTCTTTATCCTTTACCAACCTTCCAGCAGTTACAATAACTTTATCATTTCCAGAAAAGATCGACGCATGTTCTTCAGAAATTGTTCCTTGTTCAATACTTTGTTGAATATTACGTAAATCAACCGGATTGTAAATAACTTGAATGTTATCGCGATTCACCTTATATCGCTCAACAAGGTTCTCTTTCACGCCATTCGATAAGGAGATAACCTTACTAGCAAACCGATAGAACAGTCCATAAATGAGAAGCTTGCAATTCATTGAACGAGTTCCACCAAGGAAAGCTGCTTCGCGTACAATATTCTTCGCTTTCGTAAAAGATAATAATCTTGCCAATATTGCAATGATATTGTAGTTAGGAATGGTGCTGAATACAATATCCACACTTTCTTGGCGAATCACTTTGGATAAAGGTATAATAGCGGATCGCAATCGTTGTGTATTCAATTTCACAAATTTCACATCAGGCTCTATATATTGTTCGTAACTCCCATCATAATTAAGGGTAACGAGCACTGGTTCAAATTTTGTACGATCGATATTATTGATAACATTTAACAAGGTCCTAGCAGCACCGCCAGCACCCATCTGATATATAAAAAACAATACTTTTATCTTCTTATCCACACGGTTTCAGCCTTTCCTTATACAAGCAATTCTCTTCTAAATGCAAGCTCGTTACACTGAACGAATTATACCATAGTAAGACAAATTCCCTCAAATTTCTACCTAGATGATTCCCCTAAATTTAAGAATGAAAAAGGGGAGAATAGGAAACTCATCACAAAAAGAAGAAGCCTTCAATCAGACTTCTTCCTCTTATTTATTTACGCTTGTATTGTCGGACGGCCAATCGAATGATATTCCACACCTTGTCCTTTTACCTCATCTACTGTAAAACAATTTCTACCGTCAAAAAGAATAGGATGTGACAAATGCTGCTTGTATTTTTCTAACGGGTAATGTTTAATATCTTCCCACTCCGTTAAAATAACCGCCACGTCTGCCCCTTTTACTGCTTCATCAACGCTAGTGGTAAATTCTATTTCCTCTGAAAGAATGGTTTTGGCATTCACAGTCGCAACAGGATCATACGCTCGTAAGTTGGCGCCTTCTTCTAGTAAACGTTTCGTTATTAGAATGGAAGGTGCCTCGCGCATATCGTCCGTATTCGGCTTAAAAGCAACGCCTAGTATCGCAATCTTCTTCCCTTCTAATGAATCAAAGCGTTCCAGCATTTTATCAACAATTATGCCCTTTTGCCGTTCGTTCGTATAAACGGTATTCTTCAAAATCGGCATGGAATAATTCACCTGTTCCCCGATTGATAATAACGCATTCGTATCCTTCGGAAAACAAGAGCCCCCATAGCCAATACCTGCATTCAGAAACGCACTTCCAATTCGTTTATCCATTCCCATTCCTTTGGCAACGTGTTGAATATTCGCACCTGTCTTCTCCGATAAGTTAGCAATTTCATTAATAAAGCTAATCTTCGTTGCCAAAAAAGCGTTCGATGCATATTTAATCATTTCTGCACTTCGCAAGTCTGTTTGGACGATCGGTAAGTTAAACCCTTCATTAATCTCCGTCAACACACGCATTGCTTCCTCATCGTCAGAACCAATGACTATACGATCGCCATTAAATGTGTCATACACAGCAGAACCTTGACGTAGAAACTCTGGATTCGAAGCAATCTTAATGGTAATATCATGCGTTAACAACGATTCCATGCGCTCTTTAATATATTCATTTGTCCCCATAGGAACCGTACTCTTAGTGACGATAATCGCGTCATGATCTAAATGTTCAGCAATCGACGCCGTAGCTTTGTTAATATACGTTAGATTTGCAGAACCATCCTCTAATTGAGGTGTGTCAACAGCAATATAGATGACGCGTTTATTAGCTAAACCTTCCCGATATTGTGTCGTAAAATCTAAATTACCTCGTTGTATATTCTTTTGCAGCAGTTCTGTTAAGCCTTCTTCATAAATGGGACTTTCCCCACGTTTTAGCATTGCTACCTTCTCTTCATTAATATCTATACAGGTGACCTGGTTGCCAAGGTCTGATAAACAAACACCTGTCACTAAACCAACATACCCAGCACCGATTACCGCAATATCCATCGGTACTCACTCCTTCCTCATTTAACAGGATTAAACTTATATGTTCCTCTTTCATTGTAAATTCCATTCATACCATTGTTAAGTTTACCACATGCATTCAGCGTATCCAATCGAAGTAGTGCTTGTCATAAAACGTTACCTTTTTTGGCACATACTATTTACTATACAAGACAATGATATTAAGGTTATGATGTTATATATAAATCTAACTAGAAAAAGGAAGGCTAACTACTATGAGCTTGTTTGAAAATATTCGTTCAAGAAAAGACAAACTATCTGTTATTGGACTTGGCTATGTCGGTCTACCTATCGCTGTTGAGTTCGCTAAAAAATATGATGTTATTGGCTTTGATGTAAACGAAGAGAAATTAAAGCAATATTTAAACGGTGTTGACGTTACAGAAGAAGTTGGTGATGAAGCCGTTCAAAATACGACGATGACATTTACAAATGATCCTGATTTCCTGAAAGAATGCAAATTTCACGTCATTGCTGTTCCAACACCAATTAATACGGATAAAACACCGAACCTTAACCCTGTGATTAAGGCGAGTGAAACAATTGGTAAAATCCTCACAAAAGGCTCTATCGTTGTTTATGAATCTACTGTTTACCCAGGCACAACAGAAGAAATTTGTATTCCTATATTAGAGAAAGAATCCGGCTTAACCTTTGGGGAAGACTTTAAAGTAGGCTATTCTCCTGAGCGCATTAATCCAGGAGATAAAGTAAATACCCTTACGAAGATTACAAAGATTGTTTCTGGTTCTGATGAAGAAGCATTAAGAGAGATTTCAGATGTATACGGATCAATTATTGAAGCTGGTATTCATGAAGCAGAATCGATTAAAGTTGCTGAAGCTGCCAAAGTAATCGAGAATTCTCAACGCGATATTAACATCGCCTTTATGAACGAATTGTCCATGGTATTCAACAAGATGGACATCAATACAAATGCTGTACTAGAAGCAGCAGGAACTAAATGGAACTTCTTGAAATTTACACCAGGATTGGTTGGCGGTCATTGTATCGGCGTCGATCCTTACTATTTCACATATAAAGCAGAACAATTAGGCTACCACTCTCAAATCATCTTATCTGGTAGAAAAATTAACGATGATATGGGCAAATACATTGCAAGTAACATTATTAAACAAATGATTAAAGCGAAACAAGATATTAATGGTGCTCGGATCGCTGTGATGGGTCTTACGTTCAAAGAAAATGTCGCTGACGTACGTAACACGAAAGTCATTGATATTATTCATGAGCTACAAGAATACGATGTAGAAGTACTGGTTCACGACCCTGTTGCCGAGAAAGATGCTGTTCAACGCGAGTTTGGTATTCGTTTAGTAGAGAAAGAAGAAATGCACGACTTAGATGCCGTTGTTATGGCTGTACCGCATAATGAATTTAAAGAAACCTATACACCTGAACGTTTAAAAGGTCTATATAAAAATGAACAACGCGTTTTAGTCGATGTAAAAAGCATCTTTTCCCAGAAAGAATGCGAAGCAGAAGGTTATCAATATTGGAGCCTATAAACGAAAAAACGACAGTTCTCTGATAGGAACTGCCAAAGCAAGAGGAAATGAAAAAAAACACTTCCAAATGTCGCTTGTCATTACATGCGACGTTAGAAGTGTTTTTTTTTCTTGTTTCATACAGCTCATTTATTATCGTTTTAGCTTTTTGGATAGATAAAGCTATTTTTTTGTTATCATTCCACTATTCACTAATCATTTTTCAATTTAATTTCTTTCATACCTAAGATTAAATAGTTTAGCCTTTCTGTCGATATACGCTTCATATCCGTTTGTTTCACTAAATAGAAAATGACTCCTACTGCAATCCATGCTACTAATGCTATTCTTGATTGGACACCTAGGTAAGCTGGTGAACCTGGGAACAGCAATAGGGCTAAAAATGTTAAACTTGCAATCATACCTACAAGAGCAATCATTTTCTTAAATGGTGAGACGATATTCATATCTTGATTAAATGACTCATCTCGCTTCACCTTGAACAATTTAAACGCTGTAAAGCACGTATAGAAATAAGCAATCGTTACCCCAATAGATGACATATCTACGACCCATAACAACGCTTCACGCCCAAACCACGGCGCTAACATAGCAATAACAACTGTAAAGATAATACTTAAATAAGGCGTTTTATATTTCGGATGTAACTTAGAGAAAGCTTCTGGCAAAATTTTCGCACGTGACATGGCGAACAGCAAACGGCTCGTTGAAATGATAAAACCATTTAAACCTGTAAATATCCCCATCGTCAGTGCCGTCACTAATACAACTAATCCAGCTGTACCTAATAACCCCTCAATAGCTGCTGCTGTTCCCCATAAATGGCTCTCGTCAACTAAACCTTGCCAAGGAGAAACCATCGCAGTAGCAATAATCATTAAGCTATATAGTAAAGCAGCAAACAATATCGCTAAAATAATCAAACTAAATGCCTTCTTAGAAGAAAAGTTAAATTCTTCTGCAGCTTGTGGAATATTGTCAAATCCAACATAAGCCCACGGCGCAATTGCTACAATTGATATAATAGCAGCTAACGCAGTTGTATCTGCTGGGAAATATGGCTGTATGTTCGCTAATTCAGTCGAAGGTTGTACACCGACCATAACCGTAATGACAACTACACCGATTACCATAATAGAACAGAAAATGAATTGCATGCGACCAGATAAACCAGTTCCTCTCATATTTAAGAAACCAAAAACACCTAGCATAACAGAAGCAATGACGATCTCCGTTAAATAAACATCCCAGCCTGCCACTTGATATAGCGGTATATTCTCAATTAATACAGGAAAAATAAATTTAAGCATAAGTACGAATGCAGAAGCATTTAAAGCAACAATACATATGTACCCTAAAGCTAAAAACCACCCACATATAAAGGCGTGTGTACGGCCTAAACTAATATATGCGTAAGCAAATTCACCACCAGATACAGGGAAGCTCTTAATTAATACACCGTAACTTACTGCGATAAGCATCATTAACAAGGCACCGATAGCAAAGCCAATGATGACACCTAAAGGACCTGCTGTTGCCATCCAATTCGTCGGTTGTACAAAAGCGCCCCAACCAATCGAAGACCCTAGTGCAATCGCCCATACCCAGTGTGGCTTTAACGTTTTCTTTAATGTTGTTCTTTCTTCCATAAGAAACTCCTTCGTAAAAAAACAGATTACGTCTATAATACTGAACATAAAGCGTGGAATGCAATGAGGTCATAACGTCCGTACCAGTTAAACTAAAGCCTTTAGACAACTAGTTACGTCCTTACGTTTTTCGAGAAAGTTTAATTTTGAAGGAATACATATCCGATCTATAATAAGCATTCTCAAATTCAACAAAGCTGCCATCAATGTCGGTTATCTTTCTCTCCGCATTTAAGACACTTGTCATCGGCTCTACACCAAGTAAATTGGCATCTTCCTTTGACAACTGAATTGCCTTAATAATTTGCTCAGCTTCCAACGTTTTTACTCCTAATTCCCTATTTAACAAATCATAAAACGCTTCTTTATTTAAATCATATTGCATCAGCTGTTCCCCTAAAGCAACAGGATAATAATGCCGCTCAATCCCGATAGGAATGTTGTTCGCATAACGAATTCGCGCGAAATGATAAGCTTCACGTAAACCTGTCACCTTTTGCAAAAAGTCATCTAATGGAATAATTTTCGATTCGACCATTTTCGTACCTGGAGTCATCCCCATACGTTCTATAGTCTCTGATGTGCTACTTAAATTTCCTAACCAATCGTTAATCGGCTTTAGCGCTACAAATGTTCCCTTCCCCGGCTTTTTTACAAGCACTCCTTCTCTTACTAATTGAGCAACAGCTTCTCTTACTGTGCTCCGACTAACGTAATATTCGTCCATTAACTCCCGCTCGCTCGGAATTTTATCTACATATTTACCACTATATATATGACCTTCGATTCGCTCTTTCAATTGAAGATGTAATGGTACTGAATTCGTATAATTTAACGGCATGCTCTATTCACCTCTTGTGAGCATTATATCATTATCATTATTGTGGTTGCTTCTCTTACCTTCAAAAAAATAAGTTTACCTCTAGCATTAAATCCCATTATATGTTACAGTGTTACACAAATAGGAAGTCCACTAGGGGCGCTTCGTTTAAGAGGCTGAGATAAAGCGTTTGCTTTGGTCCCTTTGAACCTGATCTGGCTAATACCAGCGAAGGGAAGTGGAGTCGGTTGGATGGACGAATTTTATGTTCCATAGTTAAGAAGGGATTCTTCTGTATACCAAACCGCTCCAGTTCGGAGTGGTTTTTTTTATGGGGATTCTTGTCTAAGCCAATCACCCTCCTCCCACCCCGCTAGTGCTTCCAAATTTATTATTCTAGGAGGCTATTTAAGTGACATTCACCGAACAACTTCGCCAAGAGGCGGACCCAATTTTTGAAGCCATTATAGAGCATCCGTTTGTAAGAGGGATTGCTGCTGGAAATGTACCGAAAGAAGCTGTCAAACATTACGTTAAAGCAGACTTTGAGTACTTAAATGCTTTTATGCATGTCTATGGAATCGCTATCTCTAAATGTCACGACAGAAAGGATATGGCGTTCTTCTCAGAGCAAATTAACTTTGTTATCAACAGTGAAACGCACCCTCACCACAATCTATGTAACTATATCGGCATTCCTTATGAAGCGTTACAAGGCTACCCGCTTCCACCTAGTGCAGATCACTATATTAAACATATGAAACATTATGCGCATGAAGGAAGTTTAGGCGAAATTCTCGCTGCCTTATTACCATGTCCGTGGACGTACCTTGAAATTGGGAATCGACTAATGGACGAAGTTAAGCCTGATGAGAACCACCCATTATATGAGTGGATTCATTTCTATGCAGATGGGGAAATGGAGAATACGACAATGAAATTACGCCGGCACCTCGACAGCTGGGCTGAAGGAGCGAGCGAACGAGAAAAGAAGGCAATGACTGATGCATTTATAAAGAGTTGTCAGTTAGAATGGGGCTTCTGGGAGATGTCATATAATGTAGAAACTTGGGATTTAAACCCGAAGCACGCCACCTCAACATCACTTTAAATTTTTATCCACAATGATAGAGAAGGAGCATCTGAAATGAACGTGAAAGGTGAATTATTAACAACTTTACGAAAAAAGAATCCACTTATCCACAACTTAACAAATGAAGTCGTTACGAATTTTACTGCCAATGGATTATATGCGTTAGGCGCTTCTCCTGTTATGAGTAAAGCCCCGGAAGAAGCAGCTGAAATGGCATCTATAGCAGATGGTGTGCTAATTAATATCGGTACGTTAACTGCTAATGAGGTAAAAGCCATGAAGGCGGCAGGAAAGAAAGCAAATGAATTAAATATTCCTGTCGTACTTGATCCAGTTGGCGTCGCCGCTACCCCATATCGAAAACAGGTTTGTATGGAGCTGTTAAAAGATATACACTTCACTGCCATTCGAGGCAATGCAGGTGAGATTGCGACGTTAATCGACCAACCATGGGAAGCACGTGGCGTTGATTCATCTGATGATGGTGATGTCGTAGCACTTGCCCAAACTGCAACGAAACAATTAAATACACTCATACTGTTAACAGGGAAAATGGACGTGATTGCCTATAAAGAAGAAACCATCGTTTGTCATAATGGCTCTCCTATGCTTGCAACCATTACGGGATCTGGCTGTTTGCTCGGTTCCGTATTGACTGCCTTTTTAACGTTGGAAGGAGAGGTTGTGGATAAAGCTACTGCCGCTATTACAACGTACACAATAGCAAGTGAACAAGCTGTGGACAAAGCAGAAGGACCAGGCTCTTTCCACGTTTATTTTCTAGATGCTTTAGCTGCTGTGGATGAGCAGCAAATTCATCAGCATGCACGTGTTGAACAAGGAGCGAAAGTACGATGAGTGAAATGAAACAGATTCTACCATTATATTTCATCATGGGAAGTCAAGATTGTAAGTTAGATCCCGCCTTTACATTAACGGAAGCAATAAAAGGTGGCATCACTTGCTTTCAATTCCGCGAAAAAGGACCAGGCTCACTACAAGGAACGGAGAAAGTAGCATTAGGGAGAAAGCTACAAAGAATATGTCGAGAAAGTAATATTCCCTTTATCGTTAATGATGACATAGAACTGGCTAATACATTACAGGCAGATGGCATTCACGTCGGCCAAGATGATATGCCTATTGAGGAAGTTGTGCATAAGTTTGTGGGGAACATCATTGGTCTATCCGTTCATACTGTCGAGGAAGCCAAACAAGCTGCCACGCATAATATTGACTACATTGGAGTTGGTCCTATTTTCCCAACTGGTACGAAAAAGGACGCTAAGAAACCAGTTGGCGCATCACATATTCACACCATACGGGATGCTGGTATTTCAACTCCTATCGTGGGAATTGGTGGGATTACAAAGCAAAATGCGCATCATGTTATTCAAGCCGGTGCAGAGGGAATCTCCCTTATATCAGCCATTAGCATGAGTGATTACCCACAACTAGCTGCTAAACAATTAAAAGCCATTTTAACACTGGCATGAGGAGAGGTTGACTCTTCGCCAAATGAACGTTGCCCGCTATATGTTGAAACGGTCGGAAAAGCTATGTATAAGACGCTTTCCCGACCGTTTTTATTTGTTCGCAGCAAGTCGGTGATAAATGATATTGAGTTCAGCTCCTATTACGAAAATTAAACCAATGAGGAAGAACCATACCATTAATATAATTACCCCTCCTAAGCTTCCGTAAGTAGCCGAGTAATTACCGAAATTACTAATATAATAAGAGAACCCTAACGAAATCAAGAGCCATAGCACGGTTGCAACACAAGCTCCAGGGAATATATGTTTATATGGCAATCGTTTATTCGGTGCAAAGCGATAGAGCAAAATTAATATCGTGCTCATGACGACGAAACTAATTCCCCATCTTGCGAAACTCAGCCCACCCATAACAGAGTCGGGAATCGAAATAATACGATTGATCAATTGAATAATCACCTCGCCAAAAACAGGAAGAAGTAGCGCCACTCCTAATGCAACAATCATCCCTAATGTTAACAAAACCGATAAAGCTTTTACTTTGACAAATGAACGTGTTTCTTCGACATTGTATGCTTCATTGGCCGCTTTTATAAACGCTGTCATGCCGCTTGATGCAGTCCAAATAGTACCGATAATACCAAACGTTAATAATCCTTCTTTAGGTACAGATACTAAATCAACAATCGTTTCTTCAAATACTGCTCCTGTTTCACCAGGAATTGAGTTCGTTATCATTTGTACCGCACGATCCGGATCAATATTGAAATAAGGTACGATAGCTAATACTAGAATGAGTAATGGTACAATAGATAATAAATAATAATAAGCTTGAGCCGCTGCAAGAATAGGTACATTGTCTTTCTGAAACTCTTTAATCAATTCCTTTGCAAAATACAGGGCCGTTTGCATCTTGTTCACCTCCGTAATATGTTACTTTACCTTTATCCACATGTATATATAAGCTTATTCTTCTTAACAATTACGAAAGATTCCGTTTCCTCGCTATCATTAGTTGTTTATTTTGTTATATAATAGGGAACAAAGAGGGATATATCTACTGCTGGCTTTTTTCATCCACTATTTATCTACTTTAACACTCCATATTATAGAAAAGGAGGGACAAGTTTGTGGAATTGATTTACATTAGCGCACTCATCATTGCTATCGCTTTTGCCATACTAACGTTATACGTTGTCAAAACACTTCAACATGTCACTCATACGATTACTGGCTTGGATAACACGTTAGCAGATGTCGTGCAAAAAACAGATCGAATCACTAAGGAAACAGAACAACTTATTCACCAATCTAGTAAACTTACAGATGATGTTCAACACAAGGTTCAAGCGACGAACAGCTTATTCGAATCGCTTGAAGATGTCGGAAAAGCAACCGAGAACATTCACCAATCGCTACAAACGACGAAAACTACATACGACACAAGCGCTAAAGAAAACACGGATACACTTGCTACATATATTCGTTGGGGTGAAACAGCCTTAACATTATATCGATCACTTAAGAAAAAATAATTTACGGATGGAGAGATAGACAATGACGTTATTAGGTATTGGTGTACTGATTATTGGAATTGCATTCTTTATTCTAGTCATTTACCTTTCTAAAACACTTAACCAATTAGCGAATGTGCTAGATGGTGTGCATAAGACGGTTGATCAGTTACCTGAACAGCTAGACAGCGTGATGAAAGAAACGGGACAATTGTTAAACAAAAGCAATGATACACTTGAAGATGTAAACACGAAATTAGCTGCATTAAGCCCACTGTTTTATATTGTTGGGGATATTGGGGAGTCTTCTCGAAAACTATCCTCATCACTTGTTCATGTAACAGAATCTATGAAACAAAGCACTAAAGAAGGAAAAGACGTTGCAAATAATCATAATTTAAATGGTCTATACGGCGCTATCGCACTTGGATATTATATTATGCAAAAACGCAACATCCTAAAAAAATCCGCTGATGAAGCAGCTGAAGCATTTCACGAAAATGCTTAAAAGGAAGGTTGGCCCCTTTTCTCAAGGTGGCCACCTTTTTTTATTCCACGCCCTCTATAATGGTCGACAGCTCTTCCCATCGCTCCATTAAGTGTTCTAGTTTCTCTTCTAACACTTGTTGCTCTTCTAACAACTGCTGAGCCTTTATGGCATCACTACCAGTTTGCGTCATTTCTTCTTGCACTTCTTCTAATCGTATTTCTAATTCCTCGATTCGATCCTCGATTGTGTTCCATTCTTGTTGCTCATGATAAGATAATTTCTTTCGCTTTTGCTTTTTATGTGGTGATGTTTTCTTTTCTTCCTTTGCTTGTTGTCGTTCTAACGCTAATGCTGCCCCTTCTTCTTCCTTGCGAACATCTAAGTATTCTGTATAATTGCCTTGAAAACGTCGAATCTGCCCATTTCCTTCAAATGCGATTAAATGATCAACGACACGATCTAAGAAATAGCGATCATGAGATACCGTGATGACTACACCAGGAAAATGCTCTAAATATTCCTCTAAAATGGATAATGTTTGTATATCTAAGTCATTGGTAGGCTCATCAAGGAACAACACATTCGGTTCCTGCATTAACACACGTAATAAATATAGTCTGCGCCTTTCTCCTCCAGATAATCGATAAATGTAGCTCCACTGCATGTAGCGTGAGAACATGAACCGTTCTAGCATTTGTTCTGCTGTAATAACATCTCCATTTGGCGTATAAATGACTTCTGCTTCTTCTTTGATATACTCAATTACGCGTAAGGATTCATCCATTTCTTGATGATCTTGCGTGTAGTAACCTACCTTCACTGTTTGTCCTGTCACAACTTCCCCTTCATCATATTCAATACGACCAGCCATTATGTTGAGTAGTGTGGACTTCCCACTTCCGTTTGCTCCTATGATGCCGAGTCGTTCTCCTGGGACAACCAAATAGTTAAAGTCGTTAATAACGCACACCTTATCAAATGATTTAGATACACCCTTCACTTCTAATACGTCATTCCCTAACCGTTTCGACCCAATTGCTATTTCTAATTGCTCACTACTTGTTTCTGGTGCATCATCCATCAAGGCATGCGCCCGTTCTTTACGCGCCTTTTGCTTCGTTCCTCTTGCTTTAGGTCCTCTTCTTAACCAAGCAAGTTCACGTCGTAACAAGTTTTGCCGCTTCTCTTCAGATTGACGTTCTTGCTCCTCTCGTTCGGCTTTTTTCTCAAGAAACGTCTCATAGTTACCTTGGTAAATGTACAAGTTTCCTTTGTCTAATTCATAAATCCGATTCGTCACCCGATTTAAGAAATATCGATCGTGCGTAACGACGATTAAAGAACCTTGATACGTGTTTAAAAACGACTCCAACCACTCAATCGTTTCATTGTCCAAATGGTTCGTTGGTTCATCTAATAGAAGAAGATCGGCAGGCTGAATTAATGCCTTCGCAATAGCTACTCGTTTCTTTTGTCCACCTGAAAGTTCGATGATTTTCTTATCAAATTCCGTAATACCAAGCTTTGTTAAAACTGTTTTGGCAACGGCATTCGCCTCCCATGCATCTAATTCATCCATGTGTTGCTGCGCCTTAAAAAGCTGCCCTTGCATCTTTTCATTCATTGGATCTTGCTCAAGCTGTTGAATCGCCTTCTCATATTGACGCATCGCTTTCATAATTACGGAATCCCCATAATAAATTTGCTCCAAAACATTTAAAGCAGGATCTAATTTAGGCTCCTGCGGCAAATATTCAAGATGAAAATCATTAGCATGAATGATCTTCCCTTTTTCTGCAGAATCCATCCCTGCTAAAACGTTTAGTAAAGTCGATTTCCCTGTACCATTTACCCCAATTAAACCGATGCGTTCTAGCGGTTCAATCGTAAAGGTAATGTCTCGAAATAATTCTTTATCTCCATACGTTTTGTATACATTCTCAACGGATAATATACTCATTAATCGTAACCGCCCTTTTCATCCATATCACATTTGTTTTACAACAATTTACACATCTTTACACAATCTTAACTAATATCTACAATAAAAGACTTCATAAACCGCCTACAAATATGGGATAATATTCTCATAACAATAGTCCTAGCAAATGACAAAAGTGGGTGTGATGATGCTTACATTTATTGGTGAAATAGCCGAAGCAATCCCAATGGTTTCTAAATCAACGCTCGGCTTAAACGTCAATCAACTCTTTGAACAACATCCTGATTTAGAAGGTGCCGTCGTTGGCCATCAAGGCATCATTGACGGCTTACTGATGAAAAATAAATTCTATCAAAAAATTGCTGTTAAATATGGCTACGACTTATTCATGGGAAGACCAATTGAACTTATCATGGATACGTCCCCTCTCGTCGTTGATTATTATGATTCGATTATTCACGTAAGCACTAAAGCGATGCACCGTACACAATCTCAACTGTATGATTACGTCATTGTTACGAATAATGGTTCCTTTTACGGCATCGTTAGTATCAAAGATTTGCTCCAAACATTCGCTGAAGTTCAAACGTATTTAGCTCGCTTCTCTAATCCTTTAACAGGGCTCCCAGGCAACATCATGATAGAAGAACAACTAGAACGAGCCTTATGTCAACCTGAATACAGCATCTTCTATTTTGACTTAAACCAGTTTAAAGCGTATAACGACTTGTATGGCTTTAAACAAGGGGATCTCGTCATTAGAGAAACAGCTGCTATGATTCAAGATGGATTCTATGGCTATGACTCGAACAAGAAATTTGTTGGTCACATTGGTGGAGATGACTTTATCGGTATTATTCATCATTACAATTACCGAGCTATTTGCGAACACATTCTCCGGCAATTTGATCAAAGCGTGCGACATTTTTATTCCTTAGAAGATTTAGATAGAGGGTTTGTCATTGCTTACGATCGAGACAAGAAACTAAAGGAAACGCCTTTACTCTCCCTTGCAATTGCCGTTATAACCAATCAACATACCACTTTTCATTCTACTAATGAGCTCAGTGCTTACGCATCCCAACTTAAATCATTTTGTAAGCTAACATCTGGTAGTCGTTACGTTGTCGATGTTGATTATCCTAGTAAGGTGTAAACGTATGAGGCGCCATTCTATAAACAGAATAGTGCCTTTATCGTTACCAATTTATAAAGGTAAACGAACTTCAAACACTGCTCCACCTTCTTCTCTATTATACACCCGTATCGTGCCACCTGTCCGTTCAATAATGGCTCGTGAAATAGCTAATCCAAGTCCTGTTTCACCAGATTTACCTTTTACAAATCGATGAAACAATTGTGGTAATAGATCTTCTGCAATACCTTCTCCGTCATCCGCAACTTCAATCACATAGCTATGACGCTGTTTATACGTTGTCAAGGTAACAGCTTGATGGGCATGGCGAATACCGTTACCTCCAATATTAATCAATGCTTGTAGCACTTTTTCTTGATCCAATTGCAACGTGGCATCTTCTAGTATATTTATTTCCATACTGACATGATAATCGTTAGCCACCGGCAGTAAACGTTCACGTGTTTGTTCCACCAATTCACTCAATTGAACAAAATCACGCGTATAAATCCCCTCTTCACTATCTAATTTTGCTAGCAAAATAATTTCGTTAACAATTTTCTTTAACCGTTCACTTTCCTTGACGATCACATCTAAACTACGATCAGCTGCCTCTCCTTTAAATACGCCATCCTTTACCCCTTCCGCATATCCTTGTATCGTCATGAGCGGCGTCTTTAACTCATGTGATGCGTTTTGGAAAAATTGTTTCTGCGTTTCAATATAGCGTTCTAGTTCTTTCGCCATTTCGAACACACTTTGTTCTACTTCTCCAATTTCTCCTTCAGCATGAATTCGTTCAATAGCATCAAATTGTCGATTCTTCACCTTTTTCACTTCCCGCTTTAACTGCGAAAGAGGGGTTATGAGCCGATTCGTCAAAATATAGCTAAACAACACCGCAACGAATATACCGATAATAAATATCACAATCATTCTAATCGCAAAAACAGATTGGAGACTTCGCAACTCTTCTAATGGAGTAGCCATAATAAGTAAATAAAACTTCCCATTATATTGATATGGTATTTTCGTTGTTACATACGTATCTTCTCCACTCTTCCAAAGCGTTTTATGTGGTTCATCCTTTTCAAACACTTGGCTCCATTGTTTTGCAATATCTTTCGGAAGTGTAGAGAACAGTATATCATTATGCTCAGGATCGAAGAAAAGCACCCGAAAATCGTCGTTGCCAATAAGACTCGCTAACAACGGACCCGTTGGAACACTTTCTTCTTCATACATAATATTAAGAAGAAACTCTCCGTTTTCTTGAAGCTCCTGCTGTTCATCTTTAATCAACATGTCTAATAGAAGCGTATAGATAAAAAATGCTGTAACAGACATGATGATGATCAATAACATCGCAAAAGCCGCATTGAGCTGGTATAACAACTTCATTCATCTTGCTCCTTTAAGCGATACCCATATCCCCACACCGTTTCAATAGGTACTTCAGGCATTTTCTTTCGGAGTCGTTTCACTAAATCATCTACAGCACGATCGCTCCCAAAATAATCATCCCCCCACACTCGAACTAACAATTCCTCACGAGAAAAGGCGCGATTCAATTGGGAAATTAAGATTTCCAGTAAGTTAAACTCTTTAGCCGTAACGTCTATTTCTTCCCCTTGCCACCAAACAAGCCTTTCTACCATTGATAAATGCAGCTCACCACTTTGCAAAATGCTGTGATCCGCTTCTACAGAAGATTGGCTATTCTTAAATTTATTCCAGCGCTTCACAACTCTATTCACCCTTGCAACAAGTTCTCTTGGGCTAAACGGCTTAGTTAAATAATCATCACTACCTAGCTCAAGTCCCATTACTTTATCTACTTCTTCATCACGGGCTGAGATAATAATAATAGGCATGTCTGACTCTTGTCGAATCCGACTACAGAATTCATATCCATTCATTCCAGGTAACATAATATCTAAAACCCACACGTCTGGAGGACTCGTCTTCCACAAATCCCAAGCGGCCTCCGCCGTCTCAAGCCGGATTGTATGATATCCTTCCTTCTGCAAATACGCTTCAACAATTTGCTGAATATGTGGGTCGTCCTCCACAATCGCAATAGTTGATGACATTGATTACCCTCCTCGTATATGTTACTACTCTCTATTGTGCCATAACTTCACGAAATCACCTAAATAATCTATTACTTATTACACACTTTTTACACACTTGTGCCAAACGAATGCCAAACCTTATCCTTACAATAAGAAGTACACACAAACGAAACATACTTCGCAAAGAGCAGAAAGGAGAAGGCTCATGCAGGATCCATTTAACAAATCAGAAACGAATAGCAGAGTGAAGAGAAATTACTTTCATTGGTTACTTCGCTTTACGATAAGTGCATTAGTCGTAACCGTTATTGTATTTCTTGTCACCTATGTATTCTTCAAAGCAGATATATTCCCTTTCCAGAATGCAGAGAGTACATCAGAAGTATCTGAGAATGCTGGCAACAATGAAACGACACAGATAGCACAAGTGACTACGCAAGAAGATAAAGCAGTCGTTAATGCCGTGGAAAAAGTATCAGATGCTGTGGTCGGAGTAGTGAATTATAAACCATCTCAATTCTTATTAGAACCTACTCAAAGTGGGACAGGTTCAGGAGTAATCTATAAGAAGGAAAGGGATGCAGCATATATCGTAACCAATCATCACGTTATTGATGGTGCGCAAACCTTGGAAGTCATTTTAAACAACGGAGACAAAGTAGAAGCCCAATTATTAGGCAGTGATCCACTTACCGATTTAGCTGTTCTCCAGATCGATGGTTCTAAAGTGAAAAGTGTCGCTTCTTTCGGCTCATCCGAGAATTTAAAAGTCGGGGAAACGGTACTAACAATTGGTAACCCACTCGGTATGGAATTTGCGGGATCTGTAACACAAGGAATTATTAGCGGAGTTGAACGTACCATTCCTGTTGACTTAAACCAAGACGGTGTATCTGATTATGAAACAGATGTACTCCAAACAGATGCTGCCATTAACCCTGGAAATAGTGGTGGAGCTTTAGTCAATTTAAATGGTGAGGTCATCGGTATCAATTCAATGAAAATTGCTCAGCAAGAAGTAGAAGGGTTAGGATTTGCCATTCCTTCCTCTACTGCTAAACCAATTGTTAAAGATTTAGAGGAAAATGGTGAAATTACTCGACCATACTTAGGTATTCAATCTCGTGATTTATCTACGATTTCTATACGGGACCTACAACAAACTTTAAAATTACCAGAAGACGTGCAGCAAGGTGTACTCGTTGTATCTAGTCAAGCAAGTTCACCCGCACAAAAAGCTGGACTAAAACCATATGATGTTATTGTTAAAGTAGATGATCACGACATTACATCCGTCGTTGATTTAAGAAAGTATTTATACGAAGAGAAATCTGTTGGCGATGAAGCAGAAGTCACCTATTATCGCGACGGTAAAAAACAAAAAACGACCATAACATTATCCGATTAAAGTAAAGAGCCCACTTCCTTAAAATAAGGATTGGACAGTTAACAGAAACGTATTAAAGTTGCTAACAAAAAAGAGGCTTCCTTCCCCCTCTTTTTTGATTATATAGATTACAGGGAGTACCCTCATCAAGTACTCCTCTATCCCTAAATGGGACTTATGCTACCCTCATAAGTCCGAGTCAATGTTTAAAGCATTCATCTTTATCAACATGAATGCTACCTCCTTTTTTATTAAATAAAAAGAAAACGACGTTGTGCCATTACTGGTCAACGTCGTTTTCTCGTATCTATACTATATGCGTACTACCACATTTCAATCCCTTGTTTCTGCCTTACTTCCTCTTTACTAAACGTTGTTTCATCTTTTTCTTTGCGTTTTCGCAAATAATCCAACAACACATCTTTAGCAACATTGGACAATCGGAAGATCGCATACAAGTTAATTAACGCCATAATCGCCATGGACAAATCCGCTAACGCCCAAACAAGTTCCATTTTCGCTACAGTACCGAAAATAACCATCGCAACTACCGCAATGCGATAAATGGTTAAGTGATTTTTGTTATCTTTAATAAATTGTAAATTCGTCTCTCCATAATAATAATTACCAACAACTGAACTGAAAGCGAATAAAAAGATAGCAACAGCAATGAAAATTCCTGCCCAATCACCGAAATGAGTAGCAAAAGCATTCTGCGTTAATTGAATACCTTGTAGATCTGAATGCATGTACTCGCTTGGATCACCAGCAAGCATAATGATAAATGCTGTAGCACTACAAATGACAACCGTATCTACAAATACGCCAAGCGTTTGGATAAGTCCTTGCTTCGCAGGGTGAGATACTTCCGCTGTAGCCGCCGCATTAGGAGCACTACCCATACCAGCTTCATTGGAGAATAGTCCTCGCTTAATTCCCATCATAATCGCTGCACCAAATCCACCACCAGCAATTTGTCTAATTCCAAATGCATTTTCAAAAATCATCGTAAACAATGCTGGAAGCTCACTAAAGTTAACGATTAGAATAATAAATGCTAACAATAAATATAACAACGCCATAATCGGCACTATTAGTTGTGTCACGCTGGCAATACGTTTAATTCCTCCAAAAATAATAATAGCTGTCATAATTGCCAACACAATTGCTAACGGCCATTTTGACATATTAAAGGATTCTTCAAACGCTAATCCAATCGTATTACTTTGAACAGAGTTAAATACTAATCCATACGTGAAAGTAATAGCGATGGCAAAGGCAACACCTAGCTTACGATTCTTTAACCCACGTTCCATATAGTAAGCTGGTCCACCTCTAAACCCATCCTTATCAGGTACTTTATACACTTGAGCCAACGTACTCTCAACAAAGCTCGTAGCAGCACCTAGCAACGAAATAATCCACATCCAAAAGACGGCACCAGGTCCCCCCATAGCAATAGCAATTGCTACACCACCAAGATTTCCTGTTCCGATTCGGGAAGCTGTACTAATGGTAAACGCTTGAAACGGTGTCGTGCCTTTCTTTTGCTTTTTATAGGAATCCTTCTCAAACAACACGCGGAACATATCACCAAACAAACGAAACTGAACAAACTTCATTTTAATCGTAAAATACAGTCCGATGCTTAATAAGACAATAATAAGTACATAAGACCATAACACATTATTCATACTGTTTATGATATCAAGAATCACGATGTCACCTACTTTATCAATTTAATTTTAGGCGATACACATATGCACGACCAATACGTGTGTACCCCTTTATCCTCCCCGATATAAACACCAATACGCAACTATTAAAAATACGAACTAAATTAAATTATACACTTTATAAAAGTTTCTTAAAAGAATTTTTTGAATACTGCCTTATTTGCTTGGCTGTAATTAGTAAAGATTACTATGATAATTTGCCCGTTTTTAAAGAAACTAATCATGAAGGTCTTATTAGATCTTCCAAATGCTTAATGGGAGGAATGTATGTGAATAATCTTCAATGGTTAACATCTATGTTTGCCTTAGGTCGTCGCTCTGCCTTATTTGGAAGAAGAAGACGCTTCTCCCTAATGAGAGGAAGAAGACGTAGCAATAGCGGCGGACTCGTTCTTACTTTACTAGGGGTCGCTGGAGTCCTTTACGGTACGATGCGAAATAAGGAACGAATGGGAGACAATGCAGCAAACGGTTTCCTTAACTTCGACCGTTTTACAACTTCTACTAAGCCAGAGACATTAGAAAAAGCACAGTACGCTTTCTCAGAAGAATTTCACCCAGAACAATAACACATTGCCTCTCGCTCACCTCAATAGCCTTCTTAGAAAAGGAGTGCACGTATGAATGACAAAAGAAGCATGACTTATAATGAAGTAAAGCGCTATTTAGCAAAAACAACTGGTGGTCATCATACGAAACAGTACAGCGACACAAACGTTGCCCAAGTAAAGCAAGAAATACACTCGAAACAACGTTAAGCTAGTAAGACTGGCCAAAGATGTACGCAGTTGATGGGACTACATCCCCCAAAAAATAAATAAACCACATGAAATTAATTATAATAAATGGATTTCATGTGGTTTTATTTTCATATTATGTCCCAGTTCCATTAAGAAGATGGTGATGTTTTTTCAAGTTGTACACGTTTCTCTTCTTTGGATACAAAGAATAATTTTCGATCTTTATATAAGAAATATGCCGATAAGAAAAATGCTAACACATCCGCCACTGGGAAAGCTATCCACACTCCAACGACACCTAAATCGAATAAATGAGGGAGTATTAGAACGAGCGGGATTAAAAATAGCATTTGACGAGCAATTGATAACAGAAAGGCTGGCCTTGCCATTCCTAAAGCTTGATAAAGTCCTCCACTTATAATTTGAGCACCAATGATGATCGCTGCTGCAAATATAATGCGTATTGCTTGCGCTCCTGCATCAATGACAGCCGCTTCACTTGTAAATATCATCATGAGCCAATCTGGAATGGCCAGCATAACGACAAACACAATAACCGACATTAATGTGGATACTTTTAAACCTAATAAAATAGTCTCTTTCAGCCTGCCTTGATTATTAGCTCCGAAATTATACCCAACAATTGGTTGCATTCCTTGCAATAGGCCAATCATTGGCATAATGGCAAACATGGAAAGCTTCTGCACAATACCGAAGACACCTACTTCAAACTCCCCACCGAATTTGATAAGCATGGCATTAATGGCGACCATCATAGCACTGCCGCCAACTTGACGAACGAAAGCAGGCAACCCAATGAACAGAATTTCTTTTACCAAACCAATACGTACTTTCATATATTGCTTTCCAATAGCTAATGTACTTTTTCCTCTTAAGAAGTATTGAGCGATAACGAGCACAACAGATGCTTGAGAAATAACAGTGGCAATGGAGGCACCTTTAACCCCCATATCTAGCCCAAAAATAAAGATCGGGTCCAAAATAATGTTTAAAACTGCTGGAATAATCATCGTAATCATCGCAAATTTAGAGTTTCCTTCTGAGCGAATGATATTATTCGATGCAAAAGCGAAAGTAAAGAAAATAGACCCAGCCATAATTGGAAATAAATAATCCATTGCATATGGCATTATGTCTGGTGTTGCACCAAATAAAATAAGTAGTGGTTCTAAAAATGTAAATGCTCCGATAGTAGCCACTGCACTCACTACTACCATCATAATAAATATGTTACCAAGTGCTTGGTTCGCTGTTTCTTGTTCATTGTTACCGAGCTTCCTTGAGATAACCGAAGCTCCTCCAATACCTACCGCTCCTGCCACAGCCATTAATATCATCATGACCGGAAAGCCAATACTAACACCCGCAACTCCTAAAATCCCAACACCTCGGGCAATAAATAACGTATCAACGACGTTATAAAACGCCATTACGAACATCCCTATCATTGCAGGGATGGATAATTTAGCTAACAGTTTAGGAATGGGCTCTGTTCCTAAACGTTCACTTTGCTGTTTCATAGCCTCTCCTCCTCCGTTTATCTTGCTGTTAATGACAAGATTGTATGTTTTCTTTCATCCTTTTTAGCCAAGAAATCATAACTTGCCGCTCTTCTTTATTAAATCCATCTACGAGTTGCACTTCTAATTCCTCTAATACATCCCACAGTTTTCCTTCTAGTGCCTTCCCTTTATCCGTTAAAGAAATTAGCTTGACGCGCCGGTCAGATTCACAAACTCTTTTAACAATCAAATCTTTCTTATACAAGGTTTCGACCAGTCCATTCATAGAGGAACCTTTAATATACAGCCTTTGCTGTAACTCCGACTGGATCTGTTCCCCATAACCACCTAGAAAGTACATCACTTTTGCTTGTGCGGAAGTTAACCCATACTCTGCAAGCTTTTCATTATATTTATTGTGAATAAAATGGGATACGACATTGATGTGATACCCTAAAGCATGATTAATATCTCGTTTCATTACTTAGCCTCCTAAGCATTTTCTAAGTATACACTTCTCCATTATATATGTAAAGAATGATGATTTGTAAGTATAAAAGAGTTATTTTCCTGTATAATAATCATTAGTATCCTAACTAATTTCCAACACAAAAAAACTCCCTTATGCTATGTACTTTCCTACATGTGCAATAAGGGAGAGCTTTCGTGACTATTATTCTTCTGAATCTTCTTCGCCTTCTTCGCCGCCTTCTTCCGTACCTTCATCTGTAGATTCTTCTGTATTTGTTTCTTCATTTGTTTCTGTGTCGCCATCTTCATCACCAGCACCGCCACAAGCTCCTAGTACTAGCATCATACTCAAAAGTAGTGTTAGAAATAGACTTTTTTTCATGACAGAATCCCTCCTGATTTAGATTCTTCTTAACTATATCACGGAAAAGGATCTAATAGTCTGATTTTTCTTTTTTTGACTCTTTATTCCTAATGGAAGTGGCGATTCTTGCTTTTTTCCCGTTGTTTAAAGGTATAAAAACCCACTCTAGTTTACATATTCTTCATTATGTTTTCTCATTTTTACCATTATGGCAATTATTCATCCACACAAAAAGCTCAACCTCGAAAGGCTAAGCTTTAATCCTCATAGTCTATTTGCATTTCCATAACCCGATCCGTGCAGCTTTGCATCGCTGCCATAATCGTACCACGAAACTTACTTTGCTCTAATGTCGCAACAGCAGCTATTGTTGTACCAGCAGGTGATGTTACATTATCTTTTAATTCTCCTGGATGCTTCCCTGTATCAAGCACCATTTTCGCTGCTCCTAAAACGGTTTGTGCTGCAAGACGGTATGCTTGCTCACGCCCAAGTCCTTGTGCAACTCCTCCATCTGCCATCGCTTCAATCATCATATATACATAGGCGGGCGCAGAAGAACTAATCGCAGGAACGGCTTCCATCTGCTTCTCGGATAGCACATCTACTTCGCCAATACTACCGAATAATTGCATCACAAGGTCTAATTCATGACTGGAAATCTTATCGTTCGGACAAAGAGCAGACATCCCCGCCTCAATTAAAGAAGGAGTATTTGGCATCGCTAATACTACTTTCATTTCTTGTTCAAACGCCTGTTGTAAATCAACAAAACGAATACCGGGAGCAATCGGGATGATAATGGCCTCCTGCGATACATCGTGTTTTATTTCTTCCAATACTGTTTGATAATCATGTGGTTTAATGGCCAAAATTAATATGTCAGCTTCACGAGCTACATGACGGTTATTAAGATTCGTTTGAATTCCAAACTGAGCAGCCACGCGTGATAGTGTTGCTTCCGTTCTAGCACTTGCAATAATTTGCGAAGCTGGAACTAATTCTGAGCGAATCATTCCTCCCATCATCGCTTGAGCCATGTTGCCACTTCCAATAAATCCTATCGTTTGCTCCATGTCGTTTCACATCCTTTATTTAAAGTTGCCACCTTATCTTCCATGCAAAATAATAGTCTTATTATTACACAACTACTCATCCGTTACCATTACTCATTATAATACTTATGGGTTTCTATATTGTAGCATACAGTAAAACGAACAACGAAAGGAATCATTACCCCATAACCGTCGTTGTGATTAGGATGACATTAAACAAAATCAACCCTACCGTAATGCCCGTTTCAATAGCTGAACCGGTGCGAAATGTAAACAAAAACTTCACATACCGTCGATGAAAAGGATAGAAAATGGGGATACCTCGTTTCGTTAAAAAATCACCAAACAAATGAGAAACGACGCCGACCATAAACCCGATCAAATAAAAAGAAGGGATGGAGAAGTACGTATGTATGAGCACACTGTATGCCCCCATTAAAGCTAAAAATGAAATGGAATGGGTAAATTTACGATGACCAGTATACACAAATAATAAAGGTGACAAAATCAGTAGTAGAAATTGTATGGATTGGGATATTCCCGGAGTTACTAGTTCCATTCCAAGCAAGACAAGAACCAATGTAAATCCCCATTTCGCAAATGGTCCGCCTAGCTTCGATTTTGGTGTATCAATATCCGGAATTAACGCCCCGAATAAAACTGCACCAAAGAACAATACCGGCGCAAAGAAATCCTCAGGAACAGAAGCATAATGATTGTACAACGCAATAGTTCCCATTCCCCACGTGAATCCCATCACCTGGTGACTTGTAGCTAAAATAGCCATCATTCCTTTCGGGTTGTTATTCTAAGTTGCTGAAAATTAGTCAAGAGTATTCATCATACGAAATATAAGTCCCCTCTTCAACTATAAATAGAGGTAAATATTAATGCTTAATTTTCAGAAAAATAAAACATTAATATTTGTTACAAGCAGGAAATATAATCTTTACATAGAATTTACAATTAACCAAGGTTGCGAAAGGAGATTAAAAGGATGCAAACACGAGCACGCTTCCAACATGATTTAACTTCAATGGAAAAGCAAATTCACGAAATGGTTGATGGGGTTGCCAATGCTTTAAAACAATCAGTAGATGTTCTTTGCAAACAGGACGTAGCCAAAGCAAAGAAGTTAATTACGTTTGATACGCAATTAAATGAAGCTGAGCAATCTATTAAAGAAGGGGCAACACTACTCATAACGAGACAACAGCCTGTCGCTTCTGACCTGCGAAGACTGTTGTTTGCGATACAAGTGACTAGTGATTTAGAACGTATGGGGGATCATGCAAAGAACATTAATAAGAGCACCATTCACATCGGTGAGCAAAATAAGTTGCCCATTCCTATCCACATTCAGAAGATGGCAAACTTAGCTTTAGCTATGTTAGAAACAGCCATGAACGCATGGCAACACGCGGATATTTCTGTCGCGCGAAAGCTTACCCAAATGGATAAAGAAATAGACACCTTATACAACGACGTAATACAACACACTTTGTCCAATAATCATTATGATAAGGACTTTATGATGCAAATCGGGCTTATAGCTAGGTACCTTGAACGCTACGCCGATCATATTACCAATATTGGTGAATACATTTTTTACTTAGTGAAAGGTGAATCTACTGAGCTAAACGAAAAACAGTAAACTAGATGGAAGAAGCGCCAAGCATCCGAAGAACTTCGGACCTGTGGCGCTTCTTTCTATTCCGAACTTACTAGTTTATTTAACGCTTGTTGCATGTCATCCCAAATATCTTCCCATGCTTCAAGCCCAACAGACAGGCGAATCAATGAATCACGAATGCCCATTTGTTCTCGCGTTGCTTCTGGTACAACAGAATGGGTCATCGTAGCTGGGTGCTGAATTAATGTCTCTGCATCTCCTAAACTTACCGCTTTCTTAATAAATGTAAGCTGATTTAACATAAATTGAGCGTCCTGTTTGTCCCCTTTTATTTCAAAAGAGATAAGCCCTCCCCCTCGTTTCATTTGCTTTTGCATAATGGGATAATCAGGGTTGGTAGCATCCCCTGGGTAGTAAACGCTACCAACGGCTGGATGACTTTGTAACTTTCTTACGATTTGTTCAGCATTTACGCAATGTCGGTCCATTCTTACAGGAAGTGTCTTAAGCCCACGCAACAATAACCACGCATCAAATGGAGATAAAATGCCTCCAATATCCTTTTGTGTTGTGCTTGCTACACAATCTATAAATGCTTGTTTACCAACTAACACCCCTGCAACCACATCGCCGTGTCCTCCGATATATTTCGTAGCACTGTGCAGCACGATATCACACCCTAATGCTAATGGTTGCTGTAAATACGGTGAACAAAATGTATTATCTACAACAACAGGAATATCATATTCTTTCGCCACACGTACAACGAGAGACAAATCAATTAATTCCATGGTTGGATTAATTGGGGTTTCTAAATAAATACATGCTGTCTCAGGCCGAATGAGGGAGCGAAGCGCTTCTTCTGTTTTCATATTGCTAAATTCCGTCTGAATATTGTACTTCTCTTCTAACATCGTTAACAATCCATACGTACAACCATATATACCTTGGGAACAAATAATGTGATCGTTTGCCTTCGTTAAAGCGATTAACGTAGCCGATACCGCTGCCATACCTGATCCGAACGCTAACGCCGCATCCGCTCCTTCTAATTGTGCCATTCGTTCTTCTAATGCTTTAACGGTTGGATTAGCTAAGCGAGAATAAATATATCCCCCTTCCTCACCAGCAAAGCGCTTCTCTCCTTGTTCAGCACTTTCAAACGTAAAGGTAGAAGTTTGAAATAAAGGTGTTGTTAAACTTCCTAAATGCTCTTTTGCATCATACCCACTATGAATTACTTGCGTTTCGAAAGCATGCTCTTTCTTCATTATGCTTCTCCCCTTTTCTCTATACTTATGCTTCTTCTTTTATCATATGGGAATGCAGCCTAAAATGAAAGCGTTTTCTTGTTTGTGATAGAATAAGGAGAAGCAACCCTTTAACCCTTCTGCCCTAAAGCTAACTTTAGCCCAATTAACCCGAATAACACGCCTTTTATAATGTTCATTCGTTTTCCAATATGGGGGGATTTGTGCAGCCACTCTCCCACCTTTTCGGCAAAGATGCTAACTAAAGAAAAAATAACCAATGCTTGCAACAAAAATACGCACCCTAATATGACCATTTGTACAGGTACAAGTAACGCACCTGAATTCTCATCAATAAATTGCGGAAACAATGCAAGGAAGAATAAAGACACTTTAGGGTTTAATACATTCATGAATATGCCGCGCTTATACAACTTCCTAAAGCTTAACGTCGGCTGCTGATCCATTGTATACGTCTGTCCTTCTTCTCGAAACGCTTCCCACGCCAAATAGAGTAAATAAATTGCCCCGGCATACTTTACTATTGCAAAAGCAAAGCTTGATTGATAAATAATTGCAGAAATGCCTAAAGCGGCAGCTATCGTGTGGCATAATATTCCCGTACATAATCCTAAAGTCGTTGCAATGCCGGCTCGTTTGTTTTGCGATATGCTTTGGGCTAATACAAATAAATTGTCCGGACCTGGCATCAGCGTTAATACAATCGCCGCTCCTAGAAATGAAATAAGTAGAGTAAAATCCATTTCTCCCTCCCCTTCCCAATGTATTATATTTATTTTACATTGGATGGCTTTACGAAACTAGAAAAAGTATTTCAAAAAGGCATAACCCTATTGAAACCCGAACCAAATCTATGTGGGTAACAATACTTCACTCCACTTCAGAGAGCGCTTTCTATGGGTATGACCCGCTAGAGTTACCACCTTGCGTTTTAATCAGACAGCATGAGCGTCAAACAATATGTATCACATTGTATAGAAATGATGAAATTAACTTATATAATTTTTACATTTCTTTTATAGTATGTATTCCTTTTTTCCGATATACTAAAATGCATATACATGGAAAGATATAGGAGGGGTTTCGTTTGGGCAACCAGCATTATAAATGGGGCATTTTCTATACATTATGCGCTTATATTCTTTGGGGCATATTACCTTTATATTGGAAGACGATTCAACAAGTTCCTGCTGGGGAAATTTTGGCGAATCGAATTGTATGGTCGTTCTTATTTATGCTCTTTATTGTGCTAATAACTCGAAACACTAAAGCACTATGGCAAGAGATGAAAGGATTATTTCGCAATAAACGGCAAGCAATTGGTATTACAGTCGCATCCATTACGATTAGCATGAACTGGCTAACTTACATATGGGCTGTGAATGCAAACCACGTTGTTGAAGTTAGTTTAGGGTATTATATGAATCCACTCGTTAGCATTTTACTCGGTGTACTTGTGTTGAAAGAGCGATTGTCTCCGTGGCAAAGCCTATCCTTTTTACTAGCAGCCGTTGGTGTTATGAACTTAATGCTACAATCGAATCAAATTCCGTGGGTTGCATTTATACTTGCCTTTAGCTTTGCTTTATACAGCTTATTAAAGAAGCAAATCCAGTTAAGCTCTATGTTCGGACTTACCATCGAAACATTAATTGTGACACCTATTGCACTTATCTTTTTAACGCAAAGTCATGTAAGTGGAAATGGTTCCTTAACGATTTCACCAGTTGTCACCCTGTTGTTGATCGGTGCTGGTGCCATGACAGCCGTTCCTCTTTTATTTTTCGCTAGTGGCGCTCGTCGAATTCCACTATCTATGCTCGGGTTTTTACAATATATCGCACCGACACTTATGCTACTGTTAGGCGTTTTTCTATATAATGAGCCTTTTACGAAAACAGCATTTATATCGTTTGTATTCATATGGTGTGGCCTCCTCATTTATAGTCTATCACGAACAAAGTTATTCATTTCCATCGAGCAAAAGCTATTTCCTAGAAAAAAATCAGCCCACCACCACATATAATGAATGAAAACAATGTCACCTTTCTTCTTTTTGAATATATATAAATGGACAGTTTCATTAGGAAAGGGTGGACATGAATGGCATATATATGGGGAGTCGATTCTGCACAAGCAGTAACAAAAGAATTGTACAATTGTGTGCTGAACCATTATGGCAAACCGAAATACTGGGGGCGATACTTAACGACTGTCCCAAACGCATCAGAAGGACTTACGCCACAAGAAATTGATCTATTACAGAACAGTGGTACGAAAGTGATGGCGATTTATAATAATTTCAAAGAAGCAACAGGGTATCGCAAAGGGCGAGTCACAGCCCAAAATGCTGCATTTCATGCGAACAGACTAAAGTTTCCTCAAGGTAATATTCTGTTCGCTAATGTAGAAAAGTTTTTTGACGTCGATGAAGAGTGGATTCGTGGTTATGTTGATGCGATGTACAACACGAATTATAAACCCGGGTTTTATAATGATCCCGTGAATGGACCCTTTCAAAAAGCGTATTGTGATGCTTTAGCAAAGGATAACCGTGTAGGAACGCAAGCGGTGCTTTGGAGTGCAGAGCCTGAAACAGGAGTAACAAAAGCGAGAAAGGCACCGAAATTCAACCCACAAAAACCGAATTGTAAAGCAAACGTATGGGGATGGCAATACGGGCGTGATGCAGAAGCATGTCCCATCGATACAAATGTAATCAATAACCGATTATATGAAATGCTTTGGTAAAGAAGAAAAAGAGATTTCCCGAAAGTGAAGCCACTCGACCTTTGGGAAATCTCTTTTCTTATGCAGTATGTTGGTTGGACTGCTTCAATGAAGGTAACAAATTAGCAGATTGTAGCCTTGCTCTCACGGTAATACCGATCCAACTTGCTAAAAACGCTTTAATAAGCCCGACAACAATAAATGGTGCTACACCTGATACAAAGGCGGCTGTCCATGTCATGTCCAATACATATTTCAACTGCACAGTTCCTATTGTTAATGTAATAACCATTCCTACTGTGTTCGCTACCATCGCCCAAGGCAATATGAACTTCGTCTTTTCTAATATATACCCTGTAACAAAGGCTGTAATGATGAAACCAAAAATATACCCTCCAGTAGGACCTACTAGCACTTGCACGCCACCTTTAGCTTCAGCAAATACTGGTAAACCGATTGCTCCCATGGCGACGTATAGAAGCATTGCGATTGTACCTAAGCGAGAACCTATTATGGTAGCCGTTAAACCAACCGCTAACGTTTGTCCACTAATCGGTACAATTGGTAACGGAATTTCTATTTGGGCCAATACAGCTGTTATAGCAGCGAACATAGAACAAATAATCATATTCTTTAGCTTGTTATTTCTCATATCTAGGCCTCTTTCGTTAACTTTATATATTAAAGGTTAACTAAAATCATTGATGATGTAAAGGGTATATTTCACCAATAAAATTGGCATCGTATATATAAAAACAACTTTTATTGGAGGAATAGGTATGAAATCTACAAGTATATGGATAGATCAAACGAATTATCCATCCTTTTCCGAACTAGATCGTAACCTAGATGTAGAAGTCGCTATTGTCGGTGCTGGAATTACTGGTATCACTACTGCTTATTTGCTCGGGAAAGCCGGATATAAGGTCGCTTTACTTGAAGCAGATACAATAGCTAAAGGAACAACAGGTCACACTACAGCCAAAGTGAGCATTCAACATGACGTTATTTACCATGAACTCATGCACCATATCGGGAAAGAACGTGCCAGAAACTATTATAAAGCCAATCAAGAAGCGCTCGAATTTATGAATGACATGGTCCATGAACACGGCATTGATTGTGATTGGACAGAGCAAAACGCGTATATTTATACCGATAAGGAAACAACTGTTGAACAACTTCAGCAAGAAGCGAGAGCCTATGAGCAATTGGGGATAACAGGGAAATACTTATCTTCTATCCCTATTGATTTACCTACGAAAGCAGGATTAGTTGTAAACAATCAAGCTCAATTTAATCCGAGAAAGTACTTGTTGTATTTCGTTCAACAATTAGCAGATATGGACGTTCATATATTTGAGCATACACCTGTCACGGATGTTATAGAAGGAAGGGTGCATAAAGTAGAAACCAAAAGCGGTTACCATATTTCCTGCCATACGATTGTTGCTTGTTCTCATTTCCCTTTCTACGACAAAGGATTTTACTTTAGCCGCATGTATGCTGAACGCTCCTATGTCATAGCGGCCCCCTTAAACAAACAAGCACCTAAAGGGATGTACTTAAGTGCTGATGAACCAAAGCGCTCCATCCGGACAGCTAACTTAAATGGGAATAATTTCATATTAATTGGAGGAGAAAGCCATAAAACTGGACAAAGCGAAGACATCGAGAACCCTTTCCATCAATTGCAACAATTTGGCAAGCGCTATTTCGACATCCAAGAGCCCCTCTACCAATGGAGTGCGCAAGATCTTACTACGTTAGACAATATTCCTTACGTAGGACAAATCACAACAAGTCGTCACAACATTTTGATAGCAACAGGATTTCGTAAATGGGGGATGACGAACGGAACAGCAGCGGCACTTCTCTTAACAGATCTAGTACAAAAACAACCTTCCCCATATGAAGATGTATTTGCACCATCACGCTTTTACGCGGATCCAAGCATTAAACATTTTCTCATGCAGAACGTAAACGTGGCTAGCCAACTAATGAAAGGAAAGCTTGAGATTACGTTTCGTCAACCAGAAGATCTCCAAGCGGATGAAGGGGCGACTATTTATTACAACAATCAAAGAGCAGGCGCTTATAAAAATACAGACGGAGACATTTATATTGTCGATACAACATGCACCCATTTAGGTTGTGAAGTGGAATGGAACAATGACGAAAAGTCTTGGGATTGCCCTTGCCACGGATCACGATTTTCTATTGAAGGGGAAGTACTAGAAGGACCCGCAAAAAAGTCGCTTAAACGCTTTAAATAACAAAAAATTACACCAATACCAAACACGACATCCCACCTATATGTTCTACTTTTCTCCTCACATCTATTGCTGAAATCATTTACAGTAAGGTATATTCAATACGTGAAGGGGCGTCCAAGAAGCGTTTGCTAGCATTGGACACCACCATCACAAGTATGCTTTATACGTAAATGAGAAAAGGAGCACAATAAGTACTATGATTACGGTGAAGAACTTATATAAATCATTTGGTGAAATGGACGTATTGAAAGGCGTTCATGCCACTATTCATGAGCAAGAGGTCGTTTGTGTTATCGGTCCTTCTGGTTCTGGGAAAAGCACGTTTCTTCGTTGTTTAAATGGACTAGAGTTTGTGACCTCAGGCGACATTATTGTCGATGGAGTCGCCCTTACGAATGACGAGACGAATATGAACCAAATTCGCTCCAAAGTAGGGATGGTATTTCAACACTTTCACCTATTTCCTCATATGACAGTTTTAGACAACATTACGCTTGCGCCAACGAAAGTATTAGGAAAAACGAAAGAAGAATCTAGCCAAACGGCGCTTACACTTCTACGTAAAGTAGGCCTTTCTGACAAAGCACATACATATCCAGAAAGTCTATCTGGCGGGCAAAAACAACGAGTTGCCATTGCACGTGCACTTGCCATGAACCCGAAAATAATGCTCTTTGATGAACCTACATCAGCACTAGACCCTGAGTTAGTTGGAGATGTGCTAGCCGTTATGAAAGAATTAGCACGGGAAGGCATGACCATGGTCGTCGTGACACATGAAATGGGCTTCGCTAAAGAAGTAGCAGACCGCGTTCTCTTTATGGATAAAGGTATCATTATGGAAGAAGCACCACCAGAGACAATATTCCATTCCCCGCAAAACCCTCGCACGCAAGCATTCTTAAGTAAACTACTTTAACACATCCCCCTGCCTCTTTTTATGAAGGTGGGGCTTTATTTTCTTGCAATTCCTTTTCCATACATAAACGTCATGAATAGAATAATAATACGAATATATATAATATAAGGTAATTACATGATAGGTGGGAGGCAAATGATTAAAAGAGTTATACAGCGAGTTTCCTTCATTGTGTTACTATGTTTTATTGCACTCATCAGCTCCATTCATTTTCAAAAGAAAGAAATCACTACTAATACAGAGCAAGCAAAAGTGGAAGAAACATTCTCCTACGGTTTGAAAGAGGATGAGCATAAGAGAGAAGATTTGCACATCGTTGCCATTGGCGACTCACTTACACAAGGAGTTGGAGATGAATCGAAAAACGGTGGATATGTAGGTGCGCTAGAACAAACACTCAAAGAACATGAGGCTGTACAAAATATATCCATCAAAAGTTTTGGAAAACGAGGCAACCGGACCGATCAACTTTTAAAACGACTAGAAGAGCAACTAGACATTCAATCAGCTATATCGAAAGCAGATGTTATTATTGTGACCATTGGCGCTAATGATATTATGAAAGTAGCCAAAAATAACTTTACCAACTTACAATACGAGGCTTTTGCTAATGAGCAAGATGAATACGAGAAGAGACTTCGGTCTATATTTAGTCAATTAAACGCCTTTAATCCGAATGCAATGGTGTACTTAATTGGGCTATACAATCCATTTCAAGAATACTTCAGTGACATTCCGGAGTTGGATCAGATTATGAACGATTGGAACAATGTTGGGCAGCGTGTAACAAATGAATTCCCAAATGCTCAGTTCATTCCTATTAGAGATATTTTTGAAAATGCTAATCAACCCCTATATGCCGAGGACCACTTTCACCCAAATAAGATCGCTTATCAACTTATAGCCACAAGAGTCTTACACTATTTACAACAAGACTTAATTCCATTAGAAGAGCGGGGATAATATGTTTAAAGCAATACATCTTCAAAACAAATGGAAAATCCTGTTCTGGTTGTTAGCCACTTGTAATATCGGTATACTCATTTTACTATTTATACTCCTTTACGTACCTAGTTCTAAAACGGTCATTCCTAAACAAGCTCCTATTAAAGAAGAACAGGCTGAATTTATTGTGATGTCAACCACCGATAACATTAACAGCATTATTCAAAGTTACTTAAATGATCTAGCAGATGAGCAACCATTAGAATACTCGGTAAAATTGAAAGAAGCTGTCGAATTAAAAGGAACGATTGAAGCCTTTGATAAGAAAATCCCATTAACGATGAAGTTCAACCCTATCGTTCAATACAATGGTGACCTCATCCTACAACCACAATCCATTACCTTAGGTCGGCTTAAACTTCCAAACAAAAAAGTACTCGATTATATAAAAGACCATTATCCTATGCCCCATTGGGTAATGGTGAATCCAACTGATGAGAATATTTACGTAGCCATAACCCAAATCGAAACGAAAAATGATGTGAACATTAAAGCCGAAACGTTTCATTTACAAAATGAACAAATCGCATTCAAAGTTACTATTCCCCACGAAGCTCTTGGCATCGGGGAAGCTCCATGGCTCAAGAAACTATTCCAATCGAGTAGAGGGAAAAGTTAAGTAACTTT
>NZ_AVPG01000076.1 GCF_000775615.1 Pontibacillus litoralis JSM 072002
AAAGGTACGAAATAAATGCGTGAAAAGCAATTTTACAGCATTGTTTTTCACGCATTTATGGTGTTTTTCTAACACTTGTCCGGCTTCCAGCGTGTTGCAGTTTTTGCATGCTCAAGGCTAATACCTTCAACCATCATAATCAGATCTGACCACCTTGTTTCCAACGGCTTCTTGGTTTCAAGCAGGCTGGAAGGCAGTACAAGACTGCCCCTTTCAAGCTTAAGATGGTAGATGACCAGACCACCGCATTCCATATGCAGAACCTTCATGCTGGTACATGGACGATTGATAAAGATGAAGGCATCGCCATCTTGTACATTCATGCCCATCTCGTTGGTCACAATACCGCTGAGTGAGTAGAAACTCTTCCGCATATCCGTAGGAAAGGGATACAGGAAGAATCTGTTGCTATCATTTAGACTGAACATAGGCTTAGCGTTCTATAAAGATGAGTTCACGGAGTATTGCTGGAGATATGGCTTCAGTGACACGAAGG
>NZ_AVPG01000077.1 GCF_000775615.1 Pontibacillus litoralis JSM 072002
CTTCAGCTTGGAGTTTCGAGCCTTGGAAGTAATCTAAGACTTTTTGGCTTTGTTTTTCGGCTTCACCCTTGTAATGCTCCCTCATTTGGTTGAAACGCTCTGAAATCGCCTTATTTTGCCTCTCCGCCCATTTCTCCCGACCCATTAAGGGCGGAGTTTCTATTTGTGGGCTTCTGGTTTCGCTATTTAGTTCCATGCTGCAGCTGGGATAATACAAGCGTTGGTTTATCCGTCCGTAGTATTCCCTTACGCTGTCATGGGTGGCGGTGCTGCCCTTGATGCCCCTTTGAAGCCCGAACTTGTTTTGCATCAGCTTCCCGTAGCTGTCTTGAAGTTCCGACATCTTGTGTCTGTTTCCCATGACTTCCTTGGCGGACAGTCTGCCGTCCTTTGTAAGCGGCACAACGACACAATGGACGTGCGGTGTCCGTTCATCGCAGTGGCAGGAGAACTCCACGATGTTCTTGTAGCCGAAGCGTTCCGCAACGAAG
>NZ_AVPG01000079.1 GCF_000775615.1 Pontibacillus litoralis JSM 072002
GAACCTGCGACCTTCGGGTTATGAGCCCGACAAGCTACCAGACTGCTCCACCCCGCGGTAATAATAATGAATTTTTATATGGTGGAGGATACTGGGCTCGAACCAGTGACCCCTTGCTTGTAAGGCAAGTGCTCTCCCAACTGAGCTAATCCTCCATATAATTTTGGTGACCCGTACGGGATTCGAACCCGTGTTACCGCCGTGAAAGGGCGGTGTCTTAACCACTTGACCAACGGGCCAGTTTTGTACTGGCGGAGAGCGAGGGATTCGAACCCTCGAGACCCCGTTTTTAGGGCCTACACGATTTCCAATCGTGCTCCTTCGGCCACTCGGACAGCTCTCCATGGCTCCAACGGCAGGATTCGAACCTGCGACCGATCGGTTAACAGCCGATAGCTCTACCACTGAGCTACGTTGGAATATGGAATAAATGCCTGGCGACGTCCTACTCTTGCGGGGAA
>NZ_AVPG01000080.1 GCF_000775615.1 Pontibacillus litoralis JSM 072002
GAGGCCACTGAAAAAGTCCACTTAAAAGGACTTAAGCTAGAACTGTTGATTTACGTTCCAAGCGGACGCTTTCCGTGGGGCGGGCGGTGAGCTCCTCGTCGCTTCGCTCCTGCGGGGTCTCACCTGTCCCGCTAATCCCACAGGAGTCGCCGCTCTACACTCCAATCAACGAAACTCACTTGTAATAAAGTGAAAATAATACAGCGATCCATTTCCTTTTATCGGGGAATGGATCGCTGTTTTATAGTATAATTAACGTAATAAATCCAGATGCGCGTGTTGGTCATAAAACGGCCGATTCTTCATTCTTTGGCTATAAAACTCATATCGCAATAAATGATGAACGACTTATTACCGCTGCAATTGTGACGACTGGTGAAAAAAGTGACGGTAAATATCTACAAGAATTGATTGAGAAAAGCCAAGAAACAGGTATGGAAATGGAAG
>NZ_AVPG01000081.1 GCF_000775615.1 Pontibacillus litoralis JSM 072002
GGTTCATCACCGTAACTTGGGGTTGACTCTAAAAAACTGAATCATTTGACTTAAATCACTATGAAAAAAGCGAAAACTCCCGTATCGTAATTGTTGTCCAGACAAACCACGATAGGAGTTTTCGCTTTGTCCTCTAAGTTTATCAAAATGATGTTGCCGTTACCATCTTTTTTTACCGTTACTTTGCCTTCTGAGGAAGAACCATCTGTTTTTCGTGTTTCTTCCCCAGCACAATGTATTTTATGTCCGATTTGTTTTGGGAAAACACATCGTCATGACACGAAAGTTCGCCGTTTTCGTCACGGCTATGCTTGGCATCTTGGTACGCTTTGGATTGAACTTGCCGTGCCTCGCCAGCGTTGCACATGTTGTGGGTTTACCTTTACTCATGACTATGGGCTTGGATTGGTTCGTTCTTCCACGGATTCCTTTCGTCGTGA
>NZ_AVPG01000083.1 GCF_000775615.1 Pontibacillus litoralis JSM 072002
AGGGACTTCCAACCGCACTTTTCTCTCGGTTGACGATAAGACTCAAATTCCCTTCAAGGAATTTGGTCATATTGTTCATCACCCGATAGCCAGCTCTTCTACTTTTCACATAAATATTACAGTCATCTGCGTATCGCACAAAGCGATGACCACGCTTCTCCAACAGTTGGTCTAATTCATTTAAGTAGATATTACTGAGTAATGGTGACAGGTTCCCGCCCTGCGGCGTTCCTTCTTCTGATTTTTCGAAGATACCTTCTACCATAATTCCACTCAGTAAGTATTGCCTTATCAAGTGAAGTACACGCTTATCGTCTATCTGCTTTTCCACAAAGTACATGAGTTTGTCATGATTTACTGTATCGAAGTAGGATTTCATATCCAA
>NZ_AVPG01000082.1 GCF_000775615.1 Pontibacillus litoralis JSM 072002
TGATGATGAAGCCATGTCTGAGCGGATGTCTGAATTTACCTCCACCTTCCATGATGAGCTTGTCGGTTGTGCCGGGGACATCCTCTGTATTGACGGCAAGGCAATGAGAGGGACGGTACTTGAAAACGGACGCAACCCCGACATCGTATCCGCCTATTCCCTTGAAGGAGGTTTCACCCTTGCCACGGACATGTGTGAAGAAAAAAGCAACGAGATAACCTCCGTACCCAAACTGTTGGACAAGGTGGATGTGTCAGGATGCATAGTTACGGCAGACGCCATGTCCTTCCAGAAAGCCATCATAGATAAAATCCGGGAAAAAGGCGGTGATTTCCTTATCGAGCTGAAGGCAAACCAGAGGACTCTGCGATATGGGGTTGAGGACAATGTCGAACTTGCAGAACCTGTGGATGTATATT
>NZ_AVPG01000097.1 GCF_000775615.1 Pontibacillus litoralis JSM 072002
TTTCCATAATTCCTGCTGATTGAGTTATACTTCAAGTTTTTCTGTGTCTTTTCGATGTGGGCAAGCGTATAGCCTTTCCCTATCTCGCTTGCCTTGTATTCCGTTCCACTCCGGCTCGTTACATAGTAGCCGTTAAGTTTGCCGGTACTCGCACGGGCTTCCCTTACCCTGAAGCCCAGTTTCTCGAGTTCCCGGCTGAATCCGGC